>JAFAER010000077.1 GCA_023423895.1 Pseudomonadota bacterium
CACCACCTCCGCCGTCCGCTCCGGCGTCACGTCCGCCGCCGCCGCCAGCACCATCTCCCCCAGCAGCGCCGTCGCCGCCAGCGGCCCCATCACCGCCAGCGGCGCCGTCGCCGCCAGCGGCCCCATCGCCGCCAGCGGCCCCATCACCGCCAGCGGCGCCGTCGCCGCCGGGCTGACCTGCCGCACCTCCGCCGGTCGCGACGCCGCCGCCGGTAAGGTCACGGCGCGTGATGGCGTCCAATCGGGAAATCGTGACGTCGCCCCTCAATGTATTCGCTTCACCGAACTCACTCCGGTCCGTCACCACCACGGTCGCGCTCTCGGTGAGCGTGATGGAGTCCTGCCACATGCGGATGATGTCGAAGCCTCGTGTCACGCCCTCGATGTCCGTGACGCGGAACGTGATGATGGGCGGGCTCACCAGCTCGACCTCGAGCGCGGGGAGGTCGGCGACTCGTGGATTGAAGCGGAGAGGCGCGCTTCCGGGGTCGAACGCGTTCGTCACCACCTCCGCATAGTCCGAGATGCCGTCGCCATCCGTGTCCGCAAGGACCGGCGACGTACCGTAGATGGTGGTCTCGTCGACGTCGGTGAGGCCGTCACCGTCAGTGTCGATCACTGCGCTCGTCGTGGTCGCGGAATCGCAGCCGAGCCCGTGTGCCGTCCAGACGACACATGACAAGGCCATAATGGACCGCAGCGGGCGACGCATGGCGTATTCCCGCCAGCAACGCGCGTGCCCTTTCGCCTGGTTCGACCTGCCTCCTCTGGCCTCACGCGGCCCGGTCGGAGCGATCGGCTGTATCGTCGGCACCGCCGCTCAATGCGTTCGCGCCCCTGAGGTCGCGTGCCAGCAAGGCCGCCGACACCGCAGCGACCGCGAGCAGAGCGACGCCGACTGCGCGATGTCCGAGGATCCACTTTCCCACTCCGAACAGCGACGCATAGACGAGCACGCATCCGAGCACCCAGTCGCGTGCGCGCACGGGAAGCGGCGGCGGCGCTCCAGCATGGCCGCTGCGCGTCGCGATCGCTCTCCATCCTGGCCCGGCCGGACGGACGCGATCGAAGAACGCGAGGAGCGTCGCCTCCGGCTCCGGCTTGGTCGCGAACGTCGTCGCGACCCAGATCACCGTCGTGCATGCCAACGTCCCGAGCATCAGCCACGCGAACTCCCGCGGCTCGTCTGGACGCAGCCCCACGACGTGAAGGAGGACCATCGACGTCACGAAGGAGCCTGCCATCGCGCTGATCTCGCTCCAGGCGTTGATGCGCCACCAGTACCAGCGAAGGATCAAGACGAGCCCCGTACCCGAGCCGAGCGCGAGGAGAATGCGCCACGCGCCCGCCACGGACTCGAGGAAGAGCGTGAGCACTCCCCCGATGACCATCGTCGCGAGCGTCGCGAGTCGCGACGCCCGGACGTAGTGCGCGTCCGTCTCCTTCGTCCGGACGAATCGACGATAGAGGTCGGTCACGAAATAGGACGCACCCCAGTTCAAGTGCGTCGCGACGGTCGACATGTACGCCGCAAGGAAGCCGGCCATCATCAACCCGCGAAGTGATGGTGGCAGGTGATCGATCATGACGCGGACGTAGCCGGCCTCTGGATCTTCCATCGGGCCGTAGAGGACCGACGCGGCAAGCGCTGTCAGGATCCAGGGCCACGAACGGATGGTGTAGTGCGCGACGTTGAACCACAGGGTCGCGAGCACGCCGTCGCGCTCGGTCTTCGCCGAGAAGATGCGCTGCGCAACGTAACCGCCTCCGCCCGGCTCGGCGCCCGGATACCAGGCCGCCCACCATTGAACCCCGACGTAGACCGCGAAGGTCAGCGCTGGCATCCACGCCGAGTCGAGATCGGGCACGAACGCGAGCTTCTCCGGCGGAAGTGACGCCTGCAGCCGCTCGATCCCACCTGCCGCACGGACGGCCACCACCGCGAGGACGATCGTCATGCCGAGCTTCACGAGGAACTGGAGGACGTCGGTGACGAGGACGCCCCAGAGCCCCGACACCGAGACGTAGAACGCGGTGAGGAGGAGGCACGCCGCGACCGCGGGCCCCTTCGGCAGTCCGAGAGTCAAGCCAAGGATCTTCGCCATGGCGAGATTGACCCACCCGATGATCATGCAGTTGACCGGCAGCGCGAGGTACAGCGCACGAAAGGCGCGGAGGCCGGATGCCGAGCGGCCCGCATAGCGGATCTCGATGAGCTCGACGTCGGTCGTGACGCCTGCGCGCCGCCAGAGCGCAGCGAAGAAGAAGACCGTCAGGATGCCGCTCGCGACGGAGCTCCACCACAGCCAGTTCCCGGCGATCCCGCTGCGCGCCACCATTCCCGTCACGGCGAGCGGCGTGTCTGCGCCGAAGGTCGTCGCGACCATCGAGGTCCCTGCGAGCCACCACGGCACGTTTCGCCCCGAGAGGAAGAACTCGCTCGTGCTTCCGCCCGCGCGCCGCGCGAACGCAAGACCGAGCACCACGTTGAGGGCGAAGAACCCGACGACGATCGCCCAGTCGACGACGCTGAGCCTCATCGATGTACCGAACGAGCACGGAGACGAACGATGCGAGGGAACACCTTCCGATGTTCGCACGCCGGACGACCGAAGATCCTCGGCAGCGTGCCGCATGCGACGCGACCGAGCTCGAGGTCGAGATCACACGCGGCGGAGCACGCGAAGGCGCGGGCGCATCCGGCGACGACGACCTACGTTGGGGGCAAGGTGCATGTCATGGATGATCGTTCGTCGGAGGTCACGCATCGCCGGAGCTGGAGCTGGAGCTACTTGCTTCCGCTCGTCTGGATCGGGTTGGGTGCCCGCATCGCGGTCGCAATGGTGCGCGGGGAATCGTTGCACGACGACTTCCTCTCGCTCGCGCTCGTCGCGTTCTTCATGACCACGGCCGTCCTCGGAAGCCAGGTATGGTCGTGGCTCCACGATCACCGGGACCGCTTCGCGCTTCGACACCGCCGTGCTGGAGGTTGAGCGGCTGGCGGCAGGTCAGCGGCGGATCGGCAGCGCGATGGTGATGCTGGTGCCGTGCTCCTCGGGATCGCGGCGGCTCTCGACCTCGATCGTTCCTCCGTGGGCCGCCACGATCTGACGAACGAGAGAGAGCGCGAGCCCCTCCGCGTGCACGGCCCCTCGCCGGCGCTCGAACAAGAACGGGAGCTTGTCATCGGGGATGCCGGGGCCGTCGTCCTGAACGGAGATCGACAAAGTGTCTGCCCCGCTCTCCCGCGTGACGTGCACGAGGACCGAGCCGCCGACGTCGCCGCTCGGCTCGCCCTTGTCGACGTACCGGAGCGCGTTTCCCACGAGCGCCGTCACCGACCACGCGAGCTTCTCGCGATCGACCTTGATGCGCGGAACATCGCCGAGCTTGGCGATGTGCAGATCGATCCGCGAACGCGCCGCTTGATCGACCAGCGGCTGCAAGCTGCCGGTGAGCAGCTCGGCCACGTCGGTCTCTTCGAGATGGATGGGAACGTTCGAATCGGACATCGGCGAGGCCCCGTGGCGCGGTCACAACATGGGATACGGATCGCGGATGCGTAGAGAAGGCGCGACGCCGCAGCGACCAGTCAGGCCCGTCGCCAGCTGACCGCTTCGTCGTCCTCTGCTGCTTGCCCGCCTCCGATCAGCACGAGCTCGGTGCCTTCGTGCTCGAGGAAGACGGGGTCGAGCGGCGTGAAGCGGCGCTTGCCGAACTTGTCCATCAGGCCGTCGTCCAGAATCGACGGCTCGGAAAATGGGGTCTCCGGCTCCTCGCGATCGCGAACACGCCACTTGGCCTGCGGGTTGAAGACGGCGGCGATGTAGCTCGCGCGCGGAACGAGGCGAAGCTGCCGGATCAACATGCCCGTGATGGCATCGTTCTCGAGCTCGAGCTCGTAGAGCAGATGCGCATGGTCCCGATGCGTGGCGATCGCGTACGTGCCACGAGCGACCTCGATGACGCCAGGTTGGTTGCGCACGCCGCGCGTCTTCGTCGTGTAGCGTCTCGGTCCGAGGTCGGACACGACATGTGCAGCCGATCCGACACGGTCGACGTACGCCCATTGCCGCTCGCGCACGCGAGGATCGGGCATGCGCTTCTTTCCGACCGAGATCCGGCGCACGGAGCCGCGGTTCCGAGGCGCGAGCGTGAAGGAGAAGCGCTGAACGTCTTCGAGGGACGTGGGCGCCTCGACCTCGACCCGCGGCCTCACGAAGAAGCGAATCTTGCCGCTTTCGACGACGAGAAACGACGCCTCTTCGAGCGGTTGTCCTCGTGCGAACCGCGACTCGGAAGACGCCTCAGCCTCGCGTTTGGACGCGACTGGCGCCTGCGCTTGTGGCGACGAGGGTGCGGACGAGACCGGGGCGAACGAATCCACCGGGTCACGTTCGAGCCCCTCGTCCATCTCCCCGTCCTGCTCCAGCTCGACCTGCACGACCATCGTGCAATTCAATGTGCGTTCGCCCGGCGGCGAAGCGAGCGGGAGCAAGGCCCAAACCGTTGATGAGTTCGACGCGACGGATCAGTCTGTCGACGGATCAGCCTGTCGAGGACGAAACACGTCGCTCAGCCTCCACCGTCGAACGCGGCGTCGCTCGCGCCGCCGTCAGCGGCGTCATCCGAGGCGTCCGACGCTCCCGCATCCGACGCTCCGGCGTCCGGCGTCGGCTCGAACGCAGCATTGTAGCCGGGCATGCGGCACCCCTTCGGATCGCCGTTGTTCGCGTTCGCCTGAGCGATGCACGCGGTCATCATGCGCGCCACCATCGTCTTCGTCGGCAGGCGGCAGAGACCGTCCCGCCCCGAAGCGCCGATCCACTTCCAGAGGCCCGAGCTCCACGCGTAGCTCGACGTCGGGTGGCCCACCGACTCCGTCGAGGCGTAGTCGTCGATCCAGCTCCAGAACGAGCCATGCCAGTAGCCACCCGGAAGGTCGCGCATCGCGATCGCTTCTGCAGGCGGATCGGAGAAGATGGCGTTGAAGCGGAAGATCGCCGCCCACTGACACTTCTTGCCGGTGTCCGTCCCCTGATCCCAGCTCTTGTTGTTGGGATACCCGACGTTCGGGTTCTTGAACCAGTCGAGCCCGCGGGTCGAGAAGCCGTTGACCGACGCGCCGACGGACGCGTTCGGTACGGGCACGTCGATATCGTCGACGTTGATCTCGTACTGGTTCACGTCCGAGGCCGCGACCTGGAGCGCCTTCAGCGTCGCATCGTTCTCGACCTGCTCCTGGCTGTAGGCGTCTTCACCGGTGGCAGCCTCCTCGTCTTGGTCCTCGGTCGCGGCGGTACAGCCGACGACGAGTGCGAAGGTGCTGAGGAGGCAGGCCCAGGGAGCGATTCGGCGGTTCACGCAGAGCGATTCAGCACACAGCGTACCACATGAGCTTTCGATGCCACCGCGAGTAATTTCCGCAAGTTACGTCGACTCACGGGGCCGCGGCCTGGATCATCCGAGGCGGATCATGGATGCACGATTCGCTTTCCGGGCTCCTGCCCGGGCGGGGGCGGATCTTTGCGCGGAGGCTCTTTGGGAGCCGGATCGCCGAGCGGCCCTTTACGAATCGACGGGTCTTCGGCCGGAGGCGGGGCCGGCTCGGGTCCCTTGGGCGGCTCGCGGCGATCACCATCACGATCAGGTGTTCCCGGATCGATGGCGGGGGCGGGCGACGGCTCTTCGCGGGCGGGGGGGACCTTCGGCTCCGGATGGCTCATGTGCTCGCGGGAGAGCGAACGTCGTGCCGCGGCCGGCGCGTTCGAGCGTTTGCCGACCGACCGCGCAGCGACGAGGGAAAAGATCGCGTCCGCGAGGCACGGCGACGCCGCGGAGCTCGTGCCCGAACGACAGGCAGAAATGCCCCGGCTGCATGGCAGAGGTGCCAAGGTGCCGCCACGCCGTGGTAGTTACGCGCCCATGCGCGACGCCGAAAGCCTTCGCTTCGACGACGTCGTCACGTTCTTGACCGTGCATCACACGCGGTCGATCTCGGCGGCTGCGCGGCAGCTGCAGGTGACGCCATCGCAGGTCAGCAAGGCCGTCGCGCGCCTGGAGGTGTTCGTCGGCGCGCAGCTCCTCGCGCGTGGGTCACGCGGCGTCGCGGTGAGCATGGCCGGGCTCCGCGCCATCCCGATGCTCGAGGAGATCGCACGCGGGGTACGCGACCTGAAGAGCCAGCAGCCGGACGCGACCCCCATGGTCCGCGTCGCGGCCCCCTCGTCGATCCTCTCGTGTGTGGCTGGCGTGCTCGCCCGCAGCGCGCGCTCCATGCGCTTTTCGTGTCTCGAGCTCGACCCGGTCCGCACCCGCGCGCTCGCGTTCGAAGATGTCTTCGACGTTGCGCTCCTCGCCGACGACCGCTCGCTCGGCGAGCTCTACACCCACGAGCCCATCGGTGAAGCCGAGAGCTGCCTCTTTGCGAGACCTTCTCTCGCGCAGCGACTCGGGCCTCAGCCGGTCCCGGAAGACGCTCTGCGCGGGGTGCCGTTCGTGATGCCGCTACTGTTGCAAGACACACGCGTCTCCGGGGGCCGGGACCTCTGTCCCCTGCCCTTCGAGCACCGTACGCCGGGCCACGCCGCCGCGACGTTCGGTGCTGCGCTGGAGTTGGCGACGAGCTCCGATCACTTCGTCTTCGGACCGCGCGTCGCCGCGCGCGGTCAGCTCGCGCGCCGCGAGCTCGTCGAGATCGCGGTCGAGGGATGGTCCGTCCACTGGACGATCTACCTCGCGTGTCACACGACGCGCGTGCAGGCCAAGACCGCGCGTGCGCTGAAGACGGTGCTCTCGCGATGGCTCGCAGAGTCGAGCACGACCTGATCCGACGCTGACGCGTCGCCCGAGAACACGCTGCGGCTCTGCTCGATTCCCGCGTCTCACGGGCATATCGCTGCCTTCCGACCTCGGCTCGGAAAAGTTCGTTCGCGGCGGACCGTTATCGGTTGCTTCCGAACACGACGCGCACGCGACGTCCTTTTTCTCGAGCGATCGACGTCGTACCGCCGAGCTCGCGGCACACACGTAGCGTCGTCGCCGCACCTCGGCGCTTTGACGTTTCGGAAAAGCTCCGTGTCTCGGCCGCGGACTGCTGCGATGCGTTCGGATCGGGCTCATTGTCGTCCGCCGATGAGGGGTCGGCCGAGGTCGGAAGAACAGGAGCCATATGATCAAGGTCGCCAGGGAGCTCGAAGCCTTCAAGTTGTCGCTCGCCGCAAGCGCGCTCGCCTTCGCGAGCATGGGCTGCGCCGCAGAGGCCGCCGACGAGACGAACGATGAAGAAGTCGCGAGCACCTCTTCGGCGATCGTCGGTGGTCAGACGACGACAGAATACGACGCGGTCGGCGCACTCACGCAGCGTGGTCGCTCGTTCTGCACGGGCACGGTCGTCGCGAAGCGCCTCGTCGTGACCGCCGCTCACTGCCTCCAGGACGTGCAGGCGGCGAACGTCCGCTTCGCTCTCGGCCCGAACGCATCGTCGCCGGAGGCGCAGCTCGGCGTCGCTCTGATCGTCCCGCATCCGCAGTACGATGCACGCCGGCTCACGAACGACATCGGCGTGCTCGTGCTCTCGCAGGATGCGCCCGTCGCGCCCGTTCCGATCAACGACTCCATGACGTCGAGCTGGGTCGGTCGCTCGCTCACGTTCGTCGGCTACGGCGTGACCAGCGGCTTCGGCAAAGCCGGCAGCGGCGTGAAGCGCGCCGTCGACATCGCCGTCTCCGAGGTCGGCTCGACGCAGTTCGCGTACGAGGATCGCCGGAAGAACACCTGCTTCGGCGACTCGGGAGGCCCGGCCTTCACGACCGACGCCGCAGGCAACCTCGCCATCGTGGGCGTCACCTCCTATGGCGACCGGTCGTGCACCGAGTTCGGCGTCGACACGCGCGTCGACGCGTTCCGCGGCTGGATCGCGACCGCCGCAGCGCAGCAGTAACGGCTGGCGCCCGAAATCGCGCCGGGCTCGGTCACGAACATCGGCCGGCCTGCTAGTACTGGCAGGAGGTCGGAACATGAACGTCGAACGAGCGCGAGCGCTCTGGAAGAAAGCCCTGCCGTTTGCCCTCGCCGCGATCGGGCTGGGAGCGGCGGGCACCGCCGCGGCGAAGCACTACGCCGAGGGCGACAGCTGCTGCAAGCCGGGTGCGTCCTGCTGCTACCCCGGCTCGCCGTGCTGCCATCACGGTAACAACGACGTCGACGCGGTCACGCAGCGCTGATTCCGTGGGTGGCGCTGGCGCATCGGAAGCCGAGCTGAACGGCCTGATGGACCGTCTCGCCGACGGTGATCGCTCTGCGTTCACGCCTCTCTTCGAGGCGCTGTATCCGCGGGCGCTCACCGTCGCGCGCCGCCGTCTCGACGATGAAGCACACGCCGAGGACGCCGCGCAACGGACGATGACCGCCGTCTTTGCTCGCGCCATCGAGTTCACGCCGGGCCGTCCGGTGTTGCCCTGGTTCTATGCGATCGCGGCGAACGAGACCCATGCCGTCGCCCGGAAGGTTCGCCTCGCCGCGTCGCGCGAGGCGCCGCCCAGCGCAGCTGCTCTCGTTCCAGCCCAGGATGATCCGGAAGGCGCGCTCTCGGTCGCGGAGATGCGCGCGCTGCTCCGTGATGCCGTCGCTGCGCTCGATCCGCTCTCCGCGGCCGCGATCGAAGGACAACTCGCCGACGATCCGAGCGACGGACCTCGCTCCCCTGCCATGCGCAAGCGCGTATCGCGTGCGTATGCGCGCCTGCGTGCGCTGCTCGGAGGATCAACATGACCGCTTACGAGATCTCTTCTCGAGTCGCGCGGCGTGCGTACGAGACCGCGCGTCTTCGCCGGGGCGTCCTCCGCGCAGGCGGGCTTGCCGCGCTGCTCGGGGTTGCCGCCGTCATGGCCATCGGCGGGACGGCGCTCGCCTGGCTCCCGATCTTCTTCGTCGTGTGGGTCGGGCTGGAATGGCGTGGAGGCGCGCTCCTCCGGGGCGGCCGCGTCGGCGCTCTCTTCGGCGTTCTCGTGGCGCTCGTACCGACGAGCCTGTTCATGTCGTGCTGCCGGCTCGGGTGCTCGATCGGTGGTGGGCTGTGCTGCAACACGTCGCGCGCCTGCGCTGGTATCGGCGCGCTCATGGGCCTCGGCGTTGCTGCGCTTCTCTCGCGACTCCCCGCGAAGGAACGCGCCCGCGCGACGCTCGGAGCCGGGCTCGGCATCGTCGCAACCGCGGTGCCGCGATGCGCCGGTCTCATGGTCGGAGAAGGCATCGGCCTCTTGCTCGGTCTCGTCGCCGGCACCGCTGCGGCCGGTCTCGTCTGCTTCGTCATCGATCGCGCGCGCCAGCCAGCGTGACGCGTGACGCCGCGGTCATTCCGTCGCGACGCGGTAGCGAACACCGAGCTCGGTGAAGTCACCGCCGACGAGGCCGAGGCGATCCGGGCTCGACAGCGTCGTGACGAAGCTGCCGCGCACGTCGAAGTGGCGGCTGAGCTGGATCCGCATCACCGGCCCGAAGCGGACGGTGCGCGAGTCGTCGCGATCGGGGATCGCGAGGATGTCGACCACCGGCCCGATGGAGTGCTGCGAGCGCGATCCGAACCGGAACACGTAGCCTCCGCGGACGCGCCACACCCACGGTGGATCGACGATCACGCGGAGCGTCTCCTCGAACACGTACGATCCCGCCGGCACACCTCGCACCATCGAGATGCTGCCCATCGCGAGAACGTCGCCGGGCCCGACCGGATACGCCGCGGTGACCTCGGCCTCGAGCGCGTAGTACCGCGCTGGCGGCGTCGCGGTCGAGTCGAGATCGAGGCGGTTGTAGCTCTCCTTCGGATCGAGGAACGCATGGCGGAACGCCGCGAACCAGCGCCCTCCGACCCGTAGATCGACATACGGCAGCGCGAACCGCGCCCCGCCGTAGCCGCCGTAACCGCCACGGCCGATGAGCGGGTTCGCCTCGATCCCGAGCCAGCTGTTGAACGGCAGCCCGTAGCCGAGGTGACCGCGCGGCCGGAGGTAGAGATAGCCCGCGTCCAGCGTCAGCGCCGCGAACGGACGCGGCGAACCTTCGAGCCAGGAGCGGTGCATGCCGGGATCGATGAGCGCGTCGGCGTGCGCGGGACCGAGCTCCGGAGGCGAGCCGCCATGCGCCGTCTCGAGCGCGCTCGCGTCCCTGCTCGTCAGCATCGACGCAGCGAGGAGCATGACGAACGGGACTGCGCAGGCGCGGCGCTTCAAAACGTCCCCACGAGACCGATGCCTCGGCCGACCGGTCCGACGCGGACGTCCAGCGATCCGGCCGTGACCGGAGTCGCGGCCCGGCGGAAGTGGAGCAGCGGCACCGCGAGCCCCGCGGCGGTGCCGACGAGCGCCCCGAGCGCTGCGTCCGTCGCGTAGTGCATGTCGCTCATCACCCGGAACATGCCGGTCGCCGTTGCGACGGTGAAGCCGCCGATGCAGGTGAGGACGTCGCCCGGCTTGCCGAGCAGCCCGAGCCCGAGATGATTCGCGCAGAGCAGCCCCGCGCTCGTGAACGCGAGCGTCGCGTGACCGCTGAAGAAGCTGCGGTAGCGAACGTCGGGCTCGCAGTCGACGCTCTTCTCCGGGATCTCGCTTCCACAGAGGCGCCCGAACGGCCGCTCGCGGCTTCCGACGAGGTTTGCCGCGCCCTGCACCGCGGCGGCGATCGCAAACGCCTCTGCGCTGACGAGCGCCATGTCGCGCGCGAGGTCGGCGCGCCCCCGGTACCACCACGCCGTGACGAGCGCGTCGACGAGGAACGGCCACGTCGATGCGAGCGACACGCCGACGTCGCTCATGTCCCGAACGAAGTACCGACCACGCATCGAGTCGATGCGGATCGCGTCGCGCACGTCGTCGTCGAAGAGGATGCCGCCGCGCCATTGTCTCGACGAGGGCGTGATCACGGCTCCGGCAACGACCGTCCCGACCGCGGCGCCCGTCACGACGTAGTCCGCCGTCCCGAATCGGAGCTCTCGTCGAGGCTGCCAGTGAGAGCCGTCCGCGTCGCGCGCTTCGTCCGGATGGCCCGTCGGCTCCGACGGTGCACGCGCCGACGGCTGGGCTGGCGCTGGCTGCGCGCTCACGGGAGCGGCGGCGACGACGAACGCGGCGACGGCCGAGCCGCCAAGTGCCATTCGCCTTGCTCGAGCCGCCAACGATCCGTGCACTGGCCGGCCGCGAGCTTACAGCGGCGCTACGGCGATCAGTGGAGATTGTGCATCGCCGTGCACGTTTCCGTCTTCCACCTCGGACGGCGGCTCACGGGCACGTGCGATGCACCGGACCTACGGCGAGGTGCCTCCGACATGACGCAGCCGAAGCCGCCGGAAGAGCCAGAGCCGATCCGTCACGTCCCCCACCCCGTGCCGAATCCCACCGATCCGCCTTCTCCGAACGCGCCTCAGCCCAGCGCGTCGGATCGCCTCGAAAGGCCTCTCTCCTCCCCTCTGTCCGCGCGGGAGTCGCGCACTGCGAAAGGGACGCGTCGATGATGAAGCACGAGGTCACGCACGATACGAGCGTCGTCAAGCTGGACTCCACGCGATCGCCCCGCGGAGCCATGGGAGAGAAGTACCTCGCGAGCGGCGTGCGCGTCTCGATGCGCCTCTGGGACAACGAGCCCCCGAACAGCGAGGACGAAGCTCGAGAGACCGAGAGTGAACGCGACTACGAAGTGGTCGGCTACGTCGTGAGCGGGTGCGCGATGCTTCACGTCGAAGGGCAGACCGTGCGCCTCGATCCAGGCGCGTCGTACGTGGTCCCTCGCGGGTCCCGGCACTTCTATCATGTGCTCGAGCCGTTCACCGCGGTCGAGGCGACCTCGCCTCCTGCACACGTCCACGGTCGCGACATCCCGCATGCGCCGCAGCCGATGGTCGACTCACCCGAGAAGCTCTGAGGCCATGGCTCGTTGGCGTCGCGGCTCATCCCTCCTCATGGCGAGCGTCGCTGTGCTCGTGGTCGGCTGTCATGAACCACGGCCGCCGGCTCCGGTAACGTCGGCTGCGCGGACGACGGGGGCCAAGCTAGGGTCGCCGTCGAACGACGACGCCGTCATGCGCATCGCGACGGCTCGATGCGAGCGGGAGCTCGCGTGCGACAAGATCGGCGTGGGTCGCGCTCACGAGGACATGCCCACCTGTCTCGAGCGGATGGG
This sequence comes from Pseudomonadota bacterium, assembly GCA_023423895.1. Classification (GTDB taxonomy): domain Bacteria; phylum Myxococcota_A; class Polyangia; order Polyangiales; family Polyangiaceae; genus Labilithrix. The sequence continues at coordinate 12,172 of JAFAER010000077.1, forward strand.
AGCCCTGATGGCGGGAGAAGCCGGCACGAACGTCTGCCCTTCCGGCGTCGATCCCATGTCGGTCTCCAGCTGCCTGTTCGACATCCAGCGGACGAGATGTGGCGGCGAGCTCGAGGTCGAGACGAACCTCCCGTCCTGTACGAGTGCGCTGCTGTGCCTGCGCTGAGACCTGACGTGTCGGACGCCACCTTCCGGAGCCCTGACCATGCGGTGTGAAGAGCTGACTCTGCCTCGGCAAGCACCAGTACCTGCTCGGGATCATCAGTCTTTCGGATCTCGGTCGCGTCGCGGAGAGCCAGGCGGGAGCCGGTCTCGAGTACGTCAGCGCGCGCGGGTCGCCTCGTCCGTGATCGGAGCGCTGACGGTGACCGACGTCTCGAAGCGAGGCGCGTGCTCTCCCCGGGTGGCGAAGCGCTCGATCGCTTCGGCGTAGAGCGCGACATAGTCGCCGGCCATGCGCGCGGCGCTCCAGCGTTCCCGGGCCCGTGCGCCGCAAGCCTTTCGATCGATCGTTCCGATGTCGCTCATGCGACGGCACATCTCGTCGATGCTGTGGACGAGGAACCCGGTGACGCCATCTTCGATGACCTCAGGTGCGGCGCCGCACGCATACGCAATGACGGGCGTCCCCACCAGCATCGATTCGATCATCACGAGTCCGAAGGGCTCCTCCCACTGGATCGGGAAGAGTGTCGCGCGGCAGCTCGCGAGGAGCTGCACCTTCGCTCGTTGCTCGAGCTCGCCCGCCCACGTGATCGCGCCACCGAGCATCGGGGCGACCTCCTTCTCGAAGTACTCTCGATGTGCGGCCTGCGGCTCCCCTCCGAGAACGAGCGGCACGCGCATCCGGCGAGCCGCCTCGATCGCCAGATGCGGCCCCTTCTCCGGAGCAAGACGGCCGAGGAAGGCGAACCGGCGGCCCCCCTTTCCGAGCGGATATCGATCGGGGTCGACGCCATGGTGGATCACGGCCCGGAACGGCATCTCCCACGCGAGCTCGGCTTGCCGCTGCGAGATCGCGACGTAAGCGACGTCTGGATACGCCGCATAGTGCGCCACCACCGCGGCATCGCGTTCGTGGTGAATCGTCGCGACCGTCGGCACCGGCACGAAGCCAGCGAACGGCACAGCCTCCGGGACGTTCACGTGGACGACGTCGAAGTCACTGCGTGCAGCAATCTCGGCCCACGAAGCAGCCGCGTGGCGGAGCTCCGCGAGGCGGTCGACGGGCCAGACGGCATGTGCGAACAGCGTCTCGCGCGCGCCGACGCAGCTCGAGTCGCCGGTCGCGAACACCGTCGGACGATGCCCGAGCTTCTGGAGCTCACGCGCGAGCTCTGCGACCGCGAGCTCCGTCCCGCCGTACGCACGCGGCGGCGTCGGGAGGGCGCAGGTCGACAGAAGCGCGACGCGGAGCGTTCGCTTCGAGCTGAGCGTGTAGGCCATGTGTATCGGCCTCGTTTGCCTCGTCTGCCTCGGGTGTCTCGTCTGGCGAGCAGCGAGAGCTGCACGCGACAGTCCAAACCGCGCGTCGTGCGTCGTGAGGAGCCGCCCAGCGCGTTGGCGCTCGCCATGTACGCCAACATGTGGGACATCGAGCGAAGCGCCACGCCTGGGTGTGCACATGGTTCGTCCGCCGTCGAGCCGATGAGTTCATCCCCGTTCACACCGCGACGAACGCGACCTGTCGGCGGTTGCCAGCGCCCCGAGATTGCTGCAGAGATTGTCCCTCTGCGGCGCGACACCACGTTGAACTCCGAGGGCATGGTGCCATCCTTACTGGTGCGGTGAAGCGCGGGCCGAGCAGTGAGCGGCGTGGAGAGACACAGGCCTCGCGCCGGAGTGGAGCCTCCGGTGCGCGCGCACGTTTCGATGTGCCCGTCGTCTTGATCGTCGACGACAGTGAAGACAATCGCGAGCTCTTCGCGATGTGCCTCGAGCGCCTCGGTTACAGGATCGAGCTCGCCGTCGACGGACTCGACGGGCTCGAACGCGCGCGCGCAACGCTCCCGAGCGTCATCTTGATGGACCTTGCCATGCCGAACATGGATGGTTTCGAGGCGACGCGACAGATTCGCATGGATCCGAAGCTCGCGTCTTCGGTGCACATCATCGCGGTGACGGCGTTCAGCGATGCGCTGAACACGCAGCGAGCGCTCAGCGCTGGATGCAACGCGATCCTCGCGAAGCCGTGCCCCCCGGACGTCCTCTCGGCTTGTGTGCAGTCGGCGGTCCAGGCTGTCGTGGCCCGCGCGCGCGACGTCGGCTGATCGCCGTTCAGCGTTTGCTCACCCGTCGAGGACGGGGAGGTCCGGTTGGGTCGTCGCCTCCGACAGCAGCCAGAGGAAGCGATCGTGCGAGAGGTTCGCCTCCTCGATCAGCGCATCGAGGACATCCGACGAAAGCACCAGCGCGTCGGGGACGACGACGACGCGCCCGTTGCGGACGAGCACTGTCGCGCCACCTCCGCCCTGGCTGCGACACACGCGGAACCCCGCGAGGCAGAGGGCGGCGATGCACTCGGCGCCCGAGATCGACAGTGAGCTCACGAGACGTTCGAGCAGCAACGCACATACCTGGACCGTGAATCACGACCGGCAGCCTCGTTCTCGGTCTGACCTGATGCTTCGAGTCGGCAGCCACGAGGCAGTGCTGCGCATCGTCCGATCGATGGGGCGCTCCGCTACGGCTGCGCTCGGCGTCAGGCGAGAACGTCGGGGTCCACCCGCTGAGGACGTTCGGTGGTGGTCACCAGGCCGGCCGAGCGCGCCCCCACCGAGGCGCGCCTGCCGCATCGTTGCATGAGGCCGCACGAGACTCCGACGAAGGAAGGAGCAAGCTGTTGATCTCGCGTCGGCGCCGGATGTAGGTGCGGCCTGGCGCGTCGCTTGCTCCTCGTCACTCTCGTGAAGCCGAAGCTCGACGAGATGACGCGCGAAGCGCGGGAAGGCGCTGCTCGCGCCCGTGAGCTCCGCGGTCGATTGGAGGAGGCGACGGCCACAGTCGACGGTCTGGTCGACGAGGCGCGCTCCACGTTGAGGCGCGCCGTCGAATTCCTCGAACGCGAAGGTCTCCGCGGGATTGGGAAGAAGAACGGCGACGGCCCTCGCGCCGAGCCTCGTCGCAAGGAGAAGAGTGGTCAGAGCCGCGACCGCGTCCCGGAGAGCCAGCGCTCTCGCCCGTGAGCGCCAGCCACTGGACGAATGAGCTCGACGCCGTTCGTCTGGGGATCGCTGCACGTCGTCACGCGCTGCCGCGCGCGGTGGGAGCGAAACATCCGCCCGGTGGCGCGGCTCGTGTCTTGCTCGACCGCGTTCGGAGCTCTTCTCCCTGGCCCGCAGGCTGCGGATGACGAGGGCAGTTCGGTGGGGAATCATGACCAACGCCGCCATCGTCGCGAGGACGCGCGTGCTCGTCGTCGACGGAGATGATGCCGCGCGCAGGGTCTACGAGTCGGCGCTGCGCCGCGCGGGATACGGTGACGTCGTTGCGAGCGGCACGATCGAAGGGGCCTGGCGATCGGTGAACGAACGCCGACCCGACGTGACGATCGTCGCGTGCCGATTGCCGGACGGGAGCGGAATCCAACTGCTCCAGCGCTGGCGCGGCATCCCGCGAATGGAGAAGGTCCCCGCGCTGCTGCTCGTGAGCTTGGAGCTGGCAGAGACGCTCCAAGAAGCGACGCGCGCGGGCGCGAACGCGATCCTGCTGGAGCCCTGCTCGGGCGCGACGCTCACCAAGTATCTCGGCCGCGTCGTATCGCGAGCCGATTCGACGGCGACGGCGGCGCGCTATTCGATGGCTCACCAGCCTCCGAGCACACGCGCGGATCTCCCCGACGACGCACCGGACGACGCGTTGCTCCTCCACGTGCACGAAGGCGTGTTCCAGGCGCGCTGTGGGCAGTGCCTACGCGGCTCGCCCCCGCTCAGCACGTCGGCGGACGAGGCCGCGAGGCGTGCCGTCGCCCTCGGATGGTCGCAGCGCAGCGACGCGTGGGAGTGTCCCGTGTGCATCGAGCGCAACAAGACCACCACGCGTCGCCGACAAAACCGAAAGGTCCCGGAGGAGCTCATCCTTCCAGGACCAGTCGGGGCGAGAGGATTCGAACCTCCGACCCCTAGACCCCCAGTCTAGTGCGCTAACCAGGCTGCGCTACGCCCCGGGCCACTGCGCCGCTGCACAGTGCCGGGCACCCTAGTAGGCACGCTCGGGCCTCGCAAGCGCGAAGTGCGGTCCGGCTCGCAGCGGTTGCACGATCTTGCTCGGAAGCCGTCTTTCCGCCGTGTGGCGAGGGGGGTGAACCGTCGGAATCAGGCGTCGGGCGCGCCGTTGCGCTTCCGCGGGACGCCCCGCCGCTTCGACCTCAGCGACCTCAGCCGCTTCGCGCGGCTGTGCTTCGCGACGGGGTCCGAGGCGCCAGGCACGAGAGTCGGTCACAGAGCGCTTCGACATCGAACGACGCGCGACGGTCCGTCCAAGCGTGGATCTTCCGCATCGCCGAGGACAGCCCGCGGGCCGTGGCGCGGACCTTCACACCGGCGCCCGCGATCGCTGCTGCGCGACGCATGGCCTCCACGAGGTCGATCCGCAACGTCGGTACCGCGATCGTCGCTCCGCAGAGGTCGTTGCGGAACAGCGCGGACCGGATCGTCGCCGTCAGGGCGGCACGCGTGGCGAGCTCGACGTAACGGCCGCGTGGCAGCCAGACCGAACGCGCCGCGTGGAGGTTGGTCGCGTCCGCGAGCTCGTCGAGCAAAGCGGCGCAGCGAACGACCGTGAACGGGACACCGTCCTCTTCGAGCACGCGCTCCTCTTCTTCTCCGAAGTCTCCGAAGGAGCTCGTCGGCGCGACGACCACGACGCGCTCGACGCCTGGCGCATGTGCCGCGCGGACGACGTCCCGCATTCTGCCCGAGCTCGCCGTCTCGCCCGCGGCGGCGTCGAGCAACCGGGGCGCCGGACCGTAGACGATGGCGCGACAGCCGCGCGCCTGCTTGAAGGGATCGCGTAGGACGACGGGATCGCAAGCGACCGATGGCTCGTGGATGCTCTCGGCCGCTTCCTTGGCTGCCACCGTGACGTGACCAGCCGAACACAGAACCAGAATCATGTTCGTCACTCCTCCGGGGCACTGGCGCGCCCCGTCGAGCGAGCGCCGCGGTGGCGCTCACACTCAATTGGCTTTCGCGCCGCGGTCCAGGCCGCGGAGAGGCGCACGCGCAGGTGTGGCGCCTCCGGATTCCGCGCGACCCGGGCGGGTCTCACGCGTGCGTCGCGACTCCACGTGACCTCGGAGAGTCACTCTCCATCATCCGACGGCATTCCTCGGCGCAGTCGCGGCAAGCTTCGGCGCACGCGCGACAATGCTCCATTTCGTGCTCGTCGCATTCGGCAGCACACGCATCGCAGGCCTCGGCGCATGCGCCCGCGATCTCTTGACTGAAGGCGCTCCCCCGCGCCAGGAAGCTCGCAAGAAGACGGCAAAGGTCCGCGCAATCGCGGTCGATGCGGATGCATTCGACGAGCGCTTCGACGTCGTCCTCGTCGAGGCAGGCGTCCGCGCAGTACTCACATGCCTCCGCGCATTCGTTGCAAGCTTCGATACAGCTCGCGATGCGTTCCTGATCCATGAATGACCTCCCTCGCGAAGTCATCGATGCACTGCATGTACCCGGCCGCAGCTGAAGCACGCCGATGGCGCATACGGTTCTCGGGCAGCGAACACGGACCGCGCGCCCTGACGGCGCTGCCGGTCAGCGCTTACGGCCGAGCGACTGGCCGTCCCCGTCCACGTCGATCCAGATGGGCGCGGACATCGCCCACGGCGTGATCTCGGCGTCGTCACCGGACAGCACCGGACGCATCGGCCTCGTGCCGCTCACGATCACGACGAGCGCATCGTCTTCCTTCGGGCGCACCGAGAAGGAGCCTTCCGCCACGAGCGCGCCCGACGCGTTGCGCTTCGGGCTGACGGTGACGGGTCGATGCGCGGTCGACCCGGGCGTCCATGCTCGCGCAAGACGGATCTCCGCCTTGTCGACGACGACCCAGGGCGCCGAAGTGATGGTCACCTTCACGTCGATCACGCCGGCTCTCGGGCTCGTCACGCCGCCGATGCCGGTGCCATTGGCGGTGACCGACAGGAACGGGCCGTTCGAGAGGACGACGTCGCGCGTCTCCCGGATGGCCTGCACGAGGTCTCGCGAGCGTGCAGCGTCCCAGCTCTCGAGAGACGGCCGCTTCGAGCTCGAACCGATTCGCACGAACGTCCGCGGGTAGCCGGGCTCCTCGCCGACGATGCCGTGTGTGTCGGTATCCGCGATCGGCGTGACCGGATGACTCGTGCGGAGGAGCGCGAAGAAGTCTTCGAGCACCTTGGTCCGGTGGGCGACGGCGCGTCCGTTCCAGACCTCGATCGCGTCGAACGTGGCCTCGTATCCGGCGCCCGTCCCAACGCCGGTCTTCGGGTCGAAGCCGAGCTGATCGAAGTAGCCGTTCGTGCCCGAGCGCGGATGGTTGATCTGGAGCACGTGCGGACCACCAGGCAGCGCACGGGCGTCGGCGAACACCTCCGCGGCGAGCCGATCCCGAACGGGCGGCGCTCCGTTGCGCGGTTTGTCCCGCTGCGCCACGAGGGGGAACACGTTGGCGTGACCGAACGGCTTCTTACCTGCGTCGCTCGTGAGCTCGTCGCCAGCGAGCTGAACGAGCCAGCGCGACAGACCGAGCTCTTCGACGACGGGCTCGAGATCGGCGATCGTGTTGTGCTCCGAGGCCACCGCGACGTCCACACCTTCGGCGGCGTTCGCAAGCACGCGATCGCGGGTAGCGACCGGTGCGTCGGCGCTGAGGATCGAGTGCTGGTGGAAGTCGCTCGAGACGTAGCCCGGGGCCTCGACGACGCGCCGAAGGACGAACGGCGGCGGCGCCGTCCCGGGCACGGTGATCTCGGCGGTCGCGAGGTCGTAGACCGGCCCGCGCGAGGCTGTGACGCGATACCGGCCGTGAGGAAGCGGCACCGAAAGGGCCTCGGACGGGCGGAGGGTCACCACGTTTTTCGCAAGCCCCGCGACGTGCGCTGGCCCGAGGTCCGGCGTCGCCGTACCGGACAGGCCTTCGATCGTGAGCTTGCAGGGCACCGGCGATGTTTCGCCCGGCGTGTGAACAGGCGGTGCTTCTCGGCACGGCCCGAGAGTGACCGAACCGGGCTCGCTGATGGCGAGCACCACGCGGCTGTTTGCGCCTTTCGTCACCTCGACGGCGACCGATTTGCCGTCCCCATGTCGGCCGGCGCTCGGCGCGTAGGACACGAGCCACTTGCCGACGGGCACGAGCCCGCCGAAGGAGGCTCCTTCCTTTGGCGCGACGATCGAGAGAACGTCGGGGGCGGCGTCCGTGCCGAGAATGACCTTGGCGCCCCTCGGGACGGTGACCGGAGCGCCGGCGACGTCGGTGAGCGCAAGCTCGAGCGAGCCCACGTCACCTCCGGACGAGGCCGTCAGCGCGCACACCAGGCTCGCGAGGTCGGGACGCTGGCCGACGAGGAAGTTGCGCTCGTACGTGATGCTCTCTCCTGGAGCGAGCTCGACGCCGTTGCGCTGTTCCGTGTCGGTCCAAGCACCGCCGCTGATTGCCGCGATGTCGCCGGTCGTCGACGTGATCGCGTAACTCGTGAACCGTCCGACGCCGCCGACGAACAGTCCGCGCGAACGTCCCTTGAAGCCTGCCGGCTTGCCCGGCGCGACCTTCTCGGTGCCGCCCCACTGGATCGCGTCGCCGAGCCCGAGGCCGCTCACCTTCGCGCTTCCTTCGTTCACGAGCGTCGTCCGGAGCCGCAACGCGCGATCCGTCGGGCCGAGCCGGTACTGGGTGACGACGCGGAGCGACGCCACGTAGAGCTCCTTGCCGCGCGCCTCGACGACGGCCGTCCCGTCGGCCTCCATCCGCGCGTCGATCTGCGTGTACACCCCCTGTCGCGGGAACGTTCCGAAATACGTGAACAGCTGCCCGAGCTCGTCCTTCCGCGTCCTGGCGTCGGCGGCATCGATCACGTTCCCGCCGGACTCCGCAAAGCCAGAGCCGCCGCCCAGCGCGTCGATCACGAAGACGACCTCGTCGTTCTCGAGCACCCAATCGCCGCGCTTGCCGGTGGCGTTCGGACCTCCGAGCTCCTCGCCGGCCGCGAGCGGGTGAACGCGCGAGAGGCGAGCCCCGAGGTTGCTCGACGAAGCTGCGCCGCGGGACGATTGCTCGGTGCGCACGCTCATGCCCGGCTGCGGTGCGGGCGACTTGTTCGAGCAGCCGAGGACGGCGCCGGCGAACGCGATCGCGCAGGCGACGCCGAAGACGACCCCTCGTGACGTCGCCCCGGTCGAGCGCGGCAGTATGCTCGGCATGCGCGGGCGAATCCTACCAGCCGGAGGCGCGCTCGAAGAGAACGACGACCGGCGCGCGCACGGCCGGCCGGAGACGCCGGAGAACGACGTCATCCGCTTCACGAGCAGACCGCTCGCCTGCGCAGCTCACGCGGTCCGGAGTGACGCCAGGAACCGCGCGAGCGCTCGGGCCTTCTGCATGAGCGTGATGACCTCGATCTGCTCGTCGCTCGTGTGAAAGCCGATGCCCCGGGGACCGAGGCCGTCGATCGAGGCAATCCCCATCGCGCCCGTCGTGCTCGCGTCGGAGCCGCCGCCGATGAGGGAGGCTTCCCCGAAGCCAAGACCGGCCGCCCTGGCGCAGGCCCCGTACGACTCCATCAGCTTCAAGCTTGCATCGGTGCGCTCGAGCGGGAGGCGCGCGATCCCGCCGTGGAGCTCGAACCTCGAGCCTGGTACCGCGGCAGAACACTCCTCCGCGGCCTTCTCGATCGCGGCGATGAGCGCCTCGGCATCGGCGCGCGACTCGAATCGCAGGTCGACGAGCGCCTCGGCGCGTTCGGGAACGGTGTTCTTGCTGGTCCCGCCGGTGATCTTGCCCACGTTCACCGTGACGCCGCGCGCGTAGTCGGTCAGCGGCTGGATACGATCGACGAGCTTCGCCAATGCCCAGAGCGCGTTGACCCCCTCCTTGTGTGCGTTGCCGGCATGGGCCGCCTTCCCATGCGCCACCACGGTCATCGCCCCCGTCCCCTTGCGCCTCGTGATGACGAGGTCCCCCTTCCGCCCGGACTCGAAGACGAGCGCGCCCTGCGCGCCCTGGATGGCGTCGCGGATGATCGACTGGCCTTCCGGAGAGCCGACCTCCTCGTCGGCGACGATCACGACGCGCAGCCCGGGCAACGACGTGAGCGCGCCGGTGGCGGCAAGCGCCTTGAGCGCCCACGCCACGACGACGAGGCCTCCTTTCATGTCGAGGACGCCGGGCCCACGCGCGAGATCGCCGTCCCTCTTGAAGCCCTCGAACGTGCCCGGCGGAAAAACCGTGTCGAGATGGCCGATGAGCGCGATCGGTGGCTCGCCCCCGCGGTTCGTCCAGATCGAGCTCACGACGAGATGGTCGGCGAACTTTCCGCTCGTCGACTTCACCCGCGACGACGCGAGACCTTCGATGGCGAACAGCTCCTCGAGCGTGTTCACGACGGCGTTGCCGCCCTCGACATTCTCGGTGAACGAGTTGATCGACACGAGCTCGGCCAGCGCCGTCTCCATCGCCTTGCCCTGTTCGCCGAGCCACTTCGATGCGTCGTCCGCTGCGCTCATCGGCGCGGACTATAACCTTGCGATCCGCGAGCGTGGCTCGACATCCGCTCGCATCGCGCTTTCGAGGAGCACGCCCCGTCAACCCCGTGCGGCAGCCGTGCCCTCGCCAAAGCACGAGAGACGCCTTGCATTCTGTTTTTACAGAATGCACAGTATTCATAGGACGCCACCTCGACCAAGCTGAACCACGCCCACACCCACGCCCAGAAACGGCGAGCCGACGACGACGAACGAGAGAAAAGGAGGACGACGATGGCCACGCTTCCGATCGTGCCCGACGATCTCACCAACGCCGCGAAGAAGACGGCTGCCGAACAGGCTGCGCCGACCGCGTCTTCTGCGGCCTCCGTCGTCGGGTACGAAGGGCCGAGCTTCGGTGCCAGCTCCGCGGTCGTGCGCGACAGCCGGCGCCTCGATGAGAAGCGGCTCGTCAAGGACGCGTCGAAGCGCGGCCTCACTCCCGAGCGGCGCGATGCGGTTCGCGAGAAGGCGCTCGCGGAGATCCCCTGGTGGTACAGCCCCTACGCCCACCTCGCGGCGACGACCGGCATCGGCCTCGTGGTCCTCGTCGCAAGCATCTACGCAATCGCGCGGCTCGAGCCAGGCGTGACGTGGACCGACCTGGTGGTCATTCCCGGCGTGGTGCTCCTTGCGAACTACTACGAGTGGCGCGTCCATCGTGACGTGCTCCACAAGCGGTTCTGGCCCTTCGAGGTCATCTACGACAAGCACACGCCGATGCATCACATGATCTACGTCGAGGACGACATGGCGCTCCGGAGCGTGAAGGAGTTCCGTCTGGTCCTCATCCCCGCGGCCGGCGTGCTCGGGATCGTCCTCGCCGCTGCGCCGATCGCGATCGGGCTCTCGTACCTCTGGTCGAGTGCGGCCGGGTGGCTCTTCCTCCTGACCACGAGCCTCTTCATGGTCAGCTACGAGATCCTTCACCTCTGCTATCACGCACCGGCGTCGAGCTGGATCGGGCAGCGTCGGCTCATCAAGGTGCTGCGTGCGCACCACGCGCGCCATCACGACCCGCGCCTGATGCAGCGGTACAACTTCAACGTCACGGTGCCGCTGTTCGATTGGATCATGGGAACGATGGCGCCCAAGCGCGACACCGCGGACGGCTGACGACGCCGTCGTTTCTCATCGTCGCCTCGGTCTCGCCGTCGGACCGGATGGCCCCGGAGGAAGGGTTGACAGCTTGACGCTTCGCGGCGCAGTCGTGAGGTGGCGCGAGGCGAAGCGAGAGGCGGAGCGCTGCCTTTCGCCGGCGCGGCGAAGTGCTAATGTCGCGGCCCCATGGCCAAGCGCTTCAAGGCCGCCGTGATCGGCGGCAGCGGTTACGGCGGCGGCGAGCTCGTCCGACGCCTTCTTCTTCACCCTCACGTCGAGCTGGCGCGCGTCGCATCGGTCGACTTCATCGGCGAGCCGCTGTCTGCGGCGCACCCGAACCTCGAGGGCCTGACCGATCTGAAGTTCGAAGGGATGTCGCCGGCAGAGGCTGCCCAAGGAATGGACGTCGTCCTCCTCGGCCTGCCGCACAAGGTCAGCGCGACGAAGATGCCGGAGCTCATCGCGTCCGGCGCACGCGTCGTCGATCTCTCCGGCGACTTCCGCCTCCGCGATGCGGCGCTCTACAAGCGCTACTACCACGCGGATCATCCGTGCGCCGAGCGCCTCACCGACGGAACCTTCGTCTACGGCCTCCCGGAGCTGCACCGCGAGAAGATCAAGAACGCGAAGTACGTCGCGTCGCCCGGCTGTTTCGCGACTACGATCGAGCTCGCGCTTCTCCCGCTCGCGAAGGCGGGCCTTCTCTCCGGTCCCGTCGAGGTCGTCGGCATCACCGGCTCTTCGGGCAGCGGCGTCGTCCCGAGCGCAGGGACGCACCACCCCGTCCGCGCGGTGAATCTCCGGACCTACAAGCCGCTCGATCACCAGCACATCCCGGAGATCACGCAGACGCTCGCAGAGGCGGGCGCAAAGGACATCGAGATCCGCTTCGTCCCCGTGAGCGCTCCGCTCTCGCGCGGCATCTTCGTGACCTGCTTCGCGCACGTCCCCGAGTCGGCCGCCGCGGACAAGATCAAGGCGCTCTACAAGGACGCCTATGCAAAGGAGCCGTTCGTTCGCGTTCCCGAGAAGCGTCAGCCCGAGGTCGCAGCCGTGAGCGGTACGAACTACGCCGAGGTCGGCGTGCAGGTCGGCACGGACGGCGCGGAAGCGGGCAAGCGGGTCGTCGCCTGCTTCGCGGTGACGGACAACCTGATCAAGGGCGGCGCCGGTCAGGCCATCCAGTCGATGAACATCATGCTCGGAGTCGACGAGAAGACGTCGCTCGAAGATCCGGGGGGCTGGCCGTGAGCGGCGCAGCAGCTCCCGCGCACGGCGGTCCCGCCTCGCGCGGCACCACGGGTAGCGCAGGACCGGTCATCATCAAGCTCGGCGGCGAGGTCGTGCAGGGCCCGCACATGCCGCTCATCGCGGCCGACGTCGCCGACCTGCGCCGCGAGGGCATGCCCGTCGTGATCGTTCACGGCGGCGGGCCACAGGCCACCGAGCTCCAGAAGAAGCTCGGTCAGACGCCGAAGATCGTCGGCGGCCGACGCGTCACCGACGCCGAGACGCTCGACGTCATGAAGATGATCGTCGCAGGGAAGATGAACGTCGACCTCTGCGCGCAGCTCGTCGCGGCCGGGGTGAAGCCGGTCGGCCTCCATGGAGCGAGCTCGAACACCGTCCTCGCGACTCGCCGGCCGCCTGCGGTCGTCACGGGCGGTGGTCCCGATCCGGTCGACTTCGGCTTCGTCGGCGATGTCGTCGGCGTCAACGGCGAGCTCATCGCGATGCTCGTCGGCGCGGGTTATGTCCCTGCCCTCGCCTGCCTCGGCGCCGATACGTCGGGCGGCGTCTACAACATCAACGCGGACGCGGTCGCGAACCAGGTCGCCATCCGCCTCGACGCCCGCGCGCTCGTCCTCGTCACCGATGTCCCCGGCGTCCTCCGCGACATCTCCGATCCTTCCTCACGCATCGGGCGCATGACGGCGGCCGACGGCAAGCGAGCGATCGAAGAGGGCATCGTGACGAAGGGAATGATCCCGAAGCTCGAGGAGTCGTTCGCCGCCATCGCAGAAGGCGTCCGCGCCGTCCACATCGTCGGGCGTCTCCAGCGAGGCGACCTCGCGCGCGCCGTCCGCGAGCCCGGCAGCGTCGGCACCGTGCTGGTCGCCTGATCGCGTCGAGCTCGCGCATTTCGCTCCATTCGCCCTTCGCTCCATTCCCCCCTCGCCTGGCTCCAGCAACGTTGTGGACGTTCGCCGGCGTTCTGCGCCGGCCCGTCCGCAACGGGCTGAACGGCTTCGTTCGCCGCCCGCCCCCGCGCAGCGTTGTTGTTCGCATCGTTCGGCGCCTCGCTCACTCAAGGTTGGTCGGATCGGTCGGTGCCTCGCTCGCTCAGCGGCCTTGATCGGATCGCTCAGCGTCCTGATCGGATCTTCGCTACCTGCCGACGTTTGCTGACCCTATTGGCGTTGGCGGTTCCTGATTTCACAGGGAGACAGGGAGACAAGGAGAGATTTTTATTGGGGGTCGATCCGGTCGGGTGACTCTGCCGACCTGCGGCGTCTCGAGATTTCACAGGGAGGAAGGGAGACACGGAGGATCCAGAGACAAGGAGGACCACGCCCGGCTGCTCGACGGCGCCGCTCCCGCCGTGGAAGCTTGAGTGCTTATTCGATCGCCTCGCATCGCGCCGTTCGCGGGACGAGCGGAATGCACGTCGGAGGTCCCGACCCTCTCGAGCGGCGACCTGCGAGCGGCACGCGGCCGGAGCTCTCGACACGATGCGCCGGCAGGCTCGGCACGAGCCCGGCAGAAGAGTCCCTGTCTCTGGATCCTCCGTGTCTCCCTTCCTCCCTGTGCACTTGGTACGCGCCAGGTCGGAGTGCCCGCCAGACCGAAACAACCCACAAAATACCTCTCTCCCCGTCTCCCTGACTCCCTGTGACATCTCTCGAACGGCGACTGAGCGGCACGAGTCGGCGGTCCTCGACTCTCTCCAACGGCGACCGGGTGACGAGCGGCACGACGTCAGCGGTCCCGACATCTCGAACGGCGACCTGCAACGAGCGGCACGACGTCGGCGCTCCTCGACCGCATGTCATCGCTGGTCAGGACGCCGCACGTGTCACGCGTCTCGCCGCAATCGGCAAGCGCGGGCTGGTCACGGACTCTTGCGAGGGGTGAACAATGGCGCGAGTGGCGAGGCCGCTTCCGCAGGGGAAGCGCGGCCCGAGAGGTCACTTCGAGGCTTCGTCGCGGACGCCGATGGCTTGGTCGATGCCGGTCTTCATCGCGGTGGCGGTCGCCGCGGCTTTCTTGAAGGGCTCGTCGAAGCACTTCACGAGCTGCACCTCCGATGCGGGCGCGGAGCTCTTGCCGCCTGACAGCGCCATCTCTTTGAAGCCGGTGCGCGCGCTCTCGATGACGGCCTGGGCGTTCAGGACGCGCTTCGGCCCCTTGTCGCCGATCTCCTCGAGCACCTTGAGGAGAGACGGGAACGATTTGTCGACCGCCGTCTTGAGCGCGTCGCTCGATTGGCGGTCGCTCGCGCCGACGACGGCGTAGCCCACCTGCGGTGTCGAGCACTCGGTGTGATTCAGCACGGCGAGGTCACAGCGCGCGCGGCAGTCGGTGCTGACCTCCGGCGGCTTGAAGTCGCCCGCACACTTGGTCTCGGCGAGCTCGACGGTGCAGGAGCCCGCGCAGATGCCGTCACAGATGCCCGGCTTCGCGAGCTTGCAGTTCCCCGTGCACGTGCCCTTGCATTCACCGGACATCGCCCCGCGGTCGCAGGTCCCGACGCAAACGCCGAGGCACGGCCCATTGACGCTCTTGCCGTCACAGGTACCCCGGCAGCGTCCGCCACAGGTGCCCTTGATGGCGCCGTCACACGTGCCACTGCAGGCGCCGTCGCATCGAGCGCTGCCTTTGGGCTCACAGAGGCCGTCGCAGTTGCCGTCGCATCGGCCCGCCTCGTTCTCGCACTCCGCGCGGACCTTCCCAGCCGGCACGGAGGAGTCGCAGATGCTCGCGCACTTCGTCACGAGCGCGGCGTCCGTCAGGCACACGGGCTGTCGGACGACGAGCTGAGTCTGCGCCTTCGGTCCGAGCTTCGCTCGCGTCTCCTGAACCGCCTTGATTGCAGCGGCGCAGGCCTCGTTGCCGCTGCGCCAGTCGCCCTTGTCGCCGAGGTCGTGTGCGATCTGCGCGCAGGCGATCCCGAACTCGGCGTCGAGCTTGTCCGAGAGTGTTCCGATTTCCGTCGCCGCGAGCGCGGCGGCCTTCAGCTTCTCGGCGGCATCACGCGAGAGGACGTACTCCTTCGCGAAATCGAAGGCAGCGAGCTCGTCGGCCTTCGACAGGTCGGGGCATCGGTCCGAGACCGCTGCCTTGGCCGTCGGCCCCTCCACCTTCTTGGAGCCGCCGCAAGCCACCACGAGCAGCCCAGTCGCGAGGAGCATGCCGGCGCGCGAGGCCCACGCGCTCCTGCGCCGGACCTCGAACGCTGTCGCCTGTTCCCCCTCCCCGATCGAGGAAGTGTTTCGGTTCACGATCACTCCGGTGAGCCAGTGCCACCCTTGGCGCTGCCGCCGACGCTGGCGCTGGCGCTCGCCTTCACATCGACGGACACGTTGATGTTCGCCTTCAGACTGCCTGCCGCGCCGAGCGCGCCCTGGAACGTCTCGCCGAGGCAAGCCGTGATCTGGCCCCCGATGAGGCCGGCCTTCGCCGGGTCGCCGCTCGTCTTCGCGATCGTCTCGACGCTCGCGCTGATGCCCTCGACGACGGCCTGCACGTTGCCAGCGACCTTGACCCCGCGCTCACCGATGCCGACGGCGACCTTGAGCACGAGCGGAAGGTTCTTCTCCACTGTGGCCTGGAGCTGGCTCGCGAGCTTCGTGTCGGCGGCGCCGCTGATGGCGAGGCCGACCTGCGCGGGCGTGCACTCCATGTTCGCCGAGACGTCGGCATCGCAGTGCGCCTTGCAATCCGCGCTCATCTCCGGCGGCTTCACCTCGCCGGTGCACTTGGGCTCCTTGAATTCGGCGCTGCACTTGCCCGTACACGTGCCCTCACACTTGGCCTGCGCCTTGAGCTGACAGCTACCGCCGCACTTGCCTTTGCACTCGCCCTTGACGGTGCCGCCTTCACACTTGCCCTCGCAGGTGCCGGTGCACGAGGCGCCGTTCGACGCCTTGCCATCACACTTGCCGTTGCACTTGCCGGAGCACGACCCCTTCACTTCGGCATCGCAGGAGCCGCTGCACTGGCCATCGCACTTCGCGCCGCCCTGGACATCACAGGTGCCCTCGCAGCTCGCATCACACTTGCCCGACAGCTTGCCGGGCTCGCACTCCACCTTCGCTTTGCCGCCTTCGAGCTTTGCGTCGCACTTGCCGGCGCAGTCGGCGTACGCGTTCAGGTCGGCGTGGCACTTGGGCTCCTTGATGGTCAGCGCGACCTTCGCGCCGGCGCCGAGCTTTGCCTTGACCTCGTTCATCCCCTTGATGGCAGCGTCGCAGGCGGCCTTGCCGTCCTTGAAGTCGCCGGTCTGACCGAGATCCTTCGCGATGTTCCCGCAGGCGAGCTTCAGATCGGCATCGACCTGGTCGGCGAAACCTTTGATCTCGACCGCGGCGGCAGTGCCGGCCTTGAGCTTCGCTCCGGCGGCGGCGTCGATCTTGAAGTTCTCGGCGAAGTCGAACGCGAGAATCGACTCGACCTTCGTGAGGTCCGGGCACTTCCCACCCAGCGCGCCCCCCGAAAGGTCGTTCGCTGTGCCCATCGCGCCCTTCGCTGCGGCACAGCTTACGATGACCGGCGCAAGCAGTCCGAGCACGAGCGCGGGCCCAACGACCTTACGCATCGAGAAAGAAGCCATGTGCGTCATCCTCTCTGTCCGGCGCGCTCGCGTTCGAGCGTTCCCCGCGCGCCTGGTTTCCAGACGATACACGGGGTGCGACGCTCGTGCTATGGGGTTCGCCGGATGCGGATCGTCACGCTCGCGACCGGTGTTGGCAACGTTCGGAGCGTGCTTCGCGCGCTCGATCGGGCCACCTCCGAGATCGGCAAAAAGGAGATCGTCACGTCAGCCGAACCGGACGTCGCGCGCACGGCGGACGTCCTCGTGATGCCTGGCCAGGGCTCGTTCGGGGCGTTCGCCGCGGCGGTCGACGGCGGGCTCCGCGAGGCGCTACTCGAGAAGGTCCGAGCGGGCACGCCTTACCTCGGCATCTGCCTCGGATTGCAGATCCTGTTCGAGGAGAGCGAAGAGGAGCCGGGCGCCAAGGGGCTCGGGATCTTCCGGGGCAAGGTGCGGAGACTGGCGCCGGGCACCGATCCGGAGCTCGGCCGCGAGCGCGCGCTCCCGCACATCGGTTGGAATCGAGCCGAGGTGGTGGCCGCGAGGCCGGGCTCCATCGTCGCGCCGGGGCATTACTACTTCGCGCACACCTTCGCTGCCGCGCCCGACGATCCTTCCGTCGTCCTCACCACCACGAGCTACGGCGACGCGATGTTCGCGAGCGCCGTCCAGAAGGACCACGTCGTCGGCGTGCAGTTTCACCCCGAGAAAAGTCAGAGCAAGGGCCTCGCGTTCCTCGAGCGCTTCTTCACCGGACTGACGCGGAGCGCAGCCTGATGTTCATCTTCCCGGCCATCGATCTCCTGGGCGGCAAAGCCGTCCGCCTCAAGCAGGGACGCTACGAGGACCCGACGATCTATTCGGACGATCCGCCCGCCGTCGCGCGGACGTTCCGAGCGCATACCGATCGCCTGCACGTCGTCGATCTCGAGGGAGCAAAGGCCGGCGCGCCCGTGCAAGCCGACATGATCCGGGCGATCGCGCGCGAAAACGCAGGCGGGCTCCTGCAGGTCGGCGGCGGAGTCCGCACACGCGAGGCGCTCGAGAGCTATCTCGCGCTCGGCGCACGCCGCGTCGTCCTCGGAACGGCGGCCGTCAAAGATCCCGACCTCGTCCGAACGCTCGCGACTGCACATCCGAACGTCGTCGTCATCGCGGTCGACGCCAAGGACGGCTTCGTCGCCACCGAGGGATGGACCGAGGTCTCGCGCGTCTCCGCTGCCGACGTCGTTCTCGCGCTCGCCGGCGCGCCCATTGCCGCCGTTCTCTACACGGACGTCTCGCGTGACGGCATGGGTTCGGGGCCGAACGTGGCCGCGACCGCCTCGCTCGCCGCACGCTCCCCGTTCCCGGTCATCGCATCCGGCGGTGTCGGGTCGACGGCACACCTCGAGGCGCTCGCCGCCGTCGCGAACGTCGAGTCCGCGATCGTCGGACGAGCCCTCTACGACGGCTCGCTCACGGTCGACCAAGCCCTCACCGCCGCCCGAGCGGCCTGAGCGCCTTCCCCCTCCCGACGCCAGAGGCCAGAAGCGCGACGCCCTAAGGCCTAAGGTCTCGCGCGCCTCTCACACCCCAACGGGGTGCCAGACCGTCTTCGTCTCGAGGAACCGTTCGATCCAGCCGAGCCCCTGCCCTCGACGCTCGTCGAGCCAGGCCTCGGGATCCATCGGGACGTGCGTCTTCACGCGCTTCACGTTGTCGGCACCCTCGCTCTCGACGGTCTTGCGGAGATCGGCATCGACGATCCAGGCATCGACGCCGATGACCTCGCGGTGCTTCGCGAGATGCGGCGAGAGCTCCTTCA
Organism: Pseudomonadota bacterium; assembly: GCA_023423895.1. Lineage (GTDB taxonomy): Bacteria > Myxococcota_A > Polyangia > Polyangiales > Polyangiaceae > Labilithrix. Next base: position 30,614 of record JAFAER010000077.1, read on the forward strand.
CGTGCCCGGTGAGAACGTTGATGACGCCGCCGGGCATGTCGCTCGTCGCGACGCACTCGCTCCACACAATCGCCGTGCGCGGATCAGCACCGCTCGCGAGCGCGACGCACGTGTTGCCGCCGGTCACGACCGGGAGCACCGTCGAGACGAGACCGAGCAACGACGGCCGGTCGGGAGCGACGACGCCGATGATCCCCATCGACTCCGGAATGCTGAAGTCGAAGTGCGGTCCGGCGACGGGATTGTGCGATGCGAGCAGGGCGAAGTACTTGTCCGCGAAGCCTGCGTAGAACACCGCGCGATCGATCGATGCCTCGACCTCGGCGACCGCGGCGGCCTCGGGGTTGCCCGAGCGCACGAGTGACTGAACGAGCTCCGGGCGGCGCGACTCCATCACCTCGGCGAGGCGATAGAGGATCTGCCCGCGATTGAACGCCGTGCGCTTCTCCCATCCACCGAGCGCATTCTTCGCGGCGAGCACGGCATCACGCACGTCCTTGCGCGATCCGCGCGGGACGTTCACGACGCCCGGATCGGGGTCGAGAGCGCCGACGCCGGACACGTCTTCCTTCGCGCCCTGCACCTGGAAGTAGCGGCCGGATTCGGAGCGAACGAACGCTCCGCCGACGAACATCTTGTACGCCTTCGCGACGGAGACGCGCGGCTTCTGGGTGGTCCACGGCTTCGTGAGCGCGCTTTCGCCGGTGCCGCGGAGCACGTCTCCGTTGGAACGAGCGTCGGTCGTGGCCGTCGCCGCCGTCTCGTTCTTCTTCTTCTCCACCATCACTCCACCTCCAGATACGCAGCGAGGCCCTGGCGTCCGCCCTCACGTCCGAAGCCGCTCTCCTTGTATCCGCCGAACGGCGAGCTCGGGTCGAACTTGTTGAACGTGTTGCCCCACACGACGCCTGCCTTGAGCTTCGTCGCGAGCTTGAAGATCTTCGCGCCCTTGTCGGTCCAGATGCCCGCCGAGAGCCCGTACATCGTGTTGTTCGCCTTCTCGATGGCTTCTTCGGGCGTGCGGAAGGTCATGATCGTCAGGACCGGACCGAAGATCTCTTCGCGCGAGATGCGGCACGACTGGCTCGCCCCGGTGAAGAACGTGGGCGGGAACCAGAACCCCTTCTCGGGCAGCTTCATCGGGGGACTGAAGCGCTCGGCGCCTTCTTGCTCACCCGACGCGACGAGCTCGCGGATGCGTTCGAGCTGCATCTTCGAGTTGATCGCGCCGACGTCCGTGTTCTTGTCGAGCGGGTCGCCGAGACGCAGCGTCATCATCCGGTCGCGGAGCTTGCGGACCAGGATGTCGTGCACGCTCTCCTCGACGAGCAGGCGCGAGCCGGCGCAGCAGACGTGTCCCTGGTTGAAGTAGATGCCGTTGATGATGCCCTCGACCGCCTGATCGAGCGGGGCGTCGGCAAAGACGATGTTGGCCGCTTTCCCGCCGAGCTCGAGGGTGAGGCGCTTCGTGGTACCCGCGATCGCGCGCTGAATCCGCTTACCGACGTCGGTCGAGCCCGTGAATGCGACCTTGTTCACGTCGGGGTGGTTCGCAACCGCGGCGCCGGTCTCGCCCGCGCCGGTGACGATGTTGACCACGCCCGGCGGGAGCTCGGCCTCCTCGATGATCTTGGCGAGGAGCAGCGCTGTCAGCGGCGTCGTCTCCGCCGGCTTCAGGACGACCGTATTTCCGCACGCGAGCGCGGGCGCGATCTTCCACGCCGCCATGAGCAGCGGAAAGTTCCACGGGATGATCTGACCGGCGACGCCGAGCGGGCGCACCCTCCGCCCGTGGAACGCGTAGTCGAGCTTGTCGGCCCAGCCCGCGTGATAGAAGAAGTGCGCAGCCGCGAGCGGGATGTCGACGTCGCGCGACTCCTTGATCGGCTTTCCGCCGTCCATCGACTCGACGATCGCGAGCTCGCGAGCCTTCTCCTGGATGGCGCGCGAGATGCGGAAGATGTACTTGGCGCGGTCAGCCGGACGAAGCTTCGACCAGTACTTCTCGTAGGCCTCACGCGCGGCCTTCACGGCGTCGTCGACGTCTTGCGCGTTCGCCTCGGCGACCTCGGCGAGCACCTGCTCGGTGCTCGGGCTGATCGTCTGGAAGTACTTTCCGCTGCGCGGGCTGACCCATCGGCCCCCGATGAAGAGGCCGTACTTCGGATCGATCTTGACGTGATCCGCCGCCTCGGGTGCGGGGGCGTACTCCCAGGCTCGGCCGAAATCGAGCGCCGTCTTCTCGGCCAACGTGCGCTCGATGTCGGTGCTGGTCTTCGTCAACGATTGCGCCATGCCGGCGATGGTACACCAGTCCTCAGTCCTCAGTCCTCAGTCCTCAGTCCTCAGTCCTCAGTCCTCAGTCCTCAGTCCTCAGTCCAGGGCTCGGCCCCGGCCCCCGCCGCCTCAGAGCGAGATGACCGCGAACGCCAGCCAGAGGCCAAAGCCGACGGCGGCGATGGCGAGGAAGAACGCGGACGCCACGATGTAGCCGAGGGGCCAGCCGTCGTCCGCTACGGGGGCAGGCGTTCTGTCGGAGCGAGGGACCGAGCCATCGCGCTGTTCGGAGATCGTGCGGTACGTGCCCGACGCCGTCGCCGTCGGGGAGGCGGCTCCCCGGCTCGAGACGATCGGTGACGCAGCCACGCCCCCGCGCTGGACGTGTGGAAGCTGCGGGCCCGTCTGCGTCGGGTTCGCTCTCGCGTCGAAGCTGGGCCAGAGCGGATCGCGCTGGTCCGACGGCGCACGCTTCGGCGCCGTCGGGAGGTTGTGGCTCGAGGGAGGTCGACGCTCCAGCGGATCGCCCGCAGCGGGCCACTCCACATCCGGCGTCGGAATGAGCGGGATCGTCGGCGCCGGAAGACGGTGAGCGTCCGGATCGTCGTGCGCTCGATCCGCAGCGGGCGGGCTCGCGCCGGCAGGCCACGCCGCCGGCCGCGGCGTCACGACGAACGGCGACGCGCTGCGGTGCGAGCTCGGCAGCGGCGGTGGACGTCCAGGGCCAGACGGAGCGGACACGCCACTCGCTCGCGACGGATCGTCACGAACGGACGGTTGCAGCGGCGTGGGTGGCTTGCTGGCGCGCTTCATCACCCCCGCATGTCAGGTTAGCTCGCCGCAACGGCACGGGGCGGGATTTCGACCGACGGCGAGGCGGAGGCACTCGACGAAGCGCGCACGTCAGTCTTTCGAGAAGTCCTCGGACGCCTGGTAGTTGCCGGTGCGCTCCTTCTCGAGCTGCATCAGCACGTCATTGAGGAGCGCGCTCGCGCCGAACCGGAACAAATCCGGCGTCAGCCACGCGTCCCCGAGCGTCTCCTTGACGATGACGAGATAGTGCAAACTTTGCTTCGCCGTGCGGACGCCGCCTGCCGGCTTCATGCCGATCTTGCGACCCGTCGCGTAGAAGTGATCGCGGATGGCCTCGAGCATCACGAGCGTCACTGCGGGAGTCGCCGCCGGCTGGATCTTGCCCGTCGACGTCTTGATGAAGTCACCACCAGCAGCGATCGCGATCTCGCTCGCCTTTCGGACGACGTCGTACGAGCCGAGCTCACCGGTCTCGAGGATCACCTTGAGGTGTGCTTGTCCGCACGCCTCCTTCGTCGCCGCGATCTCGTCGAAGACTTTTCCGTAGTCGCCCGTGAGCATCGCTCCACGATCGATGACCATGTCGATCTCGTCTGCGCCGAGCTCGACGGCGCGGCGCGTGTCATCGAGCTTCACCTGCAGCGGCGACTGCCCGCTCGGGAATGCCGTGGCGACGCTCGCGACCTTCACGGACGATCCGCGGAGCGCCTCCTTCGCGACCGGTACGAGATTCGGATAGACGCAGACAGCAGCGCACGGCCCGATGCTGCCGTCGCTGTCGAGGGGCCTCAGCGCCTTCTGACACATCTGACGAACCTTGCCGGGGGTGTCCTTACCCTCCAGCGTCGTCAGGTCCATCATGCTGATGGCGAGCTTCAGACCGGCGACCTTCGTTGCCTTCTTGATCGAACGCTTGCCGAGCGACGCCGCGCGCTCCTCCACCGCAACCGCATCGACCGGCGGTGGCTCGAAGAGCGCGAATCGGCCTCCGCGCGGCGCGTGCGCGCCGGCGTGGAAGAGAGAGGTGGTCCCGTTTCCGTTCCCGTTGCCGTTGCCGTTGCCGTTCGTCACGACCGGAAGGCTACACGTTTGCCAAGAGCGGGGTCCAGGGGTGATGGCTGCTCACTCCGCGGCCGCCTGGATGTCACTGTCTCCCGGCGGCTCCTGGGCGGGCTCCTTCTTCTTGTCGAAGAAGCGTCCGAACACGACGTAGATGCCGAGGGCCGAGAGGACGGCGGTGAGGAAGTCCGTCGCCGGCACCATGACCGCCGTATAGATCATGAGGGCGGCGTGGAAGCGCCCGGCGCCGTGCCAGACCTCGAGGATCTCGGCCTTCTTCACCATGTTCGTGGCCACCCAGAGGAGGATGCCGGCGATGCATGCGAGCGGGACGCGCTCGAGCTGCGCTGCGAGGAAGTACGCGATGAGGAGCTTGAGGGCGAACTTGAAGTAGCCGGCGAGCGGCGTGATCGCGCCGGCCTTGATGCTCGTCGCCGTGCGCGCGAGGGCGCCGGTGCAGGGGAATCCGTTGACGAGCGGCGTGATGATCTGAACCAGGCCCTGGCCCCAGAACTCCTTGTCCGCGTTGAACGGCGTCTTCTTGTTCTGCGCCAGGCGGTCGGCCATCGACGAGCAGAGCAAGCTCTCGACCCCGGACACGAAGACGATCGCCGCGGCGTAGTAGATGCAGTCGAAGACGACGCCGAGCGATGCCGAGGGCATGACGGGCGGCGTGAAGACGAAGAAGTTGTTCGGGATGGAGCCGTAGCGGTCGCGGATGAGCGTGACGTTCTGCGCTTCGAGCACCGTTGCCGAGAGAATCGTGCACACGCCGAGCGCGATGAGCGGCGCAGGAATGAAGATCGAGACCTTCAACAGTCCGCGCGTCAGCAAGAACGTCAACAGCGCGAGGCCGAGCGCCCACCAGTTGACGTGCGCGAAGTTCGTCGCGATCGCGACCAACCGTGCACGAACGGAGCCCGTGCCCTCCAGCCCGAGCGCGTCCGTCGAATTCGAGAGCGCGATCGTGACGGCAATCCCGACGGTGAAGCCGACGACGATGGAGTTCGGCACCTTGTTGGCGATCTTGCCGAGACCCAGCACGCCGCAGAGCATCAAGACGATGCCGGCGAGGATGGACACGAAGACCAACATCCCGTGTGCCTGCGCGAACGAGCCTCCGTTCTGCTCGCCGTACTTCGCCATGATGCTGGCGATGAGCGGGATGAACGCCGCGGTCGGCCCGTAGACCTGGTACTTCGACCCGCCGAACGTGCGCCCGACGGCGCACGCAAGCGCGCCCGCGATGATCCCCTGCTCGGGACGCAGGCCCATCGCCATCGAGAAGCCCATGGCCATCGGGATCGCGGTCAGGGCGACGACGAGGCCGGCGCTGAAGTCGCGATAGACGGTCTTCTTCCACGTCGCCTTCTCGAGGTCCTCGAAGCGGCTGTCGAAGAACGTGAAGAAGAGACGAAGACGCTCGTTTATCGACGTCGGGACTGCGGTCTTGGCCGCGGTGGTCGCGCTGCTGCTCATGGGTGCCTTTGCTGGTCGCGCTGCTCGGATGCGGCGCTCGAAGACGGATCCCCCGCTGCGCCTGCCCCACCCGGCGGGCAGTGAACCGCGACCTTCTGCGCCGCCGCGGTTGCCGGCTGCGTCGCGACCCCGGGCCCTTGGGGAGCTCCCACGTGCGCGAGCCTCAGCAGCACGAGCATCGTCGCGATCGACGCGAGCGCGATCCTCGAAGAATCCATCGCGCCGCCGAGCAGCAACGGTGATGCCAGCGGCGCAGCTCGATCTGCACGCTGTTTTGAGCAGCGACGTTCGGCGGACGTCGGCACCGAACGTCAGTCCGACGCGGGAAGCGTCGGCCGACTCCGACGCGACATCTCCACGTCGGTTCGAGCCGACGCGTCAGTCCTTCTTGTGGTCCTGCGGTGAGCAGCCGTGACGGCGCATGAGATCGTAGAAGTCCGTCCGGTTGCGGCCGGCGACCTTTGCAGCGGCCGTGACGTTGCCATTGGAGCGCGAGAGCACTGCATCGAGGTATGCCCGCTCGAACGCATCGCGGGCTTCGCGCAGCGGCGGAGGCGCGGGCGCATCGCTCGACGCGTAGCTGCTCATGAGCCGTGCGGTCGCCTGCGCGAGATCGGAGGCGCTCGGGTCGCCCACCGGTGCGCCGACGCCGATGCCCGGCAAGTGATCGAGATCGATCTCACCGTCCTGGCAGAGGAGCACCGCAGCCTCCATCACGTTCTCGAGCTCGCGGACGTTGCCCGGCCATGAATGAGCCGCGAGCGCGGCGAGCGCGCGGCCACCTAGCCGAGGCGCAGCGACGCCGGCGCGCGCCGCGGCGCGCTCCAGAAACATCTCTGCGAGAAGCGTCACGTCTTCGAGGCGCTCGCGTAGCGGAGGCATCGCGAGCGGGACGACGTGCAGCCGGTAGAAGAGGTCCTCGCGGAAACGCTTTTCGACGACCTCTTGTTTCAGGTCCCGGTTCGTCGCCGCGATGATGCGCACGTCGGCTTCCTGCTCGATCGTCGATCCGACCGGCAGGAACCGCCGCTCCTGCAGCACACGAAGCAGCTTCGCCTGGACTCCGAGCGGCGTCTCGCCGATCTCGTCGAGGAAGAGCGAGCCGCGCTTCGCTGCTCCGAACAAGCCCTCACGATCCGAGACTGCACCCGTGAACGCGCCGCGCTTGTGGCCGAACAGCGTGCTCTCCAGCAGCTCTGCCGAGAGCCCGGCGCAGTTGACCGCGACGAACGGACCATCTTTGCGCGGAGACAACGTGTGGATCGAGCGGGCGACGAGCTCCTTGCCCGTGCCGGACTCGCCGAGGATCAGCACGGTCGTGTCGGTCGGCGCGACGAGCCGCACCATCTCCCGCACGCGCTCGATCGCGCGGCTCACACCGACGAGACGCGCGCGCTCGTCCGTGACGCCGACGATGCGCCGAAGCCCGGCCACTTCGCGGCGGAGCCGATGACTCTCGACGGTGTGCTCGAGCTTCTGCAGCAGATCGTGGTCGTGAAAGGGCTTCGTCACGAAGCCGAAGGCGCCCCGGCGCATCGCCTCGACGGCAAGGTCGATCGTGCCGTGCGCCGTGAGGATGATCACGGGCACATCCGCGGATCTCTTCGACACGCCGTCGAGCACGTCGAAGCCGTCTTCCTGACCGAGCCGCAGGTCGAGCAGGATCGCGTCCACGCGCTCTCGGCCGACATGCGCGAGCGCACCGCGAACGTCGTGCTCGACGGCCACCCGATAGCCCGCCGCCTCGATGCGAATCGAGAGAAGCTCGCAGAGCTCCTGGTCGTCATCGACCAGCAGCACATTGGCGGGTTCGTCGTGTCGCGTCGTCGTCATTGCTCGGCCTCCGTGCCCACCGGAATATCCATCCTGAACGTCGTCGATCTCTCCCCCCGCGCAAGGTCGAGCTCGCCCCCATGTGCGCGTGCCACTTCACGTGCAAGCGACAGCCCAAGCCCGATGCCAGCCGGCCGGTCCTTCACCTGCGCGGCGTGAAACGGCTCGAAGATCCGGCTCGCGAGGGTCTCGCTGATGCCCGGCCCGTCGTCGCTCACCTCGATGCGGACGACGCGGCGCTCGCCTTGAACGTCGATCTTCACGCGGACGTTCCCGCCCCGCGGAGAGACGGACACGGCGTTACGCACGAGGTTCGCGATCGCCCGCTCCACCAGTGCTGAGTCGATCCGCAAGGTGGGCGGATGCGCGGCTCGCTCGATCCGGATCTCGATCCCGCGATCGTTCGCCACCGGCAGCTCGCTTTCGACGGCCGCCTCGACGACACGCTCGATGTCGCACCCAGCTTCTCGTTGCACCGGCAGCCCAGAGCTCACCCGCGACATGTCGAGCAGCGCCTCGACGATCCGGACCTCCTGTTCGCATGCGCGGCTCGCGAGCGTCAGGACCCTGTTCTGGCGCTGCGTCAGCTCACCCAGTGTTCCGTCGCCCAGGAGGGACAACGCCTCGCGAAGTCTTCCGAGCGGCGACCGCAGCTCGTGCGAGACGCTGGCGAGGAACGCTTGTTTGAGCCGGTCGACACCGAGGAGCTTCTCTCGTGTACGCTCGAGATCGCGGCGCAGGTCCTCGATCTCGGGCGGACCGCCGACCGGATCGATCGGGGTGAAGTCACCGTCGCCGAGCCGGCGCGCGTCGCCAGCGAGACGGGCGATCGGCCGCGTCACGCTCCGGGCGGTCAACCGGGCGACGAGGACCGCCGCGACCGCGCCGAGCGCGGCAACGACGAGCCCGCTCACGGCCGTCCGGTTACCGATCGCCCGTGCGAGGGTCTCTTTGGTCTCGATGTCCTCGTGGAGCTCGTGCAGCCGATCGATCCACGTATCCGTCATGTCCTCGTCGAGGCCCATCCGGCGTTCTTCCGTGCTCGCGAGTGAGAGGAAGCGGCACGTCTGCGGCGCGGCGAGGGACTCGTTGGCGAGGCGCTCGTAGCGAAGGGCGGTCTCGCGGAGGCGAGGCGCAGCCGCCGCTCCCCGCCGCGCGAACACATCCGCGAACGTCGCCTGGGCGCGCGCGATCCGATCGTGGGCGGCCTCCGGCCCTCCCCCGTCCACGCACGAGTTCCGCGAGTGCCGGAGCGCGATCTCGATGCCCCACGCCGCACGGTGGAGCTCTTCCTCGGCGTCGAGCATCGACAGGCGCTGGTCGCTGATGATGCTCATGACCCCGAGCATGCGGAGGAGCCCCTGGAGGGTGACGACGAGGAGAACGACGAGCAGCGCGACGAGCGCGCCGTGCGTGATTCCAAGACGCGTGGGAAGACGCATTCGGATCCACGGCATGGCGGCACAATCTAGCGATCCAGCACGCCTTCTGCACCGCTCGCTTGCCGCTCCGCCGCAGAAAAATCTGATGTCGGCGCGCCCCGACGTTCCGTCCGATCGCTCCGACGAACGATGGGAACGAGCTCGTCATCTCGCTGGGAAAACAGCGGAATTCCGCACGCAAGAAGTCGTGCGGCGTCGTTCGCCCGCGCTCGAACGAGCGAGCACGAGCGCGCGGCCGTCGTGCTCCGTGTCGCGCGACACGTCACCGGCACTTCCGTGCAGGTATCGTCGCTGCCGGATGAGCCCGTGCTTCACGCCTCGCGCGTCACGTTCGGGCTCGGCCGCTCGCTACTTCCACTTCACCGAGCAGCCGAACGCCGTCGTCTCGGCGACGGCAGGCTCGGAGCCGCCGAGGAGCGCGTCGAGCGCATTGCGAAGGTCATGCGACGTCACGCGCGACTCGTCACGGTGGTTGTCGTCGATGCGTCCGTGGTAGCGGAGCTTCCGGTCGCGATCGAAGACGAACACCTCGGGCGTGAAGCGCGCGCCGAGCGCCCGTACGAACGCCTGTGAGTCATCCCGCAGATACGGGAACGGGAACGCGCGCTCCTCGGCGCGAATCTTCATCGGCTGCATGCCGTCGTCCGGATAACGGGTCGCGTCGTTCGCATTGACCGCGACGAAATCGACCTTCTTGCGGCCGTATTCTCGAGCAAGCGCGACGACCCGCGGCTCGTAGGCGACGACGTACGGACAGTGGTTGCACGAGACGACCACGACGAGCACGTCGCCTTCGAAGGAGTCGAGCGAGTGACTCCGGTCATCGGTGCCGGGAAGGTCGAAGGCCGGGCAAGACGCGTTGATCTCGAGAGCCATGTGCGGAGCGGACCGTACCACCAACCGGCGTCGCGACGTCGCTGAGCGTTCGCTTCCGTCCTGGCCCGTTCGCTTCCGTCCTGGCCCGTTCGCTTCCCGTCCCGTCCTGGCCCATTCGCTTCCGTCCTGGCCCGTTCGCAGCCCGTGGCGTGTTCGGTCGTCGCGCGTGGCCCCGCGCGCGGAGATGCGGCGGCCAGGGCGTTGCTTTTTGCAACAACTCAGCCTTGACGCAGAGTTTTCAGCCATTTAGAACCGGTATCAGGCGGCGAGATCCGGCATCAGCCGCCGAGGAACGTGGACAAATGCGACGCTCTCAGCGACTCGAAGCGACGGAACGACACGACGAGGAGCGACCGTGGTCGCTCCTCACGACGCACGCACAAGTGCTCCTCTGCATCGCCCGCAACCCGGACACGCGCATTCGAGAGATCGCGGAGGCCGTCGGCATCAGCGAGCGCGGCACGCACCAGATCGTCTCTGACCTCGTCGGCGCGGGCTATGTTCGCCGCGCGAGGATCGGGCGTCGCAACCACTACGCCATCGAGTCGAAGACGTCGCTCAAACACACGCCCGTGCGTCATCGTCGCGTGGCCAGCATCGTCGCCCTCCTCGATCCCGAGCCTTCGCGGATCGAACGCCCGCTCAAGCCTCGCCGCCCTTCTCGTCGGGTGAGCGCGAGCGACAACGGGAGGCCGTCGAAGCGTCGCGCCGCTTGATGTCCTGACCACGGACGACGCCCTCGCCAGAAGCGCCACGAGAAGAGCCGCCAGAGGAGCTCCGGCGGCTCTTCATCGTTGGTGGTGCTCATTCACGAACAGGCGCCACGACGTCAATCGTCGTCGCCATCGTCATCGTCATTTGTCTCGTCGTCGGGGACCAGCACGTCGCGCCACGACGGAGCTCCGCCCCACCAGAGCATCGTGCCCGCACCATCCATGTTCGGGGCGTAAACGACCTTCTTCTCGACGTCCTTCTTCCCGAAGTCGAAGTCGAAGTGCACGACCTTCGTGACGTCGAACACCTTCTTCTCGCGGTCGTTCTCGTCGAGGAACTTGCCCTTCGAGTGCTCGAAAAGGTCCTTGAAGACCCGCTCGGCCTTCTTGCTGTTGCCGAGGAATTCGCCCTTTTGGTCGTCGTACAGCTCTCGGAAGAGCTCTTTGGTCTTCTTGGCGTCCTCCTTCTCGTCGCGCACGAAGTCCCGAAACGACTTCGCGTCCTTCTCGCTCTTGCCCCAGAAGCGCAGGTCGAACTTCGCGTCTCTGACGCAATCGTCCTTGCGCCTCTTCATCTCCTTCTCGTCCTTGTCCTTGCCGTCGCGCAGAGCCTCTTCGACCGAGGCAGTCGCCTCGTCCGTGCTCGCGCTCGGGTCTTCCACCGAGCTGCAACCCAGCGCGGCAGCCAACATCAATGCTCCAAAAGCACGTACCGTCTTCACGTCACACCTCCCATGTCGAGAGCCGCGCGTGTCGAGCAGCGCACGTTCCATAGCGCCGCTTCAGTTTGGCGCCGGCGCCGCGCGCGCGCGAGCGAGCTCAGCGCGAGCGAGCCGAGCCCAGGAATCACGCATTCTCACGAGCAAGGAGTCCACGTGTCGCGCCGACGTCGTGGGTCACCGTGCGGGCCCGTTCTCCTCAGGCGCGCAATTCGTCATGCTCGCGCAAGCGACTACCGCGCGCGGGTAGGCGGTGATGCCGCGCGCCCGCCAGCCACGTCACGTACGCGCGACGGTGCGATCTCGCTTCCCGTCGCGTGCTCGCCGACGCGGCGAGGGCCGAACGCCCGTCACTTCGATTTCTTTGCGCGCCGCTCGTTCTCGACGAACTCCGGTGACGCGAACAGCGCGCAGTCGCAATACCCCTGACGCGCGATGTCCGCGTGATGGGGCTTGCACGGGCAGACCATGTCCGACCCCTTCGTCTTCGAATCTTCGACGGGCGCGCAAGGACAGTACATGCGGCCGTGTTTCACGAGGTTGTCCGTGAGGCCCTGCACGACGTTCTCGACGACTTCCGCCTCCGGGTAGAGCTCGAACTTGCCCTTCTCGACGTAGGTGGCGACGAACTTCCGAACCCGCCGGAGCGCACTCTCGCGCTTGTCGTCGACGAGGGCCGACGCGACCGCAGCGCTGGGAGGAACACGGTCGTCGCTCACGATCGGAGCATAGCGGCATTCCACGACCCGGCCCGCGAGACAAACGACAGAAGGCGAACGTGCCGCAGAGGCAGGTCCGCCAGTCCATCGCTAGCAAATGGCTATGTGATCCCCGACGACGCGCGGAGACCGCGGCTCGGCGCTCGGCCCGAAGCCGAACGAGCTCAGCCCTTCGGCGGCGCCGCGTCGAGCTTCGCACGCTTGCGGCGGCGACGCGCGGCCTCGGCCTGCTTCTTCCGACGCTTGACGCTCGGCTTCATGTAGTGGCGGCGCATCTTGAGCTCACGGAGAACGCCTTCGGAAGCGAGCTTGCGCTTGAGCATCTTGATGGCGCGCTCGATCCCGCGGTCGCTGACCACGACCTCGAGCGGCTTGCACTGAACGGCATCACTCGGCATCTGTCGAAAATCTCCTGGGAATCACGAATCACTTCGCGATGAAGGTCCGGACGGATACCACGGCCCCTCATCCGTCGCTAGGCATTTTGCAGGTTTTCGCCGCTCGGCGGGCGGGCGTCGAGGCGTGGAACCGTGGAATAGCGGAGCCAGGCTGACGCTTGGTCCTCTGGCTCGGTTTACGGCCGCCGAGGAAGGGTCGGTCTTCGATCGACGCCTTCCCCTTTCTCGTTCTCGCCGCATCGCCGTCATGGTCCGACGGGCCCTCTTGGGCGTACTCTCCTTCCTCGAGCTCGTCGGGGCAGAATGCTCAAACCTGGTGACATTGTCGGGCCTTACGAGATTCGCGGGTTCGTGGGCCAAGGCGGCATGGGCCAGGTGTACCGGGCGTTCGACCCGCGGCTCGAGCGCACCGTCGCGCTGAAGATCATCATCGTTCCGGAGAGCGCTCGTGCCTCCGCGACGGAAGGCAGCGGCGAGCAGGACTCGGTCCGGTCGTCGTTCGGAGAGCTGTCGGCCCGCATGCTCCGGGAGGCGCGCGCCGTCGCATCGCTGAGCCATCCGAACGTGGTCGCGATCTACGACGTCGGCGAGTCGAACGGCCGCCTGTACCTCGCGATGGAGTACGTCGTCGGGTCCGTGCTTCGCAACCTCGTCGGCAATGTCGAGCTCCCGCTCGCGCGTCGCCTTCGCTGGCTCGTCGATGTCGCTCGCGCCCTCGAAGCGGCGCACCGAGCAGGCATCATCCATCGCGACATCAAGCCCGAGAACGTCATGATCCGCGACGACGGCGGCGTGAAGGTCCTCGACTTCGGGATCGCCCGTCGGACCGTCGGACGCACTCCGGAAGAACAACACGCCGTCGACACCGTGACCGGAGGCGGCTCGATCGCAGGCACGCCGGTCTACATGGCGCCCGAGCAGATCAAGGGCGGCGACGTCGACGCGCGCTGTGACCAGTTCGCGTGGGGCGTGATGGCGTACGAGCTCGTCGCCGGAGAGAGGCCGTGGACCGAGACGGGCGACGTCCTCAGCCTCGTCGCGAACATCCTCACGGAGGCGCCGAAGCCGCTCCGCGCGAAGACGAAAGACGTTCCCACGGTCGTCGAGGAGACGATCATGCGCGCGCTCGCGAAAGATCCGGCGCAGCGCTTCCCGTCGATGGGAGACGTCGCCGACGTGCTCGAGCCGTTCGCCTCCCTCACGACAGGAGGGGATCGCGTGCGCGTGACGCCTCGTCCGCGCGCCGAGGACGATCCGGCGTACGCGGCGACCACGCGCGTGCCCACGACGGTGTCGATCGGCCCCTCACCTGCCGGTGAAACGGAGCGTCAGCCACCCGAACCTCCGAAGCGGCGAGCGCTGTCGCTCGCCCTTCCCCTCGTGCTCCTCGGAGCACTCGGCGCGACGGTGTACGCGGTGAGGACGCGCACCCCGCCACAGCCGAACGTGCCCGTTCTCGTGCGCGATCCCACGAGCACGAGCACGACCGCGGCCTCGGCCTCGACCTCGGCGCCCCCCAGGCCGCTCTCGACCGTGCCCCAGGCCGAGACGGCGTTCGTGGAGGCCATGAACCTCTGGCGCGACGGCGCGACGGCCAAGGCACGAGCGTCGCTCATGCGCGCCGTCGAGCAGGATCCGACCTTTGCCGCCGCGCATCTCGAGCTCGCGCTCCAGCAGTCGGCCAACGATCCGCCGTCCGCACAAGCGGCCTTCCAGACCGCATACGAGCACCGGCGCATGCTCCTCCCGCGCGATGAGCGCCTGCTCGAGGCCAGCGAGCCTTTCATTCGCGCATACCCGGACGTCGAAGAATGGGAGACGCGACTGACGTCGGCGGTGTTCCAGTTCCCGCGTGATCCGGAGCTCCAGTACTACCTCGGGCGCGCACGACAACAGCAGGGCAACCTCGAAGGCGCGAAGCAGGCATACGAGGCTGCTCTTCGTCTCGACGAAGGCTTCGTTCCCGCGCTCGCGGCCTTGGCAAAGGTCGACAAGAGCACCGGCGACATCGCCGACGGGCTCGAGATCACGGAGCGCTGCATCAAGCGTTCGCCGGTCGCAGCGATTTGTGTCGAGACGCGCGTCGAGCTCCTGCTCGCAGGAAACGAGTGCAAGCGAGCCAGGGAGGAAGCGGCGCGCTGGGGCTCACTCGAGCCGCAATCCCCTCGTCCCTTTGCGAGCCTTGCGCGAGCGCTGCATGCCGACGGAGCACCGCGGCCGAGCATCGAGGAGGTCCTCTCGCGAAGGTGGAGCCTCATGCCCGCCGAGAAGAAGAAGCCGGCAGAGGTGTGGGATCGCGCGCTGCTCGCGGTTCTCGACGGCGATTTCGTCCGAGCCGAGGAGCTCGCACGTGAGTTCGACGCTCTCCTTCCCGTCACCGCCGACTCTTACGATCACGCCGAGCCAGGCCGTCTTCGCGTGAACGTACTGATGGAGATCGATCGGATGAGCGACGCGGCGAAGGCCGCCCGTCTGTTCCTCGACCGGATGCCCGCGTGGCCCGCGTACCCGTTCGCGCCCGATCCGAGCATCACGTTTCTCGAGCCCCTCTACCGCGCCGGAGAGCTCACGAAAGAGGAGCTCGCTACGAAGCGCACCGAGTGGCTCGAGCGCGAGCGCCGCCGCGCCGACGAAGGGCGCATTGCGCGCGATCCTTGGACCGCGTGGGCGACCGTCTACGGCGGTTTCGCCGAGTCACGCGAGGAGGCCGCCGAGGCACTCGCTCATGCGCCGCGGGGCGACGGACCGCCCGCGCACGCGGGACTCTTCGTCGAGTTCGCGATCGGCAAGGTCCACGCGCTGCTCGGCCACTGGGACGAGGCCATTCCGCATCTCGAGCGCGTCGTCGCGACCTGCGCGACGTTCGATGCCGCGATGATCATCGCCAAGGCGCGGCTCTATCTCGGTGAGGCGCAGGAGGCGAAAGGACAGCTTGCGGCCGCAAAGGCCACCTACGAGAAGCTCCTCGCGACGTGGCCGAAGTCGTCGATGTCACGCACGGTGAAACGCGCGTCCGATCGACTGGCGACGATGAGTCGAGACTGAGATCGACGAGCGAGCACGCGCCGTCGCCCACCGGGCGCGACGCGTGCTCCGTCCGACGATTGAGCCGATATCAGGCGCGCTTGCGACGACCGCCGCGGCCGCCACGCTTCTTCGCAGGTGCCCCCTCGGAGCTGCCCGCCTTCGATCCGACGAAATACGTCGTCGCGCGCTTCTGCCCGCTCTTCGTGATGCGACCTTCGGAGAGCGCGTCCGCGAGGGGGCGCGGCAGCTCCTTGGCCTGGCAGTTGAGCGCCTCGCGGATCTGCTCGGCGCGGAGACCCTCGGGGTTCCTCTGCAGGAGGCTCACGATGTCATCGACCATCCGACCGATGTCCGCCGTAGAGCGGCGACCGAGGCGCCCGCCGCGGCCTCGCTTCGGTGCGGCCGCCGGAGCGAGCGCAGGACGTCCGGGGCGCGCAGGCTGAACACCGCGACCACTGACGCCGGCAACGCCGGTGAGCTCGTCGATGGAGGCGGCGCGCAGGGCGCTGATGATGCTCATCGCAAACTCGTTGGCGAGGCTTTCGATCGTGCTCTTCAGATTGCTCATTGGCCCTTGCCATAAAGCATTCGATGTCGATCCGTAAAGCAAATACGTAATCGCGGAATTTGCGTTTGAGACTCTTCCGACGCGTCGGGCTCTGCACGCTCGCGCCCCGCCGACCTCAGCAGGCTCCCCGAACGTGCCCGTCGCGCCGCCAAACCATTCGAGCGAGCGAGGCGAGACTGCGAGGCGAGACTGCGAGCAAGACTGGTCAGTGCACGATCCAACCATCATGATGGCGCTGGCGCGGATAGGTCCTGGATGGCACGCTTGTGTTGTCGGAGGTCTTCGTGCGGAACTCTTTCTCCGTTGCCGTCTTCAGCGTGTCTCTGGCGGTGGGAATCTTCATCGGTTGCAGCGCGCCGTCGCCAGACGGCACCAGTCTCAGTCGCGGAAGGGGGAGTGATCGGAACACGGGCGACGGAGACGACGACGGCTCGGGGTCGACGACGCCGGGCGACACTGTGAGCTGCGAGAGCCACGCGCCCGTCGACGATCGGCCCGCGTGCGATAAGTGTGTTCGCTCCAATTGCTGCGCGCAGGTCGTCGACTGCGACAAGTCCTCGGACTGCGCTGCAGTCATGAAGTGCCTCGACGAGTGCGCCGGCGACATCGCCTGCAGCCTCACCTGTCAGATTGCGCACGAGAAAGGTAGCGGCATCCTCTCCGAGGTCGCCGGCTGCGCTCAGACGAAGTGCGAGACCGAATGTCCTTCACAAGGCATCGGCGACGGCGGACTCGACCTCGAAGACGCATTCTGAGGCACGCGCGGGCGAGCACGAAGCCCGGTCCCCTTCGTCGAGACGTGACGGAGCGCGGGTCACCGCCTCTTACGACCGAGCCGGCGTCGCACGTCCGCGACTGCGTCCTCGAGGAGACGTTCGATCGAGCCGAAGTCTCGGTCGGGCTCGATCTCCACGAGCACGGCGCCGACGGCCACCGCCCGGTCTTCGATCATCTCCCGCAAATCGGTGCCGAGCGCCGCAGACGCCACGACGACCAGCGGAAGGAGCTTCGTGATCCGCTCGCAGGCGCTCGACACCTGCTCGGTCCGATGAACCTTCAGGCCCGCCTGCCCCAGCACCTCGTGGCAGAGGACCACGTGCTCGTCGGGAAGCGCGACCGCGATCGCGCTCGGCTCGATCAGGACCTGATGCGTGATCATGGCGCCGCCGAGCGTACTGGCCACCGGGGCGGCGTTTCAACGGGGACACGAGTGTTCGCACGATCCGTGCTTCCTCTCGATCCACGCGATGACGAATGCAATCGGCTGGTTGAGCTCGCTCGTGTTGCTTCTCACGATCGGGACGCAAATTCATCGACAATGGCGGGAGCGAACGAGCGACGGTGTCTCGCCTTGGCTCTTTGTCGGACAGATGATCGCCTCGGTGGGGTTCAGCATCTACAGCGCGCTCGTCGGCGATTGGGTGTTCATCGTGACGAACAGCCTCATGGCGGTCAGCGCGGCCGTCGGCCTCGGCATCGTTCGCCACCATCGTCGGACGGGCCGCGGCCGACGCGGAACCGACCACGCTGCC
Organism: Pseudomonadota bacterium; assembly: GCA_023423895.1. GTDB lineage: Bacteria > Myxococcota_A > Polyangia > Polyangiales > Polyangiaceae > Labilithrix. Next base: position 48,069 of record JAFAER010000077.1, read on the forward strand.
GTCGCGGCACGATCGTCCGCGCCGAGGCCGATCGCGTCGCACGTGGCATCGGCGCGCGGGTGACGCGTCTCCAAATCCGCCCCAACGAAGGTTTGGGCGTTTTGACGGCAGCACATCCGTGATCGATCATCACCGTGCAATCAGGTGATGAGGAGGGGCGATGAAGACGCATATTCGAGTGGCGGCGGTCACGATGATCGCCATGGGCGGGGTGCTGGCTTGGGCGTGCTCCGACGATCCGAGCAGCCCGGCCGGTGACGCCGCGGACAGCGGATCGACCAACACCTCCAGCGGAACGTCAGGCACGTCGAACGGAGGCACGTCAAGCGGAACCTCGGGAGACACGCCGACGCAGCTCGTGGCGAAGGCGGAGATCCGGCCGACGAACGATGCGAGCGCCGTCCAAGGCACCGCGGAGTTCGTCGAGAACGGCTCGGTGACGATCGTGACCGTGAACATCGCGAGCAGCGGCGGGCCCCCGGGCGAGCGCGGGCTGCACATCCACGAGAACGGCAATTGCGACGCGGTCGACGGCGGGCCAGGCCTCGGCGCCGGCGGGCATTGGAATCCCGCAGACGCCGGGCATGGCTTTCCGAGCGGCGACGAACATCACGTCGGCGATCTCGGGAACATCACCATCGACGACGCCGGAGCAGGCACTTCCAAGCTGACGTTTCCCGCGACCAAGATGTACGTGCACGAAGGCCCACTCTCCGTCGTCGGCCACGCGGTCGTCCTCCACGCGCAGCGCGACGACGGCGTCTCCCAGCCGGTCGGCAATGCCGGAGCAAGGCCGGGCTGCGGCGTGATCGAGAGACAGTGATTGCGCGTGCGCGAGCGAGGCACGCACGCACGTCGTCGAGCGCCCGTATCGCTGATTACCAATCTCGGAAAATGGGAGCTCGGGCGGCGTGAGTCGGCGCGCCGCGCGCTCCTACCGAGCGCGTGTGTGCCGACTCGCGCGACCTCTCGAACGATGCTGGAGGCAGGGTCGCCTGACCACGAGCGCGCGCTCGTTCCGAGTGCTGCCCGCCGCGCCGCCCGAGCGTCATCACCAGGCCCGCGCCGCACCTCACCCCGTCCGACGCGGGAGGCCCGGAACGCCCGGTCCCGCGGAACCCTCGAACCCCAGCAGGGGCTCGAAACGTCGGTTCTCGCGGGAGAAACCGTACCGAAGGAGGGACTCGAACCCTCACGAGGGGCTACCTCGGCGGATTTTGAATCCGCTGCGTCTACCGTTCCGCCACTTCGGCCAAGCCGCTCGTCTCTAGCAGCTTTTCGTCGCCGGAGACACCCTGTTCCTGTTCGGTATGTGGCGTGCACGTGCCCGCTGCTCGCGAGCGTCGGCCCTCTCGGGAGCGACGTCGCGACCGTCGCGCTTGCCCCTTCCCGCCCGTGTCCCGCCCGTGCCGTCAGCCCATGCGGGAACACCCGGCGCAGGGATCTGTCGTATGCTCCAGAGCGATGTTGATGGGTCGAAGAGCGGTCCTGTTCTGGGCGGCGGCGGCCGTCATCGGGACCTCCGCGAGCACGACGGTCCTGAGCGGGTGCAAGGAGCGCGCACAGAAGAGCGCCGACGAGGCGCGCGGCGACGTCCAGAAGCTCGTCGAGCTGACGGCGACGGACGTGGCGGAGGTCGAGCGTGGCCTTCCGGAGGGCTCGAAGAAGCTCTCCGACCTGCTCGCGAAGGAAGTCGGCAAGGACGGTGACCCGAAACAGAACGTCCCCGCCGTCCGGAGCGCGCTGCTCAAGATGCGACAGCAGGTGCCCGACCTCGGCATCGCGAAGTCGACGTTCTTCGCCTTCGCGGACGACAAGGGGATCGCCGTTCGCAACGATTTCGAGCACGACACCATGGCCGGCAAGGACCTGGTGAAGGCGTGGCCCGGTCTCGAGCCCGTCCTGACAGGCGCGCCGTACGCCGCCACGACCGGCAGGTTCCCGGGCGCGCCGAATCCTGCAGGGCCCGACAAGGAATGGGTCGCGGCCGTACCGGTGAAGAAGCCCGACGGCTCGCCGCTCGGGATGCTCGTCACCGGCTGGACCTATCGTCGGTTCGCCTATCACCTGCAGGTCACGTTGCAGCGCGAGATCCAAGATCAGCTCATGCGCGCCGGCGACAAAGGCAAGATGCCCATCCTCTACGTGTGCCTCTTCGACAAAGAGGCGGTCTACGGCGCGGGCGCGCCTGGCGTGACGCCCGTTCCGGAGGTGAACGAAAAGGCGCTGGCCGAGGTGGGCCTGCACGCGAAGACGGAGGCCGCGCCGGCGTCGAGCCCGATCCGGATCGCGGACCGGGAATTCGGCTGGGCGGCAGCGCGATTGCCGAAGCTCGGCCCCGACGTGGGCGTCGTCGTGCTGCGCAGCGAGATCTGAGATCTCGAGCGCGCTGGCGGCGGCGTAGTCCGACCGGCCTAACGACGGCAGAGCTTGGGACCTCTACCATCAGGTCATGAAGCGAGCTCCTCTTCGTCGCGCATGCACTCTCGTCGCCGTCAGCGCAGTCAGCGCAGTCCTCGGTGGCGCCTCTATCGTTGCGTGTGTCAGCGATGAAGTGCCGACGCCGACCGCAGCTCCCGACGGAGCGGCTCCCCCCTCCGACGGGTCGACGACATCACCCGAGTCATCGACTTCCGACGACGACGATGCCTCGAATCCCCCGCAAGACGCAGGCCCCGACGCGGAAGACATCACCGACGGTGGTGATCTTCCGCCCGAGGACGACGGTGGCATCACCGACCCGGACGGAGGCTTCGACGCCGGGCCGGCGTGCGACGCGCTGAAGCCCGGAGCCTTCGTGACGTCGACGTGCTCGACCCTCTCGCGGATCCACGCAGGCGGCGCTCTGACGTCGGGGACTTACCAGCTCACGAACGTGACCGTGCTCGGCACGAAGGCGTTCTGCATCGCCGGCGGCGGGTTCGTCCCATACGATCATCGTGGGGCGCTCCAGATCACGGCGACATCGGCGACGAGCGCGACGTTCGAGCTTCTCGATCAATACCGGAAGGCCGGGGGCCCCATCGTCCTTCGCCCCACCACGGTTCGCTACGACGTGACGGCAGCCGCCAATGCCGCGCAGCTGACCTTCACCCCGCAGGAGTGTGCGTTGACGGCCGCTCCTTCCCTCGTCAGCTACTCCGTCGGCACCTTGGCCGCGACGGGAAAGAAGACGATCACCCTTCGACTCCCGTACGGAGCCAAGGGGAGCGCGAACTACACGTTCACGGAGATGTGACGGCGTCAGGACGAGGGCTTCGCGTCCGAAGCCTCGGGGTTCGATCCACGATCGGACCCCGTTCGTCCGAGCCGATGAAGCGCGACGATCGCGGCGAGCCAGCCGATCAGCACGAGCACACCACCGGTCGTCCGGTCGAGCGTCCCGGCGACCGCGAGGCCGCCGCCGATCGCTCCGCATGCGAGAAGGAGATGCCGCTTCGCGCGGTCGAACGGCCTCGAGGCCACGGACGAGGCCCCGAACGAGCGAACAGCGGCCTCCGGCTCCTGCTCCGCCATGCCCGTCGTTCTACCAGACATCGTGGTAGAACGGTTCCCATGCCGCGCTTCGCTGCGCTCGATCTCGGCTCGAACGCCCTGCGACTGCGCATCGTCGAGGCGCACGCTTCAGGTTCCGGGCGTGAGCAGCTCTCGCTGCTGCCCGAGGCCGGTGCTTCGTGGCGCGAGCTCGTGACGCTCCGAGCGCCCGTACGGCTCGGCTCCGAGGTCTTCGTGACCGGCAAGCTCGCGTCGGCGTCGATTGGCCAGGCTTGTGCTGCGCTGCGCGAGTTCCGCCAGGCCATGGACGACGCCAAGGTGGACGTCTACCGTGCGACCGCGACGAGCGCCGTGCGCGAGGCGGCCAACAAGGCCACGCTCGTCGAGCGCGCGCGCCGCGAAGCCGGGATCGAGCTCGAGGTCATCGAAGGCATCGAAGAAGCTCGGCTCATCCAGCTCGCCGTCGTGCGGCGGCTCGGCCTCGCGGACAAGCGTGCGCTCCTCGTCGACGTGGGCGGCGGCTCGACGGAGCTCACCTACTTCGACAAGGGAACGAGCGCCTGGGCGATCTCGCTCCCGATCGGCACCGTTCGCCTGCTCGAGACGTATCTCCGCGGCGTGAAGGTGGTGGACCGCACGCGCCAGAAGCTGCTCGCCGAAGGCGTCGACCGCGCGCTCGCCGAAGCCGCGCCGACGCTCCAGAAGATGCCGTTCGAGATCGTCGTCGGGACGGGCGGCAGCGTCGACACGCTGTTCGACCTCTGTCCGCTGAGAGGCGGACACGCCGGCTATCCGCGCGCCGTCGACGTCGGTCTCATGAAGACGTTGCTCGGAAGGCTCTTCGCGATGACGCCCGAGCAGCGACGCGAGACGTTCGCCTTGCGCCCCGATCGCGCGGATACGATCGTGACGGCGACGTCGATCTTCCTCCGCGTCGCCGAGCTCTTTCGGGCGTCGGCGATCATCGCGCCCGGCGTCGGGCTCAAGGAGGGAATCCTCGAGGAGCTCGTCGACAAATATTTCGATCGCTGGGACAAGGACGCGGAGGCACGGAGCCTCGTCAACGGCTGCATTCGGTTGGGCAAACGCTACGGCTTCGACCAGGCGCACGGTGAGCTCGTGGCATCGCTCGCGACGTCGCTCTTCGACGACATGGCGGGCTTCCACGGGTACGGCGAACGCGAGCGGCTGCTCCTACGCGTCGCGGCGTTGCTGCACGACGTCGGCGACTACGTCAGCTACGGCGGCCACCACAAACATAGCTACTACCTGATCCAGCACTCCGACATCATGGGGCTCACGCCGGTCGAGCGCGGCATCGTCGCCAACGTCGCGCGCTATCACCGAAAGAGCCCGCCCGATCCGTCTCATCCCAACTTCCGCGATCTCGACAAGGACTCGCGGATGAAGGTGCGAAGCCTCGCGGCGATCCTCCGAATCGCCGACGCGCTCGATCGCGAACACCTCGGGAAGGTGAAGAGCGTGCGCGCGGAGATCGATGCCAAGGGGCGCAAGATGAACCTCCTGCTCGGCGGCGACGACGACCGCGAGCTCGAGGAGTGGACCGTGCGCGCGAAGTCCGATTTGCTGCGAGACGTCTTCGATCTCGACGTCGTGATCGCAGGGAAGCAACTGTCCGCGCGACCGGCTGCGCAACACACGGCGACAGCGGCGACGGGCCCTTCGTCGAGTCGTCCGAACGGACGCTGATCGCCGCATTCACGCCCGCGCCGCGCTTCGTTCGCGCAAGCCTCGTCGCAGCGGCTGTTCGACGTGCGAACGCGCCGTCGAAAGTAGATGGATGACGGCAGACGTTGGTGAACGCCCCTGGCTTTCGTACTAACGTAACTTCGACTCTCGTTCCGTATGCGCGTCGTTCATCGATGAAACGTCTCGCTCCAACGCAGCTCAACACGCGCCCCGAAGGCTTCATGCGATTGCTCCTCTCCTCCTCCGGCCTCGCCATCGCCTTCCTGATCGGTTGCTCCGGTCGTGCGGTGCCGGACCCGCGCAGTGCTGCGGAGGAGTACGCGCAAGCGGCATCGCGCGGTGACGGAGACGCCATCTACGAGATGATGACGACCTCCGCCCAGAAGTCGCGCTCGCGCGAAGACGTGAAGCGTCTCGTCGCCGAGCAGCGCGGCGAGCTTGCGGAGCAGGCGAAGAGCCTCACGGCGAAGGACGCGCGCGTCGAGGCCGTGGCTCGTCTGCGATACGAGGATGGCGAGGAGGCGCAGCTCGAGCTGCGCGACGGTCGCTTCTGGATTACCTCCTCGGGTGTGCTGCCCGGCGGCTCTCGCACGCCGGAACAGGCGCTCGATCAGCTGCGTCGCGTGCTCGCGCGGCGCAGCTACGCGGGACTCATGCGTGTGCTCACGCCGTCCACCCGGGCGGCGATCGAACAAGATCTTCGTTCCCTTGTCTCGGGCCTCGAGCGGCCAGAGACCCTGCATGTCGAGGTCACGGGCGACGGTGCCATCGTGACAATCCCCGGCGGACACAGCGTAAAGCTGAAACGCGAGGGCGGCGTGTGGCGGGTCGACGACTTCGACTGACGGCGACGCGAGGCGCGGCGGTCCTCGCGATCGCGCTCGCCAGCGTGCGTGCCTCAGCTCAGGAGCCCGAGCCCGCTCCTCCGGGGACGCCCCAACCAAATTCTGCTGCGGAGACGAGCCCCGCGACCGTTTCGAAGGACGAACCCGGTCCAGATGCGCCGGCACGCGCGCCTGCGCCCGACACGGGCCCGGACGAAGTGCGGGTGAAAGGCTCGAAGAGGAGCGATCCAACCGCGCCGAAGGACACCATCGGCGGACGCGAGATCCGACAGGTGCCCGGCGCGTTCGGAGATGCGTTCCGCGCGCTCGAGTCGCTCCCTGGCGTCACGCCGATCGTGAGCGGCATCCCGTACTTCTTCGTCCGCGGCGCGCCGCCCGGCAACACCGGCTTCTTCGTCGACGGCGTCCGCGTGCCAGGGCTCTTCCACCTCGGCGTCGGCCCCGCCGTCATGTATCCGGCGATCATCGACAAGGTCGACCTGTACAAGGGAGCGTATCCGGTCTCTTTCGGCCGCTTCGCCGGCGGCATCCTGTCCGCCGACACGGTGCGCCCGGGCGAACGCGCACGCGCGGACTGGACGGTTCGCCTCTTCGACGCCGGCGCGCTCGTCGAGGTGCCCTTCGGCAAGAGCACCGAGAACGAAGCGCCGCGTGGGACGCTGCTCGCGTCCGGACGGTACGGCTACCCGGGGCTGCTGCTCTCGATCTTCGCTCCCGACGCGGGCCTGGCGTATTGGGACTACCAGACGCGTGCAACCTACAGGCTTTCGGATCGCGACCAGATCTCGGTGTTCGCCTTCGGCAGCTACGACTCCGTCAGTCAGCGCGAGGAGACGAACGGGATTCCGAACGAACATCTCACCGAAGTCCTCAACATCCAGTTCCACCGCATCGACCTCCGCTGGGACCGCAAGCTGAGCGCGACCGGGTCGATCCGTGCCGCAACGACGTTCGGCTACGACCGCACGGGCAGCCAGGAGTTCGCGGCGCGCTCCTGGATGTTCGGCAGTCGCGTGCACGCGCAGGAGCGCATCTCGAAGTCGGTTCAGGTCCGTGCGGGCGCCGACCTCTGGATGCAGACGTTCGACTTTCGCCTCGGGTCGAGCGGCGAAGCCGAAGCGCCGACACCCGACGAAGCTCCCACCGAAGGCGCGGTCGGCGTCCAGAAGGACGCGAACGCCGGCGTATGGGTCGATGCGCCGCTCGAGATCGCACCACGCGTCGAGGTCACGCCCGGGCTCCGCGCGGACCTGTTCACGTCGCGTGGGATCGGCAAGGCGCGGGCGATCCCTGCCCTCGACCCACGCGTGACGACGCGCATCGGCATCGGGCCCGTGTATCACCTCGGCGCGATCGGGATCGCACATCAGCCGGCTGCATTCCCCGTCCCCATCCCTGCGCTGACGTTCGCGCAGCTCCGCCGCGGGCTCCAGGGTGGCTATCACCTGAGCCAGGGCCTCGAAGTGCCCTTGCCTGCCGATCTCACGGCGACGGTGACCGGGTACCTGCACACGTACACGGGCCTCGTCGACCTGGCGCAGCAATGTGACGTCGACGATCCTCGTTGTGACCCTGCGGGTACGCGCGGCCGCTCGGTCGGCCTGGAGATGATGCTCAAACGCAACCTCGGCAAGCGCGTCGGCGGCTGGCTCGGCTACACCCTGTCACGCTCGACACGCGACGCGTACGACGTGACGCTCCGCAAGGTGACGTCTCGGCTCAGCGAGTTCGATCGGACACACGTCTTCAACGCAGTGCTCTCGGTCGACCTCGGCAGGGGTTGGCGAACCGGCGGGCGCTACACCCTCTACTCCGGTATCCCCTACTCCACCGTGAGCGAGCTGCTCCTGCCGGACGCTCGGACGCCCGCCTTTCATCGCGTCGATCTTCGTGTCGAGAAGCGGTGGATCCAGCGAAACGGCCGCTCGTTCGCTCTGACCGTGGAGATGTTCAACGCGCTGCTGATGAAGGAGGCGATCGGCGTGACCTGCACGGGGGCACGGTGCAAGCCGGAGCAGATCGGGCCGATCGCGATCCCCAGCCTCGGCTTCGAAGGGACGCTCTAATTGCCACGCCCCCTCTCAGAACGGCTGGCTTTGCGGTTCATGGCTGACGCGACGACGCGACGACGCGACGACGCGCGCTGACCCGTACAGTCCTGGACGCGAGCCTGCTAACGTCCGGGGCATGCGCCGGACGATCTCGAGCTTGCTGCCGCTGCTTTTCGCGCTCGGCGTGCTCGTCCCGCTCGTCGTTTTCTTCCCTCGTCCCGCGCGCGCCTTCGGCGACATCGGGGCGTTCGATCCGCGAGCGCTCCTGGCCGGAGGTACGACCGGGCCAGCGCGCGCGAGCGCCGCCGCGCGCTGGTCGTGGGAGCTCGTGCAGCGAACGAGCGCACCCGCTCGGCTCAAGCCCACGCAGGTCCGCGCAGACGAGCCCGGGATCGTCGACGGCCCCTTCCTCTGGTGGAGCGGAGATCAAGCCGTCAACGCGCTCTCGCCCCAGGAGATCGCGGGCCTCCGACGTTTCTTTGCGCTCGGGGGCATCCTCCTCGTCGACGACGCGGGGGCGTCCGACGATTCGGGCGAAGGACGAAGCTCGGCGTCCGCGTTCGGTCGCACCACCCGCGAGCAGATCGCGCGCGTCCTGCCGGACACAAGCCCGATCGCGCTCGGCGCCGACCACGTGCTCTTCAAGTCGTTCTACCTCCTCAAGCGTGCCGAAGGTCGCGTAGCCGGGCCGCGCACGCTCGACGCGATCGTCCGCGGCGGCCAGGCGCAGGTCGTCTTCTCTTCTCATGACCTCGGCGGAGCCCTCGCTCGTGGAGCGACCGGCGCGTGGGAGAACCCCGTGGTCCCCGGCGGCGATCTCCAGCGCGAGCGGGCGATCCGGCTCGCCGTGAACATCGCGATGTACGTGCTCTGCTCGAACTACAAGGACGACCAGGTGCACGCGCCCTTCCTCATGCGACGCCGCGCGGGCGCGCTCGTTCCATGACGGAGCTTCGCTCGGTGCTCGCGCTCTCCTCGAGAGGACCGCTTCGATGAACACGCGGCTCGCCGTCAACGGTGACCTGCCTTCGTGGGCGGCGGTGCTCGCCTGCCTGCTCGTCCTCGTCAGTCTGGCCTTCCTGCTCGCGTACGAGCTCCGACGCCGTGAGCGCGGCGGGGTGGCGATCGTGGTGAGCGGCGTCCTCGCGCTGCTCGCGCTCCTGCTCGCCGTCGTGCGCCCGGTGCGGATCGCGGCGCGCGAGAGCGTCATCGGCGCAAAGGTCGTCGTCCTGACCGACACGTCGCGCTCGATGGCGCTGCCCGACGACGGCAAGACGCGCCACGACATCGCCACACGCGCGCTCGGCGAGCTCGCGAAGACGTCGAAGGACGCGCGACTGCTCGTCCTCGGCTTCGGTGACGGTGCACCCGCCCCAATCACGACGACGAAAGAAGGCGGTGGCGAGACGCGGACCGCGGCGATCGCGCCGCGCAGCGACCTCACCACGGCGCTGCACGCGCTTGCGGCGTCGGCGGAGGAGCGGCCGCAGGCGGTCGTGGTCGTCTCCGACGGGCGGCTCGACGATCCGGCCGAGGGCAGCTCGAAGGAGAACCTGGCCGCGCTCGGCAAGGAGCTCAACGTCCCGGTCCACACCGTCGCGACGACGCGCACCGGACCTCCGGACGCGAGCGTCCGCCGCGTGTCGGCTGCAGGCGCGGCCGTCGCCCACGTGCCGATCCCGCTCCGCGTCGAGGTCGGCTGCAGCGGCGGGCTCTCGTGCGACGAGCTCACCGTGACCGCGCGCGAGCTCCGCGAAGACGGTCCGCCCGCGCTCCTCGCCACCGGCCTCTCGCATCTCAAAGACGGCAAGGGCACCGTCGACCTGTCGGTGACGCTCGAGCGCGCCGGCGCGCGCATCATCGAGATCGCGATCTCGCCGCCTTCGGGAGACACGATCCCCGAGAACGACCGCCGGCTCATCACGTTCGTCGTCGCTCGCGAGCGCGTCCGCGTGCTGCACGTCGCGGGACGTCCCACGAATGACGTCCGCGCGCTCCGGCAATGGCTGAAGAGCGACGCGTCCGTCGACGTCGTCGCGTTCTTCATTCTCCGCACGCAGTCGGACAACCCGAATGCGCGACAGGAAGACCTCTCGCTCATCCCCTTCCCGGTCGACGAGCTCTTCACCGAACACTTGCCGTCGTTCGACGCCGTCGTCCTGCAGGACTTCGACGCCCAGCCCTATGGCCTCGAGAAGCACCTTCCGCAGCTCGCGCGATACGTGCGTTCGGGCGGTGGTCTCATCATGGTCGGCGGACAGAACTCCTTCGTCGCGGGCGGCTACGCAGGGACCCCGCTCGCCGAGGTGCTCCCCGTGTCGCTCGACGCCTCGCCTGGCGCAACGGCCGCCGACGTCGCTCCGGTGACGCCGGTCTGGACCGAAGACGGTCGTACGGCGCCACTGCTCGCGCCTCTCCGCGACGTCGCGTCCGAGGAGCTTCCGCAGATGCCGGGCACCAACATCCTCGGCGACGTGCGCGCGGGAGGGCTCGTGCTCTGGTCTCACCCGACGCGCACGACGAAGAGCGGCGCACCGATGCCGATCCTCGCCATCGGCGATCAGGGCGACGGGCGATCGATCGCCCTCGGCATCGACGGCGCCTGGCAGCTCGAGTTCTCGCAGCTCGGCGCGCGGACCTCCGGACGCGGCTACGGCGCGATGTGGGACGGCCTTCTCGGCTGGCTGATGCGCGACCCTCGCTTCGAGCCGGGCCAGCTCGATCTGACGGCGCCGTGCGTGGCCGACGAGCCCTCTCGGCTGCGCGTCCGCGCTCCCGAGAGCGCACAGGACAAGCCGATGGTCGTGGAGCTCCGGCGCCTGGATCGACAGGACGTCGAGCCGCTGAAGGTCGAGGTCCCGAAGCGCGTGGCGGGCGCGACGGGGACGATCGAGGTCACGCTCCCGCCGCTCCCGGCAGGTGGTTACACCGCGCGCTTGAAGCTCGGGCCCGGCCCCACGACACGGCGTGACTTCGCGTGCGAAGCGGGCGGCGACGAGTGGGCCGACTCGCGGCCCGATCCCGAGCGACTGCGCGAGCTCGCAGCAGCGACGGGCGGCTCGTTCCGGTGGGCGACCGACGATCTGTCGCTTCCGCTTCCGAAGCCGGCAGTCGTCAGCGCGGAGCGGCACGTCGTTCCGCTGGCTCCGCCTTGGACATGGACGCTCGCCGCAGCCGTGCTGCTCGGCGTCCACTGGTTCACGCGACGGCGAAGCGGACTGTCGTGATGCGCGTGCGCGACGGACGCGTGCCCGACCGAGACTTTCGGGAGCAGCGCCGACCTGGTACAACGAGCGCTCTCCGGGGAGGAGGGCTACGCGCGCGTGTGCCCGCCGTCCGCGGAAACGTGCCTGAAACGCTGCGCGCAGTACCCTCCCACGATCCCCGTGCATTTCGACGCGTACGACACCGCCGGATTCTTCGACGAGATGTTCGAGGCCCAGGCCCGTGCCCGGCCGGCCACCACACTCCTCGCAAACAGGCTCGACACGCTGTCTCCCGCCGAGCTCCGCGCCCGTCAGATCGCGGCCGAACGCGCCCTTCTGACACGCGGGATCACGTTCAACGTCTACGGAGACGCTGCGGGGACGGAGAAGATCTTCCCGTTCGACATCATCCCGCGCGTCATCTCCGCGTCCGACTGGACGACGATCGATCGCGGCCTCAAGCAGCGCGTCCACGCGCTCAACCTTTTCATCGCCGACGTCTACGGCGAGCGACGCATCGTGAAGGCGGGCATCGTGCCCGAGTCGCTGATCGCGTCCGCGGCGAGCTACCTGCCCGCATGCAACGGGCTCAGGCCTCCGAAGGGGATCTATTGCCACGTCGTCGGCACGGATCTCGTGCGCGACCGCGACGGACAGTTCTACGTGCTCGAAGACAACCTCCGGTGCCCGTCGGGCGTCTCGTACGTGCTCGAGAACCGGCAGGTGATGAAGCGCACGTTCCCGCAGGTCTTCGGCCAGCTCCGCGTGCGTCCGGTCGACATGTACCCGAGCAAGCTGCTCGAGACGCTGCAGCACGTCAGCCCAACGGCGTCGCCCACCGTCGTCGTGCTGACGCCGGGCGTGCACAACTCGGCCTACTTCGAGCACTCCTTCCTGGCGCAGCAGATGGGCGTGGAGCTCGTCGAGGGCCGCGATCTCGTCGTACGCGACGGCCGCGTCCACATGCGGACGACGCGCGGGTTCCAGCGCGTCGACGTCATCTACCGCCGGATCGACGACACGTTCCTCGACCCGAAGGTGTTCCGTCCGGACTCGCTCCTCGGCGTCCCCGGCCTCATGGAGGTCTACGAGGCCGGACGCGTTGCCCTCGCGAACGCCCCGGGCACCGGCGTCGCCGACGACAAGGTCGTCTACTGCTTCGTGCCGAAGATGATCGAGTACTACCTCGGCGAGAAGGCCATTCTCCCGAACGTCCCGACCTACCGCTGCGAGGACGAAACGGAGCGCGCACACGTCCTCGAGAACATCGCGTCGCTCGTCGTCAAAGCGGCAAACGAATCGGGGGGCTACGGCATGCTCGTCGGCCCGCAGGCGTCCGCTGCCGAGCGTGAGGACTTCAAGGAGCGCATCCGGAGCCGGCCTCGCGAGTACATCGCGCAGCCGATGCTCGGCCTCTCCCGCGTGCCTACGATCGTCGATGACGCGATCGAAGGCCGCCACGTCGATCTCCGGCCGTATGTCCTCTACGGCGAGGACGTGTTCGTCCTCCCGGGCGGGCTCACGCGCGTCGCGCTCCGCAAGGGGTCACTCGTCGTCAACTCGTCGCAGGGCGGCGGGAGCAAGGACACGTGGGTCCTCGCCGATACGGATTCGATGCCGAACCTGACGCAGTCGCAATCCCAATCCCAACCGCCGTCGGGGCAATCGCAGTCGCAATCGCAATCGCAATCGAACGGGAGCCGGTCCTAGATGCTGAGCCGCGTCGCCGATGCGATCTACTGGATGAGCCGCTACGTCGAGCGCGCCGAGAACGTCGCGCGCTTCGTCGACGTCAACCTGCACCTCGCCCTCGACTTCCCGGACGAGACGCCCGGCGGCGCCCAGTGGGAGCCGCTCGTCGCCACCACCGGCGACGCGGAGATCTTCGCAAAGCGCTACGGCGAGGCCTCGCGGGACAACGTCCTTCACTTTCTCACGTTCGACCGCGAGAGCCCGAACTCGATCATCTCGTGCCTCGCGCTCGCCCGCGAGAACGCGCGCTCCGTGCGCGAGATCATCTCCTCCGAAATGTGGGAGCAGGTCAACAACGCCTACCTCATGGTGATGGACGCGGCGAAGTCGCGGATGGCGCTCGACGGCTCGCACGACTTCTTCACGCAGGTGAAGCAAGCGTCTCACCTCTTCGTCGGCACGACGTACCTGACGATGAGCCACACGGAGGCCTGGCACTTCGCGCGCATGGGCCGCCTGCTCGAGCGCGCCGACAAGACGTCACGCATCCTCGACGTGAAGTATTTCCTCCTCCTGCCGAACCCGACCGACGTCGGCTCGACGCTCGATGCGCTGCAATGGGGCGCACTGCTCCGATCGGCAAGCGCCTTCGAGATGTACCGCAAGCGCCATCACGGCATCACGCCGGCCAAGGTCGTCGAGTTTCTCATGCTCGACCGCAAGTTCCCGCGCTCGGTGCGCTACTGCCTGTCGAAGGCAGAGCGCTCGCTCCATGCGATCACGGGGGCGGCGCTCGGGACGTGGACCAACGGCGCGGAGCGCGAGCTCGGACGCTTGAACGCGGAGCTCTCGTACGCGGCGACCCAGGAGATCCTCTCGCGCGGCCTCCACGAGTACATCGACGACCTGCAGCAGCGCCTCAACTACGTGAGCCAGTCGGTCTACGAGACGTTCTTCGCGATGAAGCCCGTCGAGCCCGAAGAACCGCGGGACGCCGAGGCGCGGCGTTCGCTCCCTCCGCTGTCGACGACACGTCTCTGAGCCGACTCGCAAGCGGGATGCGCTTGCCATCCGGGTGACGTGCGGGCTTGACTCAAGACCGCCGTGTTCGAAAAAAATACGCTCCTCTGGGTGCTCGCGGTCGTCACGGCGACCGTCGGCGGATGTTCGGATGACGCTTCCGGCCCGGCTGAGGAGGGCCCGCTCGTCATCGAGGACGGCTGCCAGCCGCTGCTCGCGCGGTCGGAAGCGGACGACATCTCGCGCGGGACCTGTCTCCTTCCGTACCCATCGGACTTCTATCGAGACACCTCCGGCGCGGCGCCCCGCGTCGTCGTCCGCGGAAAGGCGAAACCGGAGCGCGCCGCCGGTGGAACCGCGGACGTGCACGACGTCATCGCGATGGACGGCTTCTCGCTCATCCCGTCGATCGTCGCGACGCTCCCGAGCGCCGTCGTCCGCGATGGCTTGCCCGGGCTGCTCGACGATCCGGCACGGAGCGCCACCGCATCCAGCTCCACGATCATCCTCGATGCCGAGACCGGAGCCTTCGTCCCGCACTACACCGACAAGATCGATCGCGGCCTCGACGACGAGCACAAGCCGCTCGTGCTCCGGCCGTTCGCGCCTCTGGCCGCGAAGAAACGCTACGTCGTGGCGTTGAAGGGCGTCCGACTCGCAGGGACCTCGGATCCCGCGCAACTCGCGCCGCCGCCGGAGGGCTTCCGCCGCCTCCGAGACGGCGACGTCTCGCGCGACCCGGCCCTCGGCGCAATGGCCGCGCGCTTCGACACCGACGTCTTCGCCCCTCTCGAGCGCGCGGGGATCGCCCGCAAGGAGCTGCAGCTCGCCTGGGACTTCACGACGGGCAGCGAGGAGCAGCCGCGCGAGGCGATGCTCTCCGTGCGCGATCTCACGTTGGCCTGGCTGACGACGAACACGCCGACGATCACGATCACCGGAACCAAGCCCGGTTCGGGACGCATCTGGAAGACCGTGTACGCGACGCTCACAGGTCCGCTCTTTCTCGATCAGGCAGGCCCCGGCGGAAGGATCTTCCGCGGCGCCGACGGCCAGGTGGCGCAGAACGGGACGACGACGTTCGACGTGACGATCAGCATTCCGAGCTCGCTGCGCGACCGGTTCGAGCCCGGCCGCGCGATCGCGTACGGACATGGCTTCTTCGGCAGCCGTGACGAGCTCGAGGGCGGCGGCGCGCAGACCATCGCGCAGCACCTCGCCGCGGTCGAGTTCGGGACCGACTGGTGGGGCATGTCGAGAGAGGACATCGGGCGCGTGAGCAACACGCTCGGCGACGATCCGAGCCACGGCGCCGACTTCGCCGAACGGGTTCATCAAGCCATGGCGAACTGGCTCGTCTTGATGTCGGCGATCCGTGGACCACTCACGCAGCAGCCGGAGCTGATGCGACCGTCCGAAGGACCTGGCGTGGTCGTCGGTCCGGGAGGCACGTCGAACGCCGGCCAGCTCGTCTACGATCCGTCCTTCGTTGCGTACTTCGGCGCGAGCATGGGACACATCCTCGGCGCGACGCTCGCGGCGCTCGATCCCGTGCTCACGCGGGCCGTCTTCAACGTGGGAGGCGGCGGCTTCACGCACATGATGCCGCGTTCGGCCGCGTTCGGGCCGTTCTCGATCATGCTCGATGTGACGTTCAAGGACGAGCTGCTCGTGCAGGCGTACATCGCCATGTTCCAGCGCGCGCTCGATCGGATCGATCCGGTCACCTACGCGCCGCTGGTCGTGTCCGCCCCCGAACGCCGGGTGCTCGTGCAGACCGGGCTCGGCGATCCGGTGGTGCCGAACGTGGGCAGCTTTCTCCATGCGCGCGCGCTCGGTCTCAAGCAGACGATGCCCGCCGCACACGCGGTGTTCGGCCTCGAGCCGGCGACCGATCCGGCCGCGAGCGCGCTCACGGTGTTCGACTTCGGGATCGACACCGCGGGCTACGCCGACCCGACGCCGCTCCCACAAAACGAGGTGCACGAGGCACTTCGGATCAATGGCGCGGCCCTAAGGCAAATGGACGCGTTCTTGCGGCCGGGCGGCACGATCCTCCACCCGTGCGACGGGCCCTGCGACCCGGAGTAACGCTCCAGAAGACGTTGCACGGCCGTCGACGCGCGCGGAGCGAGTGACGCGGCGTCCCGTGCGTCCTATTGTCTTCTCGTGCGCCCGCTCGCTACTGCTGCGCTCCTTGCCGTCCTCGTCGCTTCCGCCTCGCCGGCCGGTGCGCTGGTATGGCCCGACGTGCCCGACCGTGTCGAACGCGGGCTCGGTTCACCGGATCCGGCGAGCCGCCGCGTCGCCGCGCGCGAGCTCGCCAACCTCGGCGCTGCACGCGCGGCACCGCTCGTGCTCAAGGCGCTCGGCGACACGGACGTCGAAGTTCGTCTCGCCGCCGCGCAGTCTGCAATTCGCCTCCGAGCGAACGCCGCAACGGATGTCGCGATCCAGTGGCTGGGCGAACGCGAGACACGCCTACGCGTGGCCGCGTGCGAAGTCGCGAATGCACTTCCGAGCCCGCGCGCGGTCCAGCCGCTCGCGCGCGCGCTCGGCGATGCCGATCCGCAGGTCCGCTTGGCATGCGCAGACGCGCTCGGCGCTTCAGGATCACCGGAGGCCGTCGCGCCTCTATCCGGAAAGCTCGACGACGCGACGCCCAACGTGCGCGCGCAGGTCGCGCGGGCGCTCGCTCGTCTCGGCGACGGCCGCGCGGTCGTCCCGCTCGTCGGCAAGGTCCAGGACTCGGTACCCGAGGTACGGCAAGCCGTCGTCCGCGCGCTCGGCGACCTCGGCGATACGCGCGCGACACAAGCGCTGTTGCTCGCGCTCCGGGACAACGTCCCCGAGGTGAAGACCGAGGCCCTCTCGGCACTCGGACGGCTGCGCGCTCCCGACGCCGTCGACGCGATCGCTCCGCTCGCGCTCGAGCGCAACCCCGGCGTCCGCCAGTCGGCGCTCGTCGCGCTCGGACGGATCGCGACCCCGGCAGCCGTACGCGCGATGATCAAAGCGCTCGGAACGCAGGAGGACGCAACGGCCGGCCTCGAGCGCACGCCGGTGCGTGATGCGCTCGTCGCGGCCGGAGCTCCGGCGGTCGCGGAGCTGACGCCGCTGCTCGATCGTCCCGTGTCGCCGGCGGTCGCCTCGAGCGCAGCATGGGTGCTCGGCGAGCTGCAGGCGAAATCGAGCGCGCCGGCGATCGTCGCAGCGCTCCGCAAGGGAACGCTGCCCGCCCCTGCGGCGCTGCGTGCGCTCGCGGGCGCCGGGACGGCCGACCAGGTCCCGATCGTCCTCGAGTTCGTCGCCGATCCGAGCCCGACCACCCGCGAAGAGGCCCTCCGCGCCGCGACCGCGCTGCTCGACCCTAGCCGCCCTGACGGGCGCGCGGTCGAACCCCTCGCGGCCACGCTCAAGAACCCGCGCCTCTCTCCACGCGAACGCGCCGCCGTCGCGACGTTGCTCGGTCGCACCGGCGCGCCCCGCGCTGCCACGGAGCTCATCGGGCTCGTCAATGCGAAGGACGAGGGCCTGAGGCTCGCGGCCATCGACGCGCTCGGCGCGCTCGGCGCAGTCGCGACGAGCAGCGGCGACCAAGGTGACAAGCGGGGCAAGGACACGCCCGGGCAGGTGGCAGCCGACGACGCCCTCGTCGCATTGCTCGCCGACGTCGACCCGGCAGTCCGCCTCCACGCAGCGGTCGCGCTCGGGGCGAGCGGTGGTCTGCAGGCGAGGCGCGTGCTGTTGACGAAGCTCGACGGCGGCGAGGAGCTCGATCGGTTTGCGCTCTTCACCGCGCTGGGAGGGGTCCTCGAACGTCATCCCGACGAAGGCGGTGCGCGGCGCGTCTTCCGTGAGCTCGGCATCGCGGCAGGTCCCGAGCGTGATGCCGTCATCGGCGCCGCCGGACGCGTTCGGCTCCCGGGCGTCGTCGCTTCGCTGGCCGAAGCGGCGAAGAGCGCAGACGTCGACGATCGGCGCAGCGTAGCCTCGGTCCTCGCCGCGCACGCGGGTTCTCCGCAGGCGATAGCATTGCTACGAGCGCTCACCGCAGACAGTGACGTCACCGTGCGCGCCGAGGCGGCGTTCGCGCTCGGCTCGGCGGGGGACGGATCGCTCGTTCCGGTCCTGGCCGGGCTCTCGCGCAGCCGCGACGCCGACGTCGCCACGAACGCCGTCGGCGCCATCGCGCGCATTGCCTCGCGCGCGGCCGCGTCCGGTGCGGCCGACGCGCGCGCCATCGCCTCGACGGCCTGCCCGATGCTCTCCGACGCACGCCCCACGGTGCGCGCGAACGCGCTCGCAACGCTCGCGGCTTCGAGATCCCGCTGCAACGACGGGCGCGCCGAACGGAAGCTGCTCTCGGAAGATCCTAGCGAGCTCGTCCGCGCGAACGCCGCGCGCGCGCTCACGAGCGCGCCGATGGACGACGATCGAGCGGTCCTCGATCGATGTTCCGCGACCGATCGCAGCGCGGAGGTCGCGCGACTCTGCCGGCCTCGTTCGATCAACGGAGCGACGCCACCACGAGCGACGCGCCGAACGCATGCGGTCACCGTCTTCGTCACCGGCGAGGATGGCTCGTCCGGCTCGTCAGCGAGGGCGAAGCCCCGTGCCCCTTTCCTACTCGAATACGACGATGGCGTCCTCCGCGCGGGCGTCGCCGACCGACGTGGCGCGACATTCGATCCGGCAGCACCCGCTGGAGATGTCGTGCTCCGTCGAGCGCCGACGCCCTGACCGCAGCTCAGGCGCTGCGTGCAGCGCTGCGCTTCGGCGGACGGCCGCGCCGCGCGGGACGAAGGCGCGATTTTCGGACGAGGACGCCGGGGCTGACGTCCAGCGCGACCGCCAGCGCGAAGAGAACGGCCATGCTCAGGTTCGTCGCGCCACGCTCGATACGCTGCAGGTAGCTCAGGTCCTGCCCCGCTCGCTCCGCGAGCACCTCTTGCGTGAAGCCGCGACGAAGCCGGACCCGCCGCACATTCGCGGCGATGGACTCGAGGAACGAGGCGAACCCGGGCTCCGGCATCACCGATCGAACGGCCCGATGCCCATCCGCATTCAGGACGGCCGCAGCGAATTTCAATGAGGACAATACGCAGTTATCCGTGAGCTTATCCCCGGCTAACGAGGCGGATCGTGTCGGACCGGACGCTCTCCTCCAGGACGACGAGCACACGAGTCCTGATTGTCGACGACGACGAGCACGTCGCCCGCGTCTTGCGACGCGCCCTCAGCGAACACCAGGTCGAAGTCCTGCTGGATGCCCGCGACGCCCTCGAGGCAATCCGCGGGGGAGAGCGGTTCGACATCATCGTCTGCGACCTCATGATGCCGAACATGACCGGCGCTCGCCTCTACGAGGAGCTCGTCCGTCTCGACCTCGAGCAGGCGAGCCGCATGATCTTCGTCACCGCCGGTGCGACATCGGAAGCCACGCAGGACTTTCTCGACGGCTGCGGGCAGCCCATCCTCGAGAAACCTGTCTCGCCGGAACGCCTCCGCGCCGAAGTGCTCCAGCTTCTGGAAGAGCTGGCTCGAATCCTCGGGTGAGACGTCACGCGCCCCGCACGCGCCCCGCGTCGAGGCGGATGAGCTGCGGTTCGCGCTCTCCGTGATCTCTGGACACCGTAGCCGCGCAGCGCTCGTGCGCCGGAGTACTCAGCGCGCGCCGTGCGTCATGCGTAGGACGACGGCCGCGATGATCCCGAGCACGATCGCAGCCGTCACGAACGCGACGAGAAAGCCGATGAGGGGCGACACCGGCTTGCGCGATGCCGAGGGCACCGGCTTTCCCGACGCGGACGGCGCGGGCTGCCGGCGCGCCGAGACGAACCCCGGAGCTGCGGCCCCGCTCGGGGGCGGCGAGCGGCGGATTTCCTCGAGCACCGGCCTCGATCGGAGCGGCGCGAACGGCGCCAGCGCGGCGGCGGCCTCGATCGCCGTCGCGAAACGTTGGTCGGCCTTCTTGTCGAGGAGGCGCATGACGACGGCCTCGAGCAAGGGCGGCACATCGGGCCGGAACGTCCGAAGCGGGGGGATGGGCTCGGTGAGGATGGACGTCACGATCTTCGGTCCGCTCGCCGAAGGGCCGAATGGATGGGATCGAGCGAGTGCCTCGTAGAGGACCATCGCGAGCGACCAGAGATCCGCCCGCCCGTCGACCCGCTTCGCGTCCAGCATCTGCTCGGGCGCCATGTATGCGACGGTCCCGACGACCGCCCCGGTGCGCGTGAGGCGCTCGGAAGCAGCGCCGAGCATCTTGGAGACGCCGAAGTCGAGCACCTTGACGAGAGGTGCTCCGCCGATCCCTTTCGACAGGAACACGTTCGCGGGCTTGAGGTCACGATGGACGATGCCGACGGCGTGCGCGTCGGCGAGCGCCGCAAGCGCCTGGATCGTGTAGTCGACGGCGTCTTCGAACGCGATCGGCACCGGCGACGTGTACGTGAGGTCGTGCAGCGTCTTGCCGTCGAGGTACTCCATGACGATGTACGGGTAGCCCGACTCGAGCACGTCGACGTCGAGCACGCGGACGACGTGGTCGCTCCGAAGCGCGGCCGTGGCCTTGGCCTCACGACGGAAACGTTCGGCGTCTTCGGCCCACTCGGCTTCGGTCGAGCCTTCGCTCTCGGTGAGCACCTTGATGGCGACGCGCTGGTCGAGCGTGAGGTGAATCGCTCGAACGACCACGCCGAAGCCGCCGCGCCCGATTTCCCGCTCGATGCGGTACTTGTTCCCGATCATGGTGCCGGGTCTCACATCGGGAGGCGGGCGGACGGCGACGAGAGTCTTCGCGACCTTCGGCGCCTCTGCAGGCGGCCGAGGGGCACCAGGCATTCGCAGCGTCTTCCCGGGTCCCTGCATCGCGGCGCGAGAGGCGATGGTAACATCGCGGCGAGTCGCAGATGGGCATCCGCAAGCGTTTCGGTCGGCGACGTCTCGATGCGCCCGAACCTCTCGAGCAGGTTCTGGAGCGCGCCGGCGAGAACCGTTTTGCCAAGAAGCAGCTCCCGATCCGGCTTGCGCACTGGCGGGCGGCGGTCGGGCCTCGGATCGCAGACCGCGCGCGGCCGATCGCGCTCGAGCGAGGCGTCTTGACGGTCAAGGTCGTGTCGAGCGTGTGGGCGAACGAGCTGTCGATGCTCGCGCCGCAGATCATCAAGAAGCTCGCGGAGTCCGCCCCGAACGGATCGCCGGGCATCGAGATCAAATCGCTACGCTTCCGGGTAGGGCCGCTCGACGTCATCGAAGGCATCCCCCAGGTCCAGAACTATCGGCAGATCCCGCCACCTGCCCCGCTCGCGGCGGACATGCAGCGCTCACTCGCGCGAATCGAGGACGACGAGCTCCGCGGCCTCATCGAGAGCGCTGCGAAGGCGAACCTCGCCTGGCAAACGGCGCCCAAGGTCGCGACGTCGACCGCGCCGCTCAGCGAAGCGCCGCCAGCCTCTCGAGGCCCTCGAGACGCTGGAAGAGGAACCGCTCGGCCGGACCGTAGCTCGGGAGATTCTTCCGGAGCATCGCCACGTAGCTCCGGAGGCGATTCAGGTCGACGGCAGTGACCTTCCGCATCGCGTTGTACAGCTCGTCGATGACGTGCGCAGGGCACGGCCGCTTCTGCGCTTGATACAGCTCGATGACGTAGTCCGCCCAGCCGCCCTTGCCGGTTGCGGTGGCGAGCTTCGCGCTGAACTTTGCCGCCTGGTCGACGAGCGTTGGCGGCAGCGGTCTCGACGCGCGCGTCGCCTCGATGACGTCTGCCAGTGCGGAGGCGAGCAGGCGCTCCGCTTCTCCCGCCTTGCCCATCGCGAGGGCCTTCTCGGCCACGCCGGAGAGGAGCTTGAACTGGTCCGCGCGGCGAACCATGCTCGGCTCGGGATCGCTCTCGATCTGCAGCTGCGGGATCCCCGAGCTCGGGGTGTTCACCCGCATCTTCGGCAACGTCATCTTGCCGATGCCCATCCCGCCCGAGTTGTGCGGATCCCGTGCGGCGAGGAGCGTGAGCTCCTGCGAGCCGATCAAGATGCGATCGCCGACGTTGATCGCGACCTTCGCATCGATGCGATGGCCGTTGACGATCACGCCGTTGCGACTGTTCAGGTCTTCGACGGTCACGCCCGCAGGAGTCACCTCGAAGAGCGCATGTCGACGCGAGACGAGCGGATCGTCGAGCGAGAGCTGACAGCTCGCGTTCCGGCCGACGGCGAACGTGCCTTCGTTCAGCTCCAGATCGTGCTGTAGGTAGCGGAGCCGAAAGCGCATCGTTCAGTGGCGCGACAACTCGAGGAGTTCCCCTGCCACCCGCAGCGGTCGTCGACCTTCGGTCGACCTCGTCCCCATCTCAAATACCGGGAACGCTGGCAAGCGCGCAAGGGAACAGGCCATTTCACACGACGACGTCGAGTCTCGATCGTCGAGGCCGGGCCTCGACGGGCAGATGGAGGTGATGCTGCTGGTCGATCTCACGAGCGACGTGGGGACCGCCAGCGAGCAAGAGGGTAACAGGTCGCGGGCCGGTAAAGCACGAAACGCCGAATCGGACGAACGCGAGACGTCCTCCGCGCCCTCCAGCCCTGCCGAACCCCGTGCTGCGGAGCGCCGCGTCGAACGGAGCGCGGCGGCCGCCCGGGCGCGACGTCCCCCGCTCGGTCGGTCCTCCGCTCCCTCCAACACGCGATCCTTTCGCCAGCGCGACGAGGAGCTACGACAAGATGGGTTTGGCGGCGTCGGCGAGCGGAGGCACCGACGAGCGGACGCGCTCGAGCGCGGCAAGCGCCGGTGCTTCGTCGGGCGCGATACGCAAGGTTCGCGAATGGGCGGCAAGCTGCTCGACCGCGTCGGCCATGTCCGTCGGAAAACGAGCGACGAGCTCCCCCAGGCGCTCGACCACCTGTTCCGGCATGACGAGCGGCACGCGGCGGTAGACCTGCGCGACCCACAGGCCCCAGGTGGCGTCCGAGAGCGCCACGCTGGCTCGGGCAGCACCGTCGGCGAGCTTCGCGAGCTGAACGCCGTCGATGGGATCACCGCGGACGATCCGCTCTTCGACTTGCACGGTCGCACGCCGAAGGATCCGGTTCACGTCGTCGAAGCGCTGGAGCGAGAGCGCGCGCTCGAGCACCTCGAGGAAGAGCTGCACGCTCCAGATCGCCTGCGCCGCGGCGCCGAACTGCCCGCTCAGCGTCTCTTCGTCGAGCGCTTCGGTCGCGCCGCAGTTGGGGCACGCACCGGCCTCTTGCGGGTAAGGCATCCGGCAGCGAGCGCAGTGGCGGAGGAAGCCTGTCGTCTTGGCCGACGCGTTCGGCGCGGACTCGACGCGGCAGAACACGAGCTCCTGCGTCCCGATGCGAAGCCGGTCGCCGTCCTTCAGCTCCGTCGGCTCCTTGATCGCATGCCCGTTCAGCTTCACGCCGTTCCGGCTGTTGAGATCGTAGAGAACGGCGCGATCACCATCGAGGACGATGCGAGCGTGATGGCGCGACACGAGGGGATCCTCGATCGTCACGTGGCAGTCGGAGCTTCGCCCGAGGATCGTCGCCCCGCGGGGGAGATCGAACTCCTGAAGCAGAAACCTCAGACGATACCGAGCCAACCCGTTCTCCCGCGACGTCCGACCCGACAGCCGGTTTGAGTCGAAGTATACCTTCCACGATTCTGGTCGTCACTCGCGGCGTTGTGCATCCGCATCTTGGCGGCTCTCGGCCCTCCCGCCTCCAATGTGCGTCTGGTCCTCATTGGGCCATCATTTGGGCCATCGTTTGGGCTTTCATCGGGCTTTCATCGGGCTTTCATCGGGCATTCGCGTTTCTCCGGCGGGCTCGGTCGGCTCGAGCAGAGACGGCGCATGGCGCACCAGCCTTTCAAACATGAAGGGCGGCCTTTCGTTTCCGAGACGTCGCCTGCGCGTCCGCGCGCGCAAGGACGCGGACGGCTCGAGGCGCTGAGCACCTGGCGCGGCTCGACGTCGCCGAAAAGGGCGGATCGCGTCCGGACGAGGCGGACCGACCCCAGAACTCGAGTGAGCGGGCCACCTCGGTGTTGGGAATCGGCCGCGTCGTCACCTATTCTGGTCACCTATGCTAGCCTGCCCGGGAGGCGAGGCGAGGAGAGGTGGACGAGGCCACGATGGAGCAGGTGATGAAAGCTCTCTCCGAGCTCGCGGTGCCGCTGGTCAAGGCGGACGGCGGTGAGCTCTACCTCGTCAGCGCCACGAAGGACGACGTGCACGTCCACCTCGCTGGCACCTGCGCGGGCTGTCCCGGCGCGACGATGACGCGCGAGCGGCTCCTCGAGCCGACGGTTCGCGGCGTCGCTCCGAAGGTCACGGTCAAGGTGACGACGGGCTGGCGCGTACCGGAAGGCGCGAAAAAAGTGGAGTAGGCGAGTTTGGGCCCTTCGGGCCCAGGCTCCAGGCTTCAGGCTCCAGGCTCCAGAGGGAGCAGCGCTGCGGTTTCGTCAGGCCTCAGACCTCGCGCTTCGGGCGTCAGCGGGGCCGGCCTCGAGCTGCGGGCTCCGTCCGTCGGCTCATCGCGGGACAGAAACAACGAGGCCCACGCCTCCGTCCGGAGGGTGGGCCGTATCGTTCGTCGAGAGGAGCCGCTCAGGTCAGCGCAGCTCTCTCTCTCTTCTCCCTGGAGCCTGGAGCCTGGAGCCTGGAGGCTCCGCTCACTTCTTCGTCGTCGTCTTCTTCCCCGCCGGGGCTGCCGACGGCGCCGCGGTCGGCGCGTTCGGGTCGACGCGGTTCGAGCCGCCCGTGACGGCCTTGATCGACGGATCGATCTCGTTCGGATCCTCCGGCTTGTTCGGACGAAGCGCGGCGAGGTTCGAGACCGTGCTGTTGTCCTCGATCACGACGCCGACCACGCGATCGCCGGAGCGGTCGATCGCGCGAAGGTGATTGGCGCCGTCTTTCCAGTCGACGGTCGTGGCGGCGATGCCCTTCGCGGGGTCGGCCTGCTGGACTCGTCCCTGCGCGTTGAGCTGCGCGTTGATCTTGTTCACCGACTCGAGGAAGGTCTTGCCCATCGGGGCCCCCTCGGCGAGCGGGACCTCGTCGTACATCTTCCAGAGGCGATCGTTGATGAAGAAGAAGTAACGCTTCTTCCCCTGGCGCTGGATCCACATCAGCGCCTCTTTGTTCTTGTACGTGTACTCGTTCCGGATGCCGGTCGTGTCGTAGCCGGTCGGCGTGTCCTTGAACTCGACGTAGCTGCGGGAGAACGCTGCCTTCGCCTGCTCACGCTCCGCCTCGAGCGCCGTCTGCTCGGGACCGACGCGCGCCTTCGCGAGCTTCTCGTCGTAGTCCTTCCAGATGATGCCGTTCGTCTGGGTGAACTGCTTCGTGACGTCGGCGTGGCTCATGCCCCACTTGAGGCCGTCCATGAAGGGCGCGAGGGTGCCGACCTGCGGCGCATCGCCCCCCTTGCCCACCGCCGCCTTGCCGGCGGGCGGCGATCCGAGGACGTCACCGCTACCGGACGAGTCGCCTCCCGAGCCCGTGGAGCTCGACGAGCCCGACGTGGACGAGGATGTCGAGTCGCTCATCGGATCCGGCGGGTCGGGGATGTTGGCCTGCTTCGGCGGCTCCTTCGGACCGCAGGCGAACACGAATGCCAGCGTGACCGCGATGCCAGCGGCGCGAGCGGAAGAGCGGACGTTCATGCGGTGGACGGTAACACAACGTGCCGCCCACTCGCCAACAGGGCGCGCCGCTGGTAAGGGAGAGCCATGCTCGTGCGCTGGGCTCCGTCGGCTCGTCCGCTCGGCCTCGTTCCGAAGGTCGTCGCGGTCGCGCTCCTCGCGTCGAGCACCGCCTTGCTGGGGTGCGGCGGCGGCACGGCCGGAAGCGGTCCCAACCGCCCTGTGTCGACCTATTCCGGTCGCCAGGCCGACCTCTTCGACGACACGATCGAACCCGCCGCAGTGGGCCTCGATTTCGACCGCGGCTACTCCCCTCGCCTCGACAAGGTCCTCCGCGAGCGCGCACAGGTCGGCGACGCCGTCCTCCGGGTGCGCGTCTCTACCGTGACGGCGAAAACGGACGGCCCCGATTCGAACTACCAGCTCGGGCTCCACACCGTCGAGAAGCTCGCGGGCAGCCATCCTCCGCCGACCGACTTCACCGTCCAGATCAACAAGGCGAGTGAGTCGCACGGCATCATGAAGAACTTCGAGAGCCGCCTCGTCGGCTACTCGTTCATCGCGTTCGTACGTGAGTTCGCCCACCCGAGCGGCGACCGAGAGGTGCACTTCCACCTCGCTCCCGACACGAAAGACGTGAAGGCGGCGGTCGGGGACGCGATGATCATGGGCGAGCTGAAGTAGCCGAAGCAGTAGAGGTCAGCCGTGGCGATCGAGATCAAGGGCGCGAAGGAAATCGAAAAAATGCGTGTCGCCGGCCAGATGGCCGCGGAGACGCTCGTGCTCATAGGCGAGAAGCTTCGCCCGGGGATGACGACGGAGGAGATCAACACGATCGTCCACGAAGACACGATCCGGCGCGGCGCTCGGCCCGCACCGTTGAACTACCGGGGCTTCCCGAAGAGCGTCTGCACGTCGATCAACGACGTCGTATGCCACGGCATCCCGGACGGCACCGTCCTGAAGAACGGCGACATCATCAACGTCGACATCACGACCGTCTACGACGGCTTCTACGGCGACACCTCCGCGACGTTCTACATCGGCACGCCGAGCAAAGAGGCACGCCACGTGGTGGAGGTCGCTCGCAAGGCGCTCGATCTCGGCATCGCCGAGGTTCGCGAAGGCTCACGCCTCGGC
Source organism: Pseudomonadota bacterium (assembly GCA_023423895.1). GTDB lineage: Bacteria > Myxococcota_A > Polyangia > Polyangiales > Polyangiaceae > Labilithrix. The sequence goes on from JAFAER010000077.1 coordinate 74,877, forward strand.
GACATCGGCGCGGCGATCCAGGAATACGTCGAGGCGCAGGGCTGCAGTGTCGTGCGTGACTTCGTCGGTCACGGCATCGGCCGGCGCTTCCACGAAGATCCGCAGGTGAAGCACTACGGTCGGCGAGGCAGCGGCGAGCGCCTCAAGGCCGGGATGATCTTCACCATCGAGCCGATGGTGAACCTGGGCGGCTTCGAGGTCGCCATCGACCCGATCGACAAGTGGACCGTCACGACCGTCGACGGCTCGCTCTCCGCGCAGTTCGAGCACACCTGCCTCGTCACGAAGACGGGCGTCGAGCTGCTGACGAAGCGGCCGAAGCCGCTCCGGCTGAGCGAGAACCTGGCGACGATCCTCGCCTGACGGGCTTCGGCTCGGTCCGCCTTCATCGACGCGCGCTCGGCGTTCGCGGCGTCGCGCGCGTGCTGGAAAGTTCCATCCCCGGACCTTCAGGTCCGCGCGATTGGGCCTTGGAGGCCGACTAGTTACGAGCGATCGCTGAAGCGCCGTCGAGGGGTGCGGCTTGCCGCTCTCCTACCGGATGCTACCTGTCCCACATCATGACCCGCACGATGGTGGCGCTCGGTCGTCCGTCGCTCGTCCTCTCGGCTGCGCTGCTCGCCCTCGGAGCATCGGTGCTCGGCGCGTGCACGATCGAAGACGCGACCGAGGACGCCGAGACCACCGAACAAGAGGTCGCGTCGAACGTGCACGTGCTCACGTCGCGCAACGATCTCGATCGGACGGGCGCGAACCCGCGCGAGAAGATCCTGAACACGACCAACGTGCGCTCGGCGACGTTCGGACGGCTCTTCTCGCGAACCGTCGACGGACAGATCTACGCGCAGCCGCTCTACGTCGGCGGCGTGAACGGCAAGAACGTCGTCTTCGTCGCGACCGAGCACAACTCGATCTACGCGTTCGACGCCGACGACACGCGGCCGAATGCTCCTCCGCTCTGGACGAGGAACGTCGGCACGCCCGTCTCCTCGAGCGACACCGGCTGCGGCCTGCTGGGTCCGGAGGTCGGCATCACGTCGACGCCGGTCATCGACCTCCAGGCGAAGACGATCTGGTTCACGTCCCGCAACAAGGAGAACGGGAAGTTCTTCCACAAGCTGCACGCGCTCGACATCGCGACGGGCAACCCACGCCCGAACAGTCCCGTCATCATCACCGCGCAGGCGGCCGGCAACGGTGACGGCTCGGTCAACGGAGTCATCCGCTTCGATCCGCTGCGGCAGATGCAGCGCCCCGGCCTGCTGAAGGTCGGGGGCAAGATCCATCTCGGCTTCGCTTCGCTCTGCGACATCAGCCCGTATCACGGTTGGGTGCTCGGCTACGACGCGACGACGCTCGAGCAAACGAACGTGCACATCACGACGCCGAACGGCGGTGAAGGCGGCATCTGGAACGGGGGCGTCGGCCTCAACGCCGACACGAGCGGCGACATCTATTACACGTCGGCCGACGTCTACGACACGAGCGGCCGGCCGCAATTCAACGGCGCCGGCAACCTCGGCAACAGCATCGTGCGCCTGCACGATGACGGCAGCGCGTTCTCCGTCGTCGCGAAGTTCACGCCGTTCGACACGAGGATTTTCAGCCCGCAGGACCGCAGCCTCGGCAACGGCGGCGGCATCCTCATCCCGGGCACGAACCTCTTCGTCGCTGGGGACAAGCGCGGCGTGAACTTCCTCGTCGACCGCGACGACATGGGTGGACCGACCGGGCAAGCCGACCAGGACGCGCAGATCGTCCAGAAGTGGCAGGGCTCCGCGCGCGGTGTCTGGGGCGGCGCCGCATACTTCAAGAAGGGCAGCGGCGGCTTCTACTACGTCTGGGGCATCGGTGATCGGCTGCGCGCGTACAGGTTCAACGGCCAGACGTTCGATCTCCCGCCGCTCGTCAACACGACGACGCTCACCGGCTACCCTGGAGGCGCGCTCTCGGTCTCGTCGGACGGCGAGCTGGCCGGCACGGCCATCCTGTGGGCCGTTCGCGGCAAGCGCACGAGCCCGGGCCTCGCCGCGAGCACGGGCGCCGGTACGCTGCTCGCGTTCGATGCGAACGACATCACCCGGCAGCTCTACTCCAGCGACGAAAAGCCCGGCGACATGCTCGGCGAGGCGACGAAGTTCGCGCCACCGACCGTCGCCAATGGACGCGTGTTCGTCGGGACGTCCTCGAACCAGCTCGTCGTGTACGGCCTCGCGGTCCCGACCTCGCCGCTCGCCGACGGGGGCGCTCCCGCCTCGGACGCCGGTACGGGCACGGACGCCGGAAGCGATGCCGACGCCGACGCATCAGGCCCCGTCCCCACGTGGTCGCAGCTCTATGCGCAATACTTCGGGCCCGGAACGCCAGGCCACTGCAGCGGGACGGGCGGTTGCCACACGAACCTGCGCGGCGGCTTCAAGTGCGGCACGAACAAGGACCAGTGTTACGCGGGCCTCGTCGCCGCGGGTTTGATCGATCCGGCCGCCCCGACGCAATCGAAGCTCGCGATCACCGGCGAGTCGCCGCTCGCGTGGTTCGGCGGCGGCATGCCGATCGACGACCCCGCCCCGAACCCGGAAGCCGCTGCAGCCGTGAAGGCTTGGGTGAACGCAGGGGCGCCGAACGACTGACCGCGGCCGCTACTTCTTCACACCGAGGAGCTCGACGGCGGCGCGGCGTGCGGCTTCGCCCACGCGCACGCCACCGATCATGCGCGCGATCTCGTCGACGCGCTCGGCATCGGACAGCTTCCGCACGGTGCTCGTCGTCCGCCCCTTCGACTCCGACTTGTCGACGACGTAGTGCCCGTCCGCGAGCGCCGCGATCTGGGGCAGGTGCGTGATGCACAGGACCTGGCGATGGCGCGCGACCTCGGCGATCGCGCGCCCGATCACCTCCGCGATGGCGCCGGACACGCCTGCGTCGACCTCGTCGAAGACATAGAGGCCGGCGGGCCCCTTCTCGGCGAGAACGCGCTTCAGCGCGAGCAGCGCTCGAGAGAGCTCGCCTCCGGACGCGATCCGGCGCAGAGGGCGCGGGTCTTCTCCCTTGTTCGGGGCGATCAGAAACTCGACGCGATCGATGCCGCTCTGCGTGAGCCGCGCACCGTCGACCGGCGGCAGCTCGCCTGCTTGCGGCGCGGGTACGGGCGAGACATCCACGACGACGCGCGCACGCCCCATCCCGAGCCCGGCGAGCTCTCTTCCGATCGCGTCAGCAAGCCTCGCCGCCGCATCACGGCGCTTCCGCGAGAGCGTGCGCGCCTCCGCGGCCACGGCAGCGAGGCAGGCCTCGCGCTTCGCCTCGAGCTCACCGCGCAGCTGTTCGGCGCCCGCAAGCTGCGCGACCTGGCGCTTCAGCTCGTCGCGGTACGCGACCAGCTCCGTCGTCGTCGGACCGTGTTTCCGGAGCAGCTTCTGGAGGCGAAACCAGCGATCGTCGACCTCCGACAGGCGGTCCGGGTTCGACTCGATACCGGCGGCGTAGCGAGAGAGCGCCCGCGCAGCGTCCGCGAGCTCGCTCCGCGCTCCTTCGATCGCGCGCGCGATCGGGGCGAGGGTCGGATCGATGGCAGCGGCCGAGTCGAGATCCGTCGAAACGCGGGCGAGCTGATCGCACACCGCGTCCTCACCCTCGTAGAGCCGATCGGCAGCGCCCTGGGTCGCGGTCGACAGCTTCTCGGCGTGACGGAGGCGCGCACGCTCGCTCTCGAGCTCCGCTTCCTCGCCAACGGACGGATCGAGCTCCTCGATCTCGCGGAGCTGGAACGCGAGGAAGTCCTCACGCTCGGCGCGATCGCGTTCGGCCTCGTGCACGCGATCGATCTCGCGCACGATCTCGGCGAGCTCGGCGACCTTCTCTCCGAGCGAGTCGCGCATCGTCTCGAGTCGTCCGTACGCGTCGAGGTATTCGAGGTGGGTTGCCGGATCCGTGAGGCTCACGCTCTCGTGTTGCGAGGCGATGTCACAGAGATCGGGTCCGAGGTCCGCGAGCTGCGCGGCCGTCGACAGCTTTCCGTTGAGGAAGGCGCGGCTCCTCCCTTCGGCCTGCACGACGCGGCGAACGACGAGCTCGCCGTCACAAGGGACGCCAGCGGCTTCGAGCTTGGCGGCGACCCGCGACCCCGGCTCGATCTCGAAGAGGGCGGCGACCTCAGCCTCACGCGCGCCGCCGCGGACGATCTCGGGGCGCGCGCGACCACCGAGCACGAGCGCGAGCGCGTCGACCACCATCGATTTGCCTGCGCCGGTCTCGCCGGTGAGGACGTTGAAGCCAGATCGGAGCTCGAGGACCTGGTGCTCGATGAGGACGACGTTGTCGATCGTCAGCGAGAGGAGCATGGATGCGAGCGAATAGCCCAACGCGCACGCGCGTTCCAGCGCGCGCTCGCAGGATGCGCGAGATCAAGTTTTCGTCATGCACGCACGAAAAACGTGACCCGACGGGCTGCATGGGCGCCCCCAGAGAACGCCTTGGTTCTCGTACCCCGGCGATCGCTCTCTCTCTCGCGTCGTCACCGACGGTGTCGAACCGCGCAACCTCTCGTCACGTCGCCACGTCGCCACGTCGCCGCGCTCGAAGCCGATCGCGATCGTCGAGCAGCACGCCTCATGACTCGGCGCGCCTAGAAGCCAACCGCTCCCCGACGGCGGCGGCCTGTGGCGCGCTCGTCAGGGAGCGATGCGGCGGACCGCTGCCGAGAGAGCTCATCTGGCCGGCCCCGCCCCCTTCTGAGGACGCCGGGCCGCGCAGGATGCGGCTCAACGCCACGCCGGACGGGTCGTCGCGGCGGTCCGCCTGGCCCGAAAGGCTGGGTTTCGGCACCTTGACCACCTTTAACCACACATTCGCAACTGTTGGTTTGTACGTCGTTTTTCCGGGTTTTATTGACGATCGCGGCAGTGCGACACTACCTTCGCCGCCGTCGTGCCCCAGGGGGCTTCGTCGCTCATCGACGATGGGAAGCATTCCCAATGGCCCGGTGCGCGGCAGAAGGGCACCATGGCCGCGAAAGCCTCCCCGAAAACAACCCGGAAGGAGCCGGTGGCGCCGGCGGCGCGGTCGTCGAAGCGCAAGCTCGCCGCCGCAACCCCCACCGAGCCGCCGCCGAAACCTCTCACGCTCGAAGAGCGCGTCGCGAAGCTCGAGGAACGGCTGCAAGCCGCCGGTCCGGACTTCCAGAAGGCGTACCGAGACAGCCTCGATATGTCGTGGATTTACCACGACAGCGCGCTCGAAGGCTCGGTGTACACCGGCCAAGAGCTCAAGGCTGCGATCGACCCGAACGCTCCGATCGTCACCGATTCGAGCATTCAGCCGATCTGCGAAGAGATCCGGCGGCACCGCGAAGCGCTCGACTACATCCGCGACTACGCGCAGAAGAAGCGCCAGCCGATCAACATCGACGTCGTGAAGAAGATCTACCTCATCCTCCATCCGGAGGAGGGGGACATCAAGACGGTGAAGTACCGCAAGGACATCCCGCAGCACCGTCTCTACTTCCAC
>JAFAER010000142.1 GCA_023423895.1 Pseudomonadota bacterium
CCCCGAGATCGCGGCATGGACAGCGGCACGCATCGCCGACGCGCTCCACTATGCGCACGAGCTGGCGGACGAGGCGGGACGACCTCTCGCGCTCGTGCATCGTGACGTGAATCCCGCAAACGTCTTCGCGACGTTCCACGGCGAGGTGAAGCTCTTCGACTTCGGGCTCGCCAAGGTCACCGCGGGCGATGTGTCGGGGTCGCAAATGCTCGCCGGCAAGCTCTCGTATCTGTCGCCGGAGCAGATCATGCAGATGCCGCTCGACCGCCGGAGCGACATCTTCTCGCTCGGGACGACGCTCTGGGAGCTGTTGACGAGCCGACGCCTCTTCCGCCGCGACACGGACGTCGACACGGTTCGCGCTGTACAGCTCGGGCCGATCCCGGATCCTCGCACCGTTGCGCCCGAGATCCCGGAGGAGCTCGCCCGCATCGCGCGGACGGCGCTCGAGCGCAACCGCGAGCATCGCTATCCGTCGGCCGCGCACCTCTCGCGCGAGCTCGACACGTTCGTCCTGGCGCGCAGCTCCCCGGCGGACGTCATCGCGCGGCTCGCGAAGCTCGTCGACACGCTCTTTCCCGGCGAACAGAAGCGGCAGTCGGGTTGGTTGAAGCCGGCGATCTCTTCGTCGAGCTCGCGATCGATGAACGCCGTCGCGACCACCCCGCGTCCCGGAAGCGTGTCCAGCGCGTCGCGACCGGTGCCCCCCGGGCCGCGTCACGACAGCCGCGAGATGACGGCCGTGATGCCGAGCGCCCCGCCCGTACCGTCGTCGCGCGAGAGCCTTGGTCCGAACACTCTCCCGGACGGCCTCGCCGCAGCGCCGACGCTGCGCGACGGGATCGCCTCCGTCGCGCCGTCCCAGCGTGCCGCCTCGAGCGGTCCGCGCGACGGCATCCCGACGGGAAGCGTGTCTCCCGCGACCATGCGTGGAGCGCCCGTTCGTCCGGGCGCGGCCGGCCCGCCGTCATCGGTCACGGCACGCGATGGGATCCCCGCGGCACGTCCGCCCGTCTCCCCTCTTCGGCCAGGTCCGCCGTCCGGGACATCGTGGCCTGCGCAGAGACCCGGAGCGTCCGCGCCGCCGGCGCCACCTGCGCTACCCAGGAGATTCCCGACGCCACCGCCGGGCTCGCGCACCGAGACGCAGGTGATGCCGCCCGCGCCAGACTCGTCGCGCACGGAGATCCAGAGGTTCGCGCCGACCATCGAGACGCCGGCGGTGACCGGGACATCGGTGAGCACGCGACCGAACGCCGACGATCGCGACAGCACGCCGAGCATGAAGCCTGCGACGCCGACGTTCTCGGCGGCGAACGCGGGACTCAAGCCGAAGCGGCCGCCGATCCCGCTCCCCTCGCGCGCGTCCCAGCCGCCGAAGGCGCCGAGCTCGCGAAAGGCCGTCGCCGAGCCGCCCGACAGCGAGCCGACGCAGGTCGACATGCAGCGTCCACGCGACCCACGCGACCCACGCAAACGCTGATCGGCAACAGGCCGACGCCTGCGTCCGGCGGGTCGTCGTGCTACCTCGAAGGGCCGGATGACCGCACACTTCCTCGGCATCGATCTCGGCACGACGAACTCCGTGGCGGTCCTCGCGGACTCCGAAGGAAAGTCCAGCCCGGTTCGCACCGCCGACGGAGGGGCGCTACTACCGAGCGTCGTACGCATGGATGCGCGCGGCAACGTCACCGTCGGTGCGCGCGCACGCCGATTCCTCGACTCCGATCCCGAGAACACGCGTGGCGAGTTCAAGCGATTGATGGGGTCCGGCCGCGCGCTCTCGTTCCGTTCCGCGAAGACCGAGAAGACGCCAGAAGAGCTGTCGGCGCTCGTCCTCGGCGCGCTCCGCGGCCATGCCGAGCAAGCGCTCGGTCATGCTCCGAAGAGCGTCGTCGTCACGGTGCCCGCGCTCTTCGAGCTGCCGCAGACGCGCGCGACGAGCGAGGCCACGCGGCTCGCCGGCTTCGAGCTCGTCGAGCACCTTCAGGAGCCGGTGGCCTCCGCGCTCACCGCCGGCTGGAAACGCGGTGAAGACCCGGCGCCTTGGCTCGTGTACGACCTCGGCGGCGGCACCTTCGACGTGTCGCTCCTCGAGACGCGCGAGGGCGTTCTCCGCGTCGTCGGCCACGACGGCGACAACTTCCTCGGCGGGCGCGACATGGATGCGCGGCTCCTCGACCGCGTGCTCGAGGTCCTCGGCGAGACACATGGCCGCCCGTTCCGCCGTGTCGATCCGGCGCTCGGTCCTTTGATGCGGCGGCTTCGAGCGGCGTGCGAAGACGCGAAGATCGAGCTCGGCAGCGGGCGCGACGCGGCAGTGTCGCTCGCCGAGCCGCTCGTCGTGGAAGGCGAAGAGATCGTGGTCGACGTCCCCATCGACCGCGCCGAATTCGAAGCGCTCGTCTTGCCGATCGTCGATCGATCCATCGAGGTGTGTCTGCGTCTGATCGCCCGGCAGGGGCTCGCTCCAGGAGCGCTGGGACGCATCGTGCTCGTCGGCGGGCCGACGGTGATGACATGCCTCCGACGACGCCTCGAGGAACGGCTCGAGGTCGAGCTCGCGACGGACATTGATCCGATGACGGCGGTCGCCGAGGGCGCCGCGCTCTTCGCCGCGGAGCATGATCTCGCGACCATCGGCACGACGAAGGGCACGGCCGCCGCGCGTTCCGACGCAGCTCCCGGCTCTGCACGCGGGCAGGCAGTGGAGCTGTGGCTGCAGCACCCGAGCGTCTCCGGCGATCTGTACCCGTTCGTCGTCGGTCGGGTCCCCGCCGGCAAGCTCGCGAAAGTGAAACTAGAGCGCGTGGACGGGAGCTTCACGAGCGCCGAGGAGAGCGTCGACGAGGACGGGTCGTTCGTCGTGCAGGTCGAGCTCCGGCCGCGCGCGCAGAGCACGTTCCGGGTCGTCGGTCTCGACGCGAACGGCAAGGTCGTCGACCTCGAGCCGCGCGAGCTGTCGATCCGGCACGGGCTGTCGCTCGCCGATCCGCCGCTCTCGCGCACGATCGGAATCGCGCTCGCCGACGGCACCGTCGCCGTCTACTTCGAGCGCGGCGCGCCCCTGCCCTCGCGCAAGACGTTCCGGCTCCGGACGTCTCTCACCGTGCACCCGGGACAGAAGGCGAGCGCGATCAGCGTCCCGATCGTGCAGGGCGAGGTCGAGCTCGCGCACCTCTGCCGCCTCGTCGGCACGATCGAGGTCCGTCCCGACTCGCTGACGAGCGCGCTGCCCGCGGGAGCGCCGATCGACGTGGTGCTCGAGCTCGACCGCGGCGGTCGACTCTCCGCGACCGCACACCTGCCCGATCGCGGCGTGTCTTTCCCCGGCGCCCTCGTGCTCGTGTCCCCGAACGCGCCGATCGACGTCCTCGAGGCGCAGCTCGATCGGCTGCAGGCGAAGACCGAGTCGCTCTATGCCAGTGCCCTCGCCGACGGGAGCGCGACAAGCGGGACCAGCGGGACCAGCGCCGACGGACGCCCGGCGAGCAAGCTCGAAGAAGGCTCGGTCCGCCGAAAGCTCGTGGCCGTCGACGCCCTCCTCGACGACGCACGGCGCGAAGTGGAAGCCGCGCGCGGCGCGGATCCGGATGCCCTCGAGAAACTGCGGCGGCTGCTCATCGAGGCGGACGGCATGCTCGCCGATGCCGAGGCACTCCGCGCGTGGCCGGAGCTGGAGGGCGAGGCACTCCAGATCGTCAGCTTCGCAGTGAGCTGGGTGTCGCGTCTCGGCAGCGACATGGAGCGGCGCACGCTCGACGAAGCGATCCGCAGCCTCGAGCGCGCGCGGGCGGTCCGCAACGCGAGCGAATTCGGCAAACGGATGCGCACCGTCGAACGGCTGGGGGAAGCCGCCTGCATGCGCGATCCCGACGTGGTCGCGCAGCAGCTCCGATACGCCGCCGGTCGCCTCGGAGAGATGCGCGATCCGCGTGCTGCCCGGCAGCTCATCGCGAAGGGTGAAGCGGCGCTTTCTCGGTCGGACGTCGACGAGGCGCGAAAGGCGACCTACGGGCTGTGGGACCTCCTTCCGCCGGAGGAGCGCGTCCGCGCGAAGGCGCATGGCTCGGGCGTGGAGCGCTGAGGGGAGGAACACCGGAATGAACCCGAAGAGCCCGTTCTACGTCCTCGAGCTCGGCCCGGATGCCTCGCCGGGCGAGATCGAGCGACAGGGGCGCAAGCTGCTCGGCCTGTTCGAGGTCGGCGCAAAGAAGGCATCCGCGTACGCGTGCCCGCTCGGCACGTTCCCTCGCGACGAGACGATGGTGCGCGAAGCGATGGCGGCTCTCCGCGATCCTCGTCACCGCACGAAGGAAGCTTGTCTCGTGAGCCTTCTCCCTGTCGCGGCGCACGCCGCAGGAGCCGATGCCTCCAATCCGCACGAGATGGACGCGCCCGTCCCGGACGCGTTCCTCGCGGGCGGCTATCGCGGGCTCTGACGGACCGACATGAGCGCCGGCGTCATCATCATCGCCGTCATGTTGTTGCGTGCGCTCATCGCGCACCAGCGGTCGCGCAACGGCGGAGTGTCGTCACCCAGCCGTGCGAAGACCGGGCGGGCATGGCTCTGGTTACTGCTGGTCGTCGGCTGGATCGGCTTCATCGTCTACACCCTGGCGACGACGCTCGACGACGCTCGCCCCGTTTCCATCGCGCTCGCGTGGAAGCTCGCCGTGATCGCCACGGGCGCGAGCCTCTTCTTCTTCGCCTGGCCCATCCTCCATGCGCTGACGCGGCTCGGCCGACCGAAGCTCGTCTACCGGCTCGCTCATGTGGCCCTCCTCTTCCCCAGCACCGGCGAGACGTACTCCGGCGGATGCCTTCTCGCGCTCCTCGCGCTCGCTCGCCGTGGCGACGTAACCGCGGAGGAGCGTGCCTGGGTGAAGGAGCGCCTGCTGAAGGAGCAACGTCACCTCGGAACGTATGCCACAGCATGTGCGCTGCACCTCTGGCTCGAGGCCCGCGCCGCGCGCGACGACGGCCGGCTCGCCGAGGCGCAGGACCTGACGCACCGCGGGCGCATCGTGCTCGGCACCGTGACGTATGCATCGGACCTCGGGGTCCCCCGCCCCGTCCGCAAAGTCGTCTTCGAGCTGCTGGGGCTCGACGATGCCCGCCTCGGCCGATGGGGGACGCTCGAGATCGCGCCAGAGAAGGCGCTCAGTCCGCTCTCGCGTGCGCTCCGCGCATGGACACGCGAGCGCATGATGAAGAAGCCCGCGGAGCCGAAGGCCGCCCGACTGCGGCGCCGCCTCGACTCGCCGTTGATCGAGAAGCTCTACGCTCGCGACGAAGCGCTGCCCTCTGGAGAGAACGCAAAGGAGATGTTGGCGCGCGCGCAGCGCGACTTCCAGGTGCTCGCAGGCGGCGGAGCGATCGGGCCTCGCAACATACTGAACCTGCTCGTTCGGTTCGACCTGCTGATGCACCCGGAGTTTCCGGAGACCCTTCTTCCGGAGGCGATCCGCTCGGACGAGGAGCTCGTCGCAAGCATCCACGAGGACGTCGCCGCGGCGCTCACCGAGCCGATCCTCCGCGAGGGAGCTCCGCTGTTCGCGATGAATCAATACGGCCCCGTCTCGGCGCGCGTCTACCAGCGCGTCGAGGCCGCCCTCCTCGGCGAGATGGATCGGATGCTCCGCACCTTCGACGAGCGAACGAAGGCCGGGCTCCGCGGCTACGGCCCGTTCGACGAGTGGCTCGAGGCCTCGCAGCTTCGGTCGATCTACCGTCGCATCGAGATGGCGCTCGGTCCCGAGGCCGTCGCGAGCGTGTATCCGTACTTCGCATACACCTACGGCAACCTCGGCGTGATGTTCGCCGAGACCGAACCGCGGATGCGCCCGCTCGCGCATGCGATCTTCAAGTGCCTCTCGGGCGAGGCCGCCCGCTTCGAGGACCAGGAGAACATCAAGCAGCAAGCCCACAACCTGAAGGTGACGGCAGGGGCCGATTGAGCCTGAAGGCGTGTGGGTCTGGAAGCCGGCGCGCGGGCGCGTTAGGAGAGCGTCCTCTTCGGAGGAACATTCCCAATGACCACAAGCACGGTCACCGCCTACGAGCTCACGGTTCCCCACTTCGACAAGTCGCTGCAGAACCTGGAGCGCTGGATCGACAAGACGCTCGCGTTCGCCGAGCAGAAGAAGTTCGACGCGAACACGCTCTTCACTGCTCGCCTCGCCCCTGACCAGATCCCGCTCGGCCGCCAGGTGATGATCATCTGCGACAACGCGAAGTTCGTCTGCGCGCGCGCCGCCGGAAAGCAGGCCCCTTCGCACCCCGACACCGAGCAGACCTGGGACGAGCTCCGCACGCGCATCCGGAGCGTTCGCGAGTACGTGAACGGGTTCAAGCCCGAGGACTTCGACGGCATCGAAGACCGTACGGTCTCGCTCCCGTGGGTGCCGGGCAAGGTGATCGCCACGAAGGACTACCTCCTCCAGTTCGGCATCCCGAACTTCGGCTTCCACCTCGTCACCGCGTATTCGATCCTCCGCCACAACGGCGTCGACCTCGGCAAGGTCGACTTCATCGGCGGCCTGCCCTTCCGCGACGCCTGATGTCCGACGCTGAACGAACTTCGAACGCACTCGAGGCGATCGAGCTCGTCCAGTTCTTCGACCGCCTCGCAGCACTGCCCCGAACGGGGTGGCTGCTGCGGGGGGTCGTCGATCCGGAGAGCATCGCGGAGCACTCGTTCGGCGTCTGCCTCGTCGCGATGCTCCTCGTCGACGACCTCCGCGCAGGCGGAACGACGGTCGACGGAGAGCGCGTCCTCCGCATGGCGCTCGTCCACGACGCCGCCGAAGCGTTCACCGGCGACATCCCGATGCCGGCGAAGACGGACAAGCTCGACGTGGCGCTCGAGGAGGCCGAGGCCCTCCTGCTCTCGAACGTGCTGCCGAAGGCGCAGCTCGAGCTCTGGGCCGAAGCGGAGGCCGGCAAGACGCTCGAGGCGCGGATCGTGAAGGCCGCCGACAAGGTCCAGATGTTGATCAAAGCGCTCACCTACGAGCAGCAGCGCCGTGGTCGCCTCGACGAGTTCTGGCAGAGCACGAAGAACCGGCGGCACATGGACCTCGACTTCGCGCGCGAGCTCTTCGCAGAGCTCGAACGCCTTGCCGACATCGAGCGTCGACGTTGAAGCCCCGCCCGCGTCCAGGCTCTCGTCCGCATCATCATGGACCGCCCCCTCGGAGCGAGGCCGCGCGCCCGCCGCAGCAGGCCGCCCGCGCCGATGTCGAGCGCATCCACGGCTTCCGCGCCGGCCTGGCGGTGCTTGCCACGCGTCCGGCAGACGTCCTCCGCGTGGCCTGCCTCGATGAGGTCGTCGACGAGGTCGAGCAGACGCTCGGAGCGCACGCAGACGAGGTGAAGATCGGCGTGCTCTCGGAGCGCGACATCGAGAAGCTCGCCCACTCGAACCAGCACGAAGGGCTCGTGCTCGAAGCGCGCGCGCGCCACTGGGCGAATCCCCAGGAGCTCGGCGACCTGCTCACGAACAAGCAGGGCGTCGCCATCGCGCTCGACCGCGTACGGAACTCGTACAACATCGGCGCGGTGCTCCGCACGGCGGCGTTCTTCGGGATCGACGCGGTCCTTCTCGGCGCGCCTGCGCCGCACCCCGGGCTCGATCCGAACGCGGTGCGCGTCGCCGAAGGTGGCGTCGAACACGTGATGATGGCGCGGACGACCGACCTCGCGGACACGCTCTCGCGTCTCCGAGCGCGCGAAGTGAAGGTCTTCGGAGCAGATGGCCACGCCGATGCCGATGCGCTCGGCTACGACTTCGGCAGGCCGGCCATCCTCGTGATGGGCAACGAGCGCGAGGGGCTCGGCCCCCGCGTACGCGCCCAGTGCGATGCGATCGTCGCCGTTCGCGGAACGGGTGCGATCGAGTCGCTGAACGTCGGTGTCGCCGCCGGGGTCTTGATCGCGCAGCTCGCCAGCCGGCGCTGAGCGGCTCGTGTCCGGGCGCCCCGCCGGCGTCGTGCTACCCTCGCGCCATGGATCCCAAGGTCGCCAAGTGCCTGCTCGTCTCGAAGGTCCTCGTGGCCGACGGCATCATGACGGAGAACGAGCGTATCTTCCTCGACAAGATGATGAAGGTGCTCGGGCTCGACGACGGCGAGCGACGAAGGGTGCTCGATCTCGAAGGATGGGATCAGGCCGAGCCGATCGTCGCGAAGCTGCCGGAGAGCGAGAAGCGTGAGTTCGTGTCGACGCTCGCCTCTGCATCGTCCGCCGACGGCCGCCTCTCCCCTCTCGAGGCGGCAACCGTGAAGCGAATCACCGCGGCGCTCGGGGTCGAGTGACGAAGTCGCCGCTCGGGCGGAGATCGACCTCGACGCCCGAAGGCAACGTCACGCGCACGCCCGGGCTCGTCGGCGCGAGCTTCACGCGCTCAGCGGAGGCAGGCACCTTCGGGAGCTGACCGAGGTCCACGGGCGCCTTCCAGATCGGATTGCCGCGCGTGTCGTACCGGAACGCGAGCGCATGGAACGGCGAGCCTTCTGCCGCGGACGGCTGCGCGAGCTGCACGAGCACGAACGATTCCTCGGTGTCGGCAGCGATGTTCGGGGCGGCAATGGCTCCGGCCCGCGATCGGACGCCGAGGTCGAGCCCGTCTCCCCACGTCGGCGCGCCGCTCTCCTTGACGAGCCGCGCGCGCGTCACGCCGGCCCGTGCCGTGACGATCAGCCATCCCTGACGCGGCCAGTACAGGAGCGAGAGCGCATCGCACGACTCGATCCCCGACAGCGCCTGGAAGTCGGCAAATGGCGATCCGTCGTCGTCCCAGAGACGAAGCGCAACGACGCTCGTCGGCGGATCGCAGGCCGCGAGCGCGACACGACCGAGCGGGGCGGCGGCGATCGCGATCGGCCCGACCGGCGCCATGATGCCGGCAACGGGATGTTCCTTCGACCACAGCACCGAGCCCGCGTCGTCGACGACGATCGCGTAGGGCCGAGCCTCGCTCGTCGGCTTGCCCGACGGGGCGACGAGCAGCGCTCGCCGGCCCGCTGCCGTGAGCTCGGCCGTCTGCACGTCGAACGGCCCTGACGCCCCCGCGAAGTGCTTGTCGAGCAGCGCCTGCGCATCCTTCGAAGAAGAAATGGCAGGTTCGTCCGAGAGCTTTGCGACGCGCACGCGCCGCGCCTCGGTCGGAGTGACGCCCGTGAGCGTGAAGCCACCGTCCGGCACGCTCACGCTCGGCATCGGCGCAGGCGCTGCGTCGAGCGCAGGCGCGCTGAGCGCGACGTCCGCGGCAGCGTCCGCCGACGGCGCGCCGTCTTTCCGGGAGCATGCCGCGAGGAGGGAAACGGCGAGGGTGATGAACGGTGTCCGAGCCACGGGCCGTCAGCATAGCGCGCGATGCCTCGAGCTCGCGCTTCCTCGGTCGGCGGCTGCGCTTCCGAGAGCCCGCACGGCGGTCAGTGGACGTCGTCGTCGTGACCGTGATCGCCATGCACGCGCTCACCGGTGCCCATTCCGCGATGTGGGCGCGCCTGCTCGCTCGTCCGCTCGAGAGACTGCGCGAGGCGTTCGCGCTGCTCCGGCTTCAAGATCGGCAGGAGCTGGCCGAACAGCTTCACCTGCTCCTCGATCGGCGCGCGCGCGAGCTTCGCCTGCCCCAGATCGAGCTTCTTCGCGTCGAAGCTCTCCTGGTCGAACGCCGCGAGCAGCGCTTCCGTGTGCTTCTTCGCCTCCTCGCGTGTGCTCGCCGCACGGTCTTCCTGCGGGAGGATCGCCTCGACCTTCTTCTGCTGAGCCGCATCGAGTCCGAGGTCGCGCGTGTACCGCTCGATACGCACCCTGGCGAAGCTCCGGGCGCCGGCATCGGGCCGCTCGTGCAGCTTCATCCGCGCGGCGATGATGCCCTCGCTCGAACGAACGGAGCCGACCACGGCGCTGCGCTGCGCCGGCGTCAGCGTGGCGTGCAGGCGGTCGAGCGCATCGGCCTCGCGGTCCTCGCGTGCCTTCGCCGTCTTCTCGAGCGCCGCATAGTGCGGCTCCATCTTGGCCGCCTCGATCTTGCCCGCCTTGACCCCGGCGATCAGCGCAGCATGTGCCTCCCTCATCTCGGCTCGCGGAGCGCCCGCCTCGGCCGTGTCACGAGCGGCGCGCTCGGCCTCGCGCATGTCGGCGGCGATCTCGTCGAGCTTCGTCTTCTGCTCTTCCGTGAGCTCGATGCTGTTCACGGCGCGGAACAGCGCGCCCACCGGTCCACTTGCGCGCACGGAGCTCCAGCGCGGCCGCCCGGCACCGGCGGAGGACGACGCACCGACCGCAGCGGACGCCGACGGCGACGTCGTCGCCGACTCCGACGCATCGGCGGGCGCCGCGGCGCCACCTCCACCGCAGCCACCGTCTTTGCATGCGAGCGGTGCGCTCGCGAGGGCGACGAGGAAAACGTGACGGAGAAGGGAGAGTTTCGGACGCGTCGTCGGCATGTTCGTATCCAGAGCCTCGCACCTGTCGTGGCGCACGGGAGATGAATTCGACGCGGCATCACGCGCGACCGGGCATCCTCCCCCTTCGCTCAGCGCTTCCGCGCGCTCATCTCCCCCTTCGCTCAGCGCTTCCGCGCGCTCACGATCACGACCCGTTCGTACGGCGTCGGGCAAAGGCCCTCGTGCGCCGTCGGCTCGAGGCCGTGCCGCTCGAGCAGCGGTGCGACCTCCGGCCAGAGGAACGTGAGGTAGTACATGATGAACGGTGGACGAAGCAGCGCGTTCCTGACGCGCATGACGGCGTTGAAGCCGTGCGCCATCCAGAACGACGGTTCGGTCACGCGCGGGCGACGCGCCGTCGCGAAGACGAACCGTCCGCCCGGCTTCAAGGCCCGCGCGATGCCGGCGACGAAGCGGTCCTCGTCGTCCGGGAGCACATGACCGAACGCTCCGACACACGTGACGACATCCATCTCCCGCTCGAACGGGAGCGCCATCGCGTCACCGCGGACGAGCTCGACGCGTGCATCCCCAGGCGCGTCCGCGAGGCGTCGCTCCGCCTCGTCGAGCATCCCGACGCTGAAATCGACACCGACGACTCGCTCCGTACAGAGAGGACGGAGCTGGCGCATCGCCGCGCCCGTTCCGCAACAGACGTCGAGCGCGGAGCTGATCGAGCGCGGCCCGCCGATCAACTTCGTCATCGCGACCAGGACGGGATCCGGCGTGCGGAACGGCGTGTGATCGAACTTCGGCGCGATGAGATCGTAGCCGTGTTCGGTCGACGCGAGCGCCTGCCGCATCAGCTCGATGAACGTCGGACCCTCGGGGTGGAACACGATCCGTCCGCCTCCCGCGCCTGCTTCTCGTCAGTCCTCGCCTGCGTCCAGGGAGGCGTAGACCTCTGCCGTCAGCTCGTCGACCTTCGACTCGTCGAGGCCGAGCGCCTCTGCGAGGGCGACCTGCAGATCGCTCTCCTCGCCGCTCGCGTCGAGATCGGCGACGCCGAGCCCGACGGACAGCTTGAACGCGACAGCTCGGAGCTCCGACGGCAACGTCGGCGCGATCTTCTGGAGTCGCTCGGTGATCTCGGCGTGCTCGACGTTCCCGCCGAACCGGTCGAGCAGCGAATCCACTTCGGCGTTGCTCGCCGCCTTGCCTCGCAGCCGCCCGACGAGGTCCTTGAACGCGGACAGCTCCTCGTCGTCGAGTCGACCGTCCACCGCGGTCGTCAGGTACGCGAGCTCGAGCAGCACGTCGGCCTGCTCCTTCGAAGGCGAAAGTCCGGCAGGAACGAGATTCGCGAGGGACATGGCCACCCACGTTACGTGGCGTCGTACGAGTCGAGCAAGGGCTTCGGCGGCGTCGAACGTGGACCGGATGTCGCCGTTGTCGTCGCAGAGCCTGAGGCTGGGCCTGGCGTCGCAGCGCTGGTCGGTGCGGCTTCAGCGGGACGAGCGCGCTCGAGGCCGAACTGCACGTCGTGGAGCGCGCGGTAGCGTCCGGAGCGCGCGATGAGCTCATCGTGGGTTCCGCGCTCGACGAGCTCCCCGCGATCGAGGACGAGGATCTGGTCGGCCGACCGGATCGTCGAGAGCCGGTGCGCGATGACGAAGACCGTGCGGCCTCGGACGAGCGTCTCCATCGCATCGCGGATGACCGCCTCGCTCTCGCTGTCGAGGCTCGAGGTGGCCTCGTCGAACAGGAGCACCGGGGCATCGGCGAGGACGGCTCGCGCGATCGCGACGCGCTGGCGCTGCCCGCCCGACAGCTTCAGCCCGCGCTCTCCGACGACGGTGTCGAAGCCGTCCGGCAGTGCGCGCACGATCTCGTCGCAATGTGCGGCGTGCGCCGCTCGCTCGATCTCTTCGCGCGTCGCCGTCGGTCTGGCGAGCGCGATGTTCTCGGCCATCGTGCCGTCGAAGAGGAAGTCGTCCTGGAGCACGACGGCGAGGCGCTTCCGCCAGTCGCGGAGCTTCACCGTCGCGAGATCGCGGCCGTCGATCGTCACCTTGCCCGAGGTAGGCCGATAGAACGCCATGAGCAGCGCGAGCATCGTGCTCTTGCCGGCGCCGCTCGGGCCGACGATGGCGGTCGTGGTCCCTGCGCGCGCGTGGAACGACACGTCGCGCAGCACGGGAGCCTCGGCGCGATACTCGAAGCACACCCCCTCGAACGCGACGTCTCCATCCACCTTGCCGAGGGGCGCGCGGCGCTCGTCACCGTCGTCTTCGGGCGTGACCGCCTCGACGGCGCGCACGCGATCGAGATCGGCGAGCGTCTCGCTCGCGCGCGTGGCGATCTCCGGCAGATCGAGCAGCGGCGCCGCGAACATCAGCGCGAACGCGACATAGCTGCCGAAGTCGCCGAGCGACATCCGTCCGGAGAGGATCGACTGTCCGCCCATGACGACGACGATCGCGATGACTCCCGCGGACACGACGGCTGCAACGGCGCCCATGGTCCCCCGGCGGTTGGTCGTCTGGGACATCACGCGAAACATCCGGTGGAGCCCGCGCGTGAAGACGAGCTGCTCGCGACGTTCGGCGCCATAAGCTTTGACGACGCGAATCCCGCTGAGCGTCTGGGCGAGCCGTCCGGCGACCTCTGCTCGGAGCTCTCCGCGTTCCCGGAAGAGCGGCCGCAGCTTTCGATGCGCGAAGTCGAGGCCCAGCCCCGGAAGCGCCGCGAACGCGAGTGCCACGAGCGTCATCTTCCAGTCGATCCAGAGCAGCGCCACGAACGCGACGAGCGCGGTGAGGATGTTGCTCGTCCACCGGGCGAGCTGGGCGCCCACGAGATTCTGCATCGCGGCCGCGTCATCCATGATGCGCGAGAGCAGCGCTCCCGACTGTGTCCCGTCGAGATGGGACGCAGGCATCCGCGTGACGTGCGCCATGATGCGCCGCCGCCACCCGAGGACGACGAGCTCAGCCGAGAGGCCGAGGATCCGCTGGAGACCGAACAGCGCGAGCGCCTGGACGAACGAGGCGAGGACGACGGCCGCAGCGAGCCACGGCAAGAGGTCGGACCGCTTGTTCCCGACGACCTCGTCGAGGAGCACCTTCGGGGCGATCGGGAGCACGAATCCCGCGGCCCTGTCGACGAAGAGGAGACCGAGCCCCGCAGCGAGCTTGCCGCGCTGGGCCCAGATGATCGCTCTCGCCAGCTCCCAGGCCGTGGCGGGCGCCTTCTTCGCCGTCATCGCCCCCTTCTGTTTAGCAACGACCCGCGCCGCCAGCGAGCGCTACAGCCGAGAAGCCTCGGCCGTCGGCGCTTTCGAGCTCGATTCCCTCGGTCTCGGCCCCTCCCCCGAACGAGCAGGTCGGCCTCGAGGACCTCGGACCTGGCGGTTGGCACGCCTTTACGAGCTCCTCCCTTCGTGCGAGAGCTTCCAGAGCATGAGCGAAGACGTGCTCCAACTTTCGCCCGCGACCATCTCTGCGCTGCGGTCACGCCATGTCGCCTTCCTCGCCGAACGACTCGTCGACGAACGCGCCCGCGGAGACTTCATCCGATCGTTCTCGGGCGGCTACGACCACGTCCTCTCGCGCCCGATCCGCGAGCTCGTCGAGCCGAAGACGTTCGTGTCCGGGCTCGCCGCGGTCCTGACGAACGACGCGGTTCGTGGGGTCCTCTCGCCGATCGCGCGCGAGATCAACCGGCGCGTCGTCCTCTCGCTCCGCGTCGAGGACTCGAAGCTCGGCGACTACGTCCCGCAAGAGGCACGCAAGGCGATCGACGAGCTCATCGCGCGGCCGGACCTCGTGCCCGAGCCGCTCGTCCGCAAGGTCTTCGACGACGAGGTCGTCGAGGAGATCATGCGCGACGTCCTCTATGATGCGCTCATCGAGTTCAACGAGTCGGTCAATCCGTTCTTCGCCGACTGGGGTTTGCCCGCTCTCATAAAGCGGTTCATGCCGATCGGATCCGGCGCGGTGCTCAAGTCGATGACGGCCGTGCGCGCCGAGTTCGACAAGCGCCTCGAGCCCGAGATCCGGAAGTTCTTGCTCGGCTTCTCTCGAAAGTCGAAGAAGAAGATCGCCGACTTCCTCGTCTCCAGCGCCGGCGACCCGAAGCTCGTCGCCTTCCGCAAGAACGTCGTCGCCTTCTTCTACGAGGAGAGCCTCGCGCAGATCACGCAGAACGTCGACGACGACGCGCGGCTCGCCGCGGACGAGGCCGCCGAGGCGATCGTGCTCGAGGTGCTTCGGCGCGATCGCCCGCGCGAGCGTCTGCTCGCCGACCTCGAGAAGCTCGTCGGAGAGCACGGCGACGAGACGCTCGGCGCGTGGCTCTCGCGCATCGGCGTGATGGATCGCCCCGAGCTCGAGAAGCTTGCCGAGCTCCTGTGGCCGTTCGTCAAGCTGGCGCTCGAAAGCCCGCCAGCACGCGCGTTCTGGGAGCGCGTCACGTGGGACTTCTACGCGACGCTCGCTCCGGGATCGACGGCGGCTCCCGAAGAGCGCGCGTGAACGGATGGGCGGTCTTCTCGGCATCGCGCGAGGAGACGACGCCCTGACTGCACGGGATCACTCCCGGCTCGAAGCTCGGGAGCCGATCGCGACACAGGCGACGAGAAGCGCGACCGCACCGGCAGGCACGAGGAGCACGCCGAGCCCGGGATCGCCGCCGTGCACCCAGATCCCACCGACGAGGAACCCGCCGGGCAAGAGGACGAGCGCCGCGAGCAGCGCCGCCGACGCAAGCGCGCGGCTCGCGCGAGGCCGTACGCGCAACGTGAGCGCGTACGCCACGTTCAGAATCGAGAGCAACGTGCCATGCGCATGCGCCAGGCGGAGCAGGAGGCGCGTCGTCTCGCGCCCGGCGTCCACGTAGAACGGCGACTTGACCGCGTGCAGGAGCTCGAGCGCGAGGCCGAGCACCAGGAAGACGGCGAGCCCCCACCACCCGGCGCGCAGGTGGCGATCGATCACGCCTTCGACCACGTCCCGCGACTCTCCATGCAAGGCGGGCTCAGGCGAAGGCGAAGGCGAAGGCGCCGCGGGGTCGGACGAGCGTGCGGGCGACGAGCTCACTCGGCGATCGTTATCGCGCGTTCGTCACGCGCCGCAAGGAGAGCGCGCAGCCGCGCTGGATCGAGCCGGCCGTCCGGACCGAGCTCTGCGGGAGGACGCGACGCGCCAGGCCGTCGAGCGCCGTGCACCTTGGCGAGCGACCGCGCCGCGATGTACCGCACGGCGGCATACGGATCGCGACGCATCTCTTCGAGCACCGCCACAGACACTGCCGTGCCGCTCGCGTCGAGCGCCTCCGCCGAGCCGAGCGCATCGGCGACGAGCGCGCGGACGCCGGCGTCGCCCGCGATCCCGTCCCAGACGCCGGACGCGGTGTGCGCGCGCTCGTCCGGGATCACCGGAGATGGGCGATCGAACCACTCCGAGAGCCAGCGCGCCGTCCACCCGAGCGAGCGATCGACGTGGCAGAGATTGCATGCGTTCGGCTTGCCCGTCGTGAGGGTGTTCGTCACGTCGGGACTATCGATCGTGTGCGAGCGCACGGCCGAGAGCAGCGCGTAGCTCGTCTTCGGCATGTGGCACGACACACAAGCGCTCCCTGCCGAACCGGGGGCATGACGCGAATGTGAACGCGCGCGAGCATCCGAGTGGCACGTCGTGCATCCGCGATCGCCGGCGCGATCAGGCGCGATCTGGCCCGCCGGATCGGCTGCGCCGTGCATCGAATGACACGACAGGCACGTCATCTTCCGCTCTCCGACGCCACGCTCGTGACACGGCGACGCGAGGAGGCCGTTGTACTCCCGCCCCCCGACGCGAACGGCGCCGTCGGGCCAGAAGATGGCCGTCGCCGGCGCGTCGACGACCGGAGCGCCCGCCTGCCCTGCCATCGTCGCCGGCGAGATGAGCGTCCGGGAGGGCTCGAGGGCATCTCCCGCGCGGAACGTTCGCGAGTAGCCGTCCGTCCACCAGCCGGCTTCGTCGCGTGGAAACGCATACGCATGGCACTGGCCGCAGACCGCCGCGGAGCGCTCCGGCGAGAGCCGTCCCGGATGCACGATCGTCGGGTCGGGATCCTTGGATGCATGTTGCACGTAACGTGCGACGGGGTCGCGATGGCGCTCCACGTGCGCGGCGCCCGGGCCGTGGCATGCCTCGCAGCTCACTCCCAGCTCCGCGGCCCGAGTATCGAAAGAGTCCGTCTCGAGGTCGTGCCTCGGCTCACCGGCGACGGCGTGGCACGCGATGCAGCTCGATGCCCAGCGCACCGGCGGCATCGGCGCCTCCGGCGGAAGAAGGAACGCCTCGCGCCGCGGAACGAACGCGGCGTCCTTCACGAGCCAGACGAACGGCACGAGTCGGAGATCGCCGCTGCGCTTGCCTGCCACCCAGAACGCCTGTTCGCGATGCGAGCCGGTGGTGAGCACCACTCGTCGCGTCACATCGGGTGCAGACTTGCCCTCGATGACCGCGTCCGGGTCGGGCAGCGTCGCCCAGACCTCGTCGCTCCCGCGTCGCTCGAGACGAACGGAGCGCCCGTCGAGGTCGAGCGGTCGACCGTCGAGCGGCGCACGCACGGTCGCCGGCGATGCCGCCTGCGTCATCGTGCGATGGAACGTGCGCGAGAAGCTCGCGTGCTCCCCCGGATGACACCCGAGGCATGCGGCCGACGACACATAGCCGACCGCCGTCCCGGGACCTGGCTGCTCTCGCGGCGCCGCTTCTGCGGGTCGAGGGTCCGGACGCGCGAGCGCGGCCGTGACGCCGGTCACGAGCGCCAGGCCGGCAAGGGTCGTCGCACGCGCGCGGCGGCGCCCGGACGTCGCGCGAACGACGGCGACGACGGCCACCGTCACGACGACGGCGAAGCCTACGATCTCGCCCGGTGACGCCGCACCCACGGCGCGCAGTCTATCGCACGCAGTTTCGTCTTGGGCGCGCGGGCACGGCCGCCGCCACGGCAGCGCTCGACGAGCGCCTCCGCACGCGCTCACCGCGTTCAGTGATCTCTCGAGACCTCGGCGGCAGTGGGCTCACCGAACGGCGCGTCGGCGAGCTCCTCGGCGTTCGCTGCACCTCCACCGTCGACGGAACGTCGCTTTCCTGCCGCGCGCTTCGTCCTCGGCCCGCGGACGGGGGCGTCCATCGTCACGCCGTGGTCGACGCGTGCCCGTCTCTGCCCCCGCTCGGCTCGGTGGACGCGACCGGACTCGCCCGCGGACACCTCGCCGAGTGCCTTGCGGAGCTCGCGTGCGAACGCGGGAGACTCCTCGAGCACGCGATCGAGCTGCCGCTTCGCTTCCTCCGGCACGTTGCGACGCGCATTCCAGATGTCCTCGAAGAGCAGCTCCGTTGCGCCGACCGCGAGCGACGGGAAGGCTCCGTCGGGGACCTCGCCCGTCCCGACGATCAAGAGCCGTGTCCAGAGCGCCTTCATCGCCTGGGTGAAGAGCGTCTCGTGCTCCTTGCCGCGCAGATCGGCGAGGGCACGGATCTCCTTCGTCGACAGCGGCGAACGCTCTCGAAGAAGCGCGAGGATCTCGACGGCCTCACGCGGCAAACCTGCGAAGACGTCGCCGGCCTCCGCAAGCCGGCCGAGCAGCGCCTGGAAGACAGGGAGCGAGAAGAAGGTCGCTCGGCCCCGGAACCACTTCGCGTACGCGACGTCGTGAGAACGCGCGAGCCGCTCCCGCAGGTGCCATAGATCGGCAACGCGCGGGTCGGCGTTTTCGTCCCACGACCACTCCATGTCGACGCCCGGATGCAGCTCGCTCCAGAGCGACCGCGGCTCGGGTCGGTTGTCGATGGGATACACGAGCGAGATCCCGAGTCGGTCGACGATGCGAACGGCGCGGTCGATCGTGGAACGCTTCATCTTCCCGAACCTACCTCGGGCGCGCCGTCACGAGCGAACTCGGGTGTATCCGGCTCGAGGGCAGGAAGACGGGAGACGTCTCGTTGCCGGGCCCGGGATACACCCCCTGATACACCCGCTCCTCGAGCCGCCGCGGCGTGGAATGGTCGAGCTGGGACGGCTGGGAAACAGGCGCGATCGCGATGGCGGAGCCTGCGGCCCCCACCGCTCGACCTTGGCATCTCGCATGCTCTACCGCCACCGCGAAGCGCAACGCTTCCAAGCTTCCCCACCGCCGAGGTCGTCATGTCGAGCGCCAACGAACAGCCGCAGGCCCCCAACTTCCAGTCCGACGAGGAGCAGTGGTTCGGCGACTACGGTCGTGAGCGCAAGCGTCCGCTCCGCTACTCGCCGACGACTCCGCCCCCGCCCAGCCCTATCGGCGACGATCTCGCCGACCGTTGGTTCCGCTGAACGCTCGAGCTCCGCAGCTTCGCAAGCCCGGCCGTAGCGTCTACGCTACGGCGCGTGAAGCACGCTGCTCTGCTCGCGCTCGCCGCCTTGCCGGTCGTTTTGCTCACGGGCTGCCGCAGCCCGGAGCCTGCGCCGCCGCCGGCATCGATCGACATCGCGGCGAGCGACGCGGCCGCCGGAACCGGCACGCCGCCGTCCGTGGAAGCCCCGCCGGGCGAGCGCGCCGACGCGGGCTCGCACTCGCCCGCGCCCACCGCTCCACCGCCGGCCGGCATGTACGCGATCGCGCTGTCGGACCGGTCGAGCACGTGCCCCGGTGCCGATGCGGGTGCGCCGTCGTCGGCGGCGGCGCCGCTGTTCATCACCATCCGTCCGCTCGACGGCGGCAAGTATCGCGCGAACCTTCCGGTCAACACCGGCGTCGGATCGCTGGCCATCGATCGGCACGACGTGGTCCTGGACGTCGGACAGGTCGAGACCTCGGTCCTCCGTCCCGATCGCACGTGCGCCTACGAAGTGTCGCGCCGGATCGAGATCCGCGAGGTCGGTCCCACCCGGATCGTCGCGAACGTGCGGTCCGAATACACGGACGCGGTCCGCTGCACGCTTCCGCGCAAGCCCGTGTCGTGCAAGCGGGACGTCGACGTCACGTACACCCTCGTCGACGCGGCATGCCCGCCGGGCTGCATCGCCGAGCCGAAGCCGCGGCTGCGAGACGGAGGAGTCGAAGCCACGTGCGTCTGCCCCGACGGAGGGCCGCTCTGAGACGTCGAGTTTTCGCG
This sequence comes from Pseudomonadota bacterium, assembly GCA_023423895.1. Classification (GTDB taxonomy): domain Bacteria; phylum Myxococcota_A; class Polyangia; order Polyangiales; family Polyangiaceae; genus Labilithrix. The sequence continues at coordinate 19,547 of JAFAER010000142.1, forward strand.
ACTCGTGGCAATGTGACGCGTTCGAGCTGCGCCCGAATGCTCGTGCTCACGGGCGGGACGACGGCAGCACGCAGGCTTCTCGCGCCGCATGCGCGAGGCCAAGCCTGCCCGTCCCGCAGGCTCGGGTCGCCGCATCGGCACGGGCGCGGCATGTCGATCGAGCGATGGGCACCACGCGATACGACGGCATGCAAACCTCTTCACGCGAGGGCGGGACGACCTCGAGCTCCGATTCCACCCGTGAGCGGCTGAGGCGAGAACACGCGGACAGCTTCGACGAAGAGCTCGAGATGGAGATGGATGACGACCGCATCTCCGAGCTCCTCGGCGAGATCGGTCCGCAGCCGGCGACGACGGGCGTCGATCGACGCCTCTACTTCAGGGAGCTGTTCCGGCTGCAGGCCGAGCTCGTGAAGCTCCAGGACTGGATCGTCGAGGAGAAGCGGAAGCTCGTCGTCATCTTCGAGGGTCGGGATGCGGCCGGCAAAGGGGGCGTCATCAAGCGCATCACGCAGCGACTGAACCCGCGCGTGTGCCGCGTGGCGGCGCTGCCTGCGCCGAACGAGCGCGAGAAGACGCAGTGGTACTTCCAGCGCTACGTGAGCCACCTCCCTGCGGGAGGCGAGATCGTGCTGTTCGATCGGAGCTGGTACAACCGCGCAGGCGTCGAGCGCGTGATGGGCTTCTGCACCGACGCCGAATGCGAGGAGTTCTATCGAACGGTGCCCGAGTTCGAAAAGATGCTCGTCTGCTCCGGCATCACGCTCGTCAAATACTGGTTTTCGATCAGCGACGACGAGCAGCACCTGCGATTCACGATGCGCATGCGCGATCCGCTCAAGCAGTGGAAGCTGAGTCCGATGGATCTCGAATCGCGACGCCGCTGGGAGGCCTACACGAAGGCGAAGGAGGAGATGTTCGAGCGAACGCACATCCCGGAAGCTCCGTGGTGGGTCGTGGAAGCCGACGACAAGAAACGCGCTCGGCTCAACTGCATCCATCACCTCCTCACTCAGCTTCCGTACGAGGAGGTGCCGCGCGAGCAGGTCGTGTTGCCCGCACGCGTCCACAACCCGGACTACTTCCGCGCGCCGATCCCCGACTCGATGTACGTCCCCCAGATCTATTGATCTCCGCCGCGCTTCCCTTCCCGCCCCTCCTCCGCGCCCCGTCGCGCCCCGCTCGTCGCCGATGACAATCGCCGGTGGTCGTTTACCATCTCCGACCGATGAAGCTCTCGACCCCGCTCGCGAAGAAGCTAGGCCTCAAGTACCCGTTCGTGGCCGCTCCGATGTTCATCATCTCGAACAAGGAGATGATCGTCGCCGCGGCGGAGGCCGGCATCCTCGGATGCATGCCGTCGCTCAACGCGCGCACGGCGGAGAAGCTCCGCGAAGACCTTGCCTGGATCCGGCAGCGCACGGACAAGGCGTTCGGGATCAACATCACGATCGGACTCACGGCGCCGGAGCGGGTCGAGGCCGACATGGCGCTCTGCATCGAGTTCGGCGTACCCGTCATCCTCACGAGCTACGGCAACCCCACGCCGCTGGTGAAGCAGGCGCACGAGCACGGTCGCCTCGTGTTCCACGACGTCATCAGCCTCGCGCACGGCAAGAAGGCGGTCGCCGCCGGCGTCGACGGGATCATCGCCGTATCGGCCGGCGCCGGTGGCCACGCCGGACGCATCTCGCCGTACGTGCTCGTGCCGTGGCTGAAGGAGGAGCTGAAGGTGCCGATCCTCGCCGCCGGTTGCATCAGCGACGGCCGGCAGGTCGTCGCCAGCCTGAGCCTCGGCGCCGAGCTCTGTTACATCGGCACGCGTTTCATCGCGTCGAGCGAATGTGGCGCGGTCGATGCGTACAAGGAGAGCGTCGTGAAGGCGACGCCCGAGGACATCGTCTACACGGACGCCGTCTCGGGCATTCACGCAAACTTCATCAAGCACACCGTGCCGGAAGGCTTCACGGCGGACCGCAGCCCCGAAGGTGCGAAGCGCTGGAAGGACATCTGGAGCGCCGGCCAAGGCGTCGGATTGATTCACGAGGTCAAGCCGATGGGGCAGATCGTGGAGGACCTCGCACGCGAGGCGCACGATACGCTCGCGGCGTTTGGGTGAGCTCGGGCTCCAGGGTTCGGGCTTCGGGATTCAGGCTTTGGGCTTCGGGCTTCGGGCTTCGGGCTTCGGGCTTCGGGCTTTGGCCTTCGGCTTCACGCTTCGAGCTTGAGGCTTCGAGCGCCAGGTCGGAAACGGAGCGGCTCTTCGCGGGCTGCTGGTTGGTCGTAGACCGCAGCGTCTTCGCGGGACGCGACGCTGCAAGGGTGGAACAGGGAGACAAGGAGACAATTGTCTTCTTGTCTCCCTGTTCGATCCATCGAGCGTCGTCGTGAACGAGGGCGCGGAGGATCGGGCGCGGCTTCGTCATGCTGCGCGGCGTGGACGACGGCGCTCTGGCAAGGTGCGTTTCTCGATGAATGCTGCGCACTTCGGGCGGGGGCGCGCGTGGGGGTGCACGTTTGTGATTCCGTGGTAGCGTCGCGCGCCCATGGAGAGGTTGTCGAATCTCCGGATCGCTGCGCTGTTCGCGATCGCGATGTCCGTCTGCGCGACTGCGGCGCATGCAGCTCCGAAGCAGGGAGCGAAGTCGAAGCTGCAGCGCGCGTCGCTCACCACCACCACGTCAAGGTCGCCGGGTGGAGCACGCGCGGGCGAGAAGACTCCGCTGCCCTGGTGCGCGGAAGAGTTCGAGACGCTGCCGAACGGCCTCTGTCACATCGACGGCGGCCAGAAGGACGGACGGCGCACGCTCGTCGTCTTCCTCCACGGCGCGATCGCGAAGGACGTCGACTGGCAGTGGCTCCAGGAGCGCGCGCTCGCGCGTCAGGCGAAACAGAACAAGTTCGAGGCCGTCTTCGCGCGCGCTCCGCTCGGTCCGCGCGGCTTCGTCTGGCCCGGGACCGCCACCGCGCAGGAGGCCGCGGAGCAAGAGCTCGTCGACGGCTGGGACGCAGCGCGCGCCTTTCTCGAGAAGCGAAACGGTGTGCCCTACGACGACGTCTTCCTGATGGGCTTCTCGAGCGGCGCCTACTACGTGGGCTCGCTCGTCCTGCGCGGACGCGTGAGCTTCGACGGCTACGCAACCTTCGCCGGCGGCGGCGGCTGGCACTCCGGACAGGACGTCTCGTTGAAGGCACCCGTCTACGTCGGCGTTTGCGCGCAAGATCGCCAGACAGCCGGCCACTCGCGCGCATTCGGAAGCCTGCTGGCTGCGCGCGGATGGCCGAGCCGCGTCGACGAGCAGAAGGTCGGCCACATGTTTTCCGACGTCCACGTCGCCCACGCGGTCGCCTATCTGCGGAGCGCGAAGAAAGCCCGCCCCGATCGAGCTCGACCGTAAACGGTCGGTCCTACGCTCGCGAAGCGACGAGCTCGACCACGGCGCGGTCGACGCTGTGCGAGGTCGGGACACGCAGCTTCGTCGCGCCCACGCGGACGCGGAGCGCCGGTGTTTCTTCGAGGAGACGCGTCACGAGGCGCTGGGCGTACGTCTCGAGGAGATGGTACGGCTCTGCCAGGCCTTCCTTCACCACGAGGTCGGCAATCACGCCGTAGTCGACCGCGTCACGGCGGAGGTCGCGTCGCGGCAGAGCCGAGACGGGGAGCGTGAGCTCCACGTCGACCACGATCTCCTGCGGGATCGAGCGTTCCGAACGCGACGCCCCCATGTTCGTTCGAAAGCGAATCGACTCGAGCCGGAGCGTGTACTCGCTGACCATGGGTCGTTGGTCCTTCTGCGTATGTCTTCGGACGCCGCTGCTCTTTCTTCCAGCAGGAGAATGCCGAGCTTCGCGCGAGGGCTGGTCGTGCCCGTCCATTTGGCAGCGCGCATCTTCGCACGAATGGGTCGCGCTCGGCCATACGAGCTCGCGGATTCCGACGGCCCCCAGCAGCGCCCACTCGACGTCCGATCGGCAAAATGCAACGCTGCATGGGCTCGTGTTGCGTGCGCACGTCACCGGGGCGATCGCTACGGCGATGGGGCTTCTCGCGGCGACAGCCGGTGCCGACGAAGGTCCGCCCACTCGCCTTCGACTGGAGGTCGATGCGGAGTGTACCGACGTCGCCGACTTCGTCGCGCGCATCCGCGCGCGGTCTCCGCGTATCGGCCCCGGCGAGGAGGACGCCACGCTCGTGGCCATCACCATCTCCCGCGCGCCCGAAGGAGAGCGCGTCGAGGGGACGATGCGCGTCGGCGACTCCGTCCGGAAGGTCGAGGGAGGAAGCTGCGAGGAAGTAGCGGACGCGCTCAGTCTCGTCACCGTCCTGATGTTCGACCCGGAGGCCGCCGCGGGGCCGCCATCGGCGGTCACCGAGGAGCCGCCGCCTCCTCCCGCCGAGCGTCCACCCCCTCCGCCGTCACCACTCCGTCCAGCGCCCGCCCCAGAGCGCTGGCGCTTTGGGCTCGGGATGCACGGCGTCGGCGCTGCGATCGACCAGGTTCCGCTCGGAGCCAGCGTCGTGGGCGAAATGGCTCGCGGCCGCGAGCTCTCCACGCTCACGTTCCGTCTCGCGCTCACGACGTACAACGCCACCGTCGAGATGGATACGCGAGCGGCAACCCTGGTCTGGACGTTTCTCGTTCCTCAAGTGTGTCCTCTTCGGATCCGTACGGGTCCCGTTTCGCTGTTTCCGTGCGCCGGCGTCGCGATGGGCGTGCTGTCGAGCGAGCCCACAAGAGGCGTCGCGCGACCGAACGCGTTCACGCGCGGGTGGGTCGCGCCACGCGCGGGGGTACGCTCGCGTCTCGAGGTCACGCCACGCCTGGGCATCGAGCTCGAGCTTGCGCTCGACATGCCGGTCACGCGCGACCGATATGCCTTCGGTGCTGTCGAGGCGTATCGCGTCCCGTTCCTGATGCCCACGGCCGGAGCCGGCATCGTGATGCAGGTGCCCTGACCGGCAGGCAGTACGCGCATATCCATGAATGCCGGCACGCGGGCATTTCCGTTGAAGAAACGCCCTGCCCCCTCATCCCGGTCGGACATCACCGCATCGAAGGGCGTTCGGAGCGCGCTCAAGCGCGTCGCGGAGCGGGCGCTCGGCGGAAGGCGATCGACGCCTCCCTCGCAGAAGCCGCTGTCGTACGAGGCGTGCTCGCCGCGGGCGCCTGCGGGGTGTGCAGCCAGACCTTCGACTTCGCTTCGCCAGGCGGCGGAAGCTGCGCGAGCCTGAACAACGCGGGATCGACGACAACGTCGTCGTCGTCGTCACTCGGCACGTCAGGCTCCGCGAATGGAGTGGGAAAGGACGACCGCGGACAGAGACCGAGCTTCATGGCGAATCCTCGACCGGTGATGCGATGCTTCCGACGTCCCATCGACGCGTCGCGCCGGCGGCGCGCACACGAGGCGGGCGGGCACGACGTCCCCCTGCACGAGTTCGCGCGGAGCCTGATCTCCGCGTTGTTCCTATGTCGCCCCATCGCGATGCTTCGGGTCACGTTCGGCGGACGAAAGCCGCGGATCCCAGCGTCGCTCAGCCGCGCGTCACTTCGTCTCGAGACCGACCATGAGGAACGGCCGCACGACCCAGGGCTCGAACAAGATCACCGGCTCGTTCTCGCGCGACAGGAGATAGCGTGGATTGCGAAACGGCAGGTCGATCCCGAGGCCGCCGAAGACGCGTGCGTTGGGCATGTCCAAGGCGTACCGCGCCAGAACACGTGCAGTGGGGATCGGATCGACGTTCCCGTCGACGAATCGGATGTTGCTCACGTGCGGGCTCTGGCCACGGGCGTGAACGAGATCCGCGCCGCCACCGACGCCGAGGATGATGTGGTGCCGCTCTCGGACCGTGTACGCGGCACTCGCGAGGGCATGGAGAGATCCGCCCTCGAAGCGCACGGAGGCGCTGCCGCGATCGACCGACGACGGGAAACGGTACTCGGCGCTCAGCGTCGTGCCGAGCTCGAGTTTGCCGCCGAGCAAACCTGGATGATGCAGGAACACGTCGAAGATGGCGCCGGGCCCGCTCGCGAGCTCGAGGCCCGAGCCGTACCCGTTCGTCGCGAAGAAGGCGCCCACGCGCGCGTCGAGCTGCGGTGGCGGTCGCGGCGGATGGTAGAGGAACTCCGGCGGCAGCCTGTCGTCGTCATCGACCGGTAGGCGGACGCGAGGACGCCGCGCAGTCGGGAGGAGCTGCTCGCGGGCGACGGCGCGGCCGACGCCGATGCTCTCGCCGGACCGGAGGGCGCCCAGCGCGAGCTCGACGATGTGCCCGATCTCTTCCCACGTCACCTCGGGGTTGGCCTGCCGGGTGACCGGGCGAACGAGCACGCGCTCCCACGGTCCGTCGACGACGTAGAGCGTGACCGGCTCGCGCTCACCTTTACGTCCGGGCGGCTCCGTGAGGTCGATCCAGACGCGCGCGAGCTGCCGGTCGTTCGGGGGGCCTGGGGTGACGATGCTCGCGCGGTCGATCGCGGGCACCACTTCGTAGGACGCTTCCGCCTCGGAGCCGCCGATGCGCTCGCGGAGCACGTCGAGCACCGCCGCTGCCGACGCACCGTCGCCCGCGACCTTCACGGAGACGAGCGTTCGCTTCGCGTGTTCGGCGCCGCCTGCCGTGGTGCTCGTACGGCCGTGGGCCATCGCGCTCGGGGCGGCACACGACGCGGCGATGGAAATGGCGACGGCGGCGGAGACACGAAGTCTCCACCGCACGCATCGTCCACCGTCGCCTTGTCTCACCCAGCGGCCTCCTCACCCAGTTTCATGCGGGAGGACGCCGATCACAAGCGAAGCTCGACGAACCGTCAGGGGATTGGTGTATCCCGCGTGCCGGAGAGGATGCCGAGCCGCTCTCGGGCCCGGGTCACGTGCAGACTTTGAGGATGCCGAGCCGCGAGCTCTTCCCAGGCGCGCCGCTCGTCGTCCTTCTGGCCGAGCTTCTCGAAGGCGAGAGCTCGTCCTACACGCGCCTCCTCGGCGAGTGTCCAGCCGTCGGCCGGCGCGCCCTTCAAGTAGGCGTCGAACTGCGCGAGGGCGCCATTCGCATCGCCCTGGCGGTCGAGAAGGAGCCGACCAAGGCTCACACGAGCAGCCTGGGCCTCCGGAGCATCCGGGTACCGCTTCTGTAGCGAACGATAAAGATCGATCGCGCTTCCGATGTTGCCGGCCCTTCGCTCCGCATTCGCGTCGCGAAAAAGCTCGGCCGCCGTCACGGGACTGTCCGCAGGGGGGGGAGGGGGGGAGAACGAAACAGTATCCGACGTGACGGCGGCCAAGGGCTTCGCACTGGGGAGGTCGTAGACCGAGAAGCTCGGTGCTGCGGGGGTCTCCACAGGCAAACTCTGAGTGATCTGCGGCGGAGCCGGGTCGACGACCGGCGGCTCCGAGACCTCGATCGACGGCGCCGGATCGAGATCCGCGCTGTGAGAGGACACGTAGACCGATGCCATGGCGATCGACGCTGCGAACGCCGCGGCGAGAGGGAGAGCGACGCGCGCGAAGCGCGACCGCTGACGGGAAAGCGAGACGACGCGCGTGGGCTCCGAAGTGCTGGTCGACACCTTGGATGCCGCGATCTTGGAGGAGGAGTCAGCCGACGCCTTTGCCGCCTTCGCAGCAGGCGCCGCGAGCGTGGTGGTGGCCCGCGCGATCGCCCGCGCGATCAGCGCGTCATCGCCGGTGGCCGGGCGCTCGGCCTCGAGCGCTTCACGAAGCGCAGCGGCGAGCGGATCACGGGGCGTCGTCATCGTCCGTCTCCGAGAGCTCGAGTAGAGTGGGGTCATCCTGGATGCGCGAACGGAGGGCGGCCTTCGCGAGGCGGAGGCGGCTCTTCACCGTGTCGAGCGGCGCTCCGGTCTGGAGCGCGATTTCTTGCATCGAATAGCCGAAGAGCACGCGCTGGGCGAAAGCCTCGGCCTGTTCGGGGCGCAGCTCCGCGAGGAGCGCACGAAAGGCCTCACGGCGTCGGGCAGCAACGGCGCTGGCAGCGGGCGAACGCTCGTCCGACTGCAGGTCGTCCCCGATGGCGTGAGGCTGAGAGTCGTCGTCCTGCACGATTTCGGTGTGCAGGCCGATTTCAGCACCGCGGCGCGCACGCCGGCGGCGCTGATCAAGCGAACGTCGAAGCGCGATCGAACGCGCAAAGTGGAGGAACGAAGAATCTCCTCGGAAGGAGGCGAGACCCTGGACGACACCGACGAGCGAGTCCTGGAGGACGTCCTCCAGATCGCGATCGCCGCTGCCGAGCACCGCACGGACGACGCCGAGCATCGACGGTGCGACGGAATCGAGGAGGCGTCGCACGGCGAACGCGTCACCTGAGCGAGCCTCGATCGCGAGGGCCTTGAGCGGATCGGTTGTGGTCGTCTCCTCGTCGGACACGTTACCTGCGTAGCAGAGACCAGCCCATCGCTCGGTGACGAGGCGAACTCCGGACCGAGGAGCCTGCGACGGCTTCCCGGATGGCGTTGCCATCGGCAGAGATACTTCGAGCACGTACTTCTCCTGCGTTGCCACGCGTGGCCGGTATCCGATGGCCCGAGACCGTCGTGGAATCAAGCCAGCTTTGTTTGTCTTGTCGCCCCCACGTCCACGAACGGGTCACGGCAGAGTCGATCTTTTTGTGATCAGACGTGCAAGTTACCGGAATTGCGAAGCTAACGATCATAACTGCGACCCATTGACGCAGATTGGTGCCCTGGGTGCCCATGAGGCATGGGGAGCGCGGGGGTGCGCCCAATCGACCGAGCTCGTGCGATGTCCTGCCGGAACCGTGGAAGACGGGGGCGTAGCCTTCTGATCGTCAGGAGGACGTCGAGGTACCCGCTGTGTACGCGCGGAGCGCACATACTTCGAAGATGGATGTCGATTTGGTGATCGGTCGATGAAGCTCCCGACGATGGGGCGCGTGCGAACGATCGCCGAGCGACTCGGCTCCATGGCGCCCGCGTCATCGACGCGGCCGAAGAGTGAGCCGGTGGCCAAGCTCGTACCCGAGCCGACTGCGCTCGATCTGTCGACGCTCATCCTCGAGAACACCGACTTCGTCTTCCGAAGCCTCCGTCGAGCCGGGCTCGATGTCGGCACCGCGGAAGACGGCGCTCAGCAGGTCTTTCTCATCGCCGCGCGCAAGCTGGCGAAGATCGAATCCGGGAAGGAGCGCGGGTTTCTCTACGCAACGGCGATGAACGTCGCCGCCGACTTGCGGCGGAGAGCCTCGCGTCGTGGAGAGACCGAGCTGTCGGAAGAACGCATCGACGAGCTGGAGTCGATCTCCCCCCCTTCCCTCTCGCCCGACGAAGCGATCGATCAGCAGCGCGCGCGCGAGCTCCTCGACGAGGTGCTCGCGGCGATGCCCGAGCATCTTCGCGACGTCTTCGTCCTCTCCGAGCTCGAGGAGATGAGCGCCCCCGCGGTCGCCCTCTGCCTCGACATCCCCACTGGTACCGTCGCCTCACGCCTCGCGCGTGCGCGACACGTCTTCGACGAGTGCCTCGCGCGCATGCAGGCACGTCGCTCGTTCCGGAGCCCGTCATGAGCCGCGACAACGAGATCGATCGCCGCGCGCGCCTTCGAGGCGCTCTCGTGAAAGCGGGCCGTGAAGAGCGGGCGTCCGACGCGCTCCGCACGCGGCTCCTGGCGGTGGCGGCAGGCGCGGCCGCCACGGCGCCCGTCGCAATGGCGGCCGCATCGAGCCCGAAGATCACCGTCGCGAACGCGGTCGCCGAGTCCGTGACGAGCGTCGCTCCTGCCGCGTCCGGAGGGACGATGGCGGCCGTCGCATCCGCGAATGGCCTCGTTGGATGGAAGGTGCTCGCGGTTCTGCTCGCCATCGGCGCCATCGGGAGCGGAGCGACGTTCTTCGCCACGCGCGACAATGTCTCCGCCGCGAAGCCCGGGCCCAACCGCCCGAACGTCGCGCCCGAGGCGACGACGACACCGGCCGCGACGCTGCCGGGCGTTCACGCGGAGCCGACGCCTTCCGCACCGGAGCCCATCGCGGCGCTCTCCGTGAACGACTTGCCGACGGTGAAGGCGATGCCGCCCGTTCGGGTCGCGGCGCAACCCTCTTCATCCGCGCAGGGCATCGCCGTGGCCGCCCCGGAGCCCGCACCCGCGGCGACGGCGAGCCCCGCGGCGCGACTGACGGAAGAGACTCGCGCGGTCGGAGCCATCCGCGCATCGCTCCAGAAGGGTGACACGCGCGAAGCGCTTCGCCTCCTCGACGCCTACGAGGCGGAGTTCGCTCACGGAGCGCTCGGGGAGGAAGCAGAAGTCCTTCGCATCGAGACACTCATTCGTGCAGGCAACAAGGACGAGGCGGCAAAACGAGCGAGCCGCTTCCTCACGGAGCGCCCCGCCAGCCCCCATGCGGCGCGCGTCCGGACGATGACGAGAAGGCTCTCAGAGCCCGAATAGGAGCAGTACCCGCAATGAAGGTGAAACTTGCCTTGGTGGTCGCGAGCGCGACCGCCCTGGTCGTGGCCTGCGCTGCGACCGAGACGACGGTCCCGCCCGCCGACGGCGATGCGGGAACGGGCACGGTGGTGCCAGGCACCGAAGAGCCGGGATCGCCGGAGCCGCAGCCGGAAGGGGACGCCGGCAGGACGGGCGATTCGGGTAGCTCGGGCGAGCGTGTCGAGACGGTCGAATGTGGCGACGGTACGAAGGCGGGGGCCGAGCAGTGCGACGACGGCAACAACGCCGACGGCGACGGGTGCTCGAAGGACTGCAAGGTCGAGTCGGCAGGGCCGAACGACGTGTGCCCGGGTGTCGCGATCCCGCTCACGGGGACCGGCGCTGACACCCGCACCGGCTCCGTTTCGGGCTCGACGAGCGCGATCTTCGGCCAGACGGCTGGAGGCTGCGGCGGTGCGAGCGGCAAGGACGCGGTCTATTCGGTGACCCCCGACGTCACGGGTCTTCTCACGGCGAAGGTGACGAGCACCTTCGACTCGATCCTCTACGCCCGCCGGACCTGCGACGACTCGAAGACGGAAGCTGCCTGCAACGACGCGGCCGGAAGCACGGGCGGCGAGACGATCAAGATTGCGGTCACGAAGGACCAGCCCGTCTTCCTCTTCGTCGACGGCTATTCGGGGTCGACCGGAACGTTCAAGCTCGACGTCGAGGTGGCCACGTCGTTCTGCGGGAACGGCGTCGCGGAGGCCCCGGAGGCCTGCGACGACGGCAACACCGTCGCGGGCGACGGCTGCGCGCCCGACTGCTCGCTCGAGGCCGGCGGCGTCCTGACGGACTGCCCCGGGCAGGGGATCTTCCTCACGGGCGTCGGCGACACTCCGCGCAAGATCTCGCTCGCCGGCAGCACGTCGGTCGCCACGTCTTCGACGCAGACGGCCAGCGGCTGCACCTCGGGCGGCCGCAACACCGTGTACGCGATCACCCCGGACGTGAACGGCTCGATCGTCGCGTCCCTGGTCGCGACCTATGACGACGCGGTGCTTCACCTCCGAAGCGAGTGCGACAACTCGACGTCGCAGCTCACGTGCTTCACCGCGAGCGAGCCGCTCGAGACGATCGAGCTCGTCGCGCCGGTCCAGGCGGGCTTCCCGACGTACGTGATCGTGGACTCCGACTCGTCGACGGTCCACGGCCCGTACTCCCTCGAGATCACCGTGAATCCCGCCGTCTGCGGGAACAAGATCCTCGAAGGCGGCGAGGAGTGTGACGACGGCAACACGCTGTCGGGCGACGGATGCACGGCGACGTGCAAGCTCGAGCCGGTCAACATGGCCGCCGACACGTGTCCCGGCGCCGGGATCCCGCTCACGGCCGCCGCCGACGGCTCGTACAACGGCGTGATCTCGTCCGCGACGGTGTCGATGTCGCACGACTTCAAGCCGAAGACCTCGCAGGGTGGCTGTTCGACGACGAACCTCGTGGCGAAGGACGCCGTCTACGAGCTGGTCTCGCCCGTCAACGGCACGCTCCGAGCGACCGTCACCGCGCTCTTCGATTCGATGCTGCTCGTGCGCGACATCTGCAGCAACGACGTCGACGCCTCGGCTTACACCGACCTTGCGTGCGCAGGGAACGGTGGCGGCGGCGTGCCCGAGACGGTCGAGCTGAACGTCACCGCTAACCAGCACATGTGGCTCGTCGTCGACAGCGAGGTCGCCGGTGGCGAGGGCCCGTTCGAGCTCGGCGTCACGTTCACGCCGGCCGTGTGCGGGAACGGCGTGATCGAAGGCGGCGAGCAGTGCGACGACGGCGCCGCCATGAGCGGTGACGGCTGCGATGCGCAGTGCCAGCTCGAGCCGGTGACCGGCCACGACACGTGCGCAAACGCCGCGCCGATCAACCTCGTCGTGAACGGCGACGGCTCGTACTCCGCGTCGATCTCGTCGGGAACGACGAACCTCACGCATGACCAGACCTTCACCGGATGCGCGAGCGCAGGCGCGGACGCCATCTACACGTTCAAGGCCCCGATCGACGGCGTCCTTGCTGCCGAGGTTCCGGTCGCCGGGTTCAACGTCTCGCTCGGCCTCCGAGCGACGTGCCCCACTTCGACCACCGGCACGGCGCCGCTCGTATGCGCGAACGCGAGCTCCGACAACGGACAGGAAGAGATCTCGTACGGCGTGACGAAGGACACGACCTACTACCTGATCGTCGACGGCACTGCCGCCGCGCAGAAGGGCACGTTCACGCTCCTCGTCAACATCCGGCCGCCGGGCTGCGGCGACGGCCTGCTCTCGGGCAACGAGCAGTGCGACGACGGAAACACGATATCGGGTGACGGCTGCTCGCCGACCTGCACCGTCGAGGCGCTGCCCGGCATCGACACCTGCCCCGGCTACACGCTCAACCTGACCGGCACGGGCAACGAGCCCCGCATCGGCGTCGTCACCGTCGACACCTCGACGCTCGCTGCCAACTACGCGGCCTCGTGCGGCGGGAGCAGCAGGGACGGCGTCGTCGTCGTGACTCCGCCGATCTCCGGCAAGCTCACGGCGAGGCTCACGGGTTCGAACACGTACCAGCCGGTCCTCTACGGCCGGGCCACGTGTGGGGACGCGGCGAGCGAGCTCAAGATCAGCACCAGCACGACCACGCTCGCGTGCGACGACGACGCGCCGGGCTTCGCCACGAACATCCGCGAGACCAACTTCAAGGTCACCGCCGGGACGCCCTACTACATCTTCGTCGACGGCTACGGAACGATGTCCGGCATCGGACGCCTCAACGTGACGGTGACCCCATGACGGCGCTGAAGACACGAACCACGCGTGCGATCTCCATCGGCCTCTCCGTCGCGGCCGCAGCGACGCTGACCGTCATGGTCGGCGCCTGCGGTGAGGACCGACGCTCCGGGTTCGGCGACGGGCTCGAGGACGCTGGGACCACTCCCGGCCTCATCAATCCCGACGGTGCCCTCCCCGACGGCAGCGAGGGCGACGCCGGCGTGTGCCTGTCCGAGACGCTCGGCGCGGAGCCGGTGCCGCTCGCGATGCTCATCGTGATGGACCAGTCGACGTCGATGAACTCGCCGACGGCGACGCCGAAGTGGGACGCGGCCCGGCAGGCGATGATCGCCTTCGCGGACACGCCGGGCGCTGCGGGCGCGAAGCTCGGGCTCACGTTTTTCCCGCTCGAGGACTCGGCCGCCGATGAATGCATGGTGAGTGCCTACCAGCCGGTCATCCCGCTCGCTCTGTTGCCCGGCAACGGCGTGCCCCTCAAGGACGCGCTCGTCGCACGCCCGAAGGCGAAGGGCTCGAACACTCCCATGGGCGTGGGCCTCCAGGGTGGCGTCGAGATCATGAAGAAACATCTCGCCGACAACGTGAACGAGGAGGGCGTCATCATCCTCGTCACCGACGGCTCGCCGGGAGGCTGCTCGGACACCATCGCGAAGGTCGCGACCGTCGCGCAGACCGCTCAGAACGGAACCCCTCGCATCCGTACGTTCGTCGTCGGGATGGAGGGTGCGAACTTCACGAACCTGGACACCGTCGCCGCTGCAGGCGGCGGCGCGCCGAAGGCGTTCAACGCGAGCGGGGGCACGTCCGACGCGGGTGTGTCTCCGCAGCAGCAGCTCATCGATGCGCTCGAGCAGATTCGCTCGGGGGCACTCGGCTGCGAGTACGTGGTCCCGACACCGGACGCCTCGAAGGGAACGGTCGATCCGAGCTCCGTCGAGATCGAGTTCACGGCGGGCACGAACGACGAGCCGCAGAAGTTCAAGCGTGTCGACAGCGAAGCGCAGTGCGGAGCGACGACGGGCGGCTTCTATTACGACGACCCGAAGAATCCGAAGCGCATCATCCTCTGCCCGGCCTCGTGCGAGGACGTCCGCGGGGGCACGGCAGAGGCGAAGCTCGATGTCGTCCTCGGCTGCATCAAACAGGTCAACTGACGGTCGATTTCAGAATTTTTGGAATCAAATCCAAGTGACACTGACCAGTACGCGGCAACGAAAAATGGCAACCAAGGCCGATGCGTGCGCGCGCGCTGTGCCGGGTGAGCCGTGTGTGTACGAGCACACTCTGCCCCCGGAGAGCCGGGCGTCGGAATGGACAAAACCGGGCGGTTCGTGGCGCCCGGCAGAGCGGCGCGCTACATTGGTTGGTTCATGTGTAGCTCGTGCAGCTCGTGCGTCGGCACGAGCTCATGAGCGGTTCGGCGCATTCCGAATGGACGCGCTCGCATCGCGTTCGAGACGGACTCGGGACGACCACCGAGCCTGACTCGATTTGAACGACACGTTCACCGTGGCCGTAATCCTCAACATCGACGCAAAATCACTCTCACCGACACCGATGTATGCCACCTATCCGTGACCTCGAGTTGCGAAGCATCTCCGATGCTCGCGCTCACTAAACCTGCGACGCCTACGAAAACTTGATGTCGGGACGATCGAAATAGTGTCCCATCGATATTCGAATCCGCAATTCTGACCCGGACGTCGAATTCCCATCGACAAGAGACATGGCGGGGTAACGAGCGCTCTCGCACTCGATCCGCGAACGATCCATGAAGCATCCCTCTACCCTCCTTCGCTCGCTCTCCCTGAAGCTCTCACTCGTCGCCGCCGTCGCCGGCGTGACGCTCGCCGCGTGTGCATCCGACGAAGTCCTCGGCTTCGAGACGATGCTGGACGCGAGCGAAGACGCCGGGAGCACGGTCGTCCCAGAGGCCGCGCCCCCGGGGCCCAAATGCGGAGACGGCTCGCTCGATCCGGGTGAGGAGTGCGACGACGGAAACTCGAAGAGCGGCGACGGCTGCAGCGCGTCCTGCATGAAGGAGAGTGCGCCGGCGAGCTCATGCCCTGGCGTGCTCCTTCCCCTGGCAGCCACGGGCGACACCCGCATCGGCAGCATCAGCGGCAACACGTCGACCGCGCTCGCGACGCTGGACAGCCCGACGTGCGGCGGCGGCAACGGCAGAGAGCTCGTCTATCTGGTGAAGGCCGATGTCGCCGGCCGCGCGGTCGTTCGGCTCAGCGCGCCCTGGGCGGCGCTCCTCTACGTGCGCAAGGACTGCACGGTCCCGTCCACCGAGACCGAGTGCAAGACGCTGCCCGCGGGCGGCGGCTCGAGCGAGATCGCGCTTCCCGTCGCTCCGGGTGACAGCTTCTACGTGATCGTCGACGGTGCCGGCGGACAGAGCGGAGAGTTCCAGCTCGACGTCTCGATCTCGACCGCGTTCTGCGGAGACGGCATCGCGACGTACCCGGAGCAGTGCGAGGACGGCAACACCGTCTCCGGCGATGGCTGCTCCGCCAGCTGCCAGCTCGAGGGAGGCAATCCCGGCGTCGGGACGTGCCCCGGCATCGCGTACAACTTCGTCGGCGACCCGGCCGGCCCGCGCACGATCTCGCTCGCCGGCGACGTGAGCCTGCTCTCGAACACGATGGGCACCTTCGGCTGCTCGAGCATCGCCGGCGGCAAGGACCAGGCGTACGCGATCCGGCCGACGATCGACGGCGCGATCACGGCCGTGCTGCATGCGGCCTGGCCGGAGGCGGCGCTCCACGTTCGCCGCGAGTGCTTCAACAGCGGCACCGAGGTCGATTGCCGGATGGAGCCGACCGGGCCGGTGCGGGTCACGTTCCCGGTGACCGCGAACCAGACCTACACGGTCTTCGTCGACAGCAAGTCGAGCGCGAGCTTCCCGAACGGCGGTCTCTACTCGTTGGAGCTCACGCTCGCGCCGTCGACGTGCGGCAACGGCGTGCTCGAGCTGCCCGAGGAGTGTGACGACGCCAATACGTCCGACGGCGACGGGTGCAGCGCGACCTGCGCGCTCGAGCCGATGCCGAACGGGATCGACACCTGCACCATCCTCGTCCCAGGTGAGGACGGCGGGCTCGTCGAGGCGCCTGGCGGGGCATTGATCTCCTTTGCCGGCGACGCAGTCGCCGGGCCGCTCACGTACCACACGTCGGCGAGCACGACTCCCCTGACGGCGGCGGCCCGCACGTGTTCCTCCGGAACGACGGCCCGCAAAGACGCCATCTATCGCTTCGTTCCGCCGTTCAACGGCTACGTGACGGCCCGCGCGAAGGGCCAGTTCAACCTCACGCTCGACCTCCGGACGAACTGCCTTCCGCAAGCCAGCAGCACCAGCACCGGAAGCATCTCGTGCGGTGCCGCCGACGGCGGCAACGGAGCCGAGTCCGTCCGCGGCCCGGTCGATGCCGGGACGACGTACTACCTCATCGTCGACGGGCCGACGTTCAACACGAACTTCGACGGGCCTTTCACGCTCGATGTCGAGCTCGAGAAGGCGGTCTGCGGCAACGGCAGGATCGAGGGCGGCGAGGCGTGCGACGACGGCAACAACGTCGACGGCGACACCTGCAGCGCCACCTGCACGATCGAACCGCTCGGGTCGCCCTCGCGGGACACCTGCGCGCAGGCCGAGCCGCTCGTGTTCGACGTCGACGGGGTGACCGGTGCTCACCACACGCAGGTCAAGGGCGGAAACTGGAACCTGACGAGCGCGGGCTCGCTCGCCGCTCCGTGCGGCGCGACCGTCGGGCGCGATGCGTTCTTCACGTTCACGGCGCCCATCAACGGCGTCGTCCAGGTCAAGGTCGATGCGTCCTACAACGTGACGCCGGCGCTGCGCGATGCCTGTCCTCCCTCCACCGGAGCTGCGTTCCTCATCTGCTCGAATCGAACGAGCCTCCCCGGTGGCGAGTTCTTCACGTATCCGGTGCAGCAGAACAAGACGTACTGGATCATCGTCGACGCTCCGAACGCGACGAACGACCGCGGCGCCTTCACGATGGACGTCGCGATCAAGGCCGAAGACTGCGGAGACGGCGTGGTCGGCGGCACCGAGGAGTGCGATGACGGCAACAAGACTGCGGGGGACGGCTGCGACGCGAGCTGCAAGCTCGAGCCGCTCGCCGGGGCAGACACCTGCCCGGGCCACGCGGTCGCGCTCACCGGCGTCGGGATGGATGTCCGGAGCGCCGTCGTGACGCTCTCGACCGCGTCCCTCGCGGCGCACACCTCCGGCACCTGCGGAGGCAACGCCCGCGAAGGCGTCGTGGCGATCACGTCCGATGTCTCCGGGACGATGCGCGCGGAGCTCCGCGGCATCTGGCCGACGGTCCTCTATGCCCGCGAGAAGTGCATGGATGGTGCGACCGAGCTCGGCTGCGCTGCGTACAACCCCTCGAGCCCGAACCGCACGGAGCGTGAGCTCTCGTTCCCGGTCTTCGCGGGCGTGCCCACTTACCTCTTCATCGACGGCCTCGCCGGCGCCACCGGTCCGGGCTCGCTCTTCGTCACGGTGACTCCATGAGGAACGACATGAACAAGAACTGCGGAGCCAGCGCGGTCCGCGCCCGGATGGTCGGCGTGGTGGGCGCATGCCTCCTCGCGGCGGGTGTCTCGACGGTCGCTTGCTCGTCGAGCCGCGACTCGGCGTTCGCCGAAACGCCACCGGAAAAAGGTGAGCCCGGCGGAGGCGGCTTCGTGACCGACCTCGACGCCGGTGAGCCCGAGGACGGTGGGAAGTGTGTCAGCGAGTCGGTGACGGGCGAGCCGGTGCCGCTCGCGCTGGTCATCCTGCTCGACCGCTCGGGCTCGATGACGACGGACATGTGGGCGAGCGCCACGAACGCGATCCGCTCCTTCGTCGATCGTTCCGAGGTCGTCGGAATGCAGGTCGGACTGCAGTTCTTTCCTCCGGTGGCAGGGGATCAGTGTGACCCCAACACGTACGCGAGCCTCTCGGTCCCGATCGGACCGCTGCCGGACAACGTCTTGCCGATCCAGCAGCGCCTCATGAGCACGACCCCGACGGGAGGAACACCGATGAGCGCGGCGCTCGAAGGCGGCATCCTCGGCATGCGCACGTGGATGAAGGAAGCCGATCCGCACGCCGGCGCCGTCATCCTCGTCACCGACGGCGATCCCGCGGGCTGCGGCAACATCGACGCGGTCGCGAGCGTCGCCGCGAGCGGCGCGAAGCCGAGCGGCAAGGAGGCGGCCGTCCGCACGTTCGCCGTCGGCATGCAGGGCGCGACGTTCTCGAACCTCAACAAGGTCGCCCTCGCCGGCGGCGGAGCTCCGACGGCCTTCAACGTCGGAGGTGGCGCGGCGGCGCAGCAGGCCCTGCTCGAAGCGCTCGAGACGATCCGCACGAGCGCGATCAGCTGCGAGTACATCTTGCCGACGCCGCCGCCGGACAAGGGCATCCTCGACCCCGAGTCCGTCGAGATCAACTTCACGCCGGGTGAGAACGACCCGACGACGACGGTGCGTCGCGTCGCAAGCGAGGACGCATGCGGCACGACGACCGGCGGCTTCTACTACGACGATCCGAAGAACCCGAAGCGGATCATCCTTTGTCCCGCGACCTGCGAAGACGTGCGCGGCGTGCCCGTCGAGGCGAAGCCGAAGCTCGACGTCCTCCTTGGCTGCATCCGGCGCCCCAACTGACGGAACTGAGACGGAGATCCGCGTGATGTTCTTGCCGAAGAAGCTCCTCTTGCGTGCGCTGGGCGGCGCGCTCGTCGCCTCCTCCGCCGTCGTCGGCTGCTCGGTCGGCGATGGCCCGCTGCTCGATTTCGACCCACCCGGCGACGACGCGTCCGTGGGCGACGCCGGGTCGGTCGTCACCGATGCCGACGATCCGCAACCGGACAGCAGCAATCCTCCTCCCGCCCAGACCTGCGGAAACCGCAAGCTCGAGAGCGGTGAGGAGTGCGACGATGGCAACAAGGTCAGCGGCGACGGCTGCTCGGAGACCTGCAAGCTCGAGTCGGCGGGCCCTGGCGATCTGTGCTCGAACGCCATCGACGTCCCTCTCGCGCACGAAGACGGCTCGACGCTCTACACCGCAAACGTCTCGGGCAACACGACGTCGCTCTTCAACCACTACGCGGGGACGTGCGGCGGCGGCTCCGGCGCGGACATCGTCTACAAGATCACTTCGCCGACCATCGGTCGCGCGGTCGTGAAGGTCGCCGCGGCCTTCCCGGCGGTGATCTCGGCGCGCACGGGCTGCGATGACCTCAAGACGGAGCTCGCGTGCAAAGACACGACGCTGGCGACGTCGAACTCGACAGAGATCGCGTTCCCCATCTTCGCCAACGCGCCCGTGTTCGTCATGGTCGACGGATTCGGCGGGACCAAAGGCGACTTCCTCCTCGACATCCAGGTGCAGACGGCGTTCTGCGGTAACGGCCAGGCCGAATACCCGGAGACGTGCGACGACGGCAACACGACGGACGGCGACGGCTGTTCGGCGACGTGTTTGCTCGAGGACGCAGCCACCACTTCGGTGTGCCCGGGAATGGGATATCGCATCGCGACCACCGCGAGCTTCGCGGGTGACACGGCGACGCTGAGCAACGGCGGCGGCAATGCGACGGCGTGCGGCCCGAGCGGGACCACGACGAACACCGGCACCGGGCCGAACGCCCTCTACGCGATCACCCCGACGGTCACCGGCGCGCTCAAGCTCGATCTCCTCGCGAACTACCCGAACGCTCTGCTCCACATCCGGCGCGAGTGTGACGGCGCCAACACCTCACAGGTCGACTGCGGGGCTGCCGTCGACCCGCTGACTCCGCTCTCACGCACGATCCCCGTCTTCGCCGAGGAGACGATCTACGCGTTCGTCGACAGTAACGGGAGCTCCAGCGCAGGCCTCTTCACGCTGAACGCGACGCTCACGGCGGCTGCTTGCGGCAACGGCATCGTGGACGGGGGCGAGAACTGCGACGACGGCAACACCACGGACGGCGACGGATGCTCCGCTACCTGCAAGGACGAGGTCGCGCCCGAGTCGCACGCGTGCAACGGCAAGCCCGTCCGCCTCGCGGGCGCGACACCAGACGCGCCGGGCGCGCGGACACTCAAGTTCCGCGGCAGCACCAACGTCGTCACGTACGCCGACGGCGGAGTAGGTCCCACGAACAAGTGGAACACGACCACGACCTGCGGAAGCAGCTCTCCCGACGTCGTCTACCAGCTCACGAGCGACATCGACGGCTGGCTGAGGGCCACCGTCAAGGGCACCTACAACGCGACCCTCTCGGTCCGTGCCGCGTGCGACGCGGCCGCCACCACGGCGCCGCTCGCGTGCATTCGTGAGGTGACCGGCACCGCCCCGAAGACGCTCGAGGTCGCGATCGACAAGGAGAAGCCCTACTACATCGTCGTCGACGCCTACTCGGCAGCAACGACCGGGAGCTTCGAGGTCGACCTCGAGATCGTCCCGTCGGTCTGCGGCAACGGCGTACTCGAAGGCGGCGAGACCTGCGATGACGGCGCGACCGACGACGGCGACGGCTGCTCGGCGACCTGCCAGATGGAGGCCGAAAAAGCTCGCGACGAGTGCTCGACCGCACCGCCGCTCGCGTTCGTTGCCGCGGGAGACGGGACGTACTCCTCCACCATCGTCTCCGGGACCACGAATCTCAAGCACGGCACGACCGGCATCACCGGGACGCACACGCTGAGTCCGTGCTCGAGCACCGGCCCCGACGCATGGTTCACGGTCTCGCCGCCGATCAGCGGCGTGCTCACGGCGACGATCACGGAGGCGACCTTCCGCTCCGCCATCGGCATCCGCAACGGGTGCACCGGAACCGGGATCTCGCAGCTCGCATGTGATGCCACCGTCTCGAACGGCGGCCAGCAGATCGTCGTCCCGGTCAACGCGGGGACGAACTACCGCGTGATCGTCGACGGCCAGAACGTCACCGGCACGGTCCAGCGCGGACGCTTCACGCTCGACCTGCAGCTCGCGCCGTCCGGCTGCGGCGACACCTTCGTCGCCGGCGCCGAGGAGTGCGACGACGGCAACACGGTGGACGGAGACGGCTGCTCCTCGAGCTGCACGATCGAGACGCTCCCGAACCTCGCGGCGTGTCCGGGGCACACCGTCTCGATCACGGGCACTGGCAACGCGATCCGTCGCGGTGTCGCCACGGTCAAGACGACCGGGCTCGCCAGCAACGTGGCGAGCACGTGCGGCGGCAGCGGTCCCGAGGGCATCGTCCGCGTGGTGTCCGACATCTCCGGCGTCCTCGAGGCACGCGCCACGGCGAACTTCAGTGTCCTTCTCCACGGACGAAACCAGTGCACCGACGCGTCGACCGAGATCCCACGCCCGAGCTGCTCCTCGAACCTCGGGGTCTTCACCACGGCCATCCAGAAGGATGTTCCGGTCTATCTCTTCGTCGATGGAATCAACGGCGCCGAGGGCGTCGCCAAGCTCCAGTTCACGGTGACGCCATGAGCCGCCTTTCCAGATTGTTTGCTTCGCTCGTCGTCGGCTCCGGTCTTGCCGTTGCGGCATGTGCCACCGACACCGAGGGCTCGCCCATCTCCGACGAGAACGACGCGGGCACCACAGACGCGAGTGTCGCCGACACGAACGCCCCGGACGGTCCTCAGGTGGAGGTCGACAGTGGTGACGTCCCCGTCGATCCGGGCAACGTCTGCGGCAACGGGAAGCGCACCGGCAACGAAGAGTGCGACGACGGCAACCTGGTCGACAACGACGGCTGCAGCTCGACGTGCAAGATCGAGCGCGCTTCGCCGGCCGACTACTGCCCGGGAGAGGCGATCACCCTAACGCCGGCCGCCGGCCAGGCGCAGCTCCTCCGCGGCTCGGTGACCGGCACGACGGCGGGCGCATACAACCACCTCGGCAGCGCCTGCGGCGGCGGCTCGGGACGCGACGTCGTCTACACGATCAACCCGACCTCGTCCGGTAAGGCGAAGGTGACCGTCACGGCGGGATTTGCGGCGATCGTCTCGACACGCACGTCCTGCAGCGATGCCCAGAGCGAGGCGGGATGCCAGGGCATCCAGTCGACGGCCGGCGGCACGGCGACGCTCGAGGTCCCGGTCTTCGGCGGCGCACCGACGTTCATCGTCGTCGACGGATACGGTGGCACGAGCGGCGACTTCACGCTCGACGTCGAAGTCTCTTCCGCCGTCTGTGGCAACGGCATCGCCGAGCTGCCCGAGCAGTGCGACGACGGCAACATGACGACCGGCGACGGCTGCTCGTCGGAGTGCACGCTCGAAGGGGGCGGCGTCGTCGACAACTGCCCGGGGCAGCCGTTCCTCCTGACCGGCGCGCCCGGCGCCGTCCGGAAGATGAGCTTCGCAGGCAACACGGCCCTCCAGGGCGCGCCGACGCAGCAGTCGGTCGGGTGCTTCTACTGGGCTGGGCCGAACATGGTCTACGCCCTGAAGTCCGACGTGAACGGCTCCGTCGCGGCGCATCTCACGGCCGGGTACACGAAGGCGAACCTCCACGCGCGCTCGGACTGCGGCGCGAGCACGTACCAGCTCGGCTGTGTTCAGCGCGAGGAGCCTGGCGGGCTCGACCTGGAGTTCCCCGTGAGCGCGGGCCAGTGGTTCTATCTCTTCGTCGAGGGCCACCGAGCCAGCAACACCGACTATGCAGGACCGTTCACGCTCGACGTCACGGTGACACCGAGCGCGTGCGGCAACGGTCTGCTCGACGGCAACGAGCAGTGCGACGACGGCAACGTGGCGGACGGCGACGGGTGCTCGGCGACGTGCCAGCTCGAGCCGCGCCCCGCGGCCGGTACCTGTCCTGGCGATCCGCTCACGCTGGTGGATCGGGGCGATGGCACGCGCGCCGCGACGATCGCGGGCACGACGGTCGGGGCATCCAACAAGTTCTCGGGCTGCGGCTCGGCATCGGGATCGGCCCCCGACGTCGTCTATGCCGTGACGCCGGACGTCGACGGCCTGCTCACGGCGAACGTGAAGGGCGCGTTCAACTCGATCGTGTACGTCCAGAGCTCGTGCACCGACAGCGCGAGCCGCGTCGCGTGCAGCTACAACGCGAACGCCACGACGGACCCCTTCATCCTCGACGGCCTCGGAAGCGCGCCGAAGTCCGTGACGGCACCGGTCCTCGCGAACACGACCTACTACGTCTTCGTCGACAGCGCGGTCGGCAGCGGCACGCCGTCCGGCGGAGCGTTCAAGCTCGACCTGTCGCTGACGCCGGCGGTCTGCGGGAACGGCATCATCGAAGGCGCCGAGCAGTGCGACGACGGCGGCACGGAGAACGACGACGGTTGTTCTTCGACCTGCCAGGTGGAGACGCACGGGCCGAAGACGTGTGCGGCTGCCGAGGCGGTCACGCTCACGCCGACCGGCGCTGCGGGCACCTACTCGGCGACGCTCGCACGCGGCACGACCGGCTACAACGCCGCCCACAACTTCACGACCACGACGAACCACGTCTGCCAGGCCCCCGGCCGCGAGGCGTACTTCGCCGTCACCGCTCCCGCCGCCGGGATCCTCCGGGCGAAGGTCCAGAGCACGGCGCTCGACGCCGTGCTCGGCTTCCGCAAGCCGTGCGCGACCAGCGGAACGCCGCTCGCTTGCGGGAACGCGGCGCCGAAGGGCAGCCTCGAGGAGCTCTCCATGCCGATCGCGGCGAACGAGACGCTCTGGGTCATCGTCGACACGGCCTCGGCGACCGACTTCGGTCGGTTCACCCTCGATCTCGAGATCACCCCCTCCGGCTGCGGTGACGGCTTCTTCGTCCCGAGCCCGGACGAGCAGTGCGACGACGGGAACACCGTGTCGGGCGACGGCTGCTCGGCGACCTGCAAGCTCGAGACCATCGCCGGCGCGGACACCTGCCCGGGCGTCTTGATGACCCTCACGGGCGCCGGTCTCCAGCCGCGCAAGGGCGCGATGACCTTCGACACGACGTCGCTGACGCCGGACTACGTCAGCGCCTGCGGCGGCAACGCGCGCGACGCCGTCGTCCGCGTGGTCCCGAACACCAACGGCCTCCTCAGCGCCCAGATCAAGAACCTCCCCGGCGGCCTCGTTCACGCACGCACCACGTGCACGGACCCGACCACCGAGCTCAAGAAGTCGAGCTCGTCGACCTGTCCCAACGTCGTCCACGACTTCATCCAGTTCCCCGTCCTGGCGAACAAGGAGTACTTCCTCTTCGTCGACGGCCTCGACGGCGTTGCCGGCGTCTCGACGCTCGACGTGACCATCGTTCCGTGACGTACGGGCCCGCTCCTCGCGGGTCCGTGCTCGAGGTCACAATCGATCGCTGACCTCCGGCATCCCAGCTGTGTGCGAGCTCCGCATCGCCGGTTTCGTCGGCGCTGAGCAAAGGTCATCTCAAAGGTCGTGACCCATTTCGCGCGCTCGAACGACCTAACAAAGGTCACCTGTGGTGTGACCCTTCGAAGGCAGTTAGAACGACCATGACGCGACGCAACGAGGACAGCGGGCTGATCGATCTCGACGCGCTCATGCGAGAGGCGGCGACGAAGGACGGCGACGCTGGAGCAGCAGCCCCGACATCAGCCACTTCGGCCCCTACCCCGCCGCCGTCCGCGGCCCGCGCCGAAGCGCCGGTGTCCGTCCCGAAGCCGCCGCCGAGCGCGGTCGCGTCGGCCCCGGCCGCTGCTGTGTCGGCGCCTGCTTCTGCAGCATCGGCTCCGGCCGCTGCTGCATCCGCTCCGGCGGCGAAGACGGAAGGTCGCCCGACCGTTCGTCCGCCGGCGCAGGTGGAGCGCGAGAAGCGGAGCTCGTACTCCGACGGTGATGCGGTCGACATCGTGAGCATCGCGAAGACGATCGAAGCTCCCGCATCCGGCAAGGACGTGGCGCCGGCCGCAGCCGCCGCGGCCTCGACGCCGAAGGCCGTCCCGTCTGCACCGTCGACGATGCCCTCCAAGCTCGAGCCGGACTCGCTCGAGGCCGTGACGACCGAGCGTGCAACCGATCACCCGAAGAGCGTCTCCGCGAGCGCGTCGATCCCTCCGGTCACGGAGCGTGCAGCCGCCGCGGCGGTGAAGCCCGCGCGTCGTGGGCCGCAGGTCGCGATCGCGGCTGCCGTCCTCCTCGCGCTCCTCGGAGGCACGGCGGCGTTCATGCGTTCGCAGAACACCGCGTCCGCCTCCAATCAGGTCACGACGGCCGCCGTCCCCACGAACGCGCCGTCCATTGTCGAGACGCCGACCCCGGCGCCCGAGCCGACGGAGACGGCAAACGCGGAGCCCGTCGCCGAGGAGCCCGCGCCGGCGACCTCCGCGTCGGCCGCTCCGACGCAGGCGGTCGCCCGCGTCGGCGGCATGCTCCCGAAGCCCGCCGCGAAGGCGGCCGAGACCGGGCCCGCCAAGCTCAGCGAGGCCGAGCTCGCGGGTGGTCCGTCCGCCGCCGGCGACCTCGGCGACGCGATGCGCGGCGCGGTCGGCGCTCGCGAGAAGGCGGAAGAGAAGCCCGCCGAGACGACCACGGGGCCGAACGCCAAGCAGGTGCGTCCCTCCCCCGGCGCCGTCGTCGGTGCGCTCGGCACCGTCCTTCCGACGGCGCGCGCGTGCCTCCAGCCGGACGATACCGTCCGCAGCGGCCTCATCGTCTTCAACAACGACGGCACGGTCGCCCGCGTCGACATCAAGGGATCGAAGCCCGAGGACGACTGCGTCCGCGCGGCCCTCTCGAAGGCGAAGCTCGCGCCGTTCGTCGACGAGACGTTCTCGACGCGCGTCACCGTTCGCCCCTGAGCGGCGCCCGCTTTCGCTCGCAGCGTCAGGGCGTGGGATCCCAGATCCCGTGGAAGCCGAACGGGATCGCCTGCTCGAAGTGGCAGCGGGCGATCGCGCCCGCTTCGAGCCGCGTCGCGTCGAGGACCTGAAGGCTGCTCGTCCCGGCGCTCGCGTCGAGGACGAGCGAGAGCAGCCAGCCGTCGTCCTCGCTCGAGGCAGCCGTCTTCGGGATGAAGATGGCCTCGGACGGATATCGCTCGGCGCCAGGGGTCCAGCGCTCGACGCGGCCGGTGTCGAGATCGTGCTTCAGGATCGCCGTGGGCGGCGTCGTCGCATCGGCAAACGACACCGCGTACGTGAACCGGTGACGCTTCGTCTCGAAGAGCGGTGAGACGCGCGGGAGCTCGACGGACTCGTCCAGGCTCGCCTCGAAGCGGATCGTCGCATCGCGAGGGCTCACGACCGCGCGCCGGATGGTGCTCGCGAGCGCCCGCTTCGGGGCTCCGCTCACGAGCCCACCGACGAAGTCCTCGAGGTCGCGGACGTGGTCGTAGTGGATGTAGTCGATCGCAATGGCGCCGCCGGGGAGCTCGAACGCGTTCACGACGTGCTCCATGTAGAAGGCGTCCGTCGTGAAGCGGATCACGCGGCCCGGATCGTCGATGGGCACGATCACGATCTCCGTCCCCTGCTCCGCGCGCCACTTTGCGCTGCTCACGAGCGGCTTCTTGAAGAGCGCGCTCCAGACCGAGATCCACATCGGGGCGAAGAAGAAGACGAGATGCCGATCGGTGACGGCGAAGTCGTGGTTCATCCGCGTCCCCGGAATCGAGAAGGTCGCGAGCCGGCGTGCCCTCTCCCCGTCGGCGAGCGCGTAACACGTCACCCCCGTGTCCTTGCCGAGCGCGAGCCCGAAGTTGAAGGTCGTCTTCCGTGACTCGACGCGGTGCGGATGTGCGGAGAACGCCCGCGTGACCACGCCCTCGAAGCTCGATTCGCCGATGGTCGCGAGGTCGTCGCTCGAGATCTCGAACGGTTTGCCTCCCTCGCAGAGCGCATACAGCCGCCGGTCGTGGATCATCACCGACGTGTTCGCAGGGTTCTTCGTGTCCCCGAGGAGGAGCTCGCGAAGGGGCCGTGCCATCGGCGTGTCGTAGCCGCCGAAGAGGCGCTTGCCGGCGCGGCGTTCCCGTTCGCGCCACGGCGTATCGACCAGCTTCGAGGCACCTGCGGCTCCGCCCTTCCCGTCGAGACGGACCGCCGTGACGGCACCGTCACCGTCGAACCAGTGGCCGTACCGCTCGCCGGCGACGTCGAACACGGCCGGACCGTTCCGGTAGAACGTGCCACGAAGCTCCGCGGGCAGCTCGCCCTCGACACGGAGCGAGACGAATCCGTGCTCGCGAGAGAGGTTCTCGAAGCCGCGGTGCCAGCGCTGGCCACGGCTCGGCGCGCGGGTCGTCTCGAGCGAGGTCTTCGTCGAAGAAGCAGACGTCTGCGTCGCGGTCATGGCGGTCCCTCCTCCGACCACCCTAGCACCGCGCCACAGACTGTCCATAGTGGACCGTCTACTTTGTACTAACGACTTCGGCGTGCGACTCCCGCGGCCTTTTTCTGCTTCTGCGATTTGGAATCGCTCTTCTTCCGCGAGTCGAGCTTCGGCGGCGGCGGGAGTGGCGGCAGCGGCTCCTTCGGCAAAGAGTCGAGCCACTCGATCATCGCGCGCTGGAACATGAACCCGAGCCGCAGCGCCTCGTGCGGCCATGTTCCTTTCGGCGCTTCGGGTACGAACGTCTCGTAGACACGCAAGCGCTCGTCGTGGTGCGCGCGCATCTCGGAGATGTGCTTCCGCAGCTCGTCGAACGGCACCTCACCGCCGAAGAACACCTCCAGCACGATCGGCATACGCATGATCGGGGGCGTCGCCGGCTGACGGATCCACGCACGGAACGCCGCCTTCCCCTCGGACGTGAGCTGATACGGCTGCCGGTCACGAGCTCCGGTCTCGAGCGTCTCGACGAGGCCGTGCTCCGCGAGGAGCTTCAGCTCGCGGTAGATCTGGCTCTTCGTGACGTGCCAGAAGTCGCCGATGACGTTCTCGATCGCGTTCATGAGATCGAACCCCGTCATCGGGCTGTGCTGGAGGAAGCCGAGGATCGAAGCGGCGGTGGCGTTCAGCTCCGGACGAGCAACCTTGGGCACGTGCGGAGTATAATCCGGTGCTCCGAGCGCCGATGGACAACCTCGACGAAGAGCCGAAGAAGACGCCGAAGGCGACGATCGTTCGTCGCGCTCTCGTGTTCGCCCTCGCCCTCGCCTGCGCCGGCGGCTGGATCTACACGCGTTATCTCGTGAAGAAGGAGACGCTCGGCGGCACGTGCAGCTACGACATCCACTGCCGGCCCGAGGCGCCTCGCTGCCTGAAGCAGTCGGCCGAAGGCGACGGCGTGTGCAGCCGCCCCTGCGAAACGGACGGCGACTGCGCCACGGACATCAAGTGCGTGAAGGTCGGCCTCGACGAATACGACGAGCGCGGACGCCAGATCGAAGGCGGGTATTGCTTCCCGCAAGCGCTGCTCGACGCTCGAAAGAAGAAGAAGAAGAAGGACACCGGAGCCGCCCCCGTCGCGAAGGCGGACACGTGGCTCGACGTGCCCGAAGCGCCGGGACAGCTCGAAGGTGAGGTCGTCCTCGAGCGTGGCGGAGCGAAGACGTCGTACGAGGTCAAAGGAACGCTGCTCCGACTCGCGGGGACGGGCAAGCGTCGCACGATCGTGGATACCTCGACGCTGCGCGTGTACGTCGTCGACGACGAGAAGAAGACGTTCGCCGCGTCGCAGCTGAACACGCAGCCCGGCGAGCCGAAGGTCACGAAGACCGGTCGCAAGGACACGGTGGCCGACCGCGAATGCGAGATCTGGCAGATCGAGGAAGGCAAATCCATCCGCGAGGCGTGCGTGATCACGGGCGCTGCCTTCGTCGACCCGTCCGGGCGCGCCGCGTCGGCCTGGGAGAAGGAGCTCGCCGTGCGGACCGCCTTCCCGCTGCGGCTCACGGAGGGTGACAAGACGAAGCTCCTGGCCGTGAAGGTCGACGCCCGCCCGCTCGATGCCTCGCTGTTCGCGATCCCGAAAAGCTACAAGAACCTCGCCTCGCGCTGACGGCGAATTCCGTCCCCGACGGTAGAGCTGAGCCGCGCGCGTCTCTCTCTCGCACGACGCGGGCCGGCGACGTGCCGCACACGGCTGGACCGCGGCCCGAGCCGTGCAGTCGGCGTGGCGATGACCGACGCAGAGCCCGCGCGAACGCGAGATTGGCGCCGCGCCTGGCGGATCCTACGCGCCGCACTTGTGGCGGTTCTGTCGCTCTACGCGTTCTACGTCGTCGCCATCAACGCGTTCCTCTCCTCGTCGCTGTTCGACCGCGTGATCAACCAGGACGCCGAGATGCTGGACGTCCACTACCGGCGAGGCTGGTCGTTCTTCCCCGGAAGGATCCACGCCAAGGAGCTCAGCATCCGCTCGAGCGACAGCAACGTCGAATGGATCCTGAAAATCGACGAGATCGAGTTCGACGTCTCGTTCCTCGGTCTCGTCCGCCAGCGCTTCGACGTGGGGCGGGCGCACGGGCGCGGCATCAGCATGCGCGTCCGGCAGAAGCTCGAACGCGCACCGGACTCCCTCGAGGAGGTCGCGCTCCTGCCGCCCGTCCCGGGCTTCCCGGCGTTCTCGGTCCGGCCGTCCGGCCCGCCGTCGCTGGAGCACTGGTACGACTCCGAGTACCACCTCTGGACCGTCCGCCTCGAAGACGTCATCGCCGAGGACGTGCGTGAGGTGTGGGTCGACAGCGGGCGCTTCGAAGGGAATGCCCGCATCACCGGGCGCTTCTACTTGAAGCCGATCCGTGCCGTCGAGATCGGTCCCGCCCGCGTGCACGTTCGCGAAGGCCGCGTCACCGCCGGCGAGTCCGTCACCGTCGCCAAGCACTTGAGCGGCACGGTGGACGTGACGTTCGCCCGCTTCGATCCTCGCGCGATCGAGCAGGCCAACGGTGTCCTGCGGCATGCGACGGTCCGGACGGACCTGAACGCATCGTTCGCCGATCCCGCGACCTTCCCGTTCGCCATGCCAGGAGGCGTTCATCTCTCGACCGAGGTCGATGCGCCGCGCATCGCGCTCCGGCTCGACGAGGGCGTGCTCTCACCGGGGACGCGCGTCGATCTCCGCACCCCGAAGGTGCTGGTCTCCAAGTCGAACGTCATCGGCCACGCCGCGCTCGAGGTCACCGCCGAGGTCACGGGCGACGACCAGACGAGCGAGCTCCGCGCCAACGTAGAGCTCACGAACGTCGCGGTCGCACGCCCGGACTCGGTCGGCGTGCTCCGTGCCCCGCGGATCGCGCTGGCTGCCGATGCTCGCGCGCTCGATCTCGCCGGCGACCCACTCCGCGATGCCCACGTAGTGATCGACCTTCCCGAGGTCGAGCTCCCGGATGCGACCGTTCTGAACGGGCACTTCCCGGAGGACATCGGCATCGCCGCCGGATCCGCACGCGGTAGCGCGCACGCGGAGCTCTTCGCGTCCGAACGGCGGGCGTCCGGCAATGGCGTCCTCCACGCCGAGGACCTCGACGCGCGGCTCGCGAAGATGCGCACGCGCGGGACCTTCGACGTGACGGCGAGCTTCGGCGCGTTCCGCTGGGAGCAGGACCTCGTCGAAGACGCAAAGCTGTCCGTCCGCGTGGCCCACGGCAAGCTCTCGTCCGAGAGGGACCCGGAGAAGCCCAAGGTCGAGGCCAAGGAGCTGACGTTGCAGGCGCACTCGATGAAGGTCGATCTCGCCGATCCGCTTCGCTCGCTCGAGGCCTCGTTCGAGATGCCGGAGGCGAGCATCGTCGATCTCGAGCTCCTCGCCCACTACCTACCCAAGGCGAACATGAAGGTCCTCCGGGGCCGCTCGACGTTCGGGTTCGACGGTCACGTGACGGTCGACGATCACGTCGCCCAGGGTGAGCTCCACGTCCGCTCGAAGGCGCTCGGCCTCGAGCTCGGGGACGTCCAGGTCCAAGCGGCGGTCGCCGCACATGCGAAGGTCCACGACTGGAAGTGGGAGCACGGAGACCTCGCGGTCGACGACGCCTCCGTCGACATCACGGGCGTGACGATGTCGAGGAAAGACGAACGCAAGATCCTGGCGTCGATCGACCGCATCACGGTCGGCGTGACGAGCCCGGCGTTCGCCTTCTCCGACCCGCTGGCGCGCGTGGACCTGCGAGCGCAGATCGCTGGCGGTAAGGTCGACGATCCCGCCGCCATCGATGCGTTCCTGCCCGACGGCGCCGCGTACGGCCTCGCGTCCCGAGACGGGAGGTTCGAGGCCGCCGCACGGCTCTCCATCACGAAGCGCATCGCGCGTGGCAAGGCGACGGCCAAGGCCAAGGGGATGGGGGTCCGGACCGCGCCGTTCACGGTTCACGGCGACGCGCTCGTCGAGCTCGACATCGATCGCTGGGATCTCGAAAAGAAGATCATGTCGCTCGGGGCCTCACGGCTCGCGATCAGCGGTGTGCGCGGGCGCTTCGGCAAGGACGGCGGAAGCGACGTCACCAGCGACGCGATCGAGCTCACCGGCAAGGCGCGCGATCTCGACATCGCGCACCCGGCGCTCCGTGGAGTCGATGCGCGGCTCGTCCTCGGCAAGACGCAGCTTCCCGACGCGCGCGCGCTCCAGGTCCTGTTGCCCGCTGGGAAGGCGGTCCGGATCGAGTCCGGCACCGCGACCGCCTCGGGAGAGCTCGAGATCTCGTCGTCGGCGCGTAGCGGCAGCGGCACGATCGCGCTCGAAATCGCGCGCGGCGGCATCGCGGTTTCGAAGACGCAGGTCCTCGGGGACTTCGCGGTGAACGCGACGGTCAAAGGCTTCGACCCCGACAGCTCGACCATCGACCTTTCGAGCTCGCGGCTCGCGATGCGCGAGGTCTCCGTCCGGCAAGCGGCCGCCGAGACGACCCACTGGAAAGGCGACGTGTTGCTCCAGCAAGCGACGCTTCGGCTCCGTGGTCCGCAGGACGATCGCCGCGACGCCACGACGAAGTCTACCGAGGCGCCGGGCAAGACGGCCGAGCCGGCCAAGCCGGCCACGCAGCCCGTCCTCGACGCGATCGCGCGGCTCGACGCCGACGACGCGAGACCGCTCCTCGGCGTCCTTCTTCGTGACTCGGTCCCGAAGTTCCTCGTCGGGCTTGCCGACATGCCGAAGCTGGAGGCCTATGCCCGCCTGCACGTCGCTCCGGAGGAGGTCGTGGTCTCGGACGTCTCGGCAAGCGGCGGCGACATCGCGCTCCGCGGCGCGTTTGCGCTCTACGACGAGGATCGCCGCGGCGCTTTCGTCGTCGAGAAGGGGCCTGTTTCCATCGGCCTTCGTCTCGACAACAACGGCGCGAAGCCTCGTTTCTTCGATCTCGACGACTGGCTGCGCGTCCAGGAACGAAACGTGAAAGCAAAGGCCAGCGGACCTTCGAAGCTCGAGGACAACTCGCTCGATGCGGGGCGCCGCGGAAAGGCCGAGCCGTGACGCGCAACATGGATGAAACAACCACGCAAAGGGTCCGAAATCGTGGTCGTGCCACCCTGAGAGCCATGTCCACGGAGGAGGAAGAGTCGTTGACCGCGTACCTCGCGTCGATGCCTGCCGAGTATCGGGAGGCGTTCGACCTCGAGGCGGCGCGAGCTCACGAGGCCGTCGTTCACCGACGGGGCCAGCGCTCCACGCACGTGGAGGTCTGGCGCGAGCTCTCCGAGCGCGTCGTTGCCATCTGTGTGGTCGCCGACGATCGCCCCGGACTGCTCTCACGCATCAGCGCTGCGCTCGTCGAGCAGCGGATCGACGTGGTCAGCGCCCACGCGTATTGTCGGTCGCGCGAAGACGGCGCCGTCGAGGCCGTCGACCTGCTGTGGCTCCGACGGCTTCCAGGCGCGGCCGGTACGGTCGCGCCGATCCGCGCGAAGGACATCCTGGCGCTGAGCCAGGCGATCGATCGGGCAGCGGCCAGCCCGGACTCGCTCGAGCCTGGAAGCGAGAGCCCCGTCTCGAACCTGACCGGCGGCTCGGCGCGCGTACGCTTCGAAACCGACGCGAAGGACGGCTCGACGCTCCTGACCGTCGAGGCCTTCGACCGGCCAGGGCTGCTCCTGGCAGTGACGCAGGCGCTCTTCCGTGCGGACGTGCAGATCGTCGGGCTTCGGGCGACGACCGAGCAAGGCTGCGCGGTCGATCGCTTCAAGCTCGTGGATGTGGGTGGCTCGCCGCTACGACGCGAGCGCCTGTTCGCGCTCCAGATCGCGATCCTCGGCGCGATCGACGAGGGCACGCTCGCTCCGCAGCGCAAGTCCGCGGGCTGACGCGATCCCGATGGCCGCGCGCTCGCGCTCTCGCGTGGCGCTCAGGCGCCGTCGACGAGGCGCCCGGCGCGATACTCCTCCCACGCCTGGCGGATCTCCTCCTGCGTGTTCATGACGAAGGGCCCGCCCCGAGCGACGGGCTCCCCGATGGGCCGACCTGCGATGACCACCATGCGGCCCGAGCTCGCGTCACACGTCGCGAGCACGTGATCCCCGCGCCCGAGCACGGCGAGCTGCCCGGCACGGACCTCTGCGCGCGACGGCCCCAGGCGGACGGCGCCGTCCGTCACGAACGCGAACGCATTGTGCTCGGTCGCCATCGGCGCCTCGAAGCGAACGCCCTTCGTCACGGTGACGTCGAGGAACAGCGGGTCGACGTCGATGCCGGTGATCGGCCCGGTCGCCCCGAATGCGCTGCCGGCGACGACACGCACGCGCGCGCCTTCACGATCGAGCTCTGGGATGCGATCGGGCGCGATGTCCTGGTAGCGCGGCTTGATCATCTTGCGCGCTCGGGGCAGGTTCACCCAGAGTTGGAAGCCCCACATGAGGCCGCGCTCCTGCTTGGGCATCTCGGAGTGCACGATGCCTCGGCCGGCCGTCATCCACTGCGCGCTGCCGGGACGAAGGCGGCCGGAATTGCCGACGCTGTCCTTGTGCTCCATCGCGCCCTCGAGCATGTACGTGACGGTCTCGAAGCCGCGATGCGGATGGCTCGGGAACCCGGCGGCGTAGTCGTTCGGATCGTCGGAGTGGAACTCGTCGAGGAGGAGGAACGGGTCGAGCATCGAGAGCGCCCGACCGCCGATCGCGCGGCTCAGCTTCACGCCGGCGCCGTCGCGCGTCGGCATGGCGTCGATGATGCGCTCGACGACACGCGGCCCCGTGACGCTGCTCGCGCTCGGGCGTGCGTTCGGCTCGCTGTTGGCGACGGCGGGTCCTGCAGGTGCGGGGTCGGTACGGCAACCGACGAGAGCGACACCAGCGGCGGAGGCCGCAGACGCGAGCGCCTGCCTGCGCGAGAGACGGTCCATGCCCTGAAGGTTAGCGCGTCACTGCTCAGCGGAAACGGATCTGGGCTGGAACAGTGTGTTCCACCACCGTGCCGTCTCCGAGCTGCCCGCGATCGTTCGCGCCCCAGCAGCGGACGTAGCCGCCCTCGAGGCGGGCGCACGTCCCGTCTCCCGCAGCGACGATCTCCCGTGCCTGGACCAGGCCGACGATGATCCGCGGGTGCGAGCTGTTCTCGGTGGTCCCGCTTGCGAGCTGGTGCCGGCTGTTGTCGCCCCAGCACGCGATCGTGCCGTTGCGGAGCAGCGCGCACGTGTGACGCCGCCCGGCGGCGACCTGCGCGACGTCGCGGAGCTCGGGGATGAGCACCGGCACGGCCGAATCGCGCGTCGTGCCGTCCCCGAGCTGTCCCGCGTCGTTCTTTCCCCAGCACCGCGCCGTCAGATCCTCGAGCAAGGCGCAGGTGTGATCGCCTCCGGCGCTGAGCTCCTTGACCGCGATCGACTCGAGCAGCGACGCACGCGGCGCCGCGCTCTCGCGACCGCGGCAGAGCACGAGCTCGCCCGTAGAGGGGCCTTTCCCGTACGCGGCGCACGTGTGCGCTGCGCCGAGCGCAAAATCGCGGATGGGCGCGCCTCTCGACCACGACGACGCCATCTCGTCGGCGGCGCCGAGCTGCCCCTCGCCGTTGGCGCCGAAGCAGCGGAGCTGGTCGCCGCCCCCGCTCCGGATGCAGGTGTGCTCCTGGCCGACCGCGACGGCGAGCGCGGGGCCGCTCTCGTCCGACGCTTTCACGGGGACGAGGCTCCGGGCCTTCGCGGCCGAGCCGAGCTGACCTCGCCCGCCCTCACCCCAGCACGCGATGTTCTTCTTCTGCAAGTCGCCCGGGGCTTCGAACACGGCGCAGGCGTGCGTCTCGCCGAGCGCCATGTCGACGACCTTGCCGGCCTCGAACGACTGTTTCATCGCGAAGAGCCGCGACGTGGTCGTGCCGTCGCCGAGCTGCCCCGCGTCGTTCACGCCCCAGCACGCGAAGGTTCCACTCGTGGCGTGCGCCGGTGTCTCAACGCATCCGCTGCTCGGGCCGAGCCACACGCGCGAGGCGATCGGCGGCTTCGGCCGCTTGCAGCCCACCAGCACGGAGGCGCCGAGGACGGCGACCCAAACGGCCGCCGAAGAGACCCGGCGCAGCGGTGCGATCTTCGCGGTCATCGCTCAGTGCACACCGTGGCTGGCGAGCACGGACGACATGACGACCTTCGCCGCGTGGACGAAGATGATGATCCCGAGCACGTCGACGAGGCTCGCGATGAACGGCGTCGAGCTCGTGGCGGGGTCGAGACCGACACGCTTGAGGATGATCGGAAGCATCGCCCCGACGACACATCCGGTCACGACGATGCCGACGAGCGTCACCGCGACCGTCAGCGCGAAGTCCGCATGCTGGTCGGGGTACATGAGGACGCGGGCGAAGCCGAAGGCTCCGAGCCCGATCCCGAGCACGAGCCCCATCCCGAGCTCGCGAACGAGGATGCGCCACCAGTCGGACATCTTGATCTCGCCGACGGCCATGCCGCGGATGATCAGCGTCGACGACTGCGACCCCGAGTTGCCGCCGGCCGAGATCAGCAGCGGCACGTAGTAGGCGGCGCCCTTGATGGCGTCGAAGACCGGGTCGTAATACCGCAGAGCCGTCTGCGTGAAGAACTCGCCGAAGAAGAGGATGAAGAGCCAGACGCCGCGCTTCTTGATGAAGGAGAGAAAGCTCGTACGGAAGTACGGCACGTCGAGCGGCTCGACGCCACCGAGCTTCTGAACGTCTTCGGTCTGCTCTTGCGTGAGGACGTCGACGATGTCGTCGATCGTGATGACCCCCAGGATCGTGCCCTTCTCGTCGACGACGGGCATGACGTTGAGGTCGTACTTGGCCATCTTCCGCGCGACCTCCTCCTGGTCCTCGAGCGGCGGGACGCTGATGACGTTCGTGCGGAGGATCTCGTTCAGCGGCTGCAGCGGCGAGGAGAGGAGCAGATCGCGGAGCGACGCGATCCCCATGAGGCGCTTCTTCGGGTCGAGCGCGTAGACGTTGTAGACGTTCTCGTGGTGGTTCTCGGCGTGGCCCCGGACGGCGTCGACGGCGGCGCTCACGCTCACCTCCGGGCTCACCGCGACGTAGGCCGTCGTCATGAGGTGACCCGCGCTCGTCTCGGGCCACTTCTCGATCTCGCGGACGTCCTCGGCCGCCTTTGGGTCGACCTCCTCGAGCTTCTCGAGGATGACGTCGCCGACCGACTCCGGAAGGAGGCTGAAGAGGTCGGCGCGATCGTCGGGCGCCATCTCGCTCGCGATGTGCGCGACGCTCTCCGGCGGCATCACCTCGACGATTTCGCCCTGCTCCTCCTCGTCGAGGCGCTCGAAGATGGGCGCCGCGTCCTCGGCGGGCATCCGGGCCAGGAGCTCGGCGGCGTCGTCGGCGTCGAGGTCTCCGATGAGGTCAGCGAGGTCCTCGGGATGGATCTCGTCGAGCAGCTCGCGCACCTGCTCCGGATCCTCCTTCAGGACCTGTTTGAGGTCGGGGCCGAGCAGGGTGGCGAGACGCATGAGGCGCGCCGCACCTTAACCCATTGGATACGCTGGCGCGACGAAACAAGAACGTGACACTCGCGATGACTTCGTCTGTCTCGCTTGTCTCGTTACCCCTGTCACCCCTGCGCTCGTGTTCGGTGCTCCGAGCGACGCGCCCCGCAGCCGGACGGGCGAAGGTGGGAGAGGAGCTCGAGCGGAGCCTGCGCGGCGGCCCGGAGCGAGGGTCAGCCGTCACCTCACGCGGGCCGTGCCCGGGTGGTCGGAGTAGCCCCCCCACTCGAGAAGCCGCCGCGCCGTCTCGTCGGGGCTCCCCCGCTGCGCTCCGCTCCCGTCGATCCAATCCGAACGCGCACGATCGCGCGTGACGAACAGGCCGATGTCTCTGGAGGGGTCGATGGTCGGCAGCACGTTCGACTGCGCCGCCAGGCGCGCCCCGTCGTTGGCGACGCCACTATGGAGCATCGGGGCTGGAAGGCCGAACGGGCCGCCGAAGACGGCCTGCTCCGGCCATGGCTTGTCGTCGAGCCAGAGCTCCCACGAGACGGGCGTCGACGGCGGGTCGACGACGACGTCGAACCCCACGGGCGTCGACGGGCTCGTCCGCAGCGCGATGTCGACGCGTTCTCCGTCCTCCCGGAACGCGTCACGACCGAGGTGGATCGGGCGGACGTCGAACGACCTCGGCCGCGTCTTCGGATCGCCGATGTGGATCGCGCCCGAGACTCGCCGTGAAGACGGGCCCCCCACGAAGCGCAGGTGCAGCGTCGGCGAGGTCGTCGACGCTGACGCGGACGCGGATGCACCACCCACGACGGGCGCGTTCGTCAGGGCCGCGTCGAGCCGTGCTCGCATCTCCGCGACGAGGTCCGGCCGCCGCGCCGCTACGTTGCGACGCTCCCCTGGATCCTCCGTGAGGTCGAACAGCGCGACCTCCGCGCCTGTTGCCGAGCTTGCCTCGTCGCGAAGGATCATCCGCCAGCGCCCGTGCATGATCGCGCGCGATCCGCGGCCTTCGGAGACGACGACCCGCTCCTCGGGCTCGTTCCGTCCGCCCGCGAGCGGCACGAGCGACCGTCCGCTCGTCTTCGCAGGCGCCTCGACACCGAGCAGATCGAGCACGGTCGGCGCGACGTCGATGCTGCGAACCCGTGTTTCGACCTCGGCGTCCGACGGCAAGAGGCCCGGCGCGGCGATGACGAGCGGGATCTTCGTCGTCTCCTCGAAGTTGCTCGTGGCGTCGTGCCGGCGAGCCTCGACATGCGCGGAAGACAGCGTGGCGCCGTGGCTCGAGGTGACGACGACGATCGTCCGATCGCGGAGCCCGGTCTCGTCCAGCGTCCGCAACAGCTTGCCGATCGCCTCGTCGGCCCTCGCAGCCGCAGCCATGTAGCGCCGCGCGCGCTCGTCCTTTGGGCCGTCGGGCGGCGGAGGCACCTTCTCGAGGTCGCTCGGGCGTGGTGCATACGGCTCGCGGAACGCGTCGATGTGCACGTACATGAAGAAGCGCGTGTCCTTGTTCTCGCGGAGCCATCTCGTCGCGGCCTCGGCCGCGTGGTCGCGATCGACGACGACGCGCTCGAACCCCAGGTCGACGCCGGCCGGAGCGGAGCCGTTCACGAAGGCAGCGGTCGCGACGTCGTGACGCCGGAGCACGAGCGGCAGCAGCGGCGGATCGGACGAGTAGAAGCGCGCCGCCTCCGCGGAACCGACGGTCGAGGAGGTCGTGCCGATCCCGAGCTCGCTCGAACGTGCTCCTGCCAGCAGCGCCAGCGTCCCGGGACGCGTCCACGCACCCGCGGAATACGTGCGCATGAAGCGCACGCCACGCTTCGCGAGCGCATCGAGCTCCGGCATGAGCCCAGGCAACTTCGGCAGCAGCGCCTCGAGCGGTGGCAGCAGCGCGGCACGTTTCGCTTCGTCTTCCACGCCGTGGAAGGACGCGATCACGTCCGGGCGGAGCGCATCGACCACGACCCAGAGAACGTCGTACGGCACGCGCGGCGTCGTCTGCGCGAGCAGCGTCGGGTTGCCCCAGAGCGCGACCGGCGAACGAGCAGCCGTCGCGACGTGGGCCTGCGCGGTGCTCGTCGCGAGCCGCAGCTCGATCTCCTGTCCGGCAAACGCGGCGAGATCGCAGCTCTGCTCGGTCCAGCGGGAGGATGCGCTCGGCTCGAGGACGTGACGAAAGACGTCGTGCAACGCGCCTTTTCCGTCGCGCACGGAGACGGCGAACGTCGTCGCTTCCGTCGCGCCGTCGAGCAGACCTTCGGCAAACGTCAGTCGTGCTCCCCGAGGAACGTTTACCCGGAACGAAATGGCCCCCGGCGTGGAAGACACGAGCGCCTCGCGCCGATCGAAGCGCCCGTCGTCTGCACTCCCGCGCGCGATCGTCGCGACGAAACGTGCGGCGTCGCCGGAGAGTGGCAGGAACGGCGGCGTCATCCATCGCCGTTGCGCCGTCACGGCGTCCGCATGTGACATCTCGAATCGCGCGTCTTTCGCCAGCTCGACGAGACGGGCGGCGACGTCGTATTCGTCCGCGCGCGCCGGCGCCGCCCGCTCCGATCGAGCGATGCGCGTGACGTCCGCGCGTGCGGCGGCAACCTCCGCTCCTCCCCCGACACGCCACGCCACCAAACACGCGACGAGCGCACACGCGAGCACGAGAGCCACCCCGGGGAGAGAGAGAGTGCTGCGCTCGCGGGTCATCGCGTCCCTCGCGGAACGAGGTACCCGCCCTTCTGCTCCATCCGCGGGTCCTGGAGCATCCATGCCCATAGCTCCGCGCGGAGGCGCGCGACCTCGTCGCGATGCGCGCCGGCCACATCGTGCACCTCCGCGGGATCCGCGTCGGTATCGAAGAGGAAGTAACGAACGCCGGCGCGGGTCGGCACGTAGACGAGCTTCCAGCGTTCGTCGCGCACCATCCGATGCCGCGCCATCAGCGTGACGGGTTCCACCTCCTCGCGGAGAAGAATCTGCGACCGCTCCGGATCGAGCTCGGTCGACTCGCCGAGGCTCGGGTACGGGAGCCGGAGCTCGTCGGCGAGGCCCGCGACTTCGTCCGTGAGCCATGCCCCGCTCTCCGCATGGGCGAGCCGCGCGTCGAGCGCCTCGCCGCGGAGCGCGGGCGCGAGCGAGCGTCCGTCGAGATCGCCAGGCGGCGTGACGCCGGTGAGCTCGTAGAGCGTCGGCGCGAGATCCACGTCGCGGACGACGCTGCGCACGCGGCGGCCTTCGCGGGTGCTCCCCTTCCCTTTCGCAGCGGAATCGACGCGCGGGTCGAAGATGACGAGCGGCACGTGCGTGCCCTCGTCACCGAAGAGGTGAGCGCCGTTCCCCTGCCCTCGCCCGTGTTCGAAGATCTGCTCCCCGTGGTCGGCTGTAACGACGATGATGGTGCGCTCGGCGAGGTCGAGTCGCTCGAGCGTCCGGAGCACGCGACCGACGGCGTCGTCGACGCTGGCGACGGCACCGTCATAGAGCCCCTGGATCTGCCGGATATCGCGGTCGTCGGGAGCGACCTCGGCACCGCTCCCGACCACGGGCGAGCCGAGATATTTGAAGCGGCCTCGATACGATCGATCCGTATACCTCGCGTGGTACGGAGCGGGCGCGGCATAGGGGAGCTGCGTCGCGGAGAAGAACACCGTCGCGAAGAACGGCTTATCCTTCATCGACCGGAGCGTCGCCTCGACATCGCCGGCGAGCAGCATCGGATCGGACGCCGTGGCGAGCTCGCGCATCGCCGGGAACATGCGCCTCCCGAGATGCGAGTGGAGCACGGGCAGGAGCGCGGTCTCGCGCTCGAGGACCTTTCGTCGGAGCACTTGCCGGAGGTCGGACGACGGAGCATCGATGCGCTCGAAGCCGAGCTGGAAGCGGCCGAAGACGTCGCCCGCGTGGTCGCTCACGGCAGCCGTCGCGTAGCCCGCCTCCGCGAACCGCGCGGGCAATGCATCGAGGTCGTTCATCCGCTGCTCGGCGGTCGGAAACATGGACCGGATGCCGTGATGATGGCCGTACCGACCAGTGAGCAGCGTCACCCATGACGGCGCCGTCCGTGGGATCGACGCGTAGGCGCGGTCGAAACGCGTCGACCGCGCGGCGAGCTCCGTCAGGTTCGGAGCGCGTCGTGGGTCGAGTCGATCGGCCCGCAACGCGCCGACCGAGAGCACGAGGACATTGAGCGGCCGGCCGTCGTCGGTCCGCGCGAGCGTCGTCGGCGTGCTCGAGCGCGACGCCTCCGATGCCCGGACGTCCGAGAACGAAGGCGCCGCGATCGCGAGCAAGGTGACCGGCGCGATGCTCCTTCGAGCGCCGCGCGCGAACACGCTCCGGAGTGACCGCTGCGCGGCGCTCAGATCCGCGATCAGGTCCAGGATGCGAGCCGGGCGAACGTAGACGACGGCAAGCCCCAGCGTCGTCAGGACGACGCCCCACGGGTGCAGCACGTCGGTCGCCAGCACCTGCACGGTCCGCCGGAGACCGCCTGCCGCGTACCAGCCGGCGACGTAGAGCTGCGGGCTGTCCGCCATCGACCAACCGACGAGCGCGGCATGAAGTCCGGCGACCAGCAGCGCCGATTCGACGAACCGCGTCGCCGCCGATCGTCGTGCGAGCCGCGTCGAGGGATGCCGCAATCTGAGGAGGACCTCCGCGACGAGCCCGACGACGAGCCCCAGCGCAATCGCGACCGCGATGACGCCGAGCCTCATGCGCGACAGCTCCGCCGGAAACCGATCCGTGATGAACGCATCGACGGCCTCGGCGCGACCGCGATCGCCGCCGGCGTCAATCGCGGAGAGACCGCTCACGTACGCCGCGCCGACGATCGGCGGAGATACGACCGCCGCGCGGATCCCGCGCGC
This sequence comes from Pseudomonadota bacterium, assembly GCA_023423895.1. Taxonomy (GTDB): domain Bacteria; phylum Myxococcota_A; class Polyangia; order Polyangiales; family Polyangiaceae; genus Labilithrix. Next base: position 61,434 of record JAFAER010000142.1, read on the forward strand.
AATCCGGTCGACGGCAGACGTTCTCCACAGCACGGCGGGATTATGGGCGATCCGTCACGGATTTCCTCGCGCTGCGAGAGCGTCGGGGACCACGCGCTCGGCAGAGCCGGCGAGCGCTCAGCGCCGGGACCGCTGGGCTTCCCACTCGCGCGCACGCGCCACGCGCGTGAGAGGGCGCGGTCCGGGATCGGCGGGAGCAAACCGGGCCGAGAGCGCCGCGATGTCCCGCGCGACCTCGGCGATGACGTGGCGCGGCAGATCCGACTCGGCGCGTTGCCCGACCGGCCCTTGGGCACGCTCGCAGAAGAACGTCCTGCATCCGAACGGGCGCGACGCATACACGAGGCAGCGACCGTCGTCGCCGAGCAGCGAGCAGCGCCGTTCGTCGCGGCCCTTCGATGTCGCGACGGGCAGCGTCCGCCGCTTCGGAAGCCCGCCGCGCGCCCGAATCGCGCGCTCGAGCTCTGCGACTTCGACGGCCGTCGGGTAAGGCTCGCGCCCGGTCACGCCGAACCGGCAGCAGTCCGTGCTGGCGTCGCAGCCCCAACCCTCGAGCTCGCAATCGATGCGGGCGTAGAGCGCGCGCAGCTCGAGCAGCGGAGCGTGATCCGCGCCAGCGCCCTGCCGAGCCGCGCCCTCCGAGGGACCAGAAGACCCGAACGACGATCCCGGCGATCCAGTAGAGCTGCGGCGACGACTCCCACGCATCGGCTTCCTCATACCGCGCCCCCGTGGTTGGGAGGCAGCGAAAGATCCGTTAAACTGGCCATAGTGGCATCGGCTTCCTCTCGACCGCGCCTCCGTCCCATCGAGACCATCGTTGTCCAGGATCCACGCCTCGGGCGCGCGCTGATGTTGCGCGATACCCAGGGCGTGACGTCCTCGCATGCGGTGTTGCCCCTCGACGTCGTCCCCATCGTGGCCCGCTTCACCGGATCGCATACGTGCGAGGAGATCGCCCGGCACGCGACCATCGAGCTCGGTGAACGCGTCCCCGTCGACTTCGTCGTGAAGCTGGCGACCGAGCTCGAGGATGCGCTGTTCGTCGACGGCCCGCCCTATCGGCGCGAGCGCGCTCGCATCGAGCGCGACTTCGCCGCGGCCGCGGTGCGCGAAGCTTCACACGCCGGAGGCGCCTACCACGACGATCCGGTCGAGCTCTCGGAGTACATCGAGGTCGAGTGCCTCGGTATCCGCGAGCCGTCACCGAGCTCGAGGCGCAAACCGCGCGCTACGAAGGTGAACGGAGCGAACGGATCGACCGGCTCCACCACCAATGGCTCGACGACCACGAGCACGAAGAACGGCCGCGGGAATCTGGTCGCGCTCGTCGCCCCGCACATCGACCCGTGGCGCGGCGCGCGCTGTTACGGCGCTGCCTACAACGCGCTCGCCGCCGATCTCCCGGACGACGTCGATACGTTCATCCTGCTCGGCACGTCGCATGCGCCCATGCGCGAGCCGTTCGCGCTTTGCCGCAAGGCGTTCGCGACGCCGCTCGGCCCGATGGAAGCCGACGTCGAGTCGATCGACGCGCTCGCCACCGCGTGCGACTTCGACCCGTATGCCGATCAGTTCAATCACAAGCGAGAACATTCGCTCGAGTTCCAGGCAGTGTTCCTCCGGCACTTGCTCGGCAAGAAGTCGCCGAACCGGAAAGGACGCATCATCCCGATCCTCGCCGGGCTCGGCGACTTCCAGCACTCGGGCGAATCGCCGTCCGACTCGAAATCGGTGACACGCTTCTTCGATGCAGTCCGCAAGGTGATCGAACGGCGTCGTGCGGTCGTCATCGCGGGCGCGGACCTCGCCCACGTGGGCCCCCGGTTCGGCGATCCACGCCCGCTCGACGAAAGCGAGCGGTCGAGGCTCGACGTGACCGATCGCGACTCGCTCTCCCGCGCCGAGCGCGTCGACGCCGAGGCGTTCTGGGAGCACGTCGCGAGCGACCTCGAGACGCGGCGCGTATGCGGGCTCGGGCCGATGTACTCCCTGCTACGCACCATCGAACGGGGCGCGCGCGGAGAGGTACGGCACTACGAGCAGACCGTCGACCCGGACGAAGGCTCGATCGTGAGCCACGCTGCCGTGGGGTTCTACGTTTGAGCACCGACGTGGCGTTCGCCGAAGCCGCATCCTCCTGGCCCGCGTGTGCGATCCCGCCGCTCCCGCCCGAGCGCGGGTACGAGTCGACGGCGACCGCGGAGCTCCAGCCTCGGTACGAGGACATCGCGCAGGACGGGCGCGTGCAGTTGACGACGCTCATGCCCGGCCTCGGTGCCGTGTGGCGCGCGCTCGGCAGCTCGAAGAAGCTCGATGGCTTCCGCGCGCAGGGGATCCTTCCGATCTTGAGGCGGCTCGTCATCGTCGGCGAGCCCGGCCCGTTCTCGCCGGAGGTGCCGATCCAGTTCGAGGGGACCTGGCGCCTCGCCCGCGAGAGAGGCGGCGACCGGATCTTCGCGGACATGTGGCTCGACGCGTTCGCGCCGAGCGGATCCATCCTCGCTCGCCCGAAGCCCGACGCGGAGCGCGTGCTCGTCGGGCGCGCCTACGCGGAGCATGTCGTCACTCGACCGTTTGCTCCACCCGCGGAACGGAAGGTGACACGGCTCGACGCGCCGGGCCTGCCAGCCGTCCCCGAAGACGAGCACACGTTCGAGGAGGCCGAGGCGCTCATCGCAGGGCGCTCCTCCGAGCTCGAGCGCGCAGGTGAGGTCGTGTTCGGCATGATGCACACCGACTCGAACCAGCACGTGAACTCGCTCGTGTATCCGCGCCTCTTCGAAGAAGCGGTCGTGCGCGCCGCCTGCCAGCGCGCAGACATCCGCGATCCGAGCTCCCTGCTCGCCCGCGCCGTCGAGCTCCGTTACCGGAAGCCGTTCTTCACTGGAGAGCGCGCGGCCATCGCGCTCCAGCTCGAGCCAACGACGAGCGGTCCACACCGCGCCGTCGCCGTTGGTGCCTTCTCGCCGGCGGCGACGAAGGGCTCGAAGCCGAGCTGCACGGTCGCCATGTGGCTCCGCTGACCGCCGCTCGCGCGCTCACACCGGCTTGATGCGCCGGAATTGCGCCTCGATGAGCTGATAAACGCCGAACGCCGCGAGGCCGACGCCCACCGCGACGAGCAAGATGGGCCCGAACGGCGCGTGTCGGATGCGGTCGACCGCGCCAGCTGCATCCTGCACCCGATTCGGATCGGCCCGGAACGCGGCGATGACGAGCCCCGTCCCGATGAGCGCCGACACGACCGCGCGCGCAGCGATCCCGAGCCGGCACACGTTGACGACGATCGCGCGGGTCGCCTCCCGGAGGCGATCGAGATCGAGCCGCTCGTCGAGCTTCGCCTTCCACGCGAGCCACAACTGCCATCCCGCCATGACGAAGAAGACCACGCCGATCCCGCCGACGATCCACTTGCCCCAGGGATCCCAGCTCATGAGACGAGCCGACCACGCCTTCGCCTTGTCCTCCTCGCCGCTGCCGCCCGCCATCGTACCGGTGATGAGACCGATCGCATACGCGACGAGCGCGCCGTGGATGACGCCGTTGAGCACGCGGCCGATCCGCCAGAACGGTCCGAGCCACCCCTTTCCCTCGCGCTCCGGATTGAGCGTCGCCTGGACGAAGCTCCAGAGCGCGAAGCCGACCAGGCCGGCCGCCATGAGGACGAGGAGAACCTGCCCGAACGGCTTTTGGTGCAGCTCGTGGAGCGCGCCCTTCCCGTCGAGGCGCTCACCTTCGCTGTCGCCGTTGCCCGTCGCGACCATCACCGCGAGGGCGCCGATGGTGACGTACATGAGGCCGTGCGCGGCGTACCCCGCACGTGCCAGCCACTTCAATCCACCACCTGCCTTCCGCCCCGTGGGACTCCTCTCGATCGCGTCGCGGGCGCGTGGGGCGAGGTCGGTGATCATGTCCCCCTTCGACGCAGCAACCGCCATGCCCGCCCAGCGCGACCGTGACTGGGCAGCCGCTGAACCGGCTGCGCCGTCTGCTGTCGCTGCATTGCGTTCATCGCGCAGCGTGACGAGTCGTCACGCCGCGACGTTCGTCACCTGCTCCTGATTCAGATCGTCCTGCGTTCTGCCCCGTAGGAGCTGGCCATGAAGCGAAACGCCCGCGTCGCGGCGGCCGCCGTGGTCCTGTCCATCGCCGGTCTCCTCTTGTGGAAGTCGAGAGCCGTCGCGGGCAGCGCCGAACCACATCGCTCGGCCCCCGCTACCACCTCGCCCTCGACGTCGACGCCGGCCAACGGCGACCGCCCGAAGGTGGACATCGTCTTCGCGCTCGACACGACGGGCTCGATGAGCGGCCTCCTCGAAGGCGCGAAGGCGAAGGTCTGGGAGGTCGCGCGCAAGGCGCAGGAGGGCAAGCCGGCACCGGAGCTCCGGATCGGGCTCGTCGCCTATCGCGACCGCGGTGACGACTACATCACGCAGGTCTTGCCGCTCACCTCCGATCTCGACGCGGTGTACGCGAAGCTCTCCGCGTTCACCGCCGGCGGCGGCGGCGACGGTCCCGAACACGTTCTCCGTGGCCTCGACGACGCCATCTCGTCGCAGTGGTCGACCGATCCGCGCGCGGTGAAGCTCGTCTATCTCGTGGGCGACGCCCCTCCCCACTTCGACTACCAGGACGGGATCACGCTCGAGTCGGTAATCGCCAAGGCGAACAAGGCCGGCGTCCGCGTCAGCGCGATTCGATGCGGCGGCGACCAGGCGACGCTCACGGCCTGGACGGACATCGCGAAGAAGACCGACGGCGAGGTCGCGACCATCGAGCAGCAAGGCGGCGTCGTCGCCGTCGCGACGCCGTTCGACGACGAGCTTGCCCGCCTGAACGCCGAGCTCGCCCGCACCGAGATCCACTACGGCTCGGCCGACGAGCTGCGGGAGGCGAAGAGCATCGTGGAGAAGAACATGGCCGCCCCGAGCATCGCCCAGGCCGATCGCGCCGGCTTCTACGCCACGAAGGCGGCCGCGGGCGCTGCGGCGCCGACCAAGAAGGACCTGACCGCCGGCGGCAAGCGCGTCGAGGACGTCGCAGAGGCTGAGCTTACCCCCGAGATGCGGGCGATGAGCGTGGACGAGCGCGCGCGCTTCGTCGTGGAGAAGAAACGCGAGCGCGAGGCGATTCTCGCGAAGATCAGCGAGCTGAGCGCAAAGCGGAGCGCCCATCTGAAGACCGCCACGGCCCCGGCCGCGAGCGCCTTCGACGGCCGGGTTTTCGAGTCGCTGAAGAGGGCCGGAGCAAAAAGTGGCATCGCATACTGACGAGTGCGATCGGATCTGTTGACGAGCCGAAAACCTTGGCTTATGAAGGCTCACACGTTGGCGCTGACGAGGCGCCAGACGGTCGCGGGAGTAACTCAGTGGTAGAGTGCCACCTTGCCAAGGTGGACGTCGAGGGTTCAAATCCCTTCTCCCGCTCTATGCAATAGGCCAAGACCCACCCCGGTCTTGGCCTTTCGCCATTTCGGCCTCGACGTTCGGAAGCTCGAGCTTGGCTCGGCTCGCGCACGGCGGACGCGCACCCCGCGAGCACGAAGGCGTCAGGTTGGACGGAGCGAGGCCGCTTCGACGAACACTCTCTTCACGGAGGGGTGACGTCTTCCGATCTCACGTTCGATCCGATCGATCGCGGCGGCAATCTCACGTGTTCCAAGCTGCGGTGCAAACTCGATCTCCAGATTGACCAGTACGTCCTCTGGGCCGAGGTGCATCGTGAGGGGTGGTTTCATGCGAACGACGTCTTTGTCTCCGCCCACGATCGCCCCGAGTGACGAGCGGAGCTCGGGAGACGCACTCTCACCGAGCAGCAGCTCACGACTCAAGTACGCAAGGACCAACGCCACGGAAGCGAGAAGAATGCCGATGACAATGGACGCGATCGCGTCCGGGACCGGCGAACGCATGGCATGACCGGTCACAATCCCGACCGCCGCGATGATGATGCCGATGAGCGCTGCCGAATCCTCGAACACGACGCTGAAGACCGACGGATTCTTGCTTCGGCGCAGCGTCGTGACGATCGACTGCCCAGGCGGCGCACTGGCACGTAGATGACGGGTCGCGATCGCGAACGAAGTGCCCTCGAAGACGAGGGCGACGACGAGTACGGCGAGGCTCCAGCCGAAGCTCTGGAGCTCCTTGGGATGTATGACATGGCGAACGCCCTCGTACGCGGAGACGCCACCACCGACCGCGAAGATGACGATCGCGACGATGAGGCTCCAGAAGTAGAGCTCCTTTCCGTAACCGTACGGATGATCCTCGTCGGCCGGACGTCGCGCTCGGCGTACCCCCAGGAGCAGGAGCAGCTCGTTGCCAGTGTCGACCACCGAGTGGATCCCTTCGGAGAAGAGCGCAGAGCTGCCAGTGGCCCCGGCGGCGATGAACTTGGCCACCGCAATGGCAAGGTTCGCGGCCAGCGCGCCGTAGAGGGCGACGGGGCGATGCGCCTGTGCCATGACTCCAAACCTGCAGCAGGCGTTCCCGGCCCGAGCGCCGGGTAGCCGCTTCGCCGGAGCGTCGCTCTCGCTCACCCCAAGCCTCCGCACGCAGAAAGCCCATCGAGAACAGGCCTGGTCGCTTCGTGGCAGCCGAACGCACCGCCCGCGTCCACCTCCGACGACATCCGGAAAGGTCGAAGGTGATGCGCGACGACGCGCGCGGGTCAGCCCGCGATGCCGACCACGTAGACGATCGCTGCGACGGCTGCGAGCGCGATCAGGACCGCGATGAGGGCAGAGGGCGCGCCGCGCGAGCTCACGTTCGCGATGGGTCCGCGGCTCGAGCGGTCCGGCTCGGTGCCCGCGCCGCGGACGAACGTCGTCTTCTGGACGTTGTCCGCACCGCCGAGGTCGATGTCCGGCTGCCAGTACGCCTCGGGGACCGTCGGGTTCATGTGCTTGGGATCGGCCATGGTTCCTCTGCCTACGAAGGGTGCAATGACGGTGCCCCACGGCTACGCGGCTCAGCCGGCCCCACGACGCGAGCGCGCAACACATCCTGCGGCGACGGCCCGGAGCCAGTCGCTGTTCATCCGCGAGATCGTGTTGATGCTGATCTCCTTCGGGCAGGCCGCCTGGCACTCGCCGTGGAGCGTGCAGTGACCGAATCCTTCGGCGTCCATCTGCGCGACCATGTCGAGGGCGCGGCGCCGGCGCTCGGCTTGCCCCTGCGGAAGGAGGCCGAGGTGGGCGACCTTGGCGGCGGTGAAGAGCGAGGCCGAGCCGTTCGGACACGCGGCGACGCACGCGCCGCAACCGATACAGGCGGCAGCGTCCATCGCGGCGTCGGCCTTGTCCTTCGGCACTGCGGTCGTGTTCGCCTCCGGGGCGCTGCCCGTGTTCACGCTGATGTAGCCCCCGGCCGCGACGATCCGATCGAGCGCGCCGCGGTCGACAATCAGATCCTCGATGACGGGAAACGCACGGGAGCGCCACGGTTCGATCCACACGTGCTCGCCGTCTGTAAAGTGCCGCATGTAGAGCTGGCACGTGGCCGTCGCCTTCGACGGACCGTGCGCGTAGCCGTTGATCATCATCGAGCACGCGCCGCAGATGCCTTCACGACAGTCGCTGTCGAAGGCGATGGGGCGTTCGCCTCGCCGGAGGAGCGACTCGTTGAGCGTGTCGAGCATCTCGAGGAACGACATGTCGTCGGTCACGTCGTCGACGTCGTATTCGACGAAGCGCCCCGGTCCCGTCTTGCCGTGCTGGCGCCACGCATGAAGCTTGATCTTCATCGGTACGACCTCGTCGAAAGAGCGACGTTCTCGAATACGAGCGGCTCCTTGTGGAGCACGGGCGCCTTGCCCTCGCCCCCGTACTCCCACGCAGCGACGTAGGTGAAGTCGGCGTCGCGGCGCAGGGCGTCGCCGTCCGGTGTCTGGTGCTCGACGCGAAAGTGTCCGCCGCACGACTCCTCGCGATGCAGAGCGTCGAGGCACATCAGCTCGGCCAGCTCGAAGTAGTCGGCGACGCGCCCTGCCCTCTCGAGAGACTGATTCAGCTCCTCGCCCGAACCTGGGACGAACAAATCGCGCCAGAGCTCCTCACGAAGCGCGGGGATCTGCTGCAAGGCTCGCACGAGACCCTCGCGGCTGCGGGCCATCCCGCACTCGTTCCACATGATCTTGCCGAGCTCGCGATGGAACACCTCGGCGCTCCGCTTGCCGCGAATGGACACGAGCCTGTTCGTGCGTTCGTGGACGCCCTGGACGGCAGCGCGAACCTCCGGATGACTCGAGTCGATGCGAGAGGGCTTCTCGCGCGCGAGGTAGTCGGCCATCGCCGGCGGCGCGATGAAGTAGCCGTCGGCGAGGCCCTGCATGAGGGCGCTCGCGCCGAGCCGGTTGGCGCCGTGGTCGGAGAAGTTCGCTTCGCCCGCGACGAAGAGCCCGGGCACGGTGCTCATCAAGTCGTAGTCGACCCACAAGCCGCCCATCGTGTAGTGAGGCGCTGGGTAGATCCGCATCGGGACCTTGTAGGGGTCGTCGCCGGTGATGCTCTCGTACATCTCGAAGAGGTTGCCGTAGCGCTCGCCGATGGTCGCCATGCCGAGCCGCTGGATGGCGTCCGCGAAATCGAGATAGACGCCGCGCCCGCCGCCTCCGGCACCACGGCCCTCGTCGCAGACCTCCTTGGCGGCGCGAGAGGCGATATCGCGAGGCACGAGGTTGCCGAAGCTCGGGTACCTGCGCTCGAGATAGTAGTCTCGCTCGTCCGCAGGGATGTCGCGCGGCGCACGGGCGTCGCCGGCTCGTTTCGGCACCCAGACGCGTCCGTCGTTGCGCAACGACTCCGACATGAGCGTGAGCTTCGACTGGAACTCGGCGCTCTGCGGGATGCATGTCGGGTGAATCTGCGTGAAGCAGGGGTTTCCGAACGCCGCGCCGCGCTTGTGAGCACGCCAGATCGCGGTCGCGTTCGCGCCCCTCGCGTTCGTCGACAGGTAGAAGACGTTGCTGTAGCCGCCCGTGGCGAGGAGCACGACGTCGGCGAGATGCGCGTCGATGGCGCCGGTGATCATGTCGCGCGTCACGATGCCTCGCGCTCGGCCGTCGACGACGATCAGGTCCAGCATCTCGTGGCGCGCGAGCACGGTGAGTCGGTTCGCTTCGACCATCCGCTCCATCGCCTGGTAACAGCCGAGGAGGAGCTGCTGCCCCGTCTGCCCGCGGGCGTAGAACGTGCGCGACACCTGCACGCCACCGAAGGATCGATTCGCGAGGTGCCCTCCGTACTCACGCGCGAAAGGGACGCCCTGCGCCACACACTGGTCGATGATGTTCAGGCTGAGCTGGGCGAGACGGTAGACGTTCGCTTCGCGCGCACGGAAGTCGCCGCCCTTGATGGTGTCGTAGAAGAGCCGGAAGATGCTGTCGCCGTCGTTCTGGTAATTCTTCGCGGCGTTGATCCCACCCTGCGCGGCGATGCTGTGGGCACGACGCGGCGAGTCCTGGTAGCAGAACGCGCGAACGTCGTAGCCGAGCTCGGCGAGCGAAGCCGCTGCGGCGCCACCGGCGAGCCCCGTCCCGACGACGATGACGGAATACTTTGGCCGGTTCGCGGGGCTCACGAGCTTCATCTCGAAGCGACGGCGCTCCCACTTCTGCTCTATGGGGCCAGGAGGAATGCGGCTCTCGAGAAGCATGAGGGTTCACCGGATCAGGCCGACCACCACTCCGATCGGAACGATGGTGAAAGTGAGCCACACGGCGACGGCGATGCCCGTCACGAGCGGCCGCCGGAGCGGATCGTTAGACGGCTCGGCATGTCCGAGCGTGCGCGGAGAGCTCCAGAGTCCGTGGAAGAGATGCAGGCCGAGCGCGACCATCGCGACGACGTAGAGCGCCGTGACCCATCCGATCCGAAAGCTCGCGACCACGTTCCCGTAGACGTCGCGTCGCCCCGCGTCGTCCTGGAGGTCGGCCACGCCGGCCGGATCGATCGTGCCGGTGGTGAAGTGCAGGATGTGGAAGACGATGAACGCGAGCAGGAGGACGCCACCCAGCAGCATCGTCCGCGACGCGAACGTCGCGGCCTGATAGCGACGCCGCTCGTACTTCACCGGCTGCGCTGCACGCGAACGTGCCGTGAGCAGCACCGCCATGACCACGTGAAGCACGACGGCTGCAAGCAGCACGATGCGCGCGATCCAGAGCAGCTCGGCGAGAGGTCCATGGAGCAGGGCTCCATACGCGTTGAGCTTCTCGCGCCCCGCGAGCGTCTGGAGATTGCCGGCCGCGTGGACGACGACGAAGCCGACACCGACGAGGCCGGTCGTGGCCATCACGACCTTCTTGCCGATCGTCGAACCCAGCAAGCTCTCGAGTCGCATCGATCCCCAGGGCGCACGACGGAGCCGATGCCATCATCGCCAGAGGCTCGTCGCGTGCTCGCCCCGCGCGTATGCATGTACGGCACCACGGCGCTGCAGCGATTGAGCTGCGTCCGCGGTTCAGCTCGAGCACAGACAGCGAGGCCGTCGTCGGCCGAGCGCTGCGATCCATCGGCCTGCCTCGCATCGAAGGTCCGCGCGCACGTGTAGCGTCACGGACGTGCGCGTTGAGGCGTCCGGCCACGTGACGACGGCAGCCGATCGCCGAGAGACGAACGCGGCACGGACAGCGGGCGAAGAGCCGATTTCCGTGCGAAGTGCCGAAGACCAAAAGGTTCGCGCGCGCACCGGGGAGGCGTAGGTCGCTCGCGCGTCCATGCTCGAGCTCGCTCGGCGCCGGCTACGTCGAGCGTATGTACCGAACTTGCACGGAGGTCTTCGTCCCGCACCAACGCGGGTCGGCTTAGGGCGCTATCGCCAGGTTGATGTGAAGGAGGAGGCCTCCGTGGTCCGCAATGTCGTCGTCGCCAGGACGCTCGCCGTGCTCGGCGCAGTGGCAATCTTGTCCGCTTGTTCATCGAAGAGTGAAGTCTCGACCAACGCACATGGAAACTCTCCGATCTGCGAGGGCGGCGGTGGCGATTGTGGAACGTGCTCCGGGACCACGTGCTCCGGGACGAGCAGTGGTGGTCCGGACGGCACGCCCGACGGCAGCGGCGACCCTGACGCGCGGCCCGACGACGGGGTCAAGAACGGCGCCGAGACCGACGTCGACTGCGGCGGTCCCGACGCGCCGAAGTGCATCGAGGGGAAGAGCTGCCTGACCGACGCCGACTGCGAAGGTGCCTGCAACTACGCCAACAAGTGCGTCTCGGCGCCGAGCTGCAAGCCGCACCTCGGCGGCGATACCTGCGGTGAAGGCGAGGCCGACGTGCCGGGCGTCGCTCACGAGAGCTGCTGCCGCTCGCTCCTCGTCAAGGGCTTCACCGACCCTGCCCATCCGGGCAAGCAGGTGTACCTCGACAAGTACGAGATCACCGCGGGCCGCGTCCGCGCGTGGATCGAGCAGCTCGCGGCGGCGAACGGCGGCGTGCCGGACGTTCGCGGATGGATCGCCGCCAATCGGCCGAAGATCTGGGATGAAAGCTGGAGCCATTACCTCCCGACCGACTTCGACGGCCCCGAGATCACGATCGCGCGCCGCCTCCTCGGCGATCCGCGGCCTGAAGACGAGGGCTGGGAGGGACCGCCGGGGCCGGGCGTCATCCTTCCTCCGCCGACGGACGAAAAGCGGCGCCTCGGGATCAACTACCAGTTCGGCTCGGAGATCTACGTCGATCTCCACGGCATGAGCTGCGCGACGTGGACCAACACGTACGGCTTCCCGACCTACTGGTACCCGCCGGAGGTGCTGAACCGCGACGGTCAGCTCCCGCGAGCCGACGGCGTCAACCACGCCGGCGCGTCGGTGGCGGCGAAAGACCTGCTCGATGTGAAGTCGATGAACTGCATCACCAACGCCATGCTCGCTGCGTTCTGCGCGTGGGACGGCGGCCAGCTCGCGACGGACGAAGTGCTCGACTACATCACCGCGGCACCTCCGACGCTCGGAAACACGTCGGGTTGCGGCACGCAGTACGACAACCACGGCGAGCTGCTGAACAACGTCTTCACGAACACGGTCCAGACCGGCGGACGTTGCGCCCCCGTTGCGCTCGTCAACGCGACGTTCGATGCGGGCGATGCGCTGCCCGTCCCGGACAGCCCGCTCAACATCCACAACTATCATTACCCCGACACCGGCGCGCAGACGCACGACAAGGCCTGGCAGGTCGCTGCCCCCGGACGCGCGAGCCTCGCGCTGCAGGCGAGCGGCAAGGCCGTCGACGCGGTCCGGATCAATCCGGACGACGAGCCGTGGATGGATCTCCACGGCAATCTCAGCGAGGCCGCACTCGACGTGAGCGGCGGCGCATCGACCGGTCTCTTCGCGCTCAAGTACCGCGGCATCGGCTACGGCAGCGCGCGCTCCGACCTGAACGTGAAGTTGATGAGGGGCGAGACTGTCTCGCGCATCCAGCGCCCCGAAGCGAAGGGCGCGTACACCGGTGGTCGCTGCATGCGATTCCGCTGAGCGACGCACTACCAGCACGAGCACGCCAGCGCTTGTAGAGCTCGCTTCGCTGTCCGTCACCGGGCGGTTCGACACCGCCTCGGTTCGACCGGCACGACGGTTTCGCCGAGCTCTGAGACGCGCTCAGCTCCGATTCGCGTCCGACGGGGCGTCCTTCAGCGTGCGATCGAGGAAGAAGATGCCGCCGGGCACGATCGCCGCGAGAAGGACAGGCATCCAGACGCGGAGCGGCCAGCGATGCTCGCTGGTCGCACGGACGAGAGCGATCACGAAGAGGACGAACACGAGCCCATGAACACTGCCGACGACGCGAACGGCGACGGGCGTCACGGCGAGATACTTCAGCGGCATCGCCACGAGGACGAGTACGAGGAGCGAGGCTCCGTCGACCATCGCGTAGGTACGCACGGACCTTAGCGAGCTCATGGCCGAAGGCTCCCCCACGTAGGACGGAACACCATCAGCGCGAGCGTCGCGACGAAGGGAACGAGCGTGGCGAACACATCGCCTCGCGTCGCGCGCTCTCGCGCCACGCTGCGAACGAGCGCGACCTTCGACGCGCTCGAGAACAGTACTCCTCCGAGGATCCAGAGCTCGGTCAGCGGAACGCCGAGGAGCACCGAGAGGAGATAACCGGCGGCCCAGGTGCCGACGAGACCGGACGCAGCGACACGATGTGCAGCGCGGCGCCGTTCGTCCGCTGCGCTCGCGACCAGCCCCGCGACGAGGCCCCCGGCGTAGGCCGTGACGCCCGCCAGCTTCACGAGCTTCACGAAGAGGAGCAGCGGGTGCGCCCAGCCTTCGAAGAGGGCGACCTGCGCGAGGCCGGAAGAGACCGTGCTCGACATACGGATGTCATCGCACGGGACCGACCCCGGAACCAGTGGCCTGATTGCCAATGTTCGACGGGTTCTGGCCAAGGCGCCGAGCACCCCTTCGCGCTATCATCGCCGGATGCACCGCGTCGCGATCGTGGCCTTCGACGGCGTCGTCCCCTTCGACCTGGCGACACCTTGCGAGGTCTTCGGCCGAACGAAGCTCCGTGACGGCGTGCCCGCCTATTCCGTGCGGGTGTGCGGCGTCTCGCACGACGTGAGCGCGGGCGCGTTCACGATCCGAACGCACCACGGGCTGCGCGGGTTGATCGGCGCCGAGACCGTCATCGTGCCCGGCATCTCCGACATCACGACGCCGATCCCGCGCGAGCTCTCGAGCGCGCTCGTGCGAGCCGCCAGCCGCGGCGCACGGATCGCCTCGATCTGCAGCGGCGCGTTCGTCCTCGCAGCGGCAGGGCTGCTGGATGGCCGTCGCGCGACGACACACTGGCTCGCGACGTCGGAGCTCGCTCGGCGCTACCCATCGATCCAGGTCGATCCCGACGTCCTCTTCGTCGACGGCGGCCACATCCTCACATCTGCAGGTGCCGCCGCCGGCCTCGACCTGTGTCTGCACATGGTCCGCCGAGACTACGGCGCTGCCGTTGCCGCCGATGCCGCGCGCGCATCCGTGATGCCGCTCGAGCGCGACGGGGGCCAGGCGCAGTTCATCGTTCACCCGCCCGCGTCGAGCGACGTATCGCTGCGACCGCTGCTCGACTGGATCGACCGGAACGTCGAATCGCCGCTCACGCTCGATGCCATGGCCCGACGCGCAGCGGTCAGTGTTCGAACACTGAGCCGGCGGTTCCGCGAGCAGGTCGGCACGACGCCGCTCCAGTGGCTGCTTCGGGCTCGAGTCCGCCGCGCACAGCTGCTCCTCGAGACCACCGCACATCCGCTCGAGCTCGTCGCGACGAAGTCCGGCTTCGGCTCCACGACGACGCTGCGTGAGCAATTCCGGAAGCTCGTCGGCACGAACCCGCGCGGCTACCGGCGCGCTTTCTCGGGCCGTATCGTCGAGAGCCCGACGCTGAGATAGCGGACGAGCGAGATCGCCGATCGGTCAGCCTCGGCAGCCTCGTCAAAGGAACCGTCGAGCGCCCTCCGCGGCGCGATCGAGGTCCCACGGGTGCGCGTGCGCGAGCGCATCGAGCTGGCGTCGAACGTCGACGGCGCTCGCGGGGCGATCCGCAGGGTCTTTCGCCAGGCAGCGGAGGACGAGCGCGTCGAGCTCAGGAGGCACGCCGGCCACGACCTCGCCCGCGGCGCGCGGGGCCGTGTGCAGGTGGTGGCTGCAGATCTCGACGAGGTTCGTCCCCTCGAACACCGGACGGCCCGTGAGCAGGTAGAAGCCGACCACGCCGAGCGCGTAGAGGTCGGCCCGCGGATCGATCTCCTGCGGGCGGAGGAGGGTCTCCGGCGCCAGGTACTCCGGCGTCCCCGCGAGCAGGTTGCTGTCGCTCGCCGCGGTCTTGCCGGTCCGCTCGGGATCGGGTGCGAGCGCCTTGACGAGCCCGAAGTCGACCACCTTCACGAAGTCGGCGACGCCGCCGCGCTCGCAGACGAGGACGTTGGCGGGCTTCACGTCACGATGAATGAGGCCGAGCGCATGCGCCTCGGCCAGCGCATCGGCGGTCTGACGGAGCAGGTGGATGACGCGCGCCGCCGGCTGCGGTCCCTGCCGGTCGACGAGCTGCTCGAGCGAGAGCCCGTCGACGAACTCCATCGCGTAGTAGAGCCGCCCGTCGTCGGCGCGTCCGTAGTCGAAGACGGCGACGGTGTTCGGATGCGAGAGACGGCTCGTGAGCTGGACCTCGCGCTCGAAGCGCACGGCGTCGCGCTCGCTCGTGCGGTCGCCGTGCATCAACTTGACGGCGGTCGTCCGCTTGAGCATCGCGTGGCGAGCCTTCCACACGCTGCCCATCCCTCCCTCCCCGACCTTTTCGACGAGCACGTATTGCCCGAGCCGCCTGGCCGCCTCGACGCTCTCGTGCAGGCCGTGGATCACCTTGGATGCCTTCGTCGTGACCAGCACGATGACGAGCGCATAGATCACGAACGCCACGTACTCGGCCGTGGTCCCGCCTCGCGCATAGGCGCGATCGAACGCTTCGACGACACGCACCGACGTCACGCTCGCGATGCCGCTCGCGAGCCCGACCGCGAGGGTCTGCCGCGGAAGGCTCGGCACGATGGCGACCCTCAGCATCAGCGTGATGGTGAGGACCATGACCGAGACGTCCCCGGCGACCCCCAGCCTCGCCACCGACGCGCTGAGGACAACGACGGCGGATGCGGCGACGGTCGTGATGCCGTCGGTGATCGCCAGCGCGTTCGAGTCGAGCTTCCGACGATCGAGCAGCCAGGACGCGAGGCCGAGCGCACAGCCGATGCCCATGTGAACGAGTGCGGCGATCCGGAGACGCCCCGCCTCGCCGAGCTGAAACCCGCTCAGGACCAGGCCCATCACCCCGAGCGAAGCATGGGTTCCGCCCAGGAGCCGCTGGAACTCTCGCAGCCGCTGTTGCGCGAGGCTTCGGAACAGCGAGCTCGCGCGGCCTGGTGTCGGAAGTGGAGCGGCGCCGGCATCGACGAAGCCGCGCCAGCCGATCAACCGCTGTTCGGAAGGATCGGTGGCGCGGCTCATCGGTCGGGTTGCGCCCCGCTCACTCGGCCGCGTGCGGAGTCGGCTCGCCGGCCTCGACCACGTCGTGGTCAGCGCGATCGAGCTCGTGTTCGCCCGTCTCTGCCGGCGTCCGGCCGCGCGGGAGCAGCCGCCGTACGAAGACGGCAGCGTCGTCGAACAGCGAGTACATGACCGGCGTGGCGACGAGCGTGAGCACGAGCGAGAGCGTCTGGCCGCCGACGACGATGCCCGCCATGGCCTGGTTGAACCCCGCGCCGATGCCCTTGGCGACGACGAGCGGCAACATACCTGCGACGAACGCGAGGGTCGTCATGAGGATCGGCCGGAGTCGATCCTTGTTCGCCTCGAGGATCGCGTCGAGCCGGTTCATGCCCTCCTTGCGAAGGTGGTTCGTGTGGTCGATCTGGAGGACGGCGTTCTTCTGGACGACGCCGAAGAGCACGAGGAGTCCCAGCATCGAGAACATGTTGATCGACTGCTTGAAGATCAGCAGCGACAACAGGCCGAACGGCACCGTGAGCGGCAGCGCGAGGAGGATGATGAACGGGTTCAGCCACGACTCGAACTGCGCGGCGAGCACGAGGTACATGAAGATGAACGACATGCCGAAGGCGAGCGCGAAGGCGGCGCCCATCTTTGCTGCCTCCTTCGTCTTGCCGAGCGGGACGACGCGGTAGCCGGGCGGAAGCTTCATCTTGTCGGCGATCGCCCTGATCTCGCCTTCGATCTTCGAGTCGCCGACGCCGGGGCCGGAGTTCGCCGTGATCGTGATCTGGCGGCTCCTGGCGTAGCGGTCGATCGTCGACGGCCCGGCGGCCTCTTTCATCGAGACGACGCTGGAGAGGGGGACGCTGCCGTACTTCGTCGACGGCACCGTCAGGAGCGCGAGCGTGCTCGGGTCGGCGCGGAAACGGTCCTCCGCGCGCCCACGGATGTCGTACTGCTGGCCGTTCTCGGCGTACGTCGAGAGCTTGAGGCCGCCGACGAAGAGCTGAAGCGTCCCGGCGATGTCCGAGACCTGGACACCGAGGTCGGACGCGCGATCGCGGTCGACCGCCACCTGGACCTCGGGCTTGCCGACGATGAGCGAGTTGTCGACGTCGACCGCGCCCGGCGTCTTGCGGAGCTGGTCGGTGATCTCCGTCGCGATGCGCTGGAGCTCACCGAGCTCCGGTCCCGAGACGCCGTACTGGATGTTCGCGCTCGAACCGCCGGCGCCGCCGAAGTCGGGGACCTCGGACACCGTGACACGGAGCGTGTCCGGTAGCTTCGTGACGATCTCGGAGCGTGCGCGGTCCATGAGGTCCATCTGCGAGGCCTCGCGCAGCTTGGGATCCGACAGGAGGACGCGGATGTTCGCCAGGTTCTGCGTCTTCTGGTCGTCGTCGCCGATCGTGATGAGCGTGTGGTTCACGCCCGGCAGTCCCGCGACGTCCTGCGCGAGCCGCTCGGCGATGTACCGCGTCTCCGCGACGCTCGTACCCTCGGGAGCGCGCATGCTCATCTGGAACTGCGCCTTGTCATTCGGCGGGATGAAGCCGCCGGTGAGCCGCTTACCGACCGGACCAAGCGACAGGAGCGCGCCGACACACGCGAGGATGACGATCCAGCGCCGCTTCATCGCGAAGCGCAGCATCGCCGTGTACGCGCGCTCGATCGGCTTGTAGAAGCCGTCGACGATCCGCGTGAGCAGCCCGGGAGGCGCGTTCGGATCGTGCATGTGGAGCCAGCGCGACGCGAGCATCGGCGTCAGCGTGAACGACACGAAGAGCGACACGCCGATGGCCGCGGCCATCGTGAGGCCGAAGCTCCGGAGGAACCGGCCGATGATGCCGTCCATGAAGGAGACGGGAATGAAGACCGACATCAAGGCGAGCGTCGTCGCCAAGACGGCGAGGCCGATCTCGCGTGTGCCTGCTACCGCGGCCGGAAACGGCTTCTTGCCCTTCTTCTGGATGTGATTGTGGATGTTCTCGATGACGACGATGGCGTCGTCGATGACGAGACCGACGGCGAGCGCGAGCGCGAGCAGCGTCAGGAAGTTCAGCGTGAAGCCGAACAGGTACATCACGCCGAACGTGCCGATGATCGAGATCGGAATCGCGAACGCCGCGATGACCGTGCTCCGCGCATCGCCGAGGAACAGGAGAACGATGATGACCGCGAGCCCGGCGCCGAGGATGAGGTGCTCGAGCACCGCGTGCGTCGAAGTCCGGATGACGCCGGAGTTGTCGTAGACGACGTCGAGCGAAACGTTCGGCGGGAGCGTCTGCCTTACCTCGTCGAGCCGTGCGAGCACCGCGTCCACAACGGCGACGGTGTTCTTTCCCGACTGCTTCTTGATCGTGAGAACGACCGTGGGTTCGTCGTCGAACTGCGCGAAGCTCTCCTCCGCTTCTTGACCGTCTACCACCTTGGCGACGTCGCCTACGCGGATCGGATGACCGCCCACGTCGCGAATGATGAGGCGTCCGATCTCGTCGACCGAGCCGACACGCCCGTTGACGCGCAGCGTGAGGTTCTTCGGTCCCGTCTCGATGCTTCCACCGGGAACGTTGACGTTCTGCAACGAGATGACGCGCATGACCTCCATCGCCGTGACGGAGTGCGCGCTGAGCGCCGTTGGATCGAGCTCGACGTTGATCTGCCGCTTCCGGCCGCCGACGAGCGAGACCTGACCGACGCCGTCGATCGTCTCGATCTGTCGACGTACGACCTTGTCGGCGAGCTCGGTCGTCTCCGCGATGGGCTGCTTCGATCGGAGCGCGACGAAGAGCACCGGCGCGGCGCCGGGATCCATCTTCGTCACGATCGGCGGGTCGATGCCCCTCGGAAGCTCGGCAAGGACCTGATTGACCTTGTCGCGGACCTCCTGAGCGGCCACGTCGACCGGCTTCTCGAGGTTGAACATCGCCACGACGAGCGAGATGCCTTCGCTCGACGTGGAGCGGAGCTCGTCGATGCCGCTGATGGTGTTGAGCGCGCCTTCGATCTTGTCGGAGACGTCGGTCTCTACCTCCTGCGCAGCGGCGCCGGGGACACGGGTGGTGACGACGACGATGGGGATGTCGACGTTGGGGAAGTAGTCGAGTCCGAGGGAGCGATAGCTCACTCCGCCGACGACGATGAGGAGAAGCATCAGCACCGTCGCGAAGACGGGTCGCTGGATGCTCAACTTGGACAGCCACTGCATCGTTCAGCTCCCGCTCACGGATTGCCCGTTGCGGAGCGTGTCCGCCGGGGTCACGACGATCTTCTCTCCGTCGGCAACGCCGCGGATGACCGCGACCTCGTCGCCGAGCGCCTCGGTCGTCTGGACGACGCGCTGCTCGACACGGCCGTTGACGACGACGAAGGCGGCGCTGCGCCCGTCGCGGGTCGTGATCGCGGTCTTCGGGACCACGGGGGTCGGCTGTTCACCCGCCTCGAGACGAACCGACGCGAACATGCCCGGTCGCAGGAGCGACGCCTCCGGGTCGTCGACCGTCGCCTCGGCGACGACGTCGCGCGTCGTGTTCCGGACCGACGCCCCGACGAACTTCAGCGTTCCGGCGAACGTCTTGCCGGGATAGCCGGCGACGGAGAAGGCGACCTTCGCGCCCGCCTGCGCCGCTGCGATGTGCGTCTCCGGGATCGTGACCTCGAGCCGGAGGGCGGACAGATCGACGAGGGTGACGACCTTCGAGTCCTGCCGGACGAACTCGCCGACGTCGATGTAGCGCTCCGTGACGACGCCGGCGAACGGCGCGCGGATCACGCCGTCACCAACGTTCTGCGCCGCAAGCAGTGAGCGCGCCTGCGCCGCCGAGACGGCGTGTTCGCTCGACTTGCACTGCGCCTCCACACGGTCGAGCTCAGCCTGTCCGAGCGCGCCGGAGGCAACGAGGCTCCGCACGCGCTCACATTCGAGCTTCGCGCTCGCCGCGTTGGTCGCCGCGTTCTCCGCATGCGCCTTTGCTTCGCTGGCCGAGAGCGCGGCGGCGCGCACGTCGAGGGTCGCGAGCACGTCGCCGGCCTTCACCTGGGTGCCGCGTTCGACTCGGGTCGCCGTGACGCGCCCGTTCGCATTGGCGGCGAGGTCGGTCTCGCGGCCACTCTTCAGCTGACCGGTCAGCGGGAGATACTGCATCACCGGCCGCGACGTCACAGTGGCGGTCTCGACGCTGAGCGCCGGGCCCCCCGCGTCCGCTACGGAGGAGGAAGCGGAGGAGGAAGCAGACGAGGTCGAGCAGGCCGCCATTGCCATCAAGGCGAGGGCGCCGAGCACCATACGTGTCATCGAAGATGTCTCCTGGGCGCGCGCGGGCATGCGCCACACATTGCAACGCCCCGTTGCGATGCTGACAGTAACGGCCAGGTTCCGACAAAGCTACAGTCGGTTGCGTTTTCCGCTACGGGTGGTAGCGATACAGTCGACGCGGCCGGCATTCGCTCGCGCGACATTGCAGGACTTTCCTCTGGCCCCGTATCCTTCCGCCGCGATGAACGAGACGACTCGAGAGCGCGCCGCACGGGACGAGAAGCGAGCGGCGCCGCAGCTCCGCGGAGAACGCGTCGTCCAGAAGGTGCTCGAGGCCGCCGTCGAAGAGCTGTCGATCAACGGGCTGGCCGGGCTCTCCATCGAAGACGTCGCCGACCGCGCGGGGGTCGCGAAGACGACCGTCTATCGTCGCTGGCCGACGAAGGTGGATCTCGCCGTCGCAGCGATGCACCAGATCGCGGACGACATCATCCAGGTGCAGGACACCGGCTCGCTGCGCGGCGACCTGATGTCGATTCTGTGCTCCTTCCGCGACTTCGCGTGGTCGCCGCGCGGACAGGGGCTCATCCGCATGATGATGACGGACGTCATGCACGCCGAGATTTCCGAGTTCGCTCGCCGCGTCCGTGAGGAGAAGTCGCAGGAGCCCAGGAACCTCGTCCTCCGCGCGATCGCGCGTGGCGAGCTCCCTCGGGGCACGGACCCCACGCTGCTGCTCGACGTCGCCTTCTCCGCAGTCCAATACGACCTCTGTTTCATGCACACGCCTGTCACCGACGCGAAGATCGCCCAGATCATCGAGCTCGTGCTGACCGGAGCCCAGCATGGCGGCGCGGTCGGGAACGAGCCGCCGGCAAGGAACGGCGCGCCGAACGTCACCCGGCGCAAGCCGAAGACGAAACCGTCGCGGTGAGGGCTTGAGCCACCGGCGCGGCCCTGCGCCCTCGCAGACGGACGTCAGGCCGTTCGCGACGCTTGCTGGTCTGCCCGCCACGCGGCCGGCGTGGAGCCGTGCTCGCGGCGGAACAGCCGGATGAAGTGCGTCACGTCCGCGTAGCCGACGCGCTCCGCGATGATGTCGACGCGCTCGTCGGTGTGGAGCAGCCGCCGGCGTGCCTCCGCGAGCCTGCCCGCGATGATCCACGAGACGGCGCTTCGTCCGGTCGCACGCCGGATCGCCGTCGTCACGTACGCGGGCGAGCGGCTCACCGCAGCAGCGACGTCCCCAAGGCTCAACGGGCCGAGACAGCGCTCTTCGATCACGCGCAGACTCTCGGCGACGACGTCGTCGGGCCGCTCCACGCCCGGCTGCCAGCGAGCCGCGCGCACGACCTCCGTCACGATGAGCGTCAACAGGCTTTGCTGGACGGCGCCGCTCTCGCGCGTCGTGAACGCGGTCTCGCGCGCGAGCTCGCGGAACAAGTCGACGAGGAATTCCTGACGCACCGTCGGGATCTCCACGAGCGCGCTCTGACCGCGGCGAACGCGATCGAACGGCTGTCGGAGGACCGACCCCGCTTCGCCCGCGGCAAAACAGGGAACGCAGAAGCCGACCGTCCACATCTCCGCCTGCTCCGCGCCGATGACGCGATGGGGCTCGCCAGCGGGCACGATCTGGACGACGCCTTCGCGTGCCATCCAGCGGCTGCGCTGCTCGATCGTCGCCGTCCCAGCGACATAGAAGACCAGCACGGCATGGTCGTGCGTGGCCGGCGCTCGACATGGAACGACGTCGCGGGCGCTCGACGTCCGATGCCCGACGACGACGGGGCCGAACTTTCCCTCGCTCACCGTCAGCGGTCGGTGCACCATTCGCATTCGCTCCACCTTAACCGAAGCGTGACTGCCGCGCCCGTATGCGCGTGCTCGAGCGTCCTGCGGCCGCGGTGATCGCACCGCCCTCGGCAGAGCTTCACTGCGTCGTATTGCATGCATCCGCCTCCGCCCGGCGCGAGCGTCGATGGTATCGTTCCAGCCGTCGTGGGCGGATTGCCGGAGACGATCGACGGACGCTTCGTCATCGAGGGTGAGGTCACGCGTGGAGGCATGGCACGCCTCCTCCGCGCCCGTGATCTACACGATGGCGCGCACGTCGCCATCAAGCTCAGCCTCTCGAGCGACCGCGAGTCCCTGGAGCGTTTCGCGCGCGAGGCCGCAGTCCTTGCGGACCTGCGCCATCCCGGCATCGTGCCGTACGTCGCGCATGGCACGCTGCCCGACGGCGAGCGCTGGCTCGCCATGCAGTGGCTGGACGGAATGGATCTCGCCGCGAAGATCCGCACCGCGCGCGAAGCTTCGCGGGACGCGCCGACACGCGATTGTCGGACCACGCAGGTCCCCCTCGACACGCGATGCCTGACGATTCGCGAGACGCTGGTGCTCGGGATGCGGATCGCGTCGGGCCTCGGAGAGATCCATCGGCGCGGGCTCGTTCATCGCGACGTGAAGCCGGGGAACATCTTCCTCCGCAACGGATCCATCGACGACGCCGTGCTCGTCGACTTCGGCACCGCCAAGGAGATCACGCCGTCCGCGGTCGTCACGCTCGCCGGCTCCCTCGTCGGAACGCCGAGCTACATGTCGCCCGAACAAGCCTCGGCGTCGAACGACGTCGCGGCTGCTTCGGACGTCTGGTCGCTCGGATGTGTCCTCTACTACGCGCTCACCGCGCACAATCCTTTCGACGGCGGGCACCTGCTCGCCGTCCTCGCGCGGATCATCGTCGATGATCCGCTGCCTCTCCGAACGCTGCGGAGCGACGTCCCCGAGCCGCTGGCGCGCGTCGTATCGCGCATGCTCGTCAAAGATCCCCGTGAGCGCCTCCGCGACGGCGACGCCGTGCTGAACGAGCTCAGGACGATCGATCCGAGCGGAGCGCCCGAGAGCGAACATCTCGTTCCACCCTCGCTCGCCTCGCGTGAGCAGCGCGTGCGTTCCATCGTCGTCGGACGCGGCAGCACGAATGGCGGGGAACGCTTCGAGCCGTTCCGGGAGGCCGTGACGCGCTCGGGCGCGACGTTGCACCGCGTCGCGGACGGCTCGCTCGTGATCTCGCTCCCGCCGGAGGCGTCGGCCACCGACCAGGCACGTCGCGCGGCGGCGGCGGCGCTCGCATTGCGCGCGCTCGATCCGGACATGCGTCTGGCCGTCGCCTCGACGCGAATGGAGAAGGCGAGCGAGCCCTCCGGCGAGGTCGTCGAGCGCGCTGTCCGGGCCCTCGAAGAGACGCAACCAGGCGAAGCGCGCGTCGACACGCTCACCGCCGAGCTCGTCGACCTCCACTTCGTCGTGAGCGACGGCACGCACGGCAAGACGCTCCAGAGAGAGCGCGCGAGCGACGTCGGACGCACGCTTCTCGGTCGGCCGACGCCCCTCGTAGGGCGCCGGCGTGAGCTCACCACCGCACGCGCACTCTGGGACGAGTGCATCGAGGAGCCCGTCGCGCGGGCGTTGCTCGTTCTCGGCGAGGCGGGAATGGGAAAGAGCCGGATCCGGCGTGAGCTCACGCGCACGCTCCAGGAGGAGACCGGTGAGATCACCGTCCTCTTCGGCCCCGCCGATTCGCTCGCCGCCGGATCCCCGTTCGTGATGACGGCGCCGCTCGTCCGAGATGCCGCCGGCATCGAAGACACCGACGACCTCGACACACGCCGCGCGAAGCTCCGCGCTCGCGTCGGGCGGACCGTGGGTGAAACCGACGCGATGCGCATCGCGTCGTTCCTCGGCGAGATGATCGGAACGCCGTTCTCGGAGAGCGATGTCCCGGCGCTCGCCGCCGCGCGGCGCGACCCGCTGCTCATGAACGCGTCGATGACGGCGGCATGGGTCGACTGGCTCCGATCGGAGACGCAGCGCCGGCCGGTGCTGCTCGTGCTCGAGGACCTGCACTGGGGCGATCTCGTGAGCGTGAAGCTCGTCGACGCCGCGCTCCAACGGCTCGCCGAGGCGCCGCTTTTCGTGCTCGCGCTCGCGCGACCGGAAGTGAAGAGCGCGTTCCCGAACCTCTTCGCATCGAGCGGCCTCGTCGAGCTCCGCCTGGATGCGCTGTCGCGCAAGGCAAGCCGCGAGCTCGTTCGCGAGGTCCTCGGCGCGAGCGCCTCCGAAGAGGCGGTCGAGCGCATCATCGATCGGTCCGGCGGGAATGCGTTCTTCCTCGAGGAGCTCATACGGACCGTCGCCGACGGTGGCTCGGACGTGTTGCCCGATACGGTCCTCGGGATCGTCCAGGGACGGCTCGACGCGCTCGGCGACGACGTGAAGCGCGTCCTCCGCGCCGCGAGCATCTTCGGCGAGGTCTTCACGGTCGAGGGCGTCGAAGCGCTCGTCGGCAAGGAGAGCGGTCCCTTTCGGCTGCGCGAGTGGCTCGACGACCTCGTGGGGAAGGAGATCATCGGCCATCACGGCACGAGCAGCGGTGGTCGCGAGCTCAAGTTCCGCCACGCGCTCGTTCGCGACGCAGCCTACGCGATGCTCACGGAGCAGGATCGCACGTGGGGACACCGCCTCGCCGCGGAGTGGCTCGAGAGCAGCGGCAAGGCCGACCCGCTGCTGCTCGCCGAGCAGTTCATCCGAGGAGAGCTGCCTCTCCGCGCCGTCCGCTGGTTCCGGCGCGCGGCCGAGCAGGCTCTCGACGGACGCGACCTCGACGCCGTTCGTCGCCACGCGCAGCGCGCAATCGACGCCGGCGCAACCGATGCCGATCTCGCCGCCGCGTATCACCTGCAGGCCGTCGCAAGTTACTGGCAGAGCCGCTACGCGGAGGCGCAGCGCCAGGCGACGAGCGCCGCGCGCCTCTTCCCTCGCGGAACGAGCGAGTGGTTCCGTGCCGTCGCCGAGGCCGTCGTCTCGAGCGCTCGCCTGAGCGACTACGACACGCTCGATCGCTGGTTCGATCGCGGTGCGAGCACCGAGCCGTCGCCAGGCGCGGAGGCTTCGCAGCTCGTCTGCCTCTGCCGCGGGACCTTCCAGATGATCTTCGCCGGGCGCTTCGCTGCGAGCGACACGATGCTCGCCCGCATCGCATCCGTCGCCCGCTCGCCGGAGACGCTCGACGATCTCGCACGCGCGCAGCTCCTTCACGTCCAGGGCCTGCGTGCCGCCCATGCCGGCGACGTAGCCACCTTCCTCGTGCGGCTCGAGGGCGCGGTCGCCGCGTTCGAGCACGCCGGCGATCTCAACAACGTTCGCCTCGAGCGGACGACGATCGGCTGGTGCTGGGCCGAGATCGGCGACTTCGCGAAGGCCGAAGAGCTCGTCCGCTCCAACATCGACGAATGCGTCCGCGCCGGTGCCCAGCAGGCGATCACGTACGCGAAGGTCAATCTCGGTTACATCCTCGCGCATCGACCGGGCCGGACGGACGAAGCACGCGACCTTCTCGCCTCTGCGATCGACGAGTGCCGGCGTGTCGGGAACAACCGCCTCGAGGGCTGGGCCCACGCGCACGCGGCGGCGATCGAGCATGCCGAGGGCGAACGGGCCAAGGGCCTCGAGCACGCGGAGGACGCGGTCCGTCTGCTGGCTGCCGCCCCGAGCCTTCACGGATGGGCGCTTGCCACGCGGGCGCGAGCTCTCCTTGCGACAGGGCGCATCGAAAGCGCGCTCGACGACGCCAGGCAGGCCATGCGGACGCTCGACTCCCTCGGCGGACTGCTCCAGGGCGAGTCGCTCCCTCCGCTCGTACTCGTCGAGGCACTCCGTGCGCTCGGACGTGACGAAGAGGCAACGCGGGCCGCGACCGACGCTCGCCGCCGCCTCGAGCGCCGCGCCGAGCGGCTTGGCCGGGAGGCATGGCGCGCGCTGTTCGTCGCGATCCCCGACAACGCCGCGACGCTTCGCCTCTGACCGCTCCGACCTTCCGCTCGCCTGCGCGTTACGAACAGCTCGTCACGCCGCGATCGTCGACGACACAGCGGAGATCGATCGTGCTCGCGTGCTTCACGATGATCGGCATCGTGACGGGTACACGCTGGAGCAGACGCTCGACCGCTGGTTCGACGGGCTCCCCCGGCACGATCTCGCGCATGCCCGCCCACACGGCCTTGCCGTCTCGACCGAAGACGTACGCGACGAGCTCGATGTCGTCGTCGTCGCACGTATCCGTGCCGGTGAATGCCGTGCTCGAGGCGAGCCCCGCGCCTCCGTAGTGCGTGAGGAGCACCCCGTTGGAGCCCAGGGTGCAGCCGATCGTCGTCTGGATCTGGATCACGACGGCGAGGTCGAGCCCCCGATCGCGCATGAGCGAGAGCGTGTGCTCGGAGGCCCGGAGCTCCGAGAGCCGCGCCGGATCGTACGAAAGATCCGGAGGAGGCTTGCACGACGCGACCGGCTCCAGATCCGCGCGATACGTCGTCGACACCAGCGCATCGACCGCCTTCCGAAGTCGAAGCGTCGTCCTCGCCCCCTGCCCGGTCGCGGGGATGTGCCGGGTCACGAACCTCTTCCCCGCGACACACGTTCGAGGGAGGAGCACGAGCGCCTTGCCGTCGAGGTGCGCCGGGGTACCGGCCGCGACGACCTCACGTTGCAGAAGGGGCCGAGCACAGCCCGCTCCGCAGAGGAGGCCGACGACGCACATGCCCCAGGCGCCCTTCGTCCATCGCGAGCTCACGTCCGCATTCGATAGGTCTGCCGTCAACGAATGCAATCAGGTGTGCTGACGCAGCCCTCGCGCGTCGCATGGCGACCGTGCCCCGGTGTCGCTGCTCGGGCACGAGCGGCGCAGCGGGCAGGCGTTCTTCAAGCCGACGCGCCCGTCACGCGTTTCCACACGGCGAGCCGGAGAGCTTCGGCGGGGCTCGTGGACGTGGACGTGGACGTGGACGTGGACGTGGACGTGGACGTGGACGTGGACGCGTCGTCGGGTCGAGCACGCCGCCAGGGAGCGCTGTCGAGCGCAGACGCGGCGGCCGCCCTGCCCATGCGCTGGATCTCGTAGTCGACGGCCTGCACCGCGTCCTCCATTCGCGAGAAGCGATCCATCGACTTGCCGTCGAGCACCACTTCCCACGCTTTTCCCCGAGCCGCGCGACGAAGCACGAGCACCTCGCTCGGGCGGCCGGGGCGTCTCTGGAAGTGAAGTCCGACCCCGTGGCGGCCGAGGGAGAACCACGCGTTTCCGGAAATGGCTCGCACCTCGGCGTCGGTCCGAAGCGTGAGTGGATCGAAGCTCGAAGCTCTGTCCTGGATCTCGCGGAGCGTGAGCGCGCCGGCCTCGAGCTCGAACCCAGGATGGTCGAACAGGATCTGCGCCCAGATGCGGCGAGCCTCGCTCACGTCCCCGCCGCGCAGGTCGAGGTCCCGCGGCGTGCCGAAGAGCGACGGCAAGGTGCACAGGCTCAGATTCGAGAGATCGACGAAGTCGAGGATGAGGCAGTCCTTCTTGCCGGGGTACAGGCGGGTACCGCGACCGACACATTGTGCGTAGAGCCCTTCGGAGCGCGTCGGCCGGGCCATCGCGACGCAAGAGACTCCGGGATCGTCGAAGCCCTCGGTCAGGACGGCCACGTTGCAGAGCACGTGCGTCTTTCCTTCCCGGAAGTCCGCGAGGGCCTTTGCACGGACGTCCTTCGGCATCGCGCCGTGCACGATGCCCGCAGGAACGCCGATCGCGTTCAGCGAGCGGGAGAGATTGCGGGCATGGTTCACGGTCACGCAGAACGCGATCGTTCGCCGGTCCCGCGCCAGCTCCTGGATCGAGCGGGCCACGAGCGCATTGCGCTCCTCGATGTCGACGGCCTCCGCGAGCTCCTCCTCCGGCAGGTCCGAGCCGCGCGGAGCGATACGTGTCAGGTCCGCGTTGGTCGAGATGCGGTAGCCCCGAAGCGGCGAGAGGTAGCCGTCTTCGATCATCTCCGGGAGCGTCCTCGAGTAGACGATCCGCTCGAAGACCGCGTCGAGCGCCTTGCCGTCACCACGCTCGGTCGTCGCCGTGAACCCGAGCAGCGTACCGGTCCACCCGTCGTCGAAGACGCCGAGCTGCCGGAGCACACGCTGGTTGTCGTCCGCCGCGGCGTGATGACACTCGTCGTAGATGACGAGCCCGACGTCGCGACCTTGCATCACGCGGGCGAGCCGCCCCTCGTGCAGAGAGCGGATCGAGCACACGAGGACCTTTGCATCCTCCGGCGCACGTTGGGAACCTTGTTCGATCGCGACCACGGCCGCGCCGTTCATCGCGCGTTCGATCTTTTCACGCGCTTGCGCCAGCAGCTCCTCGCGATGAGCAAGCACGAGCACCTGTCGGCGGGCGAGCTGGGCGAGCTGCGAGAAGACGACCGTCTTCCCCGCTCCCGTCGGTAGACACACGACCATCCGACGAACACCGCTGCGCCGCGCCCGGAGGACCGACTCGATGGCGTCACGCTGGTAGGGCCGGAGCGTCGGCGAGGTCGTAGACATGACGGACTCTTCCGAAGGACCGCTCGAGCGTGCGGCCCCGACCCGGTCCGACCGTGAGCGGGAGGATGGAGCCGAAGCGTTGAGACGGTCGAGTCTTCCACGACCCGCCCGCGGGCGCCATGCCTCACAGCTCCAGCGCCGCGGAACGGGAGCGTTTCGTGCATGGTGCTCGGGAGTGGTCACACGAGCAGAAGCACCGAATATGCTCGCCGACGTGGAAGCGACGCGCGGGCCCGACAAGACGACCAACGACGCCGCCGCGGCGAACGGAAACGGAAACGGAAAGAAAAAGCCGTTCTCGTTGATCCGCACGTTTGTCCTCGCCGATGTCATCACGATCGGCAACGCGGTCTCCGGTGCGGGCGCCATCCTCGCCAGCATGAGCTACATGGCGACGGCGCAGCGGCACTCCATCTGGACTGCGCTCGTGCTGCTCCCCATCGCGCTCGTCTGTGACGCTCTCGACGGGGCTGTCGCGCGATGGCGCCGCAAGTCGTCACCGCTGGGCGCGGATCTCGACTCGCTCGCGGACATCGTCTCGTTCGGAGTCGCCCCCGCCGCTCTCGGCTTTGCCCTGGGGCTGCGCGGAGGCTGGGACGCCGTCATCCTCTGCTACTTCGTCGCGTGCGGGATCGGCCGTCTCGCCAGGTACAACGTCACTGCGGCGTCGCTAGCGGACGAGACCGGCAAGGTGAAGTACTACGAGGGGACGCCCATTCCTTCGAGCCTGGGCCTCGTCCTCGTGCTCGGCATCGCCTTCGGGCTCGGTCGCGTACACGACGCGCTCTGGTTCGGCGCCGTCGAGCTGGGACCGTTCGTCCTTCACCCCCTCACGCTGATGTATGCCGTGAGCGGCTCGTTCATGATCAGCACGATCCGCATCCCGAAGCCCTGACGCGCCCGCCACACGCCCCGCCCCGCCCCCCCGTTCATGGCGAAGTCATGACGGCGCGCCGCGGGCGTCTCGGCTATGACGTCCGGTCGTGGAAAGACACGCGCTCGCGGGCCTCTACACCTACGCGGAGTTCGCCGTCTGCGTGACGGCATTCCTGCCCATCATGGCGGTCTCCTCGCTCCGCCACCGCTCCGACCCCACGCAGCGTGCGCCTGGCCGCTGGATGCGCCGCCTCGGAAGGACGACGAGCCGCCTGACGCCACTCTGGACGTTCGACATCGAAGGAAGCCCGCCGCCGGACATCGGGCACTCGGGCTATGTGGTGGTCGCGAACCACGAGTCGCAGGCCGACCCGTTCCTCCTCTCCTGGCTCCCGTTCGACATGCGCTGGGTCGCCAAGGAGGAGCTCTTCAAGCCGCCGGTCATCGGGTGGGCGATGCGATGGGGCGGAGACATCCCGCTCCGACGCGGTGAGGGCGAGAGCGTCCGTACGATGCTGGCGGAGTGTGAGCGCGCCCTCGCGGGCGGGATCTCGGTCATGATGTTCCCGGAGGGAACGCGCTCGAAGGACGGCGACCTCTTGCCGTTCAAGGACGGCGCCTTTGCGCTCGCGATCCGGGCGCAGGTCCCGATCTTGCCCGTCGCGCTTGCAGGTACGCGCGAGATGAGGCCGAAACACTCGCGCTGGTTCGGCAAGGCGCACGCCCGCGCGCGGATCCTCGAGCCCATCCAGACGAAGGGGCTGGGCCCGGAAGATGTCGGGCTCGTCCGCGATCAGGCTCGGGACTCCATCCGCGCGGCGCTTCCGGAGCTGCGCGCCAGGACCGGCTTCACCCCCGCCAGCTGAGCCTCCCCTTCTCGCTGGAGTTGCAGCCGGGTCGACGCCGAGGCACAACGCAGACGTGGCGAGCGAAATCTCGAGGCCGCGGCGACTGCCTGGAAGCTCGATGCGGTCCGACTGGAGCACTTCGTGCAGCCGGTGCGCCGCGCAGCACCTCCGCCGCGACGAGCCGAACCTGAAGGATGAGAGCTGATCCGAGCATGGTCTCCCATCTCCACGTTCCGACCTGGGCCTGGGTGGTCTTCGCCGTCGTCGTGGTGGTCAGCCTGGCGATCGATCTCGCCGCTCACCGGAAGGGCCACGGCAACGGGCGGCGCGCGGCCATCGTCTGGTCCTGCGTGTGGGTCGGCATCTCGCTCCTGTTCGCCGGCTTCGTCGGGTTCGAGCTCGGAGCCAAGGTCGCCGGCGAATTCCTGACGGCGTGGCTCGTCGAGAAGAGCCTCAGCGTCGACAACCTTTTCGTTTTCCTCGTCATCTTCGGTCGCCTGAAGATCCCCCGCAGCCAGCAGCACGGCGTTCTGTTCTGGGGCATCGTCGGCGCCTTCGTGACGCGCGCACTGTTCATCGCCGCGGGCTCGGCCGTGCTCTCACGATGGCAGGTCGCGACCTACATCCTCGGCGGCTTCCTCGTCTTCACGGGTCTGAAGACGCTGCGCAGCCACCCGGATCAAGAAGACGAGGACGGCAAGGAGAGCCGGATCATCAAGTTCCTTCAGACTCGTCTGCCGTTCACGGGCCGCGTCGACGGAGGCGCCTTCACGCTCGTCGAGAACGGCAAGCGCGTCGCGACCCCGCTCCTGCTCGCGCTCGTCGCGATCGAGGTGACGGACATCATGTTCGCGGTCGACTCGATCCCGGCGGTCTTCGCGATCTCGAACGAGCCGTTCATCGTGTTCAGCTCGAACGTCTTCGCCATCCTCGGGCTACGTGCGCTGTACCTCGTCCTCGCGGACATCGTCGCGGACCTGAAGTACCTGCACTACGGTCTCGGAGCGCTCCTCATCTTCGTCGGCGCGAAGATGCTCGCCTCGCGGTACGTGCACCTACCGCACTGGGCATCGCTGGCGATCACCATCGCCATCCTGACCGCTGCCATCGTTCCGAGCATCGCGGCGCGACGACGGAAGCGCCGCGAGGCGCCTCCGCGACACGGACCGCCGCGGTCGGCGTTCTGAACGAGCGAACGTCGTCGCGACGCGCTCGCCCCGTCGCGAGCTCACGCGCTCAGGTGCCGGCGTCGCCGGCGCCCTTGTGCGGGCCGTGGTGATCGCCCGCACCGGGTCCCTTGCCGTCGGAGTTGCCGGGGCCGGCGCCTTTGCCCTGCCCGAGGCCCGCTCCGGGACCTTTGTGATCCGCGTTCCCCGGTCCCTTGCCGTCCGACGCTCCGGGGCCGTCCCCCTTCGCCGAGCCCGGCCCCGTCGCCGGTCGCTCGCTCGAGCCTGCGCCCGCACCGTCGGTAGCCTCCGCCGGCGTCGCCGCGGGCGTCTGCGGGGTCGCTGGCGAGGAGCCGCCGCATGCGATGGCGGCGAACGCGCCGACGAGGAGAGAAGCGGTCACGAAGCCGATACGGATCGAGTTCATGGCCGCCATTCAAACCGAAAGCCGTCGCTCCGTCGACAAACGGTCGAACGGTCGCCCTCGACCGCTCAGGCCGCGCTCACAGGACGCGGTGATGGACGTAGCAATAGGCCCAGGTTTCTCCGGGCTCGGCCGACGTGACGATCGGATGGCCTGTCTCGAGGAAGTGAGCCGTTGCGTGCCGATTCGGCGACGAGTCGCAGCAGCCCACGTGTCCACACGAGAGGCACTCCCGCAGGTGCACCCAGTGAGCTCCGGTCTTTCTGCACTCGTCGCAGCTCTCGGCCGGACGAGTCACGGTCCGCACCTTGATCTGAGCGGCGTGCTCGCAGGGCGCGGAGTAGGTGACCGAAGCCGTCATGTTCGGAGGGTAAGCATGTTCGTTCAGCGAACAAGGCCGGCGCGAGGACGCGCTTCAGCGCCCCCGAGCCGAACATGGTCCAACATGGTCCGCCCTGTGGATCGGTTCAAGCGCGCTCAGCCAACGACGGGCCGCTGCCCAGCGGAAGCGCAGCAGCCCATCGCGCGCGAGGACACCGGTCACCCATCACGTCACGCGAGATCGAACAGCAGCACCTCGCCCGCATCGACGCCTTCCACCCGGACGATGGGCTCATCGGTGAGCGCAGCTCCGTCGCCCGCCTCGAGGACCTGGCCGTTCAAGCGCACCTTGCCGCGCGCGACGTGCACCCAGACGCCCCTTCCCTGGGCAATCGCGAGCTCGGCATTCTGGCCTTCGCAGAAGATGCCGGCGTGGACGACGGCATCCGCGTGGACCGTGACGCTTCCGTCGCGACCGTCGGGCGACGCGACGACGCGCAGCTTGCCGTTCTTCTCGGCGTCCGTGAACGTCTTCTGCTCGTAGCTCGGCTCGATGCCTCGCTTCGACGGAATGATCCAGATCTGGAGGAAGTGGACGGGATCCGTCTTCGAGGCGTTGTATTCGCTGTGGAGGACGCCCGTTCCGGCGCTCATTCGCTGGACGTCACCGGGTCGGATGACGGAGCCGGTGCCCATGGAGTCACGGTGCTCGAGCCCGCCCTCGAGGACGTACGAGACGATCTCCATGTCCCGATGCGGATGCGTGCCGAAGCCCTCCCCCGCGACGACGCGGTCCTCGTTGATCACTCGCAGCGAGCGGAACCCCATGTGATCGGCGTCGAAATAATTCGCGAACGAGAAGGTGTGGTGGGAGTCGAGCCATCCGTGCTGGGCGTGGCCGCGATCGTCTCGGTGGCGAATGGTCATCATGGTGGGCCTCTCTGACGACGTACTGTGGGGCTTCACGGCCATCTTCGGAACCGGCAATCGTTTGACGTCAATCATCGACCAGTGAGATGGTCGACGCATGTATGATCCCGTCACGCTCGATCAGCTCCGCGCCTTCGTCGCGGTCGTCGAGGAAGGGAGCTTCTCGGCGGCAGCCCGCAAGCTCCAGCGTGTGCAGTCCGCGATCAGCACATCGATGGCGAACCTCGAGAGCCAGCTCGGCGTCGCGATCTGGGATCGCTCGACGAAGATCGCGACGCTGACGGAGCAGGGCCGCGCGCTGCTCGCGTCTGCGCACCGCGTCCTCGGGGAGGTCGACGCCCTCCGCCGTCTCACGGCCGAGATGGTGCAGGGTCTCGAGGCCTCCGTCTCCCTCTGTGTCGACGCGCTCTTTCCGCCGCAGGTGCTCATCGAGCTCTGCACCGCATTCGCGAAGGAGCTTCCGTCCGTCGATCTCCGGATCGACATCCGGGTGATGTCGGCCGTCTCCGCACGCGTCGTGCAGGGTGCGGCCACGCTCGGCATCGCGAGCCCTGGAGGGATCGCGCCCAACCTCGAGCGGCGCGCCCTCTCCATGATCCGTATGGTGCCGGTCGTCAGCCCCACACACCCGCTCGCGGCGATCCGAGGCACGATCCCGCAACGACGGTTCGCCGACGCAATTCAAATCGTTCTCTCGGAGAGCGAAAGCGGCGGCAGCGACGACCGAGGCGTCCTCTCTCCGCGAACGTGGCGCGTCGCCGATCTGCACACGAAACACATGATGCTCGCGGCGGGGCTCGGCTGGGGGAACCTTCCCGAGCACCTCGTCCGCGACGACATCTCCAGCGGTAGGCTCGTCGCCATCCGGCCGGAGGCTTGGGGCAAAGACGAACACACGCTCTACTTCTCCGCGATCCACCGGCGAGACACGACGATCGGTCCCGCGCACCGATGGCTCCTCGACCGACTCGGACAGCTCTGCGAGCGTGATGGGCTCGTCGAAGCGACGAGAGCGGCGCGCAAACGTTCCACTACGCCGGCCAGAGAGCGCCGGGGCGCGGCCTTCCGCAAGGGGCACGTTCCCGCTCAACGGCGAGAGACGTGACGCGTCGCTCTCGGCTATGAGTGGCCGTACGGCATGGCCGCGCAAGGCAACATCGTCCTCGTCCACGCGCATCCCTACCCCCGGCGCTCGCGCGCGAACAAGGCGCTGCTCGAAGCCGTCGAGGATCTTCCCGGAGTGTCGGTTCGCTCGCTCTTCGACCGGTACCCGGACTTCGCGATCGACGTCGACGCCGAGAAAGCAGCGTTGACCGCCGCGGACGTCGTACGCGTCGCCTTCGGTGACGCGCTCACCCCTTCGGTTTCGTTCCCTCGAGAGCGTCCTTCGCGAGCACGGTCCAATCCGACCGCGCGTGCCCCGCAGCGAGCAGCTCGTCCATTCGCGCTGCGATGGACGGCAGCATCTTCAGGGGAAGCTCGGCACGCTCGGCCTCCTCGAGCATGAGGCGTGCGTCCTTTCGCGCCATCGCGAGCTCCCACGATGCCTTGGACCATTCGGCCCCGAGCATGCGATCGATCCTCGCCGGCAGCGTCAGCCCAGGATTGAAGTGCTCGAACAGCGACGCTGCGGCGCGAGGCTCGATGTCGAGCGCTCGAGCGAGCGTGAAGAGCTCCGCGAGCCCGCCCGTGACGAACATGAGAAAGAGGTTGCCGAGCAGCTTGAACCCCGCCGCGGCATCGACGCGCTCGCCGAGGTCGAGGACCTTGCCTGTCATGTGCTCGAGATGAGGGCGCGCGGCAGCGACACGCGCGCGCTCGCCGGACACCAACATCAGGCCCGTGGCGTCGAGGGCGTTCTGCGGCCCCATGAACACCGGGGCGTGGACCAGGCATTGCCCGCGCTCATCCCAACGCTGGACACGCGCCGCCGTGGCGGAGGGCAACGTCGTCGTGTGGTCTACGACAAGCCCGACCTTGTCCATACCGCTGCGCGCGCGCTCGAGCACTTCATCCACGGCGCTGTCGTCCGAGAGCGACAGATGGATGCGCTCTGCGCCCCGTGCGGCCTCGGCGGGATCGTCGAAGACCCGAGCGCCAGAAGCCTCGAGGGCGCGGGCTTTCTCGGCGGTGCGATTCCAGACGTGGACCGTCTCACCACGCCGGAGCAGCGCCCGCACGAAGCCGCCACCGAGCAGCCCTGTACCGAAGAAGGCGATCATGTCACCCCATTACCAGCTCGCCGGCCGCGGCGATCGAGAAGCGGTCGAGCCACGCGTGGTGTCCTGCTAGACCGCCGAGCCCCGAGCCCGAGCCCCAGCCCGATCGCGAGGCTCGCCGACGCAAGGCGCAGGCCCGCTCGAAGGCCCCGAGTCTCCGACCTCGTCGCCTCGGATCGAGTCAGAGCGTCGGCGCGGGCGGATGACGCGGGACTCGCGACACGTCACCGCGACTTCTTACGTCACGAGGCTCGAACGACGAGAGCCGCGAGGCGAGCGTCTGCGCACGCACCGTGGCGAGAGCGCGCGATGCCGACGCTTGCGCCGTGGAGCGTGTCCACGGCTGCCTTCGAGCACTGCCCTTGGGCTGCGGAAGATTTCACTGTCAGGGGGTGGGTCTACATACGGACGCGCGCGGGGCACGGAGGTTGCGCCCGGATCCCGGAGACGACGGCCAGGAGGAGTTGGTATGGCGCAGCGAACTGACCGGACTGGGTGGAAGCACGCATCGGGCGTGTACCGACGCTTCACCCTGGTCCACTTCACCTACGCGCTCGTGCTCACCATCCCGGCAGCCCTCATGTTGCTCGCACTCGATCTCGAGGTGGCGATGGTGGGACTCCTCGTCGCCGAGGTGCTGGCGTTTCTCCTCATGCCGCACCTCAGTTGGGTGAGGCGGGCGGTCGACGAACGACTCGATGCCCGCGCCCACGCGGAAGCTGCCTCCGCCCGAGCCGTCCTCCTGATGCGCATGAGCGAAGAGCATCGTCGCGAGCTCAATGCCCTCGAGAAGATCGCCGCCGCGCTGAAGGAGAGAAGCGACGCCGCCACGCAGACGGATGACTTCCTCGGGATCGAGCGGCTGATCGAGCTCTATGTCCGGCTCGCGATCGCGCACCGCGCGTCGCGGAGCTCGCTCGAGGTGGTCGGAAGAGCGCGGCTCGACGAGGAGATCGCGGCCCTCGAGTCGTGCCTCGTCTCGGACCGGCCGCGGAACCCCATCATCGAGAAGCGACTGAACATCCTGCACATGCGCCGCGAAGCGCGCCGCACTGCGCTCGACGAGCAGGCGGCGATCGACCACGAGCTCGCGATGATCGGGCACACCTTGCGCTGGATGGAGGAGCACTGCGCCGCCGCCGGAACCGACCAGCTCCGGGCCGAGCTGAACTTCGCCCTCGCGAGCCGGGAGCGGGACGCCGCTACGCTTCGCGAGCTGTCGGCCCTGCGCGAGACGGAGTTCGACGCTTCGGTCATCCGGCTCGGTCGTGATCCGACACCGCAGCGGAGGGACCAGCCGCTCGTGCGCATCGCGGTCGGTTCGCCGGCCGAGACCAGTGAGGAAGCAATCGGGATGATCTCGGCGGAGCCCGACGCGGTGCTCGTGCGGATCTAGGTTCGTCCCAGAGGCACCGGCGGCAGCGCGGAGGCATCGCACTGCCGTGTCTCGGAGAGGCAGTGCGCGATGAAGATCGACAAGGTAGCGAGCATGGCCGACATCGTCCTCGGCCTCTGGCTGATCGTCTCGATGTTCTTCTGGCGAGACTCTCCCCCGCACATGGTGAACGCCGGCGTCGTCGGCGTCCTTTCGGCGGCGCTCGGAGCGCTCGCTCATCGCGGGTTCACGTGGGCGCGATGGCTGGTGGCCCCGCTCGGCGCTTGGCTGTTCGTTTCGGTCTGGGTCCTGCCGGGCGGCACCCCGAGCACGGTCATCCATCACTTCCTCGTCGGCACCCTCCTGTTCGGGTTCTCGGCGCTCCCGACCGGACGCGGCAAGGCGATGGGCGAGAACCCGCTCTGAGGAGCGTGGCGACCACTCGACCGAGCTCCGTCGCCGCCGCGCCTTGACGCGCGCGCGGCCCGGCCGGCCGCATCCGCGTGTGCACGAGCGCGAACGCGTAGTCAGCTACGCAGTGTCGGGCGCATACGACGACTCGTCCGTTCGATCTGTGACATCCGATGTCGGCGCCGTCGTGACGCACGAAAGCCGCAGAAACTTGCCGAGAAACCGCTTGCGCGGCTCAGCTTTGTCACCATTCTGGGCCCGGCATCGCGCCGCCGGGCCGACGTCCGCATGGCCCGGCGGTGATTGTTCGCAACCAAAAGTTGCGCGATGCATCTGTACCGTCACGAAACCCCGAGCAGACGACCGATCGGGCCTCACGCGCGGCCTGGGACGTGATTCCGGCCGTTTGAACGTGAGCGAAGAGGAAAGGAAGCCCGATGCAGAAACCGAACCAGATCGCTCCGGCGACGGGAAAGCTTGGCGTGTTGCTCCCCGGAATGGGAGCCGTCGCGACGACCGCGATCGCCGGCATCCTGCTCGCTCGTCGAGGGCTGGGCGAGCCTGTCGGATCTCTGACACAGCTCGGAACCATCCGTCTCGGCAAGCGGACGGAGAACAGGGTCCCGCGGATCCGTGATCTCGTCCCCCTCGCCGATCTCGCCGACGTCGAGATCGCCGCCTGGGACATCTTCGCGGATAACGCGTACGAAGCCGCGAAGCGAGCGAACGTCCTCGAGGATCGACACCTCGAGCCGATCCGCGAGGAGCTCTCGAACATTCGCCCGATGAAGGGCGCGTTCTACCCGGAGTACGTCAAACGGCTCACGGGCACGCACGTGAAGAGCGCGGCGTCGAAGGCGGAGATGGTCGAGCAGCTCCGCGCCGACATCCAGCGCTTCCGCGAGGAGAAGAAGCTGTCGCGCGTCGTCGCCGTGTGGTGTGGATCGACCGAGACGTTCATCTCGCCCTCGGCCGTTCACCAGACGATCGAGGCGTTCGAGGACGGCCTCCGCAAGAGCGACCCGAACATCTCGAACGCGCAGCTCTATGCGTGGGCGTGCATCAAGGAAGGTGTCCCGTTTGCGAACGGCGCGCCGAACCTCGCCGTCGACTTCCCGGCCGCGATCGAGCTCTCGAAAGAGACCCGAACGCCGATCGCCGGCAAGGACTTCAAGACGGGTCAAACGCTGATGAAGACGGTCATCGCGCCAGGCCTCAAGGCGCGCCTGCTCGGTCTGAACGGCTGGTACTCGACGAACATCCTCGGCAACCGCGACGGCGAGGTGCTCGACGATCCCGGCGCTTTCAAGACGAAGGAGACGTCCAAGCTCGGCGTGCTCGACGCGATCCTCGAACCGGAAACGCATCCGGAGCTCTACGGCGACGTGGTGCACAAGGTCCGCATCGACTACTACCCGCCGCGTGGTGACGCGAAGGAAGGCTGGGACAACATCGACCTGTTCGGATGGCTCGGCTATCCGATGCAGATCAAGGTCAACTTCCTCTGCCGCGACTCGATCCTCGCCGCGCCCATCGTGCTCGACCTGGCTCTTTTCATGGATCTAGCGCAACGCGCGGGCTTCCGCGGCATCCAGGAGTGGCTCGGTTTCTACTTCAAGTCGCCGCAGGCGGCTGCCGGCTTGCAAGCGGATCACGACTTGTTCGTCCAGCTCATCAAGCTCAAGAACACGCTTCGCTGGATGGTCGGCGAAGACCTCGTCACCCACTTGGGCAACGAATATTACGACTGAAAGCAGAAGCGCTCGTACGCGAGCGCGTCTTGAACAGCGCTCGTACGTGAGCGCGTCTTGAACAGCGCTCCCACGCGAGCGCGTCGTGAACAAAGGCGCCGCTGTCCATGGAGGACGTCAACACCAACATCGACCTCGCCTGCGCCATCGCGCTGTGGGGTATCCTCGCGAGCGCGCTCGTATCTTTTGCGATCGCATCGCTCGCGTGGGGCCGTCGAGGTCATGAGCGCCTCGCCCGGGAGCAGGGTCTTCCTCTCCTGGGCAAGGTGCCGATGGAAGCGGTCTATGCGGCCATCCTCCCCGTGGGACGTGGTCTCGCGCGCATCGGCGTCTCGGCGAATGCCGTCTCGATCACATCGCTCGCCATCGCTGCGGCCGCCGGAGTCCTCTTTGCCATGGGGCACTTTGGCGCCGGTGCGGCGGTTGCGGTCGTCGCCACGTTGGCAGACGCCCTCGACGGCATCGTCGCTCGCGAGACCCGCACGGCGAACCCGTTCGGCAAGGTCCTCGACACGACCATCGACCGCTACGTCGACGCGATGCTGCTCGGTGGCATCGCCGTCTACGTTCGCCTCGAGGTGTGGCTGCTCGTTCTGACCATCGCCGCCATCGTCGGCGGCTTCATGGTCAGCTACGCGTCGTCCGTCCTGCGTGAGCTGAAAGTCGACGACTCCGGCGCGCCGATGCGCCGCGCGCATCGCGTGGCTTACCTCCTCACTGCGGCGGCGCTCGTTCCGTTCGGCGAGCTCGTGCTCCCGAACGCTGCGCTTCCCTTCCGCCTCGCTCCCGTGGTCGTCGCTCTCGCGGCGATCGCGGGAATCGGGAACGTGTCTGCCGTGACCCGTCTGCTCCGGACGGCGCGCGTGCAAAACGACGCGTCGCCCGCACCGGCCCCCGTCCCCGCGTCGGCGCTCACGCCGAAGGCTACTCCCATCGACCACGCGAGCGGACGGATTGACCCTGTCGTCACTCGCGAGCGACATCCGTGAACGGCGAGGTCGGCGCGCCCGCAGAGGTCGATCCCGCTCCTCGTTCGTCGGCACGCCTCTTCGACGTCCGGCTGCTCGGCCGGCATCAACTCGCGGCCGCGTTCGCGACGCTGGTCGACTTCGCGACGATGGTCGCGCTCGTCGAGGTCGCGCGGGTTCTGCCGCCGACCGCAACGCTCGTCTCGGCCACGGTCGGCGGCGTCGCCAACTTCACGGTGGGTCGACTCTGGGCTTTCCGCGCGCGCCATCGAGGCTCGATGACGTCGCAGGGGGCTCGCTACGCGCTCGTCTGTGCGGGCGGCGCCTTCGTCAACGCGAGCCTTCTCGGCGCCCTACTCGCGGTGGCGTCGTGGCCCTACGTCGTCGCCCGCATCGTGGTCTCCGTGCTCGTGAGCCTCGTCTACACCTATCCCTTGCACACGCGGTTCGTCTTTCGGGCGATGAGAGAGGCGGACGACGGCGACGAGAGCCTTTGATGGATCTCTTCCAGCGCATCCGCCTGCACGTGAACCGGCTCTGGCCGCGCTACGCACTCGTGCCGCTCGTTCCTTTCGCTCTGTACGTGCTCTACGCAGCAGCACGGGACGACCTCCGGCTCGAGCACATCGGTGCGTTCTTCCTGGTCGTCGGGCTCGCCTACACGGGCCCTCGAACGAAGTCGCTCCTGGTCGCCATCTATCCGCTCGGGCTCGTCGGGCTCCTCTACGACGGGATGCGTCCGTTCCAGAACCTCGGCCTCACGCCCGAGCGGGTGCACGTCTGCGATGTGCGGGCGCTCGAATCGAGGTTGTTCGGCTACCAGGTCGACGGCGTCGCGTACACGCTCCACGACTTCTTCCGCGTGCACCACTGGCCCGCGGTCGATCTTCTGTGTGCCGTCCCCTACTCGACGTTCATCCTCGTTTCGTTCGCGTGCGCGGGCTATCTGGCCTTCCGAGACCGACCGGCGATGCGCCGCTTCACGTGGGGGTTCCTCGCGATGAACGTCGCGGGGTTCATCACGTATCACCTCGTTCCTGCCGCTCCGCCCTGGTACTTCCACGCGCACGGCTGCACCGTCGATCTCGCGACGCGCGCGAGCGAAGGCCCCGTCCTCATGCGCGTCGATGCCATGCTCGGCATCTCCTACTTCCAGGCGATGTATTCGAAGGCGAGCAGCGTGTTCGGGGCGATCCCTTCGCTCCACTGCGCGTATCCCATGCTCGTCGTCCTCGAAGGCTGGCGCACGTTCAGCCCGCGGCTTCGGGTCCTCTCGGTGGCGTACTGGCTCCTGATGGTCTTCTCGTCGGTCTACCTCGACCATCACTGGCTCATCGACGGCATCCTCGGCTCGACCTATGCGGTGGTCGCGTCGCTCGTTCTCCGGCGCATCTTTCCGTCGGAGCAGAGCGGCCTCCAGCTCGAGCTTCCGGCGCCCGCGCCGAGCGTGGCGGAGGCCGAATGAGCGCCGACCGCCCACCAGTGCCCCTCGAGCACCGCGTCGCGCGGGTGCTCGCGACATGGTTCGGCTGTGGTCTGTCGCCGGTCGCGCCGGGGACCGTCGGCACCCTCGGCGCGCTTCCCCTGTGGTTCGTGATCCGCGGCGGCGGGGCGTGGGCCGTCCTCGCTGCGGCCGTGGTCGTCACGGCGGCCGGCGTGTGGGCCTCGAGTGTCGTCGCCCGCGTCAGCGGCCTCAAAGATCCGCAGATCGTCGTCATCGATGAGGTCGCCGGCGTTCTTTTTGCGCTGGCGGGCGCTCCCACGACCACGTCCGGCATCGTAAGCGCAGTCGTCTTGTTTCGCGTCTTCGACATGACGAAGCCCTTTCCAGCCCGGAGAGCCGAAAAGCTCCCTGGGGGATGGGGGATCGTCGTCGATGACGTCGTCGCGGGCGTCCAAGCCGCTCTCGTCGTCCGGGGGCTCGCAATGCTCGGAGTACTCCCATGAAGACATCGTCGCCGGTCCGACGCTTCGTCGATGCGATGGTCGACCTCGGCGGGCGCCGTCCGCTCCTCGTCATCGCGTGGGCGACCGCAGTGCTCATCGCCTGCTGGTCGTACGCGCGGAAGCTCGAGGTCCGCTCGGACATCATGGAGCTGCTCCCCAGGGACAGCCCCGGCTTCCAGTCGTTCGAGCGCCGTCTCGAACGCGTCGGCGGCCGCGCGACGTTGACCGTCGTCTGCGAGTCACCCGACCGCACTGCCAACGAGCGTTTCATCGATGCCGTCGATCAACGGCTGCGCACCATCGTCGACGAACGGGCCGCCTGTGCGCAGCGCTGCGCGCCCGGCGCGGAGGGAGAGCACTGCCGCGCCGACTGCGGCCCCGACCTGATCGCGTTCATCGAGAGCGGGACCAAGGACATCCATTCGTTCTTCGAAGCGAACAAGTGGCTGTACGCCAAGGTCGAGGACCTCGAAGAAGCCGACTCCACGCTCGATCGGCAGATCGCGATCAAGAGCGGCCTCGTCGAGGACCTGCTCGACGACGAGCCGAAGACCGCCGAGCACGCGCTCGGAATGGACAAGTTCAAGGAGCGCTGGAAGAAGAACGCCGACGAGAAGGACGACTTTCCGACCGGCTACTTCGCGTCGAAGGACGGAACGCAGATGGCGCTCCGGATCATGTCGACGACGTCCGGCCTCGGCGGGAGCAAGGACGAACAGCTGCTCGCCCTCGCCGAGCGCATCACGGCCGAGCTCAATCCGACGAGCTTCCATCCCGAGATGAAGGTGGGCTTCGGCGGCGACATCCCGAACGCCGCCGCCGAGAAGGAGTCGCTCGTACGGGAGGCGGTCCTCGCGACCGTGATCGCGGCCGCCCTCATCCTGGGCGGCGTCATCTGGTTCTACGGCTCGCCGTGGTCGCTCATCCTCATCGGATTCCCGCCGCTGTTCGGCATCGGCTGCGCGTACGCGTTCGCGACCTGGAACTACGGCTTCGTGAACTCGTCGGGGGTGTTCCTCGGCGCGATCATCCTCGGTAACGGGGTCAACTACCCGATCGTCCTCTACTCTCGTTACAAGGAGTTCCGCACGCGCGGCATGCACCCGGATCTCGCCCGTCGCGAGGCCGTGTGGAACGCCTTCCGCGCGGAGCTCGTCGGCGCGAGCGTCGCGGCCATCGCGTACGGCTCGCTGACGGTGACCCGCTTCCGCGGCTTCAGCCAGTTCGGGGTCATCGGCTTCTTCGGGATGTTGCTCGTCTGGATCTCGATGATCCCGTGCCTCCCGGCGTTGATCGTCCTCGTGGAGCGATGGCAGAAGTACATGCCGAAGTGGCTCCGGGAGAAGGACGCGACCCTCGACGAGGAAGGGAGCCGCGGACCGGTCGCCCGCTTCGTCGGCAACCTCACGGCGCGCTGGCCCCACTACTTCGTCGGCGCCGCCGCGCTCGTCACCATCGTCCTCGCAGCTCACCTCCCGTCGTTCCTCAAAGATCCCTGGGAGTACGACTTCGACAAGCTCGGCTCGAAGGGCGCCCGCACGAGCGGCGCGTTCCAGTGGTCCGCGAAGGCCGACAAAATCCTCTCCGGCAACCTCAACCTCGCCGGGTCGC
Source organism: Pseudomonadota bacterium (assembly GCA_023423895.1). Lineage (GTDB taxonomy): Bacteria > Myxococcota_A > Polyangia > Polyangiales > Polyangiaceae > Labilithrix. The sequence goes on from JAFAER010000142.1 coordinate 104,947, forward strand.
TCGTCCTCGCGGACCGCGCGGAGCAGGTACCGGACGTGAAGGAGCGCATCCTCGCGAACGACGCCGCGGATTCGGAGGGGGCGATGATCGACACGATCACGACCCTGAACGACTTCTTGCCTGGACCGGCCGCGGACCAGCAAGCCAAGCTCGCCGTCCTCGAGCGCCTGCGTGAACGGCTCACGCCGAAGGTCCTCTCGAGCCTCACCGAGGAAGAGCGCAAGACGGTCGAGGAGATGATCCCGCCGGAGTCCCTGGGCGTGCTCGGTCCTCAGGACCTTCCGGGGCTCCTGAAGACGCGCTTCTCGGAGCGCGACGGGACGCTCGGGACGATCATGTACATCCGGTACAAGCCGGAGATCGCCCGCAACGACGGTCACAACCTCCTCAGGATGGCGCAGACGATCGACGGCGTGCGTTTGCCCGACGGAACGCGCGTCGACACGGCGAGCCGAGCGACCGTCTTCGCGGAGATGATCAAGTCGCTCGAGCGGGACGGACCGCTCGCGACGGGCGTCTCCTTCCTCGCCGTCCTCGCCGTCGTGGTGCTCGCGACGTCCTCGAAGCGCGGCACGTTCGCGGTCATCCTTTCGCTCATCCTGGGCGTCGTCTGGATGCTCGGCGCCGCGACGTGGTTCGGCGGACGCCTCAACTTCCTGAACTTCATCGCGCTGCCGATCACCTTCGGCATCGGCTCCGAGTACCCGTTCAACATCTTCGACCGCTCGCGCCTCCTCGGCGGAGACGTGACCGGCGCGGTGAAGCTGCACTTCGGCGCGGTAGCGCTCTGCAGCTACACCACGGTGGTCGGATACGGCTCGCTCCTCGTCGCCGACAACCAAGCGCTGCAGTCGTTCGGGCGGTTCGCGATCGGCGGTGAGATCGCGTGCTTCGCGGCGGCGGTCCTGTTCCTCCCGGCGCTGCTTCATCTCATCGGCGCGCACAAGGTCGGGCGTCCGTCTGGCACGGCCGCATCGACTCCCCCGCCCACCGAGAGCACGCCTCGGATGTCGATGTAGCGCGAGATCCGGCGCTTCGGCCGCCGCATCCGCGAGCCTGAGCTCGGTCATGCTCGCCCCCGCGTCGCAGGGGCGGGCATCGTGCCGTCATCCGCGTTACCTTCCGGTCAGCCATGAAGACCCTACGCGTGGATGTCTGGTCCGACATTGCTTGTCCGTGGTGCTACGTCGGAAAGCGCCACCTCGAGCAGGCGCTCGCGCGGTTTCCTCACCGTGACGAGGTCGAGGTGCTCTGGCGCTCGTTCGAGCTCGACCCCTCCGCGCCGGCCGAGCTACCTGCCGCGATCGCGTACAGCGAGCGCATCGCCAAGAAGTACGGCACGTCCACCGACGAGGCCGAGCAGATGATCCGCCGCATGACCGAGACGGCAGCGCGCGACGGGCTCGATTTCCACTTCGAGAAGATCCGACCGGGCAACACGTTCGATGCCCACCGCGTCGTGCACCTCGCCGCCGATCGCGGGAAGCAGGACGCCGTGAAGGAGAGGTTCTTGCGCGGTTACCTCTGCGAAGGCGCAGCGATCGGCCACGCCGAGACGCTCGTCCGCCTCGCGTCCGAGGCCGGCCTCGACGAGGAAGAAGTGCGAGCAACGCTCGCAAGCGACGCTCACGCGCTCGACGTCCGCGAGGACGAAGAGGAAGCGACCGAGCTCGGCATCCGCGGCGTTCCGTTCTTCATCATCGGCGGCCGCTACGCCATTTCGGGTGCGCAGCCGGCGGAGATCCTCCTCCGAGCGCTCTCGCTCGCATGGCAGGAGCTCGCGCCTCGGCCCGTGCCCCTCGGCGCCGACCCCGCCGAGGTCTGCGGCCCCGAAGGGTGCGCCGTTCCGGACCGTTGAGCGGCGCGTCGGAACGCACTACCGCTGCCGCTCGCTGACGGGCCGCGACGATCCGTTCAGGAGAGCAGTGCGAACGTCTGCTGGTTCATCGCAACGACGACGTCGCCGGACCAGAGCTCGCGCATCTCGATGAAGAAGTTGTCTGCTCCGGCGACGCCGCGCGCGCGGTAGTAGAGCGGCTCCGCAGGATCGAGCGTGCGCGGGTCGACGAGCAATTGCATCGTGTAGCCCACGGTCGCGACGGCGCGCGGTCCCGACTCGACCGCGAGCACGGTCGGCCACCACGCGTCGAGCAGCCCGGCGATGCCGGCTTCGTCGAGCATCGACGGCGCCGTCTTTTCGCGGATCCAGCCCTCTGCCGCGGGATCGGTGCCGGCCACGAACGGCAGCGGCCCGGTCGACCGATATTCGTACTTGTCCGCGAACACCGGCCCGATGGGCGCCTGGACCGGGAGGGGCTGGACGTCACGCCACGGAGTGCGCGCCGGCGGAGACGGACGGAACGCCGCCGGCCGGAGGGCTCGCGGCAGAGCGAGCGACGCGCTCGCATGAGCAATGAGCCCGCCGTCCTGCTCGAGGCGGGCCTCGATGAACGACATGCTTCCCCCGCGACGAAGCGATGCCGCTCGCACGACGATCGGCCCCGGAAGCGCCGGAGCGCACAGCTCCGCCGTGAGCGATCGAAGGCTGCGCGTGCGATCGTTCTCGGAGGCCATGATCGCGCGCGCGAGGATGCCGACGACGACCCCGCCGAAGGCTCCTTTTCCCTGCTGCCAGCGGTCGGGGATCTCGCCGGTCCACTCACGCTCGGCGGATTCGCTGGGACGGATGGCAGTGGCCTTCTCGAACTCGGACGTCATCGTGCTCCTTTGCCGAACGCTCGGCATGCGCGAAGGATCTCGTCGGACAGCTCGGTGCCTTTCACGGCCCGAGCAAGGCTGATCCCCCCGTACATGAGCGCGATCATCCCGAGCGCCGTCATCCGCTTCGACGCGGCGTCCTCTTTCGAGAGATGTTTGGTCATCTCGTCGGCGAGCTCGCTGAGCTGCTCGGCGAGCACGGCCTTGTGCTCGGGTGTGGTGGTCGTCACCTCGCCGACGATGGCCGGCAGCGGGCAACCGTTCGCCGGATCGTCACGATGCGCCGCCGAGAGGTAGCGCTTCAGAACGACCTCGGGACGCGCAGCCGGCGGCTTCTCGTCGAGCCGCTCGAACAGCTTGTCGCGCATGAACTTCGCCGTGCGCCGGATGGCTTCGTCGACGAGCGCCTCCTTCGAAGCGAAGTGCGCGTAGAAGCCGCCGACCGTGAGCCCGGCGCCACTCATCACGTCCGAGACACGGGCGCCGCCGATCCCCTTCTCGCGAAGCAGCTTGCAGGCCGACGCGATGATCGCCGCGTGGGTACGTTCCTTCTGCTCGACTTTTGCGTTCATCGTGTCACCTTCCCGTCCGCGCCTTCATCGAAGCGCGCCATGTGCCGAGCGAGCTCCTCGTGAACCTTGGTGGCATGTGTCAGCGGTGCCATGTGGCCTACGCCCGGCACCTCGACGAGCCTCGCGTTCGGCCGGCCGCGGACGAAGGCACGCGACATCGCCCGTGAGCCCACGGTCGTTCGTTCGCCGAGCGCGACGGTCATCGGCGCCGCCACCTCCCAGCGTTCGAATGGGGTCTCGTCGTAGAACACGGCGCGGACCTCCTGGAACATCTTCCAACCGAGCGCGAGCGAAAGCGTCCGCATCGGCTCGGGCATCTTCGACCACGACCCCGGACGGTTCCAGTAGTCGATGAACATCTCGAGCCACTCCTCGCGGCCGCCCATTTCCATGTCGTGGAGGAACCACGGATGGGCCTCGAAGGCGCGCGCTTGCTCCACCGCTTCGGGGTCGGTACCGGAGTCGAGCGACGTCCGGAGCGCCCCGAAAAGAACGGGCTCGAAGAAGAACACCGATGCGAGACGTCCGGCGAGCGCCGGCAGCGTGTTGAGCGCGACGAGCGCCCCGTACGAGTGCGCGACGAGATGGATGCGCGAGCCGTCGGCCGGGATGGCCTTCGCCACCTCGGCCGCGTCGTCCTTCGCGGTCACCACGCGACCACGCTCGACCGGCTCGTTCGGCGGGTAACCGAGGTTCGCGGGGAAGATCTTCCTCCGATGGCCGATCGCCCCGTCCGGGACACCTGCCCAGAGGAAGGGGCCGGTGCCCGTCGAGTGGATGAAGAAGACGGCTTCCTCCTGGACGCTCATATGACGGCAAACATATGATCATGGTCATAGATGGTCAAGGCGGCCCCCGCAGCCGAGCTATCGATCGCGTATGCTCGCCGCATGCGGGTGGGCTTCTCGATTCTTCTCGTCACGACGATCCTGGCCTGCGGGGGCGGGCAGCCGGCGACCGCGCCGAACGGCGAGACGGCCCCGAAAGCAGCAGCGGCAACCGAGCTCGACGCGGGCGCCATCGCGCCGACTCCGGCGCCCGCGCCGTCGACATCGACATCGACATCGACATCGAACGTCGACGCTGACGCGGGGGCGGCGCCAAAGTTCCACGCGGACGATCCGTCGGGACCTCCAGCGCCGGTCGAACGCACGGGCAAGACGTGGCCGTTCCACACGTGGACGCGCGCCGAAGCCGTGACGTTCAACCAGTTCCGGATTCGCTCCGAGGCGCCGCTCCGTGCCTACGACGAGAAGGGCTGGAGCCCTCACATCGTCAACCACAAGCCGCTGGACGAGACGCTGGCGAAGAAGGCCGTCGAGATCGTGGCGGCCCACGAAGGTGACGTCGCCGTCTCGAAGTGTCCGTTCCCTCGCCACGCGGTCGTCCTGTTCGACGAGGACGTCCCCGTCGCGAGCATCAACGTCTGCTTCCAGTGCGGCGACATCGTGCTCTGGCCCAGGTGGTCGCCTGCGCCCGACTGGTCGACGATGAGCTCTGCGCAGCAGAAGGCGCAGATGGTCCGCAACGAGAAGCAGCTGAAGCGGTACGAACAGGTCTTTCCAAGGTGGAAGAAGTTCTTCGCGGACGACGTCGGCTTCTCGATCGACGTCGTCCCCGAGTGGACCCGCTGACGCCTTCAGGCGCGATCACGCCGGGCGAGGAAAGCGACGCGGCCTTCACCGCACGAGTCGAACGACGACCGCAGGCGTGAGCCTCTTGAAGGGCTCCTTCTGAAACGTCCCGTCGCTCGAGAAGTAGATCGACGTTTCGTCCACCGTCGCATGTGCGAGCGTGCCGTCCGTCGCGACGGGCTCGACCGCCCCGCCGCTCTTCCCGATGCGCAAGATCGATCCGGGGCGGCCAGGGCGCCCCGACCGAACGAAGACGTGATCGCCAGCGAGCCACGCGGCGCGAGGCATCGGCACGTCCGCAGCGAGGACCTCGAGCGGACCGCCCTCCTTCGCCACGCGCGCCACGACGCCTGCCTTCTCGTTCGCCTCGGAGCCCCACGTCACCGCCGCCACGTAGACGTGTGAACCGTCGACGGCGACGGCGGACGGCTCGTCGGGAAGCCCGGTCGCGACGACGACCGGTGCGCCTCCGGCCTTGGGCATCCGGAGCACGCGTCCGTTCTTCCCGTCCGGCTTCGCCGGCTGCGCGCTCGCCTTGCCCGTGGTGAAGTAGACGTCGTCGGTGTCGAACGCGAAGGCGATCGCGCCTTTGATCCCCGACGAAGCAGGCGGCTTGCTCCCATCCTTCGGCATCCGGAATGCGTCGAACCACACCGTGTCGCCGTCGACGGCGATGTTCGTCGGCGAGATCCCCGTCGCGAGATCGACCGGCGCTCCGCCAGCGAGCGGCATACGGAAGATGCGTCCGGTCGGAGCCTTGGCGCGGCTCGTATTCATCGTCGAGAGGTCGCGATTGACCGCGACGTAGAGCGAGCTGTCGTCGGCAGCGAGCGTGGCGAGCCCCTCGAGATCGAAGTGCCGCGTGAGCTCTCCGCCGGTGATCGGCACCGACCACAGACGCGCGGCCGGCACGTACATCGGGCCGGTCGTCCACTTGTTCACCTCGGTGAGGACGTACAGCCGCCCGCCCGCGACGAGCATCTTGTCCCAGCTGTCGTCGACCTTCTTCTCGGCCACCGTCATGCGCGTGCCCGACTTGGGCGCAGCGGCCGCGGGCGGCGGCTGCGTCGTGACCGGCGCCGGCTCCGTCGTAGCCGGCGGCGCGGTGTCGAGCGGCGCAGGCTCGGGCTTCGGTGTCTTCGCGGGCTCGACGCACGCAACGAGCGCCGCCGACGTCACAAGCAGCGCTGCGGTCCGGATCTTCATGCCGGCCACTCTACTCGCTCGAAGCCGCTCGCGGTCGGGCAACAACCCGTCGCGTCGTCAAGTGCGCCAAGGTCGTCACGGGCACTCGGGGACGTTGGGCATGACCTCTTCTTCATGAGGCCGCATCCCGCCCCGCCGGGCCGTAGCAGCCGGCATCGGTCCATCGGAATCGAGCGGCAGCAGGCAACGACGACGCGTGACGAGCAGTTCCTTGCCTCGCCCAAGCGCCATCGGCTTTCGAAGCACGATGATCCGAACAACTGGCGGCGCGCGTGGGCAAGAGACCGGTGATGCTCCGAAAGCACTGGTTCGGACGGCAGCCCCCCCCCAAGCGTTGCATTCCCGCATCCGAGCGGGGGCGCGTCGGACGACGTGTCGATCGTGCAGCATCTACGTGAGCAGTCCAAGCGCGTCTCTGACGATCCTCTCGACGGATGTGTCTGGGTCGAGGCTCGTCGCCAGCCGGGCGATGACCTCGCGCACCTCGGACTCGCGGAAGCCGAGCGTCCGAAGCCCGCGTGCGGCGGTCTCGAACGACAGTGCCTGCGCGGGCGCGGACTCCTTCCGTTGAGCCTGCGCAGGCGCCGCCTGCTTCCGCTGTGCCTCCGCGGACGCGGACTGATTCCGTTGAGCCTGCGCGAGCGGCGGCTGATTCCGCGGTGCCAGCGCGCGCGGCGACTGATTCCGTTGTCCCTCCGCGGGCGCCGTTTCCTTCCGCTGTGCCAGCGCGGGCGCGGTTGCCTTCCGTTGTCCCTCCGCGAGCGCCGTCTCCTTCCGTGCTCCGTCCGCGGGCGCGGTCTCGTTCCGTTGTCCCCGCGCGGGCGCGGACTGCGCGGGTGCGGACGGATTCCGTGAAGCCTCAGCGGGCGCGGCGGGCTTTCGTTGTCGCAAGTAGATCCGCTCCTCGATGAACGCCCGACCGAACACATTCTCGGCATGAAGGCGGTTGTGCACTCGGCATCGAAGTCGGAGGTTGGTGGCCTCGTCGCTGCCTCCGAGCGCCTTCGCGTCGATGTGATCGAGCTCGAGGAATCCGCGGGCTGGACAACGATGGCCCTCGGCGTCGACATACGTGCACCGCCCGGCGTCCCGCGCCCAGACCTCGCGCTGGACCGCCCGCGCGACGCGCCCTCGCCGTGCCGGCTTCGACGCGTGCTGTTCTGCGCGGCTCGTCCCGCCATTCGCATCGGTCGTCGTGGACGGCGTCTTGTCCTTGGAGCGGGTGGTCTTTCCGAGCCGCTCTTTTTCGAGCTTCGTCACCAGGAGGTCGACCGACGCCTCGAAGATCTTCTCCAGATCGCCCGACGGATTGCGATGGCGCATGAGCGCCTGGATGCGTTCGAGCTTCGCCTTCGTCTCGGCGGAGACCGTGAACTCGACGCGGTAGCGGCTCGCCGATAGCGGCTCGACCCGTGGCCGTACCTGCGTGGTCGTCGGCGGCGGCGGCCGTGTCATCGGCGGCGGCGGCGCTGACAGCTCCGCCTCACTCGGCGGAAGCATCTCCGTCGACGCGACCGCCAATGCGGGTTGCGGCGCGAGTGGCTCGATGCACCCATGCACGTCCGGCCTCGGAAACCGCGCGGCGAGCATCTCCGCGACCGCCTTCGTGGTCTTGCCAACCGCCTCGCGAAGCAGCTCCTCGTGGTTGTCCGCGGTCAGGTGCTTGTGCAGCTCGTAGAGCGCGCACAGATGGACCTCGCCGCGCTCGAGATACCCGCCCGCCAGCGGGCAGCTCCGGACGAGACGCGCCACCGCGATCCGGCGCTGCGCTTCGCTCTCGCTCATCCCCAGCTTCCGCACACAGAAGTCCCAGGTCGACGTGCACGCCTTCTCCGCATACAGCCGCCGAGCATCCAGCTCACCGAGATACGCGAGCAACCTCGCCAGCCAAATGTTCCCTCGACCAACATGCGCGCGGAGACGAGCCAGCAGCTCGTCATTCGACATATCCCCCAGCTCGGTCACGCAGCCCTCCCCCAGCTCGCTCATGCAGCCCTCCCCCAGCTCGGTCACGCGCGTTCATACCATGCAGATTTCGGCCGCCCGGGGAGGCCCCGGCGCCAAGCGATCGGGGTCGCGATCACCTCGCGAGGTCTATTTCCCGAGATCGCTCGTCAGCACGCGTTTGGGGGACCGCTCGCGCTCATCGTGACGCGATCCGCACACGCGACGCGGCCTTCACCCGGAACCTCGTCAACAACAATCGAATCAGAGGGTCAATTCCAAGTAGCAACGTCATCGCGTCACCGGACGAGCGACTGGCGCAGCGATGGCCTCGAGAGCTCGATTTTCTCTCGAGGTGCCATCGATGTGACAGTCGCTCGTCCCGCCAGGATTCCGGAGCGCCGAGGCCGAGTCTTCAATGGTCGGCACAAGGCAACGGATGGCAAAGTGCGGCGGGCTATTGCATCCCGCTGCTGTCTCCCATTCCTTCAGTGCCCGGTACCTTCGGGCTCGCGCAGGAAGCCGGCTAGATCCGGCCTTCGTCTCGACCGACATCGGACCGACGTGACGACGTGACGACGTGACGACGTGACGACGCGCCGTCGGACTCGGTCCTCCTCATTTGCTTCCTGTCTCGTCGATGGTGGTGAGATCGCTCCCACCAACTGGCCGCGTGGAAACGGACTGATACTCTGGCGGCAGCTCCAGTACCGGGCGTCCTACGCGCCCCTCGAAACGACGCCGCCGAAGGCGCGATCCGCGGCGCCGTTCTCGAGCGTGAGAATCACTACGCCTCGCGCGTCGCAGCACGGACCGAGGTCGCCGCCGGCTTCGACTCCTCGCGAGTCTGCAAAGCTCGTCGGCGAGGGTTGGCCCCCGCGACGACCCGCGGGGGTATTCATCCCAAACCTATCGATTGAGAGGTCAATTCGAAGTAGCAACCTCATCGCGTTACCGGACGAGCGACGGGCGCAGCGCAGGCCTCGGGGGCTCAAACCTCTCTCGAGCTGCCATCGATGTGACAGTCGCTCGTCCCGCGAGGATCCCGGATCGCGTCCCGCAAGGCCGAAGCATGACCTCACACCGCGGCGTCCACCCAGCTGGCCCGGGGCCAGGCCCGAGGTGGCCCGGGCCAGGCGTCCGTCCTTGCAGCTGCGCGGAATCGTTCACGCGGCGCTCCGGCACGCGTGATGCTGAGGCCGTCGGTCGAGGTGAACGATGCCGACGCTCTCGATCCTTCTGCTCACCATGACAGGTCTCCTTCTCTCGGCGTGTGCGTCCCCGCAGATGCTGCCCGTCTCGCGTTCGGGGCCGTCAGCACACGAGGCGCTGGAGCTCCGACGCGCGGTGCTCCCTGCGCCGACCGCGCGTGTCGCCGATCGGCAGGCCACCGCCGAGCGTGACGCAGCCGAGGTACTACGCTCGATGAACGGCGACCTCTTGGCGTGTTTCGCGCGCGGAGGTCGTGCCGGCGCGGAGGCGCACATCACGGCCGAGATCGTCGTCGGCGGAGACGGCGGCGTTCGCAACGTCACGACGACCGGTGGCGCGCTCGTGGGCCCCGCGGCCATGCGATGTTTCGAGCGTCGGATCACACGGGCGAGGTTCACGCCGGCGTACACGGAGGGCACCGCGCGCCTCACCGTACCTTTCAGCTTCGTCTTCGAGCCGCGATGAGCTCTTGCGTCGCGAGGGCGCCCGCGCGTCTGTTCGTGACGTTATCTTGGTCTCGCCGGCATGAACGATCGCGAGTGTGTCGAGCTACTGCAGTGGGCTTTGCCTCGCCTCGGCTTGAGGTGGCAGGGCTTCAAGGGCTTGCGCAGGCAGGTTTGCCGGCGCATGGCCGGACGCATGTCCGAGCTCGGATTTGCGGACGTCGCGAGCTACCGGCGGCGCCTGGAGGAGGACCCCGATGAGCTCCGCGCGCTCGACGCGCTGTGCTTCGTCACGATCTCGCGGTTCTATCGAGACCGACAGGTCTTCGACGCGCTCCGCACGACGCTGCTGCCGGAGCGGGCTCGCGCTGCGCTCGCGCGGGGAGACTCCGCTCTCCGGGCCTGGAGCGCCGGCTGCGCCTCGGGAGAAGAGCCCTACTCGCTCGCGATCGTGTGGCAGCTCGAGGTGGCCCCACGCTTCCCGTCGCTCGCGCTCGAGATCCTTGCGACCGATTTCGACGAGACCGTCCTCGGGCGCGCCGTCCGCGGATGTTACGAGCAAAGCAGCCTGAGCGAGCTGCCCGAGACGCTCCGCGCCGCGGCGTTCGACATCGACATCGACACCACGAACGGCGACGAGGTCGCATGCGTGGCCGCGCGCTTCCGCCAGGGCATCCGGTTCGAACGGCGAGACATCCGCCGCTTCGTCCCGGTCGAGCCGCAGGACCTGGTGCTCTGTCGGAACGTCGCTTTCACCTACTTCGACGAGGCCGCGCAGCGCGACTTCCTCCGGCGTGCCGTCGAGCGCCTCGTCCCCGGGGGCTTGCTCGTCATCGGCGGTCACGAGGCCCTCCCGCCGCGCGCGGCCGAGGAGCATGGTCTCGTGCCTACCCCCGAAGCGCCGCACGTCTTCAGCCGGCAGCAAGAGAGTTGATCGTCCGACGCGCGCGAATCCTGCGAATCGCGCGCACCGGTGGTAAGAGACGCGCTCATGGTCGAACGGTCCGAAGCGACAACCTCGGGGGACAAGAAGCCCGACCTCGCGCCTCGCGTCGCCGAGGAGCTTCGTCTCGACGCAGCCGCCGTCCGGGCGGTCATCGCCCTCCTCGACGGCGGCGCGACCGTGCCGTTCATCGCTCGGTATCGGAAGGAGCAGACGAAGGGCCTCGACGAGGTCGCGATTCGCTCCATCGAGGACAAGCGGGAGCAGCTCGCGGCGCTCGAGGATCGGCGCGCGACCGTCCTCGGCGCCATCGCGGAGCAAGGAAAGCTCACACCGGAGCTTCGAGCCGCCATCGACCGGTGCCGCACGCGTGCCGAGCTCGAGGACCTCTACCTTCCGTACCGCCCGAAGCGGAAGACGCGTGCGTCCGTCGCGCGCGAACGCGGGCTCGAGCCGCTCGCCAGGCGCATCCTCGCGCAGCCGCCGAGCGGCAACGCGGTCGCCGAGGCCGACAAGTTCGTCGACCCGAAGAAGGAGGTCCCGGATGCGGCCGCTGCGCTCGCGGGCGCACGCGACATCGTCGCCGAGATCATCGCCGAGCGCAGCGATGTCCGCGCGCTCGTCCGGGGGCGCTTCGATCGTGAAGGCATCGTCGAGTCGACGGCAATCAAGTCGAAGACGAAGGAGCCGACGAAGTTCGAGGCGTATTACGACTACCAGGAGCGCGCGAAGTCGATCCCCTCGCACCGGTGGCTCGCGATCGTGCGCGGCGAGACCGAGGGCGTCCTTCGCGTGAAGATCCGCGTCGACGACGAGGCGCTCGCGCGCGAGCTCTTCGCACGCGTCGGCGTCCGCCGTGGGTCGCCGTTCGCGACCGAGCTCGAGGACGCCGTCGCCGACTCGATCAAGCGGCTGCTCTTGCCGTCGATCGAGAGCGACGTCCGCGACGATCTCAAGGCTCGCTCGGACGTCTCCGCCGTCGGCGTTTTTGCCGAGAACCTGAGCAAGCTGCTCCTCGCCGCTCCGCTCGGCCGCCGGATCGTCCTCGGCATCGATCCCGGACAGCGCACAGGCTGCAAGTGCGTCGTCGTCGACGACACCGGCAAGCTCCAGCGTCACACGCTCATCAACCTCGTCACCGGCGACGCCGCGCGCGAGCACGCGAAGCGCACCGTGCTCGAGCTCGTCCAGAAGCACGCGCCGTTCGCGATCGCGGTCGGCAACGGCACCCATGGGCGAGAGACCGCCGACTTCTGCCGTCAGGTCCTCCGCGATGCTGCCCTAGGCGAAAAGGTCGTCGTCGTTCTCGTGAGCGAGTCCGGCGCGAGCGTCTATTCGGCGAGCGACATCGCGCGCGAGGAGCTGCCCGACGTCGACCTCACGGTGCGCGGCGCCGTCTCGATCGCTCGGCGGCTGCAGGACCCGCTCGCGGAGCTCGTGAAGATCGATCCAAAGGCGATCGGCGTCGGTCAATACCAGCACGACGTCGACCAGAAGCTGCTCGCGAAGAAGCTCGAAGAGGTCATCGAGAGCTGCGTGAACGCCGTCGGCGTGGAGCTCAACACGGCCAGTGCGCCGCTCCTCGCACACGTCGCCGGCTTCGGGCCGTCGCTCGCCAAGAAGATCGTCGCGCATCGCCAGAAGAACGGCGCCTTCAAGAGCCGCCGCGAGCTGCTCGACGTCTCGGGCGTCGGTCCGAAGGCCTTCGAGCAGGCCGCTGGCTTCGTCCGCATCCGGGACGCAAAGAACCCTCTCGACGGAAGCGCCGTCCATCCGGAGCGCTACCCGCTCGTCGAGCGCATTGCGAAGGACGCGGGCGTTGCGACGAGCGCGCTCGTCGGCAACGAGGAGCTCGTTCGCAAGATCTCCTGGGCGTCGTACGCGAGCAACGACGTCGGGCTCCCGACTCTCGAGGACATCCGGCGCGAGCTCGCCAAGCCGGGGCGTGATCCGCGCGACACGTTCGAGCCGCCCAAGTTCCGCGACGACATCCGCACCCTCGAGGACCTGAAGCCGGGGATGATCCTCGACGGCGTCGTCACCAACGTGACTGCGTTCGGCGCGTTCGTCGATCTCGGTGTGAAGCAGGACGGGCTCGTCCACATCTCCGAGCTCGCGGACCGCTTCGTCAAAGATCCCCACGAGGTCGCGCGCGTCGGCGACCGCGTGAAGGTGCGAGTCCTCGGCGTCGACCTCGCACGCAAGCGGGTCTCCCTGTCACGGCGTTCGGTGCAGTGAAATGACGAGCTCAGCCAAGACCTCCACGAAGACGCGAGCGCCGGCGACCTCACCGCGGCCGGCAATGCCCGCAACCGGCGAGGACGATCTCGTCTCCGTGATGGAGCGCCTGAAGGCGCGAGTGAAGCGCCTCCGCTTCAGCGAGCCCGTCGCGTACGTGTACAACCCGCTCGACTACGCATGGGCGGTCGCACGCGCGTATTTCGAGCGTTACGGGCGCGGTCCTAAAGACGTCCTCTTCCTCGGGATGAATCCGGGCCCCTTCGGGATGGGACAGACCGGCGTCCCGTTCGGCGAGGTCTCCGCCGTGCGTGACTACCTCCAGCTCACGGGCGACATCATTGCGCCACGACGCGTCCACGCGAAGCGACCGGTGCTCGGGTTCGACTGCCCGCGGAGCGAGGTGTCCGGGCAGCGCCTCTGGGGCGCCTTCGCGAAGCGACATCCCGAGGCCGACGCGTTCTTCGCGCGCGCCTTCGTCCTCAACTACTGTCCCCTCCTCTTCCTCGGAGAGAGCGGAGCGAACCTCACGCCCGACAAGCTCGTCAAAGAGGAGCGGAGCAAGCTCGAGGCGATCTGCGATGCCGCCCTCGCCGAGACGATCGAGGTGCTGCAGCCGAAGCACATCGTCGGTGTCGGCACGTACGCAGCAAAACGGGCCGCCCTCGTGACCGGCAGCGATGCGGTCATCACGATGCCGCACCCGAGCCCCGCGAGCCCCGCGGCAAACAGAGGCTGGGAAGACGCCGCGCGGAAGGCGCTCGTCGCGGCGGGCCTCCCCGACCTGCTCTGAAGCCGTCCCGTGCGCTCGCTCACGTCGCGTGAGCTCGCTCAGGTTGCGCGGCGCGGCCGCGGCCGGCGGAGCCTTCGCTTCGCCTCCTCGTAGGCCTGGAGCACGCGACGGAACGAGGCCTCGTCACCGCCCTGATCGGGGTGCGTCTCGAGCGCGCGCTTCCGGTACGCGGCCTTGAGCTCGGCCTCGCTGACGTCACGACCGACGCCGAGCACCGCCCAGATCGAGTCCGCCGCGGCTGCATCCGCCGACTGGGTACGCGCTGCCCTGGGCTCGCGGCTCGCCCTCGACGGCCATGCGGGTTCACCGCGAAGGACGCGGATCCATGCACGCGCCCACAGCGGGTCGATCTCGACGAGCGTCATCCCGGCTCGCTTCTCCGCGGCGGCCAGCGCCTCTTCGCGCGTTGCCGCCCCGCCGTCGGACGCGTCCGGCTTCTTGAACGGCACCCGCGCGGGCGGTCCGCTCCACCACGCCGCCCAGAAAAAGCGGCGCCGCTTCGTCGTCGTGATCGAACAAACGGGCGCGAACAGCTGAGACACCGCGGAGCAGCCTACAGCATGTGCCTCTGACTCGAGAGGCCATGCCGGTGCCGACCGTGCCGGGCGCGCGACGACTAAGCTGCTTTCCGACGACCTCGTCGCGCCAGACGCGAGAACAAGGCGCTCAAGATCAGGTGACGGCGCTGCGGGCGAGCACGCATACCGTTGTAGGCGGCGCACGGCTCCAGCGCCGCCTACAACGAGGAGCCCGCCCTCACCGAGCTCTGCTCGACTTCGCGTGGGCCATCACGTCGCGCGGCAGAACCAACCCGAAGGAAGCCGACGACGGGCCGGTGGACCAGCAAAGACTCCTCGCGCTTCGGGGGCGGTCTAAACCTGTACGGGTACGCGAAGAACGATCCGATCAACTACCTTGATCCTATCGGCTTGGAGCCGTGGGGCTACGATGCTCATGGTTAGGAACTACTCGAGGGAATTGGTTTCGTATGTTTCTGCGGGAAGTAGTGTAAGTTTATTGGATGGATATCCGGCGGATGAATGGATTGTTACCAATAGGGCTGAGCACGCCTTCCAATCTCCGCCACGGCCATTTCCTACCTGGTAGGGGTGAACGGTCTCCTTCGGTTCGCGGGTTCGTATGAGGTCCGCAGCGGTTGGCTGTCTGCTCGGTGTTTGTGCGTGTTCGACCTGCGTGCGAGCTTTGCCCGGAAACGTTACGCCGAATGCCACACATGCAGAACGCGAGGCCAGTACGGCTGAGTCAGGTAGCGCGTCATCCGGCTCGGACGGGGATGACGCGAGCAGCTCAGAGGAAGACTCTGGACCCTGTTGGACGGCTGGGCGCGCCGTAGATCGAGGAGGCACGATCGTAGGTCAGGATGTCGTTGTGGTCGCGTACGGTCGGTCTGGAGCGGGAGGTGCCGAGCTTGCTGACACTCGACGCGAGACATTGCGGACGCTGCCCGTGACCGGCCACATTCCGAGTTGCGACAGGTTTGTTTCGGTCACGGGGAGAATGATGAAGGACGAACTCCCCGAAGTGGGCCCCGGACAGATCGCGATTGCCGCGGATGATGGTCTTGGGTTTCACTTGGAAGCGCGGAGAAGCACATGCGTGGACCGTGACGCCTGCATTGGCGTCAACGAGCTGGAAGACGGCGGACGTCCCACCTGCACGCTAGGCAAGTATAGCGGTCCGATTAAAGGGCTGGTGTCTTTGAGAGAGCTACCTGCAAACCCCAAGAAGTATGAGTTCAGGGATGTCGTGGTCGATGGGCGGGTCTCAACCTCAGGGAGGATCGCGTTGCTACATGTGAAGGATGAGCAACCCGATGGTTCTGCCGAGGCAACGGCCAAGCTGATCAGCATGGACGACGATCTACATCGTCGAATCCGAGCTTGCGATGGTGTCGTTCTCCGCGTGTCTGCCAGTGTCCTATTTGCATCGGCAAACTCGGTTGATCTGGAGGTGCACAGCGTCGGCCGTCCGTAATCCGACGCGCCCCTGGTCGAAGCGAAGGGAGCATCGTCCGGCGTCGGGCGCGCGGTCTCGAACCAGGCGCGGCTCTGCTGACCTACGAGCCCCATCGGTTCGGTCGGCATGCAGGCGGCCCCAACCCGGCCCACCGGCCTAAGGTGTGACTGGGTTAGACTTGGGTGGTGTGCCTCTCAGCGCGTTCGTGGCGACCACGCCTCGTGGATAGAGCCGATGAGCTCTTGGTAGTCCCGACCGCCGGGCCGCACTTCTGTCTCGATGTTTGGCGGATGTGTGTTCCCCCCGTCCGGGCGGCGGCGACACACGCGGACGCGGAGCTCGCTGTGAGCGGTCGACGGTTCGTGGTCGCACCAGATGTTGCCTCGGGCGCACACCGCGCGAGCGTCCGCGATGTCCGCATGCTGGCATGGCGCGACGTCGTGACGCTTCCGCTGACGGTCGACATCGGACGACGCCGGCCGGCGAGCGTGCGACCGCGAGCTCATGCAAGCGCTTCGGCGATCCGCCCGCCCAATCGCCCGCGGAACAAGAGCGTCGCCGAGCTGATCGCGCCTCCACACGCGGGAGGATGCGTCACGCCGAAGGCCTCGTCGAGAACGCGGGTTCAAGCAGCGGATACACCCGAGCGAACGGGTCTTCAACCACGAAGACAGCCGCAGGCTGGAAGAGCAAGGCCATCACGCGAGCGACGGCGCTCGAGGCGCTCGAGAAGGCGCACCGGACGGGCGGGTGGACCTCACCTGACCGCGAAGCTCTCCGCGAGTTCCTGCTGTTCATCGTGATGAACCACAGGCCCAAGGCGGGTCCGACGCGCTCGAATACGCGGCCGGTCCCAGCGAGGGTCACTGGACGACGAGCGGCGGTGCGTCGTTGATCGGTCGCGAGCCCATACCTCCCGCGTAGCCGTAGCTCGCGTAAGGGCCGAGACCCCAGACGTACAGGCCGAAGGTCCCTTCGCTCGTCGCCTCGTGGCGGCCGTACCCGCACACCTTGCCCTCGACCTCGAGCGGAATGTAGC
>JAFAER010000222.1 GCA_023423895.1 Pseudomonadota bacterium
ACAACCCGGTCTTCCTCCTCGACGAGATCGACAAGATGTCGACGGACTTCCGCGGTGACCCGGCGGCGGCGCTCCTCGAGGTGCTCGACCCCGAGCAGAACCACGCGTTCAACGATCACTACCTCGATCTCGACTACGACCTCTCCGACGTCATGTTCATCACGACGGCGAACACGCTGTCGGGCATCCCGGTGCCGCTCCAGGACCGCATGGAGATCATCCAGCTGTCCGGCTACACCGAGTTCGAGAAGATGAACATCGCGGTGAAGTACCTCGTGCCGCGGCAGGTGAAGGAGAACGGCCTCGACGACGTGCCCTTCACGTTGAGCGAGAACGCGATCCGCACGGTCATCCACCACTACACGCGTGAGGCGGGCGTTCGCTCCCTCGACCGCGAGATCGCGTCCATCTGCCGCAAGGTCGCGCGCCACGTCGTGAACGAAGGCAAGGAGAAGCCGATCGACGTCGTCGCGAAGAACGTCCCGCACTACCTCGGCGTGCCGAAGTACCGGATGAACAAGAAGGAGGAGCGTGACGAGATCGGGCTCACGAACGGCCTGTCCGTCACGAACTCCGGCGGCGGAGAGCTCCTCGCTTGCGAGGTCGCCGTCGTGGCCGGCAAGGGGAAGCTCGCGATCACGGGCCTCCTCGAGAAGGGCATGGAGGAGAGCGCGCACGCGGCGATGAGCTACGTTCGCTCGCGCGCCGCTGCGCTCGGCCTCGACCCCGAGTTCTATCAGAAGATCGACGTGCACGTTCACTTCCCCGAGTTCATCCGCAAGGACGGGCCTTCGGCGGGCGTGACGATGGCGACCTCGCTCGCGAGTGCGCTCATCAAGGTGCCGGTGAAGCGCGATCTCGCCATGACGGGCGAGCTCACGCTGCGCGGGCGCGTCCTCGCGATCGGTGGCCTCAAGGAGAAGCTCCTCGCGGCGCATCGTGCGGGGATCACCACCGTCATCATCCCGCGCGAGAATCGAAAGGACCTCCGCGAGGTGCCGCGGCGCGTCCTCAAGGCGACGCGCATCGTGCTCGTCGAGCACGCAGACGAGGTCCTCCGCGAGGCTCTTTGCCTCTCCGACGCCGACGCCCTCTTCGGACCGCCGCGCGAGTCGTGGGAGTACGTCGACGGCGAGCTCGTCGTGAAGAACGGCGGCGGCAAGGCTGCGACCACGACGACGGATGGATCGACCGTCGTGATCCCGCAGGCGGGATCCGAGGCGACGCCGACGCCCGCGGTGCCGGTTCCCTCCGGCAACGCCTGACCATCCGTCGCAGCCATCGCACTTTCGGCCGGCACGTCTTTCGGATGTGCCGGCCGACGTGCGTCAGGCAGAGGGAGCTACCTGCGATGCGGGCGCGTCGACGCGCAGATCCGAGAATTCGCGTCGCGCGCGGTCCGGATCAGCCCCCTTGTTTCGGCGTCAGCGGCAGGACGTTAGGCCGGCGTCCTCGTGCGTGCAGCTCGCGGGGGATGCCTTCCTGAAGCGTCGTGAAGAGAGCGTCGGCGACGTTGCGGCGCAAGTGCTCACGCGCGGTGAGGAGGCTGATCGCGCGCAGCGGTTCGGGATCGGCGAAGCGCCTGACCTGCGCGGCGCGGCATCCTGACGTCAACGTGAGCGCGACGAGCTCCGGCACGATCGTGATCCCGAGCCCTGCATCGACGAGGTTCATGAGCGTATCGAACGAGCCGCCATCGAAGCTCACGCGCAGTGTCTTCGCATCCGCGTGCCTCCGGTCGATGCTGCAGAGGTGTAGCGCCTGCGTGCGGAAGCAGTGACCTTCGCTGAGCAGCCAGACGTGCTCGTCGACGAGGGCCGCCTGTCGAACGCGCTCCTTCTCGGTGAGTGGATGCCGCGGCGGCAGGTACGCGAGGAACGCCTCATTGCAGACGACCCGCTCGTGGATGCCGGGGATCTCGAGCGGCGTGATCGCGAGTCCTCCGTCGATCGAGCCATCGCGGAGACGTCGGACGAGGATGTCCGTCTTCTCCTCGACGACCTCGAGCTCCACCTTCGGGTACGCGCGGGTGAAACGCGGTAACAGGCGCGGGAGCAGCGTCGATGCGAGCGTGGGCAAGATCCCGAGACGATAGGGCCCCGCGACCTCTTCTCGGCCACCGGCGATCTCGGCGAAGTGCTCGATTTGATCGAGCACGATGCGTGCGTGCGCGACCGCGCGTGCGCCCCGCTCCGTCGTGAAGACCGGCTGTCGCGATCGATCGAAGATGTGGAACGAGAGCATCTCCTCCACCTTCTTGATCTGCGCGCTCAGCGCCGGCTGCGACACATGGCACGCACGTGCGGCGTCGCGGAAGCTTCGATGGCGGTCGACCGCGACGATATAACGCAGTTGTTGGATTGTGAGGGCCGATAGCTCCATCTTATCGGCCCATATACAACAATGCGTTGTCATCCAAGTCGCTTGGGCCGATCTTCGAGCCTCTGACCGGCTGCTTCGCGCGAAGCGCCGGTCGTTGGTGGCCGTGACGGCCGCGCTCGTCTGTACCTGCAACTGGGAGGTAGGTCGTGTCCAAGGACAAGAGGTCGAGCGGCGGATCGAACCGCCGGTTGCGGCGCGTCGTCAGCGCGGCGTTGCTCGGTGTGCCGCTGGTCTACACGCTCGTCGTCAACGGCGCGCCTGCGAACAACCCAGCCGCCACCGGCAAGCCGCCCGGTGCCGATGCCGCGAGCCCGGTCGCGACCACGCACCCGGCGTCGCCGACGGCAGCAGGCGGCGACAAGCCCGTGTCCGGAGGTGGTGACGCTCCGCACGGCGCGTTGTCGATGGACAAGCAGCAGGCCGGCATGGACCGACTCTCGAAGCCGCTGCCTGCCAACGGCGGCGCTCCCGCAGGGATCGATCCTTCGTACTGGAAGGCGATCGTGCCGCCCGACAACGCGATGAACGACGCTCGCGTGGCGCTCGGGCGAAAGCTCTACTTCGACCCGAAGCTGTCCAAAGACGGCACCGTTGCGTGCGCCACGTGCCATGACGTGAGCCGCGGGTTCACGGATCGGCGCGGGACGTCCGAGGGCATCGGCGACAAGCTCGGCCAGCGCAACGCGCCGACGACGTTGAACGCGTTCCTCTTCTCGTCGCAGTTCTGGGACGGTCGCGCGGCGACGCTCGAAGAGCAGGCGAAGCTACCCATCGTCAATCCGATCGAGATGGGCATGCCGGACGACAAGGCCGTCATGGCGGCCATCGCGAAGGATCCCGACTACCCGAAGATGTTCCAGGCGGCGTATGGGCGCACGCCGACGTTCGACGACGTGGGGCGAGCGCTCGCCACGTTCGAGCGAACCCTCGTCTTCCTCGACGCTCCGTTCGATCGGTTCCTCGCTGGCGATCTGAAGGCGATCGACGAGGACGCGAAGGCGGGCTGGGTCCTCTACAACGGCAAGGCGCGGTGCGTGAGCTGCCACCAGATCTCGAGCTCGTCGCCGCTCGGCACCGACAACCGCTTCCACAACATCGGTGTTTCGGCGCGGCACCAGGACTTCGAAGGGCTCGCCAAGAAGGCGCTCGAGGCGCTGGGGAAGGACAACTCGAAGGAAGCTCAGGACCGCTTCGCGCTCCAGACGGACCTCGGCGAGCTCGGGCGGTTCGTCGTCACGAAGAACCGGTCGGACATCGGTGCGTTCAAGTCGATGGCCGTCCGCAACGTCGGCATCACCGCGCCGTACATGCACGACGGCTCGATCGCGACGCTGTGGGATGTCATGGATCACTACAACAAGGGAGGAGAGCCGAATCCGTTCCTCGACGGCGGCATCGAGCCTCTCGCGCTCACCGAGACCGAGATCAACCAGGTCGTCGCGTTCCTCTTCTCGCTGACGGACGTACGGTTCGCCGACGACAACAAGGCGGAGCTCGAGCGTCAGAAGAAGCTCGCGGCGACGCGCCGCCCGCTGCGCGACGACGCCGCGGCGAACCGCAAAGTGCTCCAGTTCGAGCGCCGGCTCTCCGGCCAGGGACAGAACGGACAGAAGGTGAATCCATGAGCGATCGCCCGAAGAAGAGCCCCGGTGTGAAGAGCATCGAGACCAAGCACATGGAGGAGCGTGACGAGCTCTTCCGAGAGCTGAAGAACCTCGATCGGCGATCGTTCCTCAAGGTGAGCGCCGCTGCATTCGGCGCGGTCGCCGGCGCGGGCATCTTCTCACCGCACTCGTTCCAGCCCGTGAGCGTCGCGCACGCGCAGCCGGTGACCGGCAAGGCGCAGCAGTTCCGCTTCGCGTACATCTCCGATTCGCACCTGTACGAGCGATCGCTGAACGACCGCTTCGTCAACGCCCTCATGCGCGCCGTCGACGACGTCAACGCGATGGATCCGCAGCCGGACTTCGTGTTCTACGGCGGCGACCTCGCGCAGCTCGGTCAGGCGAAGGAGCTCGAGCTCGGCGCCCAGATCCTCAAGAACCTGAAGGCGCCGCTCAAGGTGATGGTCGGCGAGCACGACTGGTATCTCGACATGGGCGAGAAGTGGCGGGAGCTGTTCGGCCCGCCGACGTATTCGTTCGATCACAAGGGCGTGCACTGCGTCGTCATCAACAGCGTCGTCGAGAAGGACTTCTGGACCGAGCGAAAGCTCACGCCGATGCAGCGCATGCAGACCGTCGCGGGGCTCGACAACGGCGTGCAGAGCCCATTTTCGGTCGGCGACGAGCAGCGCAAGTGGCTCGAGAACGACCTCAAGGGCAAGTCAGCCGACACGCCCATCATCGTGTTCTCGCACTCGCCGCTATACAAGCTGTACAAGAACTGGAACTTCTGGACGGACGACGCCGAGCAGGTGCAAGCCATCCTGAAGCGATTCAACAGCGTCGTCGTGTTCCACGGGCACACGCACCAGATGCTGACGAACCGGATCGGCAACATTCACTTCCACGGGTTCCTCTCGACGGCGTGGCCGTGGCCGTACGCGCCGACGGGGCTCCCGGAGCTCACCGTGCAGATGAGCCGGCCCGATCCGTTCAACCTGAACGACGGCTGCGGTGACGGCTCCGTGCTCGTCCACCCCGACGGCCTCGTCGACAAGGTCTACAACCTCTGGAACCGCAATCCGGTGACCGTGTCGCGCGCGTACACGATGTCCCGCGGTGCGAAGGACAAGCCGTCGGTTCCGGTCCGCAAGAGCTACTGAGGTCGGCCATGAACAAGCAAGACATCATCGGAAAGAGCGCGCTCGTTCTCGCGATCGCGGCAGGGTCGATCGTCGCTGCATGTGGAGGCGGGCAGGGGGCTCCGCCGGCGAACGCACACAAAGAAGGGATGAACGGCGCGAGCACGTCGAACGACCAGACCGTCTCGGCGTCCGCCGTCGGTCCGACGAGCAACGTCGAAGTCTTGCTGTGCGACGGCAAGACGAAGGTGAGCGTCCCGCAAGGCACGCCCGGCACGGCGATCGCGGGACAGCTCATGGCCGAGTGGCTCCGCAAGAACCCCAGCTCCACATGGGAGGCCGAGGAGCGCGAGCGGCACACGCTGCAACCGGCAGCCGACAACAGCGGCCTCGTCGGCCAGGTCGAAGGGCAGACCTACGGGCGGATCACGGAGCAGGACGTCGCGCTCTGGAAGACGGAGACCGAGCGTGTCGCGACGGCCGGCTCACGCGTCTTTCACAACGCCGACGAGCTCGGCAGCACCGTCGGCGTGTCCTGCGACATGTGCCATCCGCACGCCGCGAACACGCATCCGGAGACCTATCCCAAGTTCCAGCCGCAGCTCGGTCGCGTCGCGCTCCTGCGTGACATGATCAACTGGTGCATCGAGCACCCCGTCCGCGGAAAGGCGCTCGCCTCGGAGGACCCGCGCATGCGGGCCATCGAGGCCTATCTTCTGGCGCAGCGGAAGGGGAAGGCGCTCGAGTACGGGAAGCACTGAGAACGGAGGCTCCGGGCTCCAGGCTCCGGCCTCCAGGAACTTGGCGCTTCAGCCTTCGGCGTTCGTCTCGAACGGTGGGGGCTGTCGCCCGTCGACGTCGGTGATGCCGTATTCGCGGGCCAGCTCTCCTGCGGTGAGGATTCGCCCGGTCTTGCTCGCGACCTCGGGATCGCAGGCGAGGGCAGCGACGGCGCGCCCGACGTTGCGGGGCGTCTCCGTTCTCGCGAGACCCGCGTGCTCCCGCCAGTGCTCCTCGTCGGTCCGCATGTGCGCGAGCACGAGCTCTCTCCGCATGAAGCCGGCTGATAGCGCGACCGACGTCACGCCATGCGGGCGCAGCTCCGCCGCCATGGCTTCCGCGATTCGGACCATCGCGCTCTTCGCAAGGTCGTAGAAGAAGTTGCCCTGGAGGTACTTGCCCCGGTCCAGAACGTCGTCGTGACGATGAGCCCGGCCTTCCGGCGCACCATCATCGGCGCATCGGACGGCCTCTCCATTCTGCACCACCGGCGTCGAGGAAGCCCTCACCACCGGGTGTCGCGCATGAAGAGCTCTCCGTCGAGCGTCCGCGCGAAGCTCGGGGCCGAGCGGTCGTCGATGAATCGCACCACCTTCTCGACGACTTCGGGAGCTCGAAGGATCGCGCGATGGCCGACGCCGCTCACCTCGAAGAGTGAGCCGCGAGGCGCCACGTCGGCGATGGCCTTTCCGCTCGCGAAGTGGACGACGGGATCGTTCCGGTCGTGGACGACCAGAACCGGCGCATGGAGTCGGGCGGCATCGAGGCGGACGTCGAGCTCCTCGAATCGGAGGTTGTAGCGAGCCTCGAGCCGCGCGATCATCGCGTCCTCCACGGCCGGCTGGAGGCCGAGGATGCGCGCGAACTCTGCCGCGAACCGTGCCGGTGTCGTCGGCGGAGCGATGAGAGCGAGGCGCCCCGCCTCGAACCCGAACCGCGTCGCGAGGAGCGTCGCGGCCGCACCGACGGAGTGGCCGACGACGCCGTGCACCGGCCCGAGCGCACGTCCGAGCGAGCAGAGCGCACGCGCATGGTCGACGAGTGACGCCCGGGGAAGGGGGCAGTCGCCGTGTCCCGGCGCATCGAACGTGGCGACCCGGTAGCCCCGTTCGAGCAGCGCGGGGACGAACGCGGCCAGCTGCGAGCCGCGGCCTTCCCAGCCGTGCACGAGGACGATCGTGGGCGCTGCCTCGAGCACCGTGCCGTAGCCCTCCGGTGTCCACGTCCACGTCGGGAGCCATTTGCCCTCGTGCGCGATGCGGTCGAGCTTGGCACGCGCCAGCGTAGGCGTTTCCCAGGACGGTCGTTCATGGCGCTGTGCGGTGAGGAAAAGACGCTCCGCCCAGCGCGCAGCAAGCGTCGGCGCGCGGGGGGAAAGCAGGCGGAGGCCCATCCGTGTGGCGTGGAGAGCCGGCGACGAGGCACGAACGGTCGTTCTTTTATTGGGACGCGTCTTTTCGGTCATGAGGACTCTCCTTGGGTTCGTCGATGCTCTCGGTCAGCGATGCGCCGCGCGCGCGTCGGCTACCAGGCGCTCGAAGGCGGTGCGGCAACGCCGGTCGGCCTCCGCCGGATCGAAAACGCGGCGGAGGAAGTGAAAGCCGTACGCGGTCGAGAACATCTCGTGCGCGAACTGCTCGCAGTCGAGGTCCTTCCGGAAGTGCTGCTCTTCGACGGCGATGCGTGCGGCGTGAGCGAGCGTGTCGAGCCAGTCCTTCTGGGAAGCCACGAGCCGGTCGCGGGCCGGGCCTGGTCGATCATCGAGCTCGACGCTCGCCACCACGAAAATACAGCCTCCCGGAAGAAACTCTGCCCGCGACCATTCGAACCATTTCTCGAACAGCGCTCGCACGCGCGGCTCGCCGCGGGGCTGCTTGAGCGCCGGCGACACGACCAGCACGACGAAACGCGCGATCGCCTCCTCGAGCACGGCGACCTGGAGGTTCTCCTTCGAGGAGAAGTGAGCGAAGAGGCCGCTCTTCGACATGCCGACGTGTTCCGCCAGCTTGCCGATCGTCACGCCTTCGAGGCCGAGCGTGCTCGCGAGCGCGATCGCCGAGCCGAGGACCGCACTCCGAGTTTCATCGCCCTTGGTCACGCGACCAAAATAGAACGGTCGTTCGCTTTGTCAAGGCGGGCCCGAGCGGGGCGGAGCGGCCGAAGGAGTGCCAGGAAGGAGCGCCAGGAAGGAGCGCCAGGAAGGAGTGCCAGGAAGGAGCGGCAGGAAGGAGCGGCAGGAAGGAGCGGCAGCGCCGTCCCCACCGGCTCGTGTTGCGATCGCGGACCCCTTGGTTTTCCGAGGCGACGTCCGATCCGACGAGGGAAAATTCTAGAATGTGTTGACGGCGATGGACCGACTGGGGTACCTACGCACGCATCTCCGATGGGCGGGTAGCTCAGCGGTAGAGCGCTGGCCTTACAAGCCGGATGTCGCAGGTTCAAGCCCTGTCCCGCCCACCCCCTTGGACGCGGGAGACCTGCAAGTAGTAGTACAGCGTCACGATAGAGATACGGAACGGTTTGGGGCGGTAGTTAAGTCGGTTATAACGCCGGCCTGTCACGCCGGAGGCCGCGGGTTCGAGTCCCGTCCGCCCCGCTAGTATCGAAGCAACATCAGTCGCGGTCTTCCTCGGAAGTATCGAGGTGGCCGCGCTGAAGAGGCCGAGGGAGTGACACCCTCGGCCTTTTTCGTCGACTCATCGCAGTTACGGACCAGTTTGGGGCGGTAGTTAAGTCGGTTATAACGCCGGCCTGTCACGCCGGAGGCCGCGGGTTCGAGTCCCGTCCGCCCCGCAGAGAAGCACCGAGAAGCGCCGAGGGAGTGACATCCTCGGCGTTTCGGGTTTTTTTTCGCCCCGCCAGAGCTCCTGCGCGAAGGTCGTTCGGGCGGGGTCATTCTTCGGGCGGGGACGCGGATGCAGCGCCGAGCGTCGGGGGCCTCTTTCCGCCTTGGCGATCGCGTCGGCGTCGGCAAACTGCGCCAGGCGTAGAGCGCGCGAGCTCGCGCGCCAGCGCCTCGAGCAGCACGGCTTGACCGGTGCCCCGGGTGGCGGTCTGCTCGCGCGTCCGATGATGCGACGAGAGCTCGTCACGGTGGTCTCCGCGCTGTTCCTCGTTGCGTGCTCGCGCGATGTGCGACCGCCCGAAGGGCAGCGACGGGCGGCATTGCCGCTCGACGCTCGGCTAGCGCCGGCCGAGCCGGATCCGCTCGGGGGAGAGCCGACCACGACGAAGGACACGACCGCGGCGATGGATGCCGGCACGGGCGAGCTCCCGATGGAGCGGACTCCGGACATCGAATACGTACCGACGCCGCAGAACGTCGTCGACAAGATGCTCGACGTGGGGAAGGTCGGGAAGAACGACGTCCTCTACGACCTCGGATGCGGTGATGGCCGCATCGTCGTCACCGCGGCAAAGCGGTTCGGCATCAAGGCGTTCGGCTTCGACCTCGATCCGCAGCGGATCCGGGAGTCGAGGGAGAATGCGAAGAAAGCCGGCGTCGAGCACCTCGTCACCTTCGAGCAGAAGGACATCTTCAAGGTCGATCTGTCGCCAGCCACGGTGGTGACGCTCTACCTCTTGCCCGAGCTGAACGTGAAGCTCATCCCACAGCTCGAGAAGCTCGCACCCGGCGCTCGTATCGTCTCGCACGACTTCGACATGGAAGGGGTCACGTACGAGAACTGGTGGACGGTGATGGCAAAGGACCACCGGACACCGAACGATCGCGAGCACTACGTCTATCTCTGGAAGACGCCGCTCAAGAAGACGACCAAGCGAGTCGCTCCACGCGGGAAGTGAGCGTCGCGCCGGGGAGCCGCGCTCAGAACATCGCTTCGAACGGTGCGGCGTCCGGAGAAGGACCGAGCGACGCCGTCTTCTTCGGTTGGGCGTTCACCGGCACCGCGTTCGAAGGCGCCGGGGGCGGCGCGATGTTCGTCGGCACGACGGCCTTCGCGGGTCGGTCCACCGGCGCCATCGGCGCCCCGAGCTGATACTGCCGCGGCCAGAGGAACTGCGGGGCGCGCGACCAGTCGCCGAGGAAGATCGTCGTGCCGTGTCCGCCGAGCTTCCCGAGCGCCTCGTACCCCGCGGCCTGGACGGTGAAGGCCGTGTGCGCCGAAGCCTCGGCCCGCATCTCCGCGGCCTTCGCCGACGCGAGGAGCGTGCGCTCCTTCGCTTGCGCGGTTGCGCGGATCACTTTCTGCTCGGCCTCCATCTTGTCGATCGCGATCTGCTGCTGGAGGACCTCCTTCTGGTTCTTGGCGTGGAGCAGTGCGAGCTCCGCCTCACGCTTCGACTTGTCGGCAGCGATCTCGTTCTGAAGGCGCGCCTGGTTCGCATCGCTCTCGGCCTTCAGCTTCGCCTGCGCGGCGGCGAGCTCGAGCTGCGTCTTCTCGCGCGCTGCCTGCGCCTCGATGGCGGCCTTCTGCCGTGCCGCCTCCTGCTGTCCGATGAGGCGCTTCTCGACGGCGTTGGCGATCTCGGGAGAGGCGTATTTGATCTTCTCGAGCGTGATCGACGAGACCTCCACGTGTTTGTTGCGAATGCGACGCCGGACCTCCTCTTCGATTTCGTCCTCGACCTTGTCGAGGTTGCCGACGAGCGTCGTGTAGGAATGGCGTGCGAGGACGTTGCGTGATGCGCTCCGCGCCTCGGGCCCGATGATCTCCTCGTAGTAGTCCTTGCCGATCTCGGTATGGAGCTGGAAGAGCTCCGAGGTGATGGGCCGGTACGTGACGATCACGTTCACGTCCATCGCCAGACCCTCGGACGAGGGGGTGAATACGGCCTCCTTCCGCGTCTGATACGTGACGTCGTACGACTCGATGTAGCCGCAGTCGCGGAACACGCACCAGCCGAGGCTGTACGAGCCGGGCTGCAGGACCTCCGGCTTCACGCCGCCGTCGTGGGGGCTGTAGCGAAGGCCACGCTGTCCGGGCTCGACCGCCTGCCTCCCGCATCCCGTTCCGGACGTCATGGCCAACAGGCCGATCGCGACGATCAACGCACTTTGCTCGATCCGTTTCATGGCTTCCTCTCTGGGGTTGACGTCAGTCGTCCTCTCCTGGCGCGTCGGAGTCGCCGTCGTCGTCGACATCGTCATGACCGCCGGACGCTCCGACGACGCCCCCGGGCACGACGAAGGCTGGCCGACCGCCCGACTTTCCCGGGTGCTCCGGCTCGGCGGCGGCGAGCCAGCTCGTGAGGTCGCGTCCGAGGCGCGTCATGCACGCATAGAGCACGGGGGCGCCCTTGTCGGCGGGAACGATCCCGCCGTCGCGGCACGCCGTCTCCGTCTGCGCGATGTGAGCGCCGCCGACGCGCGCACGCAGCGTCGCGCGCACACCGACGGTGACGAGCAGCCGTGAGCCGTCGTGTTCGGCTTCGGCCTGGATCACCTCGACGAAGAGCTGCCAGCCGCCATCGCGGCGTCCGCGGTTCTTGTCCGCCCATGGGACCGCAGCGCTCGAGATCGCGTGCCCGAGCGCAGCTTCGAAGTCGCCGTACACGACTCCGCTCCCGGACACGGGAAGCGGATCACGGACCGACGTGCTGCGCGTGACGACTTCGAGCGGGACGCTGCTCGTCGGGGTGGCGGTGACGGGGACACCGGCCGACGCGAGCAACGGCACGATCTGGCGCCCCCCGCATGCTGGGATGCCCGCCGTGGCGAGGGCGATCGCGAGCGCGAGGAGCGCCGGGGAGATCCGACGCATGGGGGAACGGCCCAAGCACGCGGCGGGCCGCGCACGATCCCTCGTGAATTGCGGGCGATCGTCACGCGGACGTTCACCGGTTCACGTGGTGACTCGCGTCGTCGACGCGAGTCGCGACGGTCCTGCGTTCGTCGAAGGCTGTAACGACTCGCGGAGCGGCGACCGGTCAGGGCACCGCGACGTCGAAGTTCACCGCCCAGTTGTGGAGGTCGTACCCGTACTGCGAGGGGCTGGCGTCCGAGTCGCGCAGGTTGCCGCGGGCGCCGAACGGCGTCCCGATGCAGGTCAACGGCACCTGGTTTTGTGCGTACAGAAGGCGCTTCTGGGCGCCCGTGGGCGGCGAGGCAAGGGTGATCTTCACCGTGTCCGGTCCCGTGACGTCCACGCTCGTGATCGCCGGGGGCGCGCCGCTCCCGTCCGTGTACGTGAAGCCGTAGCTCGCGACTTCGGCGACGCGCTGCGTATCGATGACGAGCGGCGGGGCCGGGACGTGGAACGTCACCGTGATCGCTGCCCCGTCGCGCGTCACCGCCTTCGGCCGCAGCGGCTCCCACGACTTGCCTTCGAAGACGACGCGCGCATAGACCTTCGCGAAGTATTCGCCGAGACGGCGCTGCCCATGGTTCGTGAAGTGGCGGCAGTCGTTCTGGTCCGTCGGCAGCTGATAGCTCGGGCCGACGAGGACCACCTTCCCGGGAGCGCGCTCGTGCGCCTCGAGCTGGAACTGAGCGACCTTGCTGTACTGCGTGTCGTTCCAGCCGCTGATCTGAGAGATGAAGAGCGGCACCGGCAGCGTCTGACCGGTGATTGCCTTGATGCCCGTTTCGTAGTCGGCCTGCCATTCGATGAGGCCGTCCGCGTACGTCTGGACCTGGCCCGGCGTGCCGTCGCTTCCGGCGATCGGGAACTCCTGGCTGCCCTCGGTGTACGAGTAGTGGTCGCTCTCGCCGTGGATCGCCGCGACGGCGCGGACGACGTACGACTTGTTGGCGGCAGCCGCGATGTTCTTTGCCGCCTCGACCTCCATCATGCCTTGTTCGAAGGGCGACACATAGCCGGGCTTGTAGTTGCAGCCGCCCTTGCGGAGACACCAGTAAGTATTGCCGCTGCGTCCGTGCAGACTGACGAGGACGCTGTGATCGCGATCGGCCGGTAGTCCCTGGACGACGCCCTGGTAGCGCTGCTTCGCGAGGAGGGTGATCTCGTTCGCGACGCCTGCGGCCGACGTCTCCACGCCGTATCCGAAGAAGAAGTCTCCCTCGACGAGCGGCACGAACGACGACGGCGGATCGAACGCCCGGCAGCCCGCGCCGTCGCACTGCTTCATGGGCATGACACCCGTGTCGAACATGACGTTCGAGAACGGCTGCGCGGTCGACAGAACGGGCGTGCCGCTGTTCGCCACCGAGTTCGACTGCCCCGTGATGAGGACGTGGTTCACCGCGAAGTCGACGTACGGCACGGCCGGCGTCCCCGGATCTCCGCCGCCGTCGGGCGAGCCGCTGCTTCCCGACGAGCTGCTTGCGCCACCCGCGCCGTCCGGGCCGGGCTCGTTCGGTCCGCCACTCGAGCTCTGCCCGAGGTTGCCGCTCGCGTCCGAGCGACTGCCGGAGCCGGAGCCCTCGTCGCAAGCGGCGGCGGCGCCGAGCGCGATGATCGCGACGACGAGGAGCGACGTTCGGATGCAACCGGGGAGGAAATGATCAGAGCGCATGGTCCGTTCGTGGCAAAGGGAGGTCTCGTTCGAGCGTGCAGACGTGATGCCAGCAGGCGTGGTCATCGCTGCTCACTCCACGGGAACGTCGAAGTGGACCGCCCAGTTGAAGAGGTCGTAGCCGTAGTTCGAAGGTGTTGCGTCCGAGTCGCGGAGGTTGCCGCGAGCGATCGTCCCGGAGCCGCCGCAACCCCGGAACGTGTATGCGTAGCGAAGTCGCTTGTCGTTCCCGGTCGGTGCCGACGCGAGCGTCACCTCGACGGTGTCCGGGCCCGTGATCGCAACGCCGGTGATCGCCGGTGGCGCGCCGCTCGCGTCGTACCACTCGAAGCCGTAGTTCCCGGGATCGCTCACGCGCGTCGTATCGAAGACGAGTGGAGGCGAGGGGACGTGGAACTTCGCCGTGACCACGTTCCCCGTGAGCGTCAACGCGATCGGGCGCAGCGGCTCCCACTTCTTCCCGTCGATCACGACGCGCGCGTAAGCCTTGCCGAAGTACTCCCCGAGCTGCCGCTCGGCATGATTGAGGAAGTGAAGACAGTTGCTCGAATAGTCGAGAGCATAGGTCGGCCCGACGACGACGACCTTGCCCTCCGAGCGAACGTGCGCGTCGAGCTGCATGTACGCGACCTTCGTGGTCGGCACGTCGTTCCAGTGCGAGTACTGGTTCACGAAGAGCGGTACCGGTACCGTCTGCCCGGTGATGGCCTTCACGCTCGCGTCGTAGTCGCGTTGCCACTCGAGAAGCGCGTCGGCGTAGTCGGTGACGGTGCTCGCTCCGTCGGTTCCTTCGAGCGGGAATGCCGAGTCGTTGCTCGAGTAAGCGTAGTGATCGTGCTCGCCGTGGATCGCGGTGACGGCGCGGACCGCGTACGACTTGCCGGCGGCCGACGCGATGGCCATCGCGTCGGTCACCTGCATCATCGCTTCGGCGAAAGGCTGGATGTAGCTTCGTCCCGGCCACCACGGACAGCTTCCCTTGCGCAGGCACCAGTAGCTGTTGCCGCTCCGACCGTGGAGGCTCACGAGGACGGCGTGGTTCTTCGCGAGCCCCAGCTTCGCCGCCTCGTTCGCGAGGCCCGACGACATCGTCTCGACCGGGTACCAGAAGGAATCACCCTCCACGAGGGGAAGGAAGCTGGAAGGCTTCTGATAAGCGGTGCAGCCGTCTCCGTCGCAGCTCGCGGCGGTCATGACGCCGACGTCGAACATCAAGTTCGAATAAGGCTGGGTCGTCGTGAGGACGGGAACGGCGTCGTTCGCGACGGAGTTCGACTGGCCCGTCGAGAGGACGTGATTGACGTCGAAGTGGACGTAAGGAACGGGCGGGGGCTCGGCGTCCCCCGCATCGGCGGAGAGCCCCCCATCGGTCGTCGCAGTGGCGCCGCCATCGCCATTCGTGTCGTTGCCGTCGTGTCGTGGGCGTCCTGGGCTGGTTCCGTCCGCGGCGCCGGACGGAGCGGCTGCATCGTCCGCCGCCGTGTCGTCCTGACACGCCGGGGCGCTCGCGATCGAAGTAAGGCATCCAATGAGTGCAAGAGCACGCGGGGCTCGCATGACAGAGCCACCGAGTTGCAGCGGCCGTGCCGCTGAGCTGCGGCTACCGTACGCGCGCTCGAGGGGAGGCGCCGACGCGTGTCATCGTCCCGCGGCGGGATCAGCGCTGCGTCGACGATCGCGACGCCGTGCTGGCGAGCAGCTTTCCGCTCGGCCGCCCGACCAGCATCAGCGTCGAGGCGCGAGCGCCCACCGGAACGTCGATGGGGCGACCGTCGACGACGAGTCGCCTCGTGGCCGGTTCGGCGCGCTCGTTCACGACCGCAAGGAGCGCTGCCTTCGGCGCGAGCAACACACGCCCCGCGACGCCGCCTTCGGAGCGCGACACCGGTATCTTTGCAGCGACCAGGGCTGCCCCGAGGAGCTTCACGAGCGGCTCGCGATCGCGCCCGAGCTCGATCGGGAGGGGCTCGTGCCAGACGGAGCGTCGGTTGCCGAGGCGTCCGTCGCTCGTCTTTTCGGAGCGGCGCGCCGACTCCTGCAAGAGCGCCTCGAACGCGATCCAGCCCGAGGCGCTCCAGCCGCTCTTCTCGTGCATCGCCACCGGGCGCGTCGGGCCGAGGAGCCCGAGCTCCACGAGCGAAGGTGCCGGCTGACCGTACGAGTCGCCCTCGACGGCTCCGCTGACGAGCACCTTCGTCCCCGCGCGCGCCGCTTCGACGAGCGCACGGGCAGCGGGCTCGTCGAGAACGTCGGGACTCGGCACGATGACGAGCTTCGCGTTGCGGAGCTTGTCCGCGGTGAGCCGCAGATCGCTGACCGCCGAAGGGACGACGCCGAACCTCTCGGCGAGCACGCGGACCACGTGTTTGGTCGCGTCGATGGCCCCCGTTCGACCGAGGAACGCGCGTGCGTGTGGGATGACGAGGACGACGGGATCGGGCTCGAAGTCGTCGAGATGTGCGGCGGCGGCCTGGAAGAAGCGGGCGAAGCGCGTCAGCGCGTCGAGCTCCGGCTTCGCGGTGCCGTCGGGTCTGTACAGACCGATCGTCGACTCCATGTCGATCGGCATGTACGGGTTGACGTTCCACACCCACTCGATGACGCCGGCACCACGACCGGCGAACGCGTATCCGAGCTTCCGCTCCAGCAACAGCGCTGCGTCTTCCGGCGAGCGCCAGGGCGCGCCGTCGATGTCCTCGAGGCGCATGAGACCCGTCTCCTGGTGCAGGCTCGGCTTGCCGGAGACCTTCGTGACGACGCCGTCCCAGAGGAGGTCGTCGTTCTTCCACCACGTGTGGACCGCCGTGTAGTCGAGCGCGTCGGCCATGAGCTGCTGGGTGGGGCGCTCATGGATGCCGCCCTCGTCCTGACCTAGCGTGACCAGAGGGACCAGCCCGTCGGCGCCGGCCGCGTCGCGGATGGCAGTCCGCATCGTCCGCGCCCAGCTCGTCACGACATCCTCGGTGAACTCGCGGAAGTCGCGTGCTCGGCGCGGGCGCCGATCGATCTGGACGGCGGCCTGTTCGAAGTCGTCGTCCGCAGGAACGGCGTACAGCTCTCCGGCGGGAAGCCGCCACAACGCTCGGAGCTTGCCTTCGCTCGAGCCGTGACGCTTCTGGACCCACGCCTTCCATGCGGCGGCCTCGTGGACGTCGCCGATCGGTCGCGTCTTCCAGAGCTTCGAAGGCGGCGCGTACGACGGCTCGTTGATGAGGTCCCAGTGGATCCAGCTCACCCCCTTGAACCGCCGGGCGAGCTCGGTCACGAAGGCCTTCTGACCGTCGAGTGATTTCGGATCGAGATACGGGTTCGTGCCGCCATGAGCAGGCGGAAGGAAGGCGAACAGATTGAAGCAGACGACGATGCCGTGTCGCGCTGCAGTCTGGACGTAGGCCTCCAGCGCCGAGAGGAAGCGTTCATCGACCTTGCCGCTGCTCTGCGGCGTCGCGCGCATCGCGCGCGACCACGCGGTCCAGAGGCCCGTTCGCACGAGCTCGATCCCGCGCCGCTTCATCTCGGCGAAGTCCGCGTCCCATACGCCGGGATTGGGCTCGAAGAGGAAGTCGCGGTGAACGTCCGACGCCATGTACGTCGTACCGACGACGGGGAACGGGCGCCCCGAGCGACGCAGCCAATCCGCCGACACCCCGAGCTTCGGTCCCGAAGTGAGGAGCTTCTCGTCCTTCACCCAGAACGCCGAGCTCGCCGTACGTGGTGCGGTGCTCTCCAAGCGGGCGGGACGCGGCCGCCCGTCCGTCACGTGGACGCGGTACATCCCCGGGGCGAGCGGCGCGTCGACGACGAACGTGCCGCTCTTCGTCTCGTCCGCAGCCGCGAGCGCGAGGTCGCCGCCGCCGACGGACTTGCCGGCGTCGTCGACGATCTCGACGCGGACCGACGAAGGACCCTGGTCGAGGCGACCGGGACGTAGCGTCACGTCGAGCTCGACTCTGGCCTTCGCTCCCGCGACGACGGAGGCGTGCCTCGGGATGACGCGGAGCTCGGACGCTCCGGCGAGCGCGCGCCCGACGATCGCGCCGATGAGTGGAGCCTCGAGCTTCGCGTCCGTCGTGGCGAACACCCATCGGGCACCGCGCGCCGAACCTCGCAGGCGATCGATCTCGACGAGCGGACACGCGCGCGGAACGTCCGACGTGTCGACCACGTGCGCGAGTGGCCGCATGACCCCGTCGCGAGGTCCGACCGACCCGTGCTCGTCCGGGTACGTCTTCTCGGTCGCGAGCCGTACGGTGAGCGCCCATGCGGTTCGTCCAGCCGGCACGGGCGGGAGAAAGCTCGCCGTCTTGCCGGGAACGTCCGACGACCTCCACGCCGGGTCGATCGCGACCGGTTCGGCGGGACCGATCAGCAGATCGTGCGCGAACGCAGCTTGCCGCGGTCCGCGGACCCAGGCGCCGCCTTCCGACCTGACGGGCTCGTGAAACGGCGCGCCGCCGAGCACGGCGAGGCCGCCACCGCTTTTGAGGAAGTCGCGGATGCTCGGCCACGCATCGACGGGGAACGCGCTCCCGTACGGCAGAACGAGAACGCCGGCGGGGCGGCGGAGGCGCTCGGCGAGCTCCGTCGCGGACGTCGCGCGCTCCACTCGGTCTTCGTAGTCGTGGAGCGCGGTGTCGAGCAGCTCGTCGTCGATCGGTGCTCCGTCGACGGTCGGGAAGCCGGGAGCCCGGAACACCACGACTTGCGTGGACGAAGCCGCATTTCGCGCATGCGCATCGGCAGATGATGGCTCGCGCGCCCGAGCGCTCGCAGCGCTGCGGTCATCCGATGACGGAGATCGCGGCGGGGTACACGCGGCAACGACCGCGAGAGACGCGAGAGGGATGGCGCTCCATCGGCCCGGCACGTTCGTGGAATAGCAAACCGCCCACGCAAAGGCACGTGGGCGGCTCTCCTGCGTCGTGGATGCCTGCCGTCAGGACGGCGACGGTGTCGCGCCGCCCGGCAGGCGCGAGAAGAACGGATGCCGAGCGAACCACTCGAGCTGATCGGCCGCTTCGGCGACGAGGCGCTCGCGGGCATCGAGCCACCGCTGACTCCACCCGGCGAGCGCATCGTCCCCTTCGTCGCGGGCCGCGGCATGAACGAGGCGAACGAGATCGATCCCACGATGCAGCGCGCCCAGCGCGCGACGGTACGCGTGCTCGTGGTCCACCAGCTGGTCCATCACGACATCCCAGATGCGCCGAACCGTGTCGAACGCCAGGGCGCCGATCGATCCGAGACGAACGGAACGTGTTTTAGCCAGTGTAGGAAGCTCCTCGAGGGCCTCGTTGGCATGGGCAGCGACTGCACGCAGAGCGCTCGCCGGCGGTCCGCACCCGATGCGCTTCGCCTCGCGCAGCGAGAGTCGGTAGCTGTCTTCCTCGAGCTCGTAGAGCTCGGCGAGAAGGGACGGTGACAGACGCTCACGGACCATCGTCGAACGCTCGCTGCTTCACAGACCCGTCGTCGTCGAATATTCGCCGCGGTCGACGAGACCATTCGACATCGGCCCGACGTCCTTCGAATCGTGGTGCGACCGAAGGTGGCTGATCTTGTCGTTCACCTTGCCGTAGGTGTCCTTGGCGACGTTGAGCGCCTTGTAGCGAGTGCGCGGCGAGAAGAACATGAGAGCGGCGATGCCGCCCGCGACGGCGAAGCCGATTCCACCGAGGACGTAGGCCGTCACCGACGTGCGCTGGCGCGACTTCATGATGTACGGGATCGCCGGCATTGCCGCGACCACACCCTTGAGAACCTGATCGATGTTCTTCTTCGTGATCATCATGCTCAACGCGGTTGCATCAGCCATACCGGCTCGAGTCGCGCTCTTGATCGCGCGGCGCGAGCACTCGCACGTCGTGACGCGATGCACATTGCCTCGACTGTGACGCCTGCGGCCGGCGCTCCTGGGAGACCGTGCAGCATTGCGCGCGCGCCGCGCGTGTGGATGAGCTGACGTGAATCGGCCTGCGGGCGCGCGCCCTCACAGCTCGGCCATCTGCCGGGACTACGGGGGCAGCCGCGCGCGGCGTTCGCGCGCTCAGGACGGCGCGGTCCGCGTACTCACGACGGGCGCGGCGCGCTCAGGACCGCGGCGCTCAGGACCGCGGCGCGCTCAGGACAGCGCCGTCTGCCGAGCGACGGCGGGCTTGTCGTCTTCCGCGTCCGACGCGTCCGACTCGTCCGACTCCGACGCCTCGGCGCGGTTGGTGCGCTGCTCGTCTTCGAGGTCACGCAGGTACTGCTTGAGCGTGCCCTCCTTCATCATCTGGCGGAGGAGCTCCTTCTGACCGGCGTCTTCCTTTGCACGCGCCCGCATCGTCCCGACGCAGACGATGACGGCCGCCGTGATGAGGATGCCGTCGAGCGCCAGCAGCGTCCCGCCGAGGATGCGTGAGCTCGACCCGACGACCAGTCCGCCGATGCCGAGAAGCTTGCCGACGATCAGGAGACCGAGAGCGAGGTAGTTCCGAGAGCGCTGCGGGTTCGACATGGATGGGACTGCCTGGCGATGAGCTCGGACGACGAGCCTGGACTTCGGTCGGATAGGGGCGGTTGCCGCCTGCGACCAGGCTCCTCGACCAGCGAGTCGCATGCCAGACGGGCCGCTTTCGCATACACCGAAGGTCTCGCCGGTCAAAGGGTTCCGCGTCCCGGCTTTCGCGACCGCCCCCGGCCCGAGGTCTCCGCGTCCCCGCCAACGGTCGTGCTCGGCCCAGTGGGGTAATGTGTCGCTGGGTCGGGGCGCAACAAAACGCGCTCGTGCGACCCCGGACGGCGGGTGCGGCCGCGGCGTTGCGGAGGTCGTCGCCCAGCGCGCGCCGGTCCGGGCGTGAGCGGTCTCTGACCGCCTCGGCCTCGACGTTTGGGAAGTCGACGCTTCGCGCACGACGCCGCAGCGCGGGACAACCCGCCGCGCCGACTTGTCGCGTCCTCGCGCGGGCCGTCAGCCGACCTTGGCGACGGCGCTAACCTTCTCGCGCTTCACGTTGAAGATGCGGAGCGGCTTCTCCTTGCCCTTCAAGTGCGCGGGGGGCAGCTCCTCGATCTCGAACCGCGGTCCGAGGCGGGCGAGGGTGTGCTCGCTCACGATCACCTGACCCGCGAGCGCGATCCCGCAGAGGCGCGCGCTCGTGTTGGCGGTGTCGCCGATGACCGTGTAGCTCATCGCCTTCGAGCTTCCGACGTAGCCGGCGACGAGCGGACCGGTGTGAAGACCCATGCCGACGGCGAGGGGAGGCTGCCCCGCCTCGACGCGCTTTCGATTGAAGCGGCCGAGGACCTCCATCTGATCGAGCGCGCACTGCACGCTGCGGATCACGTCGTCGGGGTGGGTCACGGGCGCGCCCCAGAACGCCATGATGCCGTCGCCCATGAACTTGTCGAGCGTGCCTTCGTACTTGAAGATCGTCTCGACCATCAGCTCGAAGTACTCGTTCAGGAGCTCGTTGATGACGCCGGCGGTGGCGCCCTCGCTCATGCGGGTGAAGCCACGGATGTCCGAGTTGAACACCGTGCACTCGGGGACGTGCGTTCCGCCCTTCTTCACCTCGAGCTTGCCGGAGAGCACCTGCTCGGCGACGTTCGGCGAGAGCAAGCGGCTGAAGCGCTCCCGATTGACGATCTCCTGCTCGATCTTCTTCGCGAGCAGGTTGTTCTCGATGAACATCGCCGCCTGGTTCGCGACCGCGGTGACGAGCTCGAGGTCCTTCTGCTGGAACTGCGCGAGCGACTCGCTGTCGAGCCAGAGCGCACCGAGAACGTCCTTCTCGTGCAGCAGCGGCACGACGATGGCGCTCGAGATGCGATTCAGGATCATCGACTTGCCCTTCGAGGACGCGAAGTCCATCGAGGCGTCGTGGGTGAGCACGCTCGCGCGCTCCGTGATGACGTGGTTCAGGATCGTGGAGCTGACCTGGATGGGCGCCTCGGTGCCGTCGCGGCGATGCGCGGCCTTCGGCGCGAGCGAGCCGTCGTTCTCGCGGAGCAAGATGACGGCGCGATCCGCGTTCACGAACTTGAACAGCGACATCAGGATCTTGTGGAGCAGCTGATCGAGATCCCGCTCGAGACCGATGTCGCGGGTGAGCTCCCACGTGAGGCGCAGGCGCTCGTAGTCGACGCGGAGCTGCTGCGGATCGTGGGCGAGCTGGTCGTACGGGACGAAGCCCTTCGTCTGCGCCGCGATCTGCGTGCCGATCGCGCGCGCGGAGTCGAGGACGTCGACGCGCGTGCCACCGAAGCTCGGCGGGCGACGTGGGCCGGGGCCGTACGGCGGCTGCGGCTGCGGCGCCATCGGCTGACCGTGCGGGTGTGGCCCCTGGTGGCCGTACGGCGCGGCCGGGTACGCGCCCGGAGAGTTCCGCGGCGCCGAGGGCATGCCCATCGTGCCCATCGGGCCTTGCTGGCCACCAAGGTGACCCGCCGGACCAGCAGGGCCACCTTGCTGGTGCGTCGGCGGCGGGACGCTCGGCACCTTGGGCGTCCACGGCGTCCCGATCGGGCCCGAGCTGTGAGGCATCGGCTGCGGGTGCTGGATCGCGCCTGGAGAAATGTGCGGCGCGACCTGGCCACCGTGCGGGAGTGGCGCGTTGAAGTCGAGCGGAGCGCCGTGGCCGTCGTCGTAACGAGCGCGCGTCGAGCCGAGCGCGATCTCGTCTCCATGCCGCAGCATCATCTCGCCGCGAACGCGCTCGCCGTTGACGTACGTGCCGTTCAGGCTGCCGAGGTCCCGGAGAACGAACCCTCCATCGCGCTGCTCGAGGATGCAGTGCTCTTTCGACACGATCTTGTCGAGGAGCTGGATGGAGTTGTTCGGGTGCCTGCCGAGGCTGTTGATGGGGCGCAGCTCGATCGCCTGCTGTCCCTCCGCGGTCGCGAGGATCAAACGCGCCATCCGAGTTCGCATGCTACCCCGGTCGACCTGAGGCGGACAGAGGGAAGTCGGGCATGCCGTTCGAAGGCCGCTCGGGGGCCGGCCGGACGGGCTCACGGACCGACCTGGGCACATCCTCTCACGAGCGCTGCCGTCGCCCGCCGCCAGCGTTTTCCCGGTCGGGCTCCGGCGCACGCCCGCGCCTA
This sequence comes from Pseudomonadota bacterium, assembly GCA_023423895.1. Taxonomy (GTDB): domain Bacteria; phylum Myxococcota_A; class Polyangia; order Polyangiales; family Polyangiaceae; genus Labilithrix. The sequence goes on from JAFAER010000222.1 coordinate 22,433, forward strand.
CGCGCCTACGCGCCTAGAGGAGGGCGCGTTTTGTGGGGCAAGCTCGAAGCCGAGCCTCTTCGTTGATTGCCTTCGGCCTTTCGCCGTCGGGGGCGAAAGAGTCTGGTACCATTCTTCTCGCATGGCCCAGCGCCGCCAGGGTGGCTCGAATCGTGATTCACAGACCTCCGTCCAGACCGGGGGACGTTCCGCCCGTTCGGGTGGACGTGCACGCAACGGTGCGGGTAGCGCCGACGCAGAGCTCCTTCCCGAGAAGGTCGTCGAGAAGGTCGTCAAACCCGAGGAAGAGTCGAGCCCGTCGAGCAGCGCCATCGGGCCTGTGAAGGCCTGGCTCGACGCGAACCTCTCTCCTCAGCCGGGGCAGGGGCGCGACCCGTTCCGGATTCCGGCAGAGCTTGCGACCCAGCACACGGACCCGACGGTCCTACCGGAGACGCCGGCGGACTGCGGCGGCCTGTTCGAGCTATTGCCGACGGTCGCGCGGCGCGCCCTCACGCTGGGCCTCGCCGCGCGCGAGCCGAGCTTCCACGTCTTCGTCTCGGCTCAGCCCGAGGTGATGATCGAAAGCGACATCGTCCGCTTCGCGCAGCGCTTCTCGCAAGGACGCGAGACCCCGCCGGACATCGTCTACGTCCACGATTTCGAGCATCCGGAGGCGCCGAAGCCGCTCGTGCTCCCGCCGGCGTCGGGCGCCACGCTCGTCGCCGCGATGGACGCGCTCATCGACCGCCTCAAGCAGGAGATCCCGAGCATCGCGCAGCACGACGAGGTCCGTCGGGCCACGCAGAAGCTCGCGCGTGAGCTCGACTCGAAGAACAAGGAGGTCCTGACGGGCCTCGAGTCGACCGCGAAGAACCTCGGGTTCGGCATCCGAGCGGTTCAGGGCGGCGTCCAGACCTTCCCGATCCTCCACGGCAAGCCGCTGTCCGCCGAGCAGTTCGGCGCGCTCGACGAGTCCACGAAGCGCGCGCTCGCCGAGGCCGAAGATCGGCTGACGCTCGAGGTCGAGAAGGCCGCAACGCGCGTGCGCGAGCAGAGCGCGCAGTTCGACGCCGCCCGCGATGAGGCCATGAACCGTCTCGCGGAGGCCGTCATCACGCGCGCCTGCGGCGAGGTGAAGAAGCTCCTCTCGGATTTCGGCGACGACGTCCTCGCGTATCTCGGCAACTGTGAGAAGGCGCTCATCGACGACTGGCAGGACTTCGTCGAGCAGCCCCACCAGATGATGTCGAGCGACGAAGGTGGCGAGCGGGTGGAGGCCGAGTCGGCCGATCACGATCCCGAGCACGCGACCCGCCTCGGCCGCTTCAAGGTCAACCTGCTCGTCTCGCACGACGAGGACGCGGGGCCGCCCGTCGTCTACGAGACGAACCCGACGTACCCGAACCTCTTCGGCTACCTCGAGCGGCGTGCGCGCTTCGGCGCCCTGCTCACCGATTTCACCCGCATCCGTGCCGGCTCGCTGCACGCGGCCTCCGGCGGCGTCCTCGTCGTCCGCGCGACCGACCTCATGACCGATCCCATCATCTGGGAACGCATGAAGCGCGTCCTTCGCGAGCGTCGCATCGGCGCCGAGGATCCGCTCGGACCGCTCGGCCTCTACGCGACGACGCTCCGTCCGGTGCCCGTGCCGGTCCGCGTCCGCGTCGTGCTCGTCGGCGCGCCCGACGTCTACGCGACCCTGCTCGACGCCGATCCCGATTTCGCCTCGCTCTTCCGTGTGAAGGTCGAGATCGAGCCGTCGATCCCGCGCACGCTCGATAACCTGAAGGCGCTCGACGCCTATCTGATGGCCATGGCCGAGCAGCGCGAGTGGGGCGCGTTCGACCGCGCGGCTCGTGCACGCCTGCTCGACCTCGCGACGCGGCTCGCCGGCGATCGACAGAAGCTGAGCGTGTCGCTCTCGCCGCTCGAGGAGACCGCGGCGTTTGCGGGGGCGCTGGCGGCGGCCCGGGACGCGGGCGACAGCGACTGGGCAGAGGTGGGGCCCGCATCGCAGGTACCGCGTCCGTTCCGAGCCTCGAGCACGGCCAAAGGCGCGATCGTCACGGCGGAGGACGTCGAGATCGCGTGGCGCGAGAGGCGCGAACGCGCGGGCGCGGCCGAGCGGCACATCCGCGAGCTGACCCTGCGCGGCGAGGTCTCGCTCGACACGGAAGGCTTCCGCGTCGGCGTCGTCAACGGCCTGTCGGTGTACTCGGCCGGCGACGTCGAGTTCGGACAGCCGATGCGCATCACCGCCGTCGTCGCTCTCGGACGCGAAGGGATCGTGGACGTCGAGCACGAGGCGCAGCTCGGCGGCGCCATCCACACGAAGGGCGTCGCGATCATCCGCGGCTACCTCGCGCGCATGTTCGGCCAGGAGCGCCCCTTGTCGCTGAAGGCGCAGATCGCGTTCGAGCAGAGCTACGGCGAAATCGACGGAGACAGCGCGTCGTCGAGCGAGCTGTTCGGCGTCCTCTCGGCGCTTGCCGAGGTCCCGATCGATCAGGGCATCGCGGTCACCGGCTCGGTCAACCAGCTCGGCGAGATCCAGGCGATCGGCGGCGTCTGCGCGAAGATCGAAGGCTTCTTCGAGCTCTGTCGGGCGCGCGGTCTCACGGGACGGCAGGGCGTCATGCTCCCGCGCGCGAACCTCGAGCACCTCGTGCTGCGTGAGGACGTCGCCGAGGCGATCAAGGAGGGCAAGTTCCACCTCTACGCCGTCGAGACCGTGCCCCAGGGCATCGAGGTCCTCACGGGGGTGCCCGCGGGCGAACGCGATCCTTCGGGTCGCTTCCCGGCCGGGAGCGTCTTCGGCCGCGTCGAGCGGCGCATCATCGAGATCGCCGAGCGCCTGCGCGAAGCCGAGGGGCACCAGCGCATTCCGCCGGCGCCTGCCTCGATGGACGACGTGAGCCACACCGACCTCGGCGAGGCCGGCGACTTCCGCACGAAGTGACCGCGATCAGCCGAGCGTGTTCGCGAGGGCGGCATACGCGCCGCCCGCCGTGACGAACCGGTCGCCCGGCTTGCGCGTCACGCACTGCGCAAACCACTCGTTGAAGCCCTCGGGGATCCTGTCGGCGACGCCGAGCTCGATCGCGCGGGCCCAAGCGATCGGGATCGGCTCGTGGAGGATCTCGCGCATCACCGCCACGTGATTGGCGGGTTCTACCTGGAGCGGCGAGCGCCAGAACATGCGGCCCGTGAGCATGTAGAAGGCGAGGAGCCCGAGCGCCCAGACGTCGGTCGCGGGCGTGATCGTGTCACCGAGCGTCTGCTCGGGAGCCATCCAGCTCGGAGTGCCGAGCTGCGACCCCTGCAACGTGACGCTCTCGGCCAGGATCTTCGCGATGCCGAAGTCGAGGACCTTCACGACCGTCTTTGTCCCGACGCGCTTCGCCTCGCTGAGGAACACGTTTGCCGGCTTGAGGTCGCGGTGCACGATCCCGAGCTTGTGCGCCGCCGCGAGCGCGTGACAGAGCTGCTCGAGGATCTCGCGGACCCTGTCCTTCGGCACCGGTCCGCGCTCTTCGATGTGGTCGCCGAGGTTCTGCCCTTCGAGCAGCTCCATCGCGATCCACGGGACGTCGAGCTTGCCGTCGACGCCGGCGGCGATCGTCTGCGCGACGTGCTCGCTCGGGATGCGCGCCGCGACCTGCGCCTCGCGCTCGAACCGTTTGTAGAGCGTCGGATCGGAGACGTATTCGCGGCGGAGGATCTTGAGGGCTCGCATGCTCGCCGTGCTGAGCTGCTCGGCGACGTAGAGGGCGCCCATGGAACCGCGATTCAGCGGACGAACGACCATGTAGTCGTTGCCGACGACCGTGCCGTAGGGGACCTCGGGGATCCCATTTCGGAGGCGGAGGCCCGCTGCGCCCATGTCGACGTCAACCATACGGTGCATGCGTCCTGCCGTGAAGGATTGCGCGGGGAGTCGTGCCGCGGCCACCAGCGCCGCGCCCGCGTGCCGGGAAAGCCGGGAAAGCCGCGTGCACGAGCTGGGCCGTTGCCGAGGAGGACCGCATCCGCGCCCATTTCGGGGCCGTTCCGCGGCCCGCGCCCGGGGCGTGGGGCGTGCCGCGTGAAGCGTCGAGGCGGCGCATCGCGCGCCAGAGACGGGCCTCGAGTGGTAGTGTCGCTCTCGAATGTCGGGCGCACGCAATCCAGCAGAGCCTCAGGCGAGTCGTCGTGCAGTGGCCGAGATCGAGCTAGCCGCGCTCCTGCGGCCCGAGCTCGAGGAGCTTCGTCCTTACGTCCCGCATGATCCGCCCGGGATCCGCGTGAAGCTCGATGCGAACGAGGCTCCGCCGCCGTCTTCGGGTGTCCTGCGGGAGGTCGTCGCTCGGGCCGTCGCGAACGTGGTGCTCGAGCGGTATCCCGATCCGCGTGCGCTCCGACTGAAAGAAGCGATCGCGCGACGGACCGGCGCGCGCCCCGACGAGCTGATCGTGGGCTCCGGATCGGACGAGCTCATCGCGCTCGTCCTCACCGCGCTCGCGCGGCCCCGCGAGCGGAACCCGCAGCCGGTCATCCTGACGCCGGTGCCGACGTTCGTGATGTACCGCGTGACGGCGCGTGGCCACGGTCACAAGCCCGTCGAGGTCCCCCTCGACGCGCAATGGGACATCGACGTGCCGATGACGAAGCGCGCGATCGAGATGATGCGCCCGAACGTGGTCTTCATTGCGAGCCCGAACAACCCGACGGGCAACCGCATGACCGACGCACGCCTGCGGGACGTCATCGGCGCTGCAACCGGCGTGCTGTCGATCGTCGACGAGGCCTACGTCGACTACGCGACCGAAGGCTCCGTCCGCCACTGGCGTGAGGAGTATCCGACCCTCGGGATCCTGCGGACGCTCAGCAAGATCGGCCTCGCGGCGCTCCGCGTAGGCTGGCTCGAGGCGGACAGCGCGCTCGTTGCCGAACTCGACAAGGTCCGACAGCCGTTCAATCTCAGCGCGACCAGCCAGGCCGCGGCGGCGGCCGTCCTCGAAGACGCGTGGGACGAGGTGCTCGCGGACGTCGCCCGCGTCGTGCGTGCGCGCGGCGAGGTCGCTCGGGCGATCTCGGAACTGGACGGATTCTTCGTGACGCCGAGCGCGGCGAACTTCCTGTGGGTGAAGACCCCGGGCTCGGGTCAGGCGATCTTCGAATCGCTCGTGAAGGACGGCGTTCTCGTCCGCAGCTTCCATGCGTCCGGTGGTCGGCTCGCGACGCAGCTTCGCATCACGATCGGGACCGACTCCGAGAACGACGCCCTCGTTTCGGCGCTCCGTCGCGCGCGAGGTGCGATGTGAAGAGAGCGCGCTTGGTCGGCACGGCGTTCGCTCTCGCCACGAGCGCGCTCGCGGTGGGCTGCGTCGGGCCGTCCAAGGTCACGCGCGTGTACGAGGGACGCATCGTCGACGGCCCGTTCGTCCCGGCCGAGGCCTATGCGGCCTATCTCAAGGGCGTGCTCGCAGAGGAGGCCGGCGATCTCGGCTCGGCGCTGGCCGCATATGAGCGTGCGGCGCGCGAAGATGACGAAGACCCGGAGCCCTTCACGCGGATCGGTGACGTTCGCTGCAGGCTCGATCCGAAGAGCAAAGGAGCGGACGAGGCGTTCGCACGTGCGCTCCGCATCGATCGCACGTACGCGCCGCTCCTTGCGGCACAGGCGCGGTGCTCGGCGGCTCGTGGGAACCCGGCCGAGGGCGTTGCGACGCTCGAACGGATCGCCGCCGAGGATCGGAACGGCCCGAGCCTCGAGGCGCTGTTCGTTCGGCTCGCTGCGGAGCGCCCCGACTCACCGGCAGACGTGCAGGCGCGCGAGCGCGCGATCGCGCTCACGCTCGCGAGCGGCGACAACCCGGTCGCCTGGGACGCGTTGATCGCGTGGGGCCGCGGCAAGGCCGACGGTGAGCTTCTCGCGCGCGGCGTCGAAGGTCTCATCAGCGTGGCTCCGACGAGGAGTCGCGAGGTCGAGGCAGGCGCGCTCGAGTTGCTCGGAGTCGGGCACACCGGCCTCGCTCGTCGCGTTGCGGCGCGCCTGGCCGATGCGCCGCAAGAGCTCGGCATCCTCCGTATCCAGGACCCGACGGTCGCGAGGCTCTCGATCGACGAGGCGATCCTGGCAGGCGATCGCGAGCGTGCGGAGCGGCGCGCAACCCGCGGCCACATCGCGCTCTCGGAGGTCTCCGCTCGCGCGCTCATCCTCGAACGTCCCGAAATGGCTTCCGCGATTGCACGTGACGTCCTCGCGGCAGATCCGTCTGCGGGAGGCGCTGCGATGGTCGTTGCCGCGATTGCCGCTCGCGATGGCAAAGCGCCGGTCGTGAGCGAGCGCGGGCGAGGGAAGGACCCGTCGGATCGTCCGGCGGCAGCGTGTGTGCTCGTGATGGCCGAGCGCCTTGCTGCGTTGAGCGGCGCCGAGGTCGCCCGGCTCTGGGCTCAGCGTGTCGCGCCCGCCCCGATGGCCCCGCATGATCCGGTCACCGGCCCGCTCGCGGTCGACCTCGCGGCCCGCGGCGTCATCGACGAGCAGGGGCTGCCGCTCGAGCTGCGCCTCGAGCTCGCGGCGCGCCGCCGTGAGCCGCCGCCGGCCGTCGACGCGGCCGCGCTCGAGAAGCGCGTGGTCGATCAGAAGCACGCACTCCTCTGGCACTTGCTGGTCGATCCGAACGGCACGCCGGCGAAGACGCTTCTGTCGCGCATGCACGTCGCGGCCGAGCGCGATCCGATCATCGGCTTTGCGCTCGCACGCGCAGCGCTGGCGGGCTCTCCCGGCGTTCCGGGCAACTCCGACGTGTGGGCCCCGGTCCTGCGCGCGATCGCTGCGTCGCCGTCACATCCGCTGCTTCTCGCGGTCGCGGTGGAGATCGCGAAGAAGGGTGGTCGATCGGAGGACGTGCCTCCGGCGCGGACGCGGCTCATGGCCGTGGCGCAGACGCCTGCCGAACGCGCGCTCGCTGCTGAATAGCGGGCGCGGGCCCACTCACGAATCCCGCGAGCGCGCGCGATCGGGCTGAAGCTGGCGTCCGCGCTCAGCGGAGTCGCGGCGCCGGCTCTGCGTCCGGAGGCGCGCCTGCATCCGGCGGCGGCTTGTGATCGATCGTGAGGTCGACCCGCGCAACGACGCCTTCCTGGATCTCGCTTTCCTTCGACGCCTCGGCGTTGCGGATGCGCGGGTGCGACGTGTTCACCTTCACCTTGCCGACGGGAATGCCGTCGATCCGGAAGGTGCCGCCGACTTTCGTCGATGTGTGAAGCGGATGGAGGAACGCATAGAGGTCATCGACCAGCCATTTTCGGTCGTGATCGATGATGTGGTAGTGGCCGGGCTCCTTCGGATAGAGCTTCACCGGATCGCCGCCCGGCGCGGCCATCATCATCACCGTCGACTGCGACGGCTCGAGCTTCGGCGTCCAGAACTCTTTGGTGAGGTTCTTCACCTCGAGGCGCTGTCCGAAGGTCATCGTCACGGTGCGCTTCGAGAGGCCGCAGCCCTCGATCGTGACCTCCTCGGCTTCTTCCTTCTCCTGGATGAAGAAGTTGCCGTAGCCGGTGATCGCCACGACCGCGTCGGCGAGCCAGCGCGGGCCGCCGGGCGTCTTCGGCTCGCCTTCGCGAAAGGCGTGGCCGTAGTTCTTCACGGCGTCGGGGCACCGTTTGAAGTCGGCGGGCGTCTCGGGCGCGGGATCGCCGGTGACGTAGATCGTGCCTTCGACGCTTCCGGTCGGACCTGCGTACGCCGGGAGCCGCTGCGGGTTGACCATCTTTGCGATGCTCGCCGTCGGCAGCGGAGTCACGTTGATCGGAGCAGCATCCGGGACGGTGGTCGCGATGGGCGCCGCGTCCGAGACGGTGATCTGCGGCTTCGAACAGCCGTCACCACATCCGGAAGCGCCGAGGGCGAGCGCGAGGAGGGAGATGAAAGAGGTCGCGGCTTTCAACGGGCGCGCAGCATACACCAGGGCGCCGTCGTCGGCATGTGGTGGGACAGCCGAGCCTCCGAAAGCGTGCGGCTCGGGCGATCCTCCGCTGCGAGGCGAACCGCCCGGCCGTCGCGGCTTCGACTTCGGCCGATGAGCTTCGTCAGTTGGAGCCGTTGCGCTTGGTGACGAGCGGATCCTCTTCTTCCTGGAGCGAGAAACGGAGCGCGGCTTCGAGTGTCGCGAATGTCGCGAGTTCGGCGAGATCGATCCCGATCGTGACGATCGTCTGTGCCATCCGCGGTGAGATCCCGGAGACTAGGCAACGGGTCCCGAGGAGCCCCACCGATCGGACCAGCCTCACCAGGTGATTCGCCGCGCTGGTGTCGATCACATCGACGCCAGTCAGATCGATGATCGCGAATCGCGCTTTGCTCTTGACGACCTCCTCGAGCAAGCTTTCGGTCATCTCGCTGGCGCGCACGCTGTCGACGATACCGATGACGGGCAGTGCCACGACCCCTTTCCAGAGCTGGAGAATGGGCGTCGACATCGCTCGAATCGAGTCCTCCTGGCGACGGATGATCTCGAGCTTTTCCACCAACGCTTGCTCTGCCTGCTTACGCTCGTGGATCTCCTGGTTGAGGGCGTTCTCCGCTTGCTTACGCTCGTGGATCTCCTGCTTCAGCCGCTCGACCGTCGCGTCGAGATCGGCGCGGGTCGCTTTGTCACTGGCGATGAGGACGTCGAGCTGATTCTGGACGGTTCGCTCCGACGGGCGAACGACGAACTCGTCCCACTCGGCACCCTGTGCAATGAACGCCGTCTGCTCGGCCCAGCAGTTCGTCTCGAAGATGCGATTGCAGTACCCGGCGAAGCGCCCTGCCAACGAGCTCGTGCCCCAGCAGATCCCGAGCGCCTTTTGGTAGAGGGCTTCCCAGCTGTTCTTGGCCCGGAAGCGCGCCTCCTTCTTCTCGCGATCGAGCGAGACGAGCTCCCAATATCCGAGGCCCACCTGGTTGGCGAGCGAGCCGACCATCCGCAGACCTTCTTCGATGGTCGGAGCACGAAGGATGAAGTGCTCCCACTCTCCGGCGACCCCGTCTTCGCCTGCTTGGTAGAGGGCGAGGTGGAACCGCTCGGTGCCGACCATCTTGTTCAAGCCCGACATGAACCCGGCCATCGTGGTGTCGATCCACATGCAGACCGTCGGAAGCCCGTTGACGAGGAACAATCCCTTGTCGAGGTCCCATTCGAAATCGAGGCCGTTGACGTTGATCTTGGGGTTCTGCTTCGGCAGGGACTCGATCTGTGTGAGTGTCAAAGCTCAGACTCCACGTTTGTGACGTTGTTTCGCCAGGTACCGCACTGCACGGACTTCTTTGCCGTCGGCGAGGGGAATGCACTCGACGCGATCGGAGAACCTCTTCACTGCGCCTAGCCCCGTGCCCAGCCCATGTCTTTTGAACCGCGCCTCGGGGGCGATTGGCCCGTTGTCATCGCACTCGTCCTCGAGCGCAGCGGTGAAATCACGAAAGGGCGGACCGTGATCGCGTGCCACGATCGCCATTGCGCGCTCTCGACCGAGCTCCACGATGTCCACGAAGCTCAACGTTCCTCTCACGCCGTACTTCAAGATGTTGGTCGCAAGCTCGCTTGCGACGATCGCCAACTCGCCGGCCGCCACGCGATCGAATCCGAGCTCGCGGGCGGAGATGCGTGCAGCTTGCTGTGCATGCACGACATCCCCGCTCGCCTCCACCACGACCTGTCGCATCATCGGGATGCGCCTCTCGAGGTGACTACGTCCTTCGTGACGAGCTGAGTCACCCGAATCGGGACAGAGCTTCGCTGCGTCTGCACTCGCAGGATGTTCGGTTTGTCAGCGAGTAGGGGAGTACGGGACTCGTTATCAGGCAGAGAGATCCGAGAGATCCATCAGAGCCCGCTGCCGGGATGAGTGGTGTGGCAGTTCTCGGTGCACCGGCCGAACGACTCCGCTCCGCCGCCGACGTACATGTTCGAGATGGGGCCGTACGCGGCGATGTGATCGGCGGGATACGACTTGTGGCAGGAGAGGCACGCCGCCTTGCTGGTGAACGTGATGCTCTCCTCGCTCAAGTGGCAGGTGGCGCACCGCTCGACGGGCGCGTCGAAGCGGTTTGAGCGCGAGTGGATGTAGTGCACGCGCGAGTGGATTGGCGCGTCGTACTCGACTCCCAGCGGCGCGTGGCAACCTACGCACGTCGCGCGATCCGGGTTTCGGTGCAGGATATCGGCGAAGGAAGAGCCGCCCGTGTGGCAGTTCTGGCAGCCACCCGTCGTGAACGTCGCCGTCGTCGGCGTCATGTTTCCGACCTGGATGTCGATCCGACGCGTGAAGGCGATGTCCTCACCGTAATACGTGCGTCGTCCCTTCGCCGTGAGGCGGTAGGTGCCAGCCGGTGCGTTCGCCGGCAGGTTGAACGTGAAGGTGTCCGACCCAGGTACGTCCCAGGAGGCGTGCGTCGGATCGAAAGCCCCGCCGAATACGCCATCCGTCGTCGGGAAGACCTTCCACTGATCGTAGAGGCCGTCGCGCTCGATTGTCGCGACGTTCTGGACGTCCTGCGTGATGATCTCCTCGAGCGGAATGATGCTCCGAATGGGCTGGATGTTCTGCTCCGGACCCATGAGGTGCGCGATCAGCGTCCGCTCCCGGTGCTTGCGACGCCAGAAAACCCAGGTCGGATCGAAGAACGCGCGGTAGTACTGGAGGCCAGCCTCGTTCGCTCCGAAGACGACGTCGTTGTAGCTGGGCAGCATGCCCGCTGGGTGGAGACGATTGCCGGACCCATCCTTCAGCGCGATCCGGAACGTGACGTCCTGGCCCGGCAAGTAGTAGCCCCCAGGCCCAGGCGGTGTCACCGGCTCGACGTCGATCGAGAACCCGTAGTCGAACGGTGGCGTCTGCACCTGTTGGATCGCGGTCTCGTAGACGTGGGTCGGGTTCGCCGACCACCGCATTCGCAGCTTCGTCGCGCGAGGATGGATCGAGAACTGAGACTTCTGCTCCATGCTATGGCGCAGCTCGACGACGGCCTCCTCCTCGTGCTGGTACGCAGTCGAGCAGTCGTCGCGTGAGACGCAGCCCCGCGTCCACTGGATGGCGCGGAGACGGCGGACCCAGAAGTGATCGCCCTTCGCGCGCTTTCCATCCTTGCCGATGTCGACGATGATCGGTGCGGAGAGCGGGCGGCCCCGGTCGTCGACCTGCTCGAGCACGATGGTGCTCCGCTGCGTCATCCATTTCGCGTTCCGGAAGAATCGGCTCCGCGTCAGTCTTCCTTGATCATCCGGCAGTTGCTGGAAGTCGGACTCCTCTTGCCGAAGACCCTTCCAGTTCGCGCGTGCAAGGTCGCCCTCGCGTTCGAGACCAGCAAGGCCTTCGTCGGTCTGACTGAAGACCGACGTGCTCAGGTCGATCTGCTCGAGGTAGAAGCGCTGACCAGCACGAACCTTGAGTGGAAGACCAACACCGTTCTTGTATTCGAGGGCGAGACCAATCGGTGTGTCGACTGTTGTCGGTCCCGGCGTGACGAGCGCCGAACGTTCCTCGTCGACATCTGGCGGAGCCTCGGCATCCCCCGTCGTACAAGCGACGGCCACACACGCGACCAACGCTGCACGCGTGAGGTGAGAGGACAAACGGCGGCCTACGAACGCGTCACCGGTCGATCGCATCTGGGAAGCTCCCCTCTTCTCGGCGTTGAACCCGAAAGCCCCCCCTCACGGCGCACCACTCTAAACGGACGATGTTCCAGTGCAACGGTAACTTTGCCGATATCGATATTTCTGTGTGTATCGGGAATACAGCTGTGCTGTGGAGGCGCTCGCACTTCCTGAGGACGTCACCCGCAGGATGGACCGACGCTGACGTGACGCGCAGAGGCACGTGGTGATGGCTGGGTCACCCAATACCGACCGACGGCGCTGCTAGACCGAAGTTGAGCGCGAATCTGGGAGCTCAGCTCCCACGCAGCAGCGCGTGTCCCTCCAGGTACCTCTTGAGCTCCGTTGTTGCCGTCTGCTTCTTCGTGTTCTTTGGCCGGCAGCTCGCGGCCGGCTGGTCGGCGCGGCAGGTCGGGCTCACCCAGGCGCACGTCTTCTTCTGCGGCGCACCGTTCTTCACGGTGCAGCGGAGCTTTTGCTCGCAGCCGGTGAAGCTGCATTCGTGCGACCAGTCGTTGGCCGATCGCATCGGCGAGAACGCCGCGCCCGACTCCGCCGCCGCGAAGAGGTTCGTCTTGCAGGTGTCGAACCAGCTCGCGTCCTTCGATCCGGAGCAGAAGAAGTCGGCGAGGACCTCTTTCACGTCCTCGTCGGACGACGTCGAGTCGATGGGCCGGGTCGACGCGAACGCGTACAGGCTCTGCGCCATGCCCTTCGTGCAGGCCTCGGCGTCGTCGAAGTTACAGAAGAACTTGTAGAAGCCGAGGCCGTACTGGAAGCCCGTCTCCGGGTTTGCCCATACGCCTCGGTACGGCGAGTCCTGCGGCTTCATCCGGACGCAGGCGCCCTTGCTGCACGAGGGCTGCTGTTCCGGTCCGAAGGACTTGTCGTTCACTCGCATCGGAGTCGTATCCGGCGGAGAGAACCCGGGGTCGTTGAAGTACCAGCGCCCGTCGCTCATCAGGACCTGGAAGTTGCTCCCTGTCAGCGCGCCCGAGACTGGCACCTCGAGGATCTGCGAGAGCTCCGGCGCGACCTCCGCGCCGCCGTTGCACCCGTTGAGCGTGACGTATGGGTTCGCGTCGCGGACGAAGTTGTCCTTCAGGACGCCCATGTTGACGGGCACCGTCGCGCCGAGAGAGCGGCCTTCTCCTTCCGCCTCGAGGAGGGCCCCGAACGGCGACGAGTGCCCGAAGAAGTCGATGCTGGCGATCCGCGGGAAGCGGTCCATCGCCGCGACCAGCTTCGGCGCGCTGAGGCGCTTGAGGTCCGCGAGGGCGACATTGCCGAAAGGCTCCTGCGTGACGACGCTCGAACCGGTGCGCGCGACGTCGGGCGCGCTCACGTCCTTGGTGACGAAGAGCACGATCTGGTCGTTCGGATAGAGCTGGGCGTACCGCCGCGCGCGCGTCGTCGCCGACCAGAGCGGCAGCTCTCCGAGGTGGCTCGAGTCGCCGACGAGCAGGATGCGGGTCTGCTTCTGGAGATCGATCTTCCCGATCTGATCGAACGTCGCAACGAGCGCGTCCTCGCTCGCCTCCGACGACGCGTCTTCCTCTTCTCCGACGTCCGCCGCACAGCCCGGGGTCAGCGCAGCGAGCGACAGGACGACGAGCGAAGAGAAGAGGGCCTGGTCTCGTGTGGGAACCCGATCGAGCAAAGCCATGCGCCGCCCACTGCATGATGTGTTCCGTCGACCTACACCTCAAAACCCCGCTGAAACGCCCCGCGATCCGGGTCATCCCCGATCCGAGGGTCGGCCTGCGAAGCCCAGGCCCCCGAGCCGCCCGGGGCCCAAGAGCCGCAGTCCGCCGAGTGCAGAACGCCGTCGGTCCAAATGCAGGAAGGGCGACGTCGTTGCCGACGCCGCCCTCCTATCTCCCAGCCTCTGGCTCTCTCAGCCTCTGGCTCTCTCAGCCCTGGAGCCTGAAGCCTGGAGCCTGCCCCTCACGTCCCCGGCTGCCCGAAGATGCTCGCCGCCTTGACGGCCACGTCGAGCGACTCGCTCGGGATGATGCCGAGGATGAGCACGAGGATCGCCGACAGCACGAGCGCCGTCGCGACGTAGCCCGAGCGCATGGGCGTCGCCACCGGCGCACCCGCGGCGGGCTCGCGCATGTACATGAACACGAGGACGCGGAGGTAGTAGTACGCGCCGATGACGCTGTTCATGAAGGCGACGATCGTGAGGACGTAGTAGCCCGCGTCCATCGCTGCGCGGAACACGAACCACTTACCGAAGAAGCCGGCGGTGGGCGGGATGCCCGCGAGCGAGACGAGGAACAGGGAGAAGGCGAGGGCCGCGGCCGGGTGGCGGCGACCGATGCCGGCGAGGTCCTCGTAGCTGACCGCCTCGGCGCCCCTGCGGCCGCAGAGGATGAGCGCGCCGAAGGCGCCCGCCGTCGAGACCGTGTACGTGAGGAGGTAGAAGAGGACGCTCGACGTCGCGCCCTGGACCGAGTGCGCCGTCGCGACGACGCCGACGAGGAGGTAGCCGGCGTGCGCGATGCTCGAGTACGCGAGCATGCGCTTCACCGACTCCTGCTGACCGGCGACGAGGTTCGCGACCGTCATCGTGAGGACCGCAATCCACGCGAGGACCGGAGGCCAACCCGCGGACCACGACATGAGGCCCTTGTCCCCGAAGCAGGTGAGCATCACGCGGAGGAGCATCGCGAAGGCGGCAGCCTTGACGACGGCAGCCATGTACGTGGTCGCCGGGGTCGGCGCGCCTTCGTACGCATCGGGCGCCCACATGTGGAAGGGCACCGCGCTGACCTTGAAGACGAGGCCGACGAGCACGAGGACGAGGGCGATGAGCACCATCGTCTGCGAAGCGCCGCCGGAGCTGATCACCTGCCCGATACCGGCGAGGTCCGTGTGGCCCGTGGCGCCGTAGAGGAGCGCGAAGCCGTAGAGCAGGAGCGCCGCCGCGAACGAGCCGAGGAGGAAGTACTTGAGCGCGCCTTCGGCCGAGCGAGGCGACGTGCGGCGGAACGCGGTGAGCGCGTAGGCGCCGAGCGACATCGTCTCGAGGCCGAGGAAGACGATGAGCGCGTCACCGGCGGACGCGACCATCATCGCGCCGACCGTCGAGAAGAGCAGGAGCGAGTAGAACTCGCCGCGCTCCATCTCGTGCTCGCGGAGGTAGCCGCCCGCGAGAAGCGAGGCGAGCGCACCGCCGAGGCAGAGCAGGCCGTCGAAGAAGAGCGAGAAGTGGTCGATGACGAGCCACGGAGCGAGCGCTTCCTTGTCGGCGACGTCGTCCACGCCGTACAGCCAGGCGCCGACCGAGAAGGCGAAGCCCGCACCGAACACGATCGTGCAGCCGAGCGCGAGGCCTGCGGCGCGATTGTGCTTCGGCCCGAACGCCTCGGCGAGCATGAGAAGCAGCGCGCCGAGAGCGAGGATGAGAAGCGGAGAGAGGATGAAGGCGAGTGCCATGGTGGTCTTTCCGCGTCAGTGACCGGGCGGGGCCCCGTGAGGATTGATCTGGATGGGTTGACCCGGGTTGCCGCCCGTCGGGGGGATCCGGAGCGGCTGTCCGGCGCCGCCGCCGGGCTGACCGGCCGCACGCGACGGCTCGTCGGTGGGAAGCGCAACGCCGCCGACCGTTCCCTCGGGCGACTTGCCGACGACTTCCGGCGCGCCGGGGCGGCGGATGCCGAGGCGGATCGGGCCGTCGTAGTACTTCCCGCCGGTGCCCGACTTTGCACGGAACTCGTAGTCCGCGAGGACGCGCTCCACCGCACCGTGCATCTGGTTCGTGAGGATTCCTGGCGCGAGGCCGAGGAGGAACATCGCGACGACGAGCGGAGCGATCGCGATCATCTCGCGGGAGTTGATGTCCTTCAGGCGCTTGTTCTCGTCGCGCGTGATCGGACCGAAGAACATCTTCTGCACCGCGGTGAGCATGTAGAGCGCCGCGAGGATGACGCCGAGGCCGGCGCCCACCGACTGGATGCCGGCAACGTGACCGAGCTTGTCGGAGGCGAACGTGCCCGTGATGATCATGAACTCGCCGACGAACCCGTTGAGGCCGGGGACGCCGATGCTCGCCATCGAGGAGAGGACGAAGAGCGCCGCGTAGACGGGCATCACCTTCGCGAGCCCGCCGAAGTCGTCGAGCTGACGCGTGTGGCGGCGGTCGTAGATGACGCCGACGAGGAGGAAGAGCGCGCCGGTCGTGATGCCGTGGTTGATCATCTGCAGGATCGAGCCTTCGATCGATCCAGACGTCGCGGCGAAGAGGCCGAGCATGACGTAGCCGAGGTGGGCGACCGACGAGTACGCCACGAGGCGCTTCACGTCGTCCTGACGCCACGCGCAGAGCGCGCCGTACAGGATGCCGCCGAGGACCGCGACGCCGCCGAGGGTCGCCGCGAGCTCACCGGACGCCTCGGGGAAGAGGCCCATGCAGAAGCGCAGGTAACCGTAGGTGCCCATCTTGAGCATGACGGCGGCCAGGATGACCGAGCCCGCCGTCGGCGCTTCGGTGTGCGCGTCCGGGAGCCACGTGTGGACCGGCCACATCGGGACCTTCACGAAGAAGGAGATCGCGAAGCCCGCCCAGAGCCAGATCTGGATGTGGCGCGGGAGCTGGAGCCGCTGGAGCTCGAAGAAGTCGAACGAAGCGCTTCCGCCCGTGACCCGGCCGTACGTGTACGCGAGGTACAGGATGGCAGCGAGCATCAGGAGGCTGCCCGCCATCGTGTAGAGGAAGAACTTGAGCGCCGCCTTGATGCGGTTCGAGCCGCCCCAGACCCCGATCATCACGTACATCGGGATGAGCATGAGCTCCCAGAAGACGTAGAACATGAAGAGGTCGAGCGCGACGAACGCGCCGATCATGCCCGCCTCGAGGAGGAGGAGCGCGAAGCACCAGTCCTTGATGCGCGTCTTGATGCTGCCGAACGACGCGTAGGCCGCGATCGGCGTGCTGAACAGCGTCAGGACGACGAGCCAGAGAGAGATGCCGTCGATCGCGACGTGCCAGTGGATGCCGAAGCGCTCGATCCAGACGACGTCATGGTTGAAGTGGAAGGTCTTCCCCATGTCGACGCGGAGCAGCGGGATGGCTGCGAACAGCGTCCCGAGCATGATGATGAGCGTCGTCGCCTTGAGCAGGCGAGGGGCCTGGCGCGGCATGAAGAGGATGGCGATCGCGCCCGCGAGCGGCATTCCGATGAGCCACGACAGGAGCGTGGTCATCTCCTCGGGCTGACCGGCGCCCTCGGCCGTGTCGACCGCAAGCGTCGGCCACATGCGCGACACGAAGATCGCGAACAGACCCGCCATGACGGCGATGGGGATGCGGACGCGGACCGGCTGACCCTGCGGGATCAGCCAGGCGATCACCGCAGCGACAAGCACCGGCAGCGCCGAGCCGATGGTCGCGTTCGCGCCGCTGAAGGACGCCATGTCCTTGTCGGACGCGCGACCGAGAAGCTGCGTCGCGACGACGGCGAGGATGATGACGCCGAGAAGGACGAACAGAGGCGTCGTCCAGGCGGGACGGCCCTGTCCATTGGGCGAGCCGTGCGCGAGCGTGGGAGAGGTCTTCGTGGCCATGAGTCTGCTCACTGCTCCCTGATGACGGCGCTGGTCGTGCCAGTGATGCTCGTCGGGCTATTGGGCCGCGTGATGGTGAAGGTCTTCGATCCGACGCGACCGAATGCGTTTTTCACCTCGAGCTTCACCGTCTGGCTCTTGCCGTCGGGGACGCGGATCTTGAGGTTGTCACTGGTGGAGAAGTCCTTCGACTGCGGCTCCTTCTCCGAGTCCGGGTACCAGCGATACGAGTAGCCCGGGCCGGGACCGGCCTGGAGCGTGTAGTCGCCGTTCTGTTCCTGCACCGTGAAGTCGGCGTGCGGCTGGACGAAGAACCAGCCGAGGACGACGACACCGACGACCATCACCGCGGCGTACACGTGGACGACGCCGTTCTGGATGACGCGGAGAACCGTGCCGGCAGCCGCAACGATGAGCGAGGTGAGGCGGGCGAGGATGAAGTCGACGATGCCCTGGTCGACGGAGGCGGCCGTGTCGGCAAGCGCATCGACGCCGGCGACGACGGTCTTGTCGTACGCCTCGTCCACGCGCCA
The DNA here is from genome assembly GCA_023423895.1 of Pseudomonadota bacterium. Classification (GTDB taxonomy): domain Bacteria; phylum Myxococcota_A; class Polyangia; order Polyangiales; family Polyangiaceae; genus Labilithrix. Next base: position 40,146 of record JAFAER010000222.1, read on the forward strand.
CTTCTCCAGCACGAGGCGATACAGGCGCGGCACCTTGAGCATGAGCTCACGCGCCGGCTTGCCGCCTTCCTTGATGTAGACCCAGTAGGCGAAGAGGCTTCCGCCGAGGAACGCGCTGAACGCGCCGATCGTCGAGATGATCTCGCGGCCGTGAGCGACGTGCTCGTCCGCCATGGCGATGCCGCGCTCCGCGTCCTTGAAGACCGGCTCGAGCCAGTGCTCGAGCGGGAGGAACGAGAAGCTGTGGCTGAACAGCTTGATCGCGGCCGGGTTGAAGATGCCGGCGACGACGGCGGCTGCGGCGAGGATGACCAGCGGGATCGTCATCGGACGCGGCGACTCGTGCGGGGGCAGGCCCGGCTGCGACAGGTCGTCGTGGTGATGGTGATCTTCGTCCTCGTCGTGCTCGTCGTGCTCGTCTTCGGCGTGGCCGTGGTCCTCGTGCGCCGTCGCGAGCTGCGAGGGGCGCCCGATCGTCCAGCCGCGGAACTCACCGAAGAAGGTGAGGAAGACCGCGCGGGACATGTAGAAGGCCGTGAGCGTCGCGGCGAGGATGCCGATGCCCCAGAGGACCCACGGTGCCCACGACGGCCACTGCCAGGGCGCCTGGGCGTTGGCGAGCTTGACGCCGGCGGGCGTCGAGATGAGCGCGCGCGCGAGGATCTCGTCCTTCGAGAAGAAGCCGCTCGTGCCTGGGAAGCCGATGATGCAGAGCGTGGACGCGACGAACGTCCCGAACGTGAGCGGCATGTACTTCTTCAGGCCGCCCATGTTCCGCATGTCCTGCGAACGCTCTTCGTCGTGGATGCGCGCGTGCATCGAGTGGATGACGCTGCCGGCTCCGAGGAAGAGGCAGGCCTTGAAGAAGGCGTGCGTGAAGACGTGGAAGAAGCCCGCGGTGAAGGCGCCGACGCCGACGCCGAGCACCATGAAGCCGAGCTGGCTCACGGTGGAGTAGGCGAGCACCTTCTTGATGTCGTTCTGCACGACCGCGATCGTTGCGGCGAGCAACGCGGTGAGCGCTCCCGTGAACGCGACGACGATCATCGCGGCCGGCGAGAGGACGAACACGAACGACATGCGGCAGATCAGGTAGATGCCTGCCGTGACCATCGTGGCCGCGTGGATGAGGGCCGAGACCGGCGTGGGGCCGGCCATCGCGTCCGGGAGCCAGACGTAGAGCGGGATCTGCGCGCTCTTGCCGGCCGCGCCGAGCAGGAGCATGAGGCCGACGGCCGTCGCCGCCGTGATCTGCCACGGCTTGTCGGGCTGGAGATGGTGGAGCGGGATACGGAGGCCCGCGATGACGTAGTCCTCGAACTTGCCGCCGCCGATCGGCCAGAGGTTGATCGGGCCGGGGCGATCGCTCATCGCGACGAGGTCGTTCGCGTGCCGCTGGATGCCGTCCCAGTCGAGCGCACCGCAGTACACCGCGAGGAGGAACATCGCGACGAGGAGGCCGAAGTCGCCGATGCGGTTGACGATGAACGCCTTCATGCCCGCTGCCGCCTTGGGGAGCTCCTTGTACCAGAAGCCGATCAGCAGGTAGCTGCAC
>JAFAER010000172.1 GCA_023423895.1 Pseudomonadota bacterium
ACGTCCTTGTTGATCGACGAGCCGTACAGGTAGAGAGCGCGCTCGATGATGATGCCGATCGTGAAGATCGACCACACCAGGATGATGCTCATCATCACCACGCCGCCCTCTTTGTATGCCTTCCACAGACCAGCCATGTTGCTCCGTCCTTCTGGGGGGGTCGCGCCCGCCGCGTGTTCTTCGCTCGCTGTGCGAGGTCCGAATCTTTTCTTCAGTGTCTCGCCTCGCTCGCGGCGAGGAGAAGTTTTGGGGTCTTGTTACTTCTCGCGGTGAAGCGAGGAAGTCTCTGTCTCGTCCCGTCTCGTTCTCCGGAACCCCTGCGAGGCGATGCGTCGTCTCGGGGGGCCTTCGAAGTGCGCGCGGACGATATCGTCTCGCACGCGAATCACGCAAGCCTCCTTGGTACTGCCTTGGTCGGATGCGTGCTCGCTTGCTCCTGATCGATCGGTCGTCGCCGCTGACGTCGCTGTCGTGTCGTACCGAAGGCTCGCATCTGCGAGCTACTTCCGTCGTCAGCGGTTTCCACCCATCGACGACCGGAAGTCTGACGGTACAGACCACGGTCCGTCAATAGAGTTTGGGCCGACGCGCGATGTTTCTACGAGGCTAAAGTTTCGCAGTGTCGCGTGGTTGCGCAATGTTGCAGCGGCGCTGTAACACCTACATTCCAGATTCGCTTCGCAATCTGGAGCGGAGCGCCGAGCCGAGCGAACGCCGATCGAGCCAGGCGCGGCATGCGCACGAGGCGCACGAGAACAGGTCGAGAGACAGAGGAAGAGGAGGGGCCGGACACCCCTGGAGCAGCTCGGCTGGACACCGAGCTGGTCAGCTCTGGCCGACATGGGGCTCGTTGACTTCGCTCGAAGTACCCGGGTATCGTGGCCCAGACCTTCCGGCTACGCGCGCGAAACGCGACAACAAAAGGAAAACGTTGTCGTCTCCACCCACGCCCGCGAGCATGACGAAGCGGACGTCGACTTCGACGAATCGAGAGCGACGGGCAGTTTGCAGAGGATTAGAAAGGAGCATCGGGGATGTTCGTGGCTCTTCTGAGCGGCCTTGGTAATGCAGCTGCAGCTCCCCAGGCGGCTGGTGGCGGCGGTGGCAGCGAGATCGGGTTCATGGCGGCGTTCAAGGAGAACCCGACCTTCCTCTCGATCAACCTTGTCGTCAGCGCTGTCGTCATCGCGCTCATCGTCGAGCGCACTGCGTTCCAGCTCGGGAAGTACCGCGTGAACTCGAAGGAGTTCTTCGCGCAGATCAAGAAGCTGGTCACGGCCGGGAACATCGACCGCGCCATCAAGCTGTGTGACGCCGGCGACTACCCCACCTTGCAACTCGTGAAGGCGGGTCTCACGCACGCGAACAAGGGGCCGGACGAGATCGACGCGGCGATGAGCGAGAAGATCGGCGAGCTGAAGCCGGCGGTGGAGAAGCGCATCGGCTCGCTCTGGTCGCTCGCGAACATCGCGACGCTCGTCGGCCTCCTCGGCACCGTCCTCGGCCTCATCGCCACGTTCGCGGCGATCTCGGCGCCGGGCCTCTCCGCTGCCGACCGCCAGCGCCTCCTCTCTCTCGGTATCGCGGAAGCGATGTACAACACGGCGCTCGGTCTCGGCATCGCCGTCGTCTGCATGATCGCGCACCTCCTTCTCCACCAGCGCGCGAAGACCATCCAGCACGACCTCGACGCGACCCAGGAGCGGGTCTTCAATCTCCTCACGATCCAGACGCGTCCCGGCGGCTACTGAGCCTCTGCGAGGCAGAGGAGGGAGCGTCTAGATGGCGACCGAGAAACTCAGCGCGCAGCAGCGGAGCAAGATCCGTCGGCTGTCGCAGCCGAAGGAGCACTCGCCCGACGAAGCGGGCGGCGAGCTCAACATCGTCCCGTTCCTCGACATCATCATGAACGTGCTGATCTTCGTCCTCGCGACGATCACCGTCACGTTCACGGCGACGATCGACACCTACCCGCCGCGTGCGGGGAGCGGCGCGCGGGCTCCGACGACGCCGACGCTGGGTCTCACGGTCCTCATCGTTCCCGACGGCTTCAGCCTCAAGGCGCGCGGCGGCAACGTCGCGCCGGGATGCAACGACACCGGGCCCGGCATCGCGATCCCGACGAAGGACGGCCAGTACGACTATGCCGCCCTCAAGACGTGCGTGGCCAAGCTGAAGAGCGCCGCCCCCGAGTTCAAGGACGAGATGGGCGTGACGATCAGCGCGAACCCGCCGATCCCCTACCAGGTCGTGATCAGCACGATGGACGCCGTTCGCAAGGACGAGGGCGGCGAGGAGATGTTCCCCGAGGTCACGTTTGGAGTTGCGAGGTAGCGCATGATGCCCCCCACTCAACAGCCGCCTCAGGGAGGAGCACCTCCGCCGGGCGCTCCGCCGCCGGGTGGAGCCGCGGGGTCCGGTGGCGGCGCTGCTCCGCCTCCGCGTCAGAAGCCTGCGAGCATGGCGCGCTTCAAGCGCGAGCTCCGCAAGGCGGTCAACAAGAACAAGAAGGAAGCGGACATCGACTTCCTCAACATCACGGCCATGCTCGACATGATGACGATCATCCTCGTCTTCTTGCTCAAGAGCATGAGCCAGTCGTCGGCGTCCCTCCCGCAGTCGGGAGACCTGACGATGCCGAAGAGCGTGCTCACCACGGAGGCGTCCGAAGAGGGCGTCGCCGTCCTCATCTCGAGGAGCGCGATCATCGTCGACGACAACATCGTCGCGCAGGTCCCCGCCGACGCCACACACGGTGTCGAAGGGAAGTACAAGCGCACGGGCCCGACGGACCTCTACATCGTGCCGCTTGCGAATGCTCTGCAGAGCTGGCGCGAGCGCGACCGGCAGGTCCGCGTCGCGACCGGCAAGGACCCGAGCTCGAGCGAGGCGATCGTCATCGCCGACTCGAACACGCCGTACCGTCTCCTCACGGAGGTGCTCTTCACGCTCGGCCAGAGCGAGTTCGCGAAGTTCCACCTCATGGTCCTGCAGGGGTCCGGCGAGGCCACGGGGAAGTGACGTGAAGCGCCCGGACGCTTGGTTCGCGTCCGCGGTGGCGCTCCTTTCTGCGTCCGTCCTCGCCACGACGGCGTGCACGGGTGGTCCCGGCCCGCTGCCGGAGGACCAGACCGGCGGCGCGGAGCGTCCGACGTCGCCAGCTGAACCGGCGGGGCCGACGAGCGACGATCGCGATCGGGATCCGGGCCGCGAGGGCTCCGACGACGGTGATCGGGGCCGCGACGACGGCGACGAGCGCGACGGCGGCTGACGATCTCCAGCGCCGCGAGGCTCGAGCTCGCGCGCAGAGCCATCCTCTTGCGCGCGCATGGCGCTGCGCGAACGCACGCTCCTCCGTATGGCGCTGCGCGAGCGCGTTTCAGCGCAGAAATGCGATGAGCGGCTCGAAGCTCCGTGGGAGCGAGCCGCTCTTTCTGTTTCGCGCTTCGGTTCGAGCGTGGCGGGTCATCCGTGAGCGCCGCGCTCACGGATGAGTGAGCGAGCTCACTTCGTGACGCAGCCGAGGCCCATGTAGCAGCACTGCGACGCGCTGCACGGACAGAGCGTGGGGTTCGACTCCAGGGCGAACTTGATGAAGTAGGTCGGATCGTTGACGTCGCAGTCGCCGCCGGTCGTCGGCGGAGGCGGCGAGCCCGAGTCGGGCGGGGTGCTCGTGCTCGCGTCCGCGGGCGGGGCTCCCGAGTCCTTCGGGGGCTTCGCGTCCGACCCAGCATCCGTCGGCGTATCCGAGCTCTGCGACGAAGGTGGAAGCTTGGCGCTCGGCGACTCCTCCTCCGCCGGCTGCGTCGGGTTCTGCTCTTGCGTCATCGAGCTGAAGCCATCGTCCACGGGCGCCGTGGCACAGGCGACGATGCTGAGGGCGATGAGCGAGCTGACGGTGATACTGCTGAGAACGTTGCGACGCATGGCGGTCACACTACCAACCAGGCCTTCGCATGGACGCGGGATGCCTCGCCGAGAGACTCAGTGGTGACGAATACTTAGCCCCACATCGGATCCTCTGCGATCCATGGCCTGACGGGCTCAGCCGCGCGACAGGAGGCTCGTCGTTCGCGCGGGCGAGACCCAGTAGCGGCGCATCGAGACGTTCATCAGCAGGCCGATGCCCATCATGATGGTGAGCACGCTCGATCCGCCGGCCGAGAACAGCGGAAGCGTGACGCCGACGACGGGCAGGAGGCCGGTGACCATGCCGAGGTTGAAGAGCGCGTGCCAGAAGATGAGCGCGCCGACGCCGATCGCGAGGACCGCACCAAAGCGATCTTTCGCCGTCGCGGCGATGCGGACGGCCCACAGCACGAGGAACATGTAGAGCGAGACGAGCACGACGCAGCCGAGGAAGCCCCAGTCCTCCGCGAACACCGCGAACGGGAAGTCGGAGTGCTGGTCGGGCAAGAACAGGTACTGGTTCTGCGTTCCCTGCATGAAGCCCTGGCCGGTCCAGCCGCCGGCCCCGATGGCGACGCGGGCATGGTGTGCGTGCCAGCCCGAGCCGAGGATGTTCGCTTCGGGGTTCAGGAACACCAGGACGCGCTGCTTCTGGTAGTCCTTCATCGCGTACGTCCACGCGAGCGGCAGAAGGATGCCGGTCGAGACGACGATGCCGACGATGGTCTGCCATCGGATCTTCGTGAGGAGGCACACCGTCACGAAGATGAGCAGATGGATGAGGCCCGTGCCGAGGTCGGGCTGCTTGAGGATGAGGAACGTCGGGACCGCCGTGATGAGCGCCGGCGCGACGAGGTCCTTGATGCCGCGTGCCTCGGTCCGCGGATCGTCGTGGAGGTACTTCGCGAGCGCGATGATGAGGAACAGCTTCATGAACTCGCTCGGCTGGAACCCGAAGCTGCCGATGGCGATCCAGCGTGAGCTGCCTCGGATGTCTTTGCCGAGGATGAAGACGAGGATGAGCAGCAGGACGCCCACTCCGTAGAGGAGGTACCCGAGTCGCTCGTAGTGGCGGTAGTCGATGACGGCGACGACGGCGCCCAGGATCCCGCCGAGCACCAGCCAGTAGACCTGCTGGATGTAGATCTCCGAGAGCGCGGCCTTCGCGACGCTCGTCGCGGAGTAGAGGTTGATGACGCCGATGACCGCGAGCGCCGAGGCTGTGAGGAACAGCGTCCAGTCGAAGCTGTCGCGCGGCATTCCGAAGAAGCGCGCGTTGTCGCTGCGGAGCCTCATTCCTCGTCCCTCGGGTCGGTGAGCCACGACGGGATCCCGTTCGGCTCCTCGTCGAGCGGCGGTCCGTTCGGGTCGGGCGGTGGCGGATCACGAGGCAGCGGCGCCGGCTTCTTCTCGGCGGGCTCTTTCGCGTCCGGCTTCTTCGTGCCGGTGGTCGTGACGAGCTTGCTCGCACGGCTGGCTGCGAGCCGGTGGTACTCCTTGATGATCTGCATCGCGATCGGGGCCGCGACCGTGGGACCGGACCCACCGTGCTCGACGAGCACGACGACCGCGATCTCCGGCGCCTTCGCCGGCGAGTACGCGGCGAACCAGGCGTGGTCGCGCGAGAGATACCAGGCCTTCTTGGGATCGTCGTTGCCGGTGTTCACGTAGCCGGTCTGCGCCGTGCCCGTCTTGCCCGCGACCTCGAGCGTGCGATCGCGCACCGGGAAGGCAGTGCCCTTGTCCTCGTTGACGACGGCGTAGAGCGCATCGTTCACCCGCGCGAGGTTCTCCGGAGCGATCTTGGCTTTCTGGCGGACGCGGGGAGGGAAGTCCTGGACGACGGCGCCGTCGCTCGTCTCCACCGCACGCACGAGCTGCGGCGAGTAGACGGTGCCGCCGTTCGCGAGCGCGGCGTAGGCGAGCGCGAGCTGCACCGGCGTCACGGTGGTCGCGCCCTGACCGATCGACGTGTTCAGCGTGAAGCCGATGCGGAACTGCCCCTTGTAGCGGAGGGCGTACCAGGACCGAGTCGGGATGCGGCCCGCCGCTTCCGGGTTCACCCCGATGCCCGTCTTCTGACCGAGGCCGAACTCCGTCGCGATGCGCGCGATGCGGTCCATACCGACGGACTCGGCGAGCTTGAAGAAGTAGATGTTGCACGACTCGGCGATCGCCTCGCGCATGTCCACCTTTCCGTGGACGTGGGCGCAGCGGAAGATGCGCCGGCCGAACGAGAGGTAGCCGTCGCAACGCTCCTTCTCCGACGGCGGGATGATCTTGTCCTCGAGCGCGGCGAGCGCAGAGAACGGCTTGAACGTCGAGCCAGGGTGGAAGACGCCCGACATGGTCTTGTCGAGCATCGGCCGCAGCGGGTCGGTGTAGAGCTTGTTGAACGCCTCGCGGATGCGGTCCTTGCCAGAACCTCCGGCGAGGTCGTTCGGATCGAAGTCGGGCTTGGAATAGAGCGTGAGCAGACGGCCCGTTCGGACGTCGACGACCACGACCGCACCGGCCGCATGTGCGCGCATGGCGCGCTCCACGGACTGCTCGAGCTCCATGTCGATCGTGAGGCGGAGGTCACGACCGGGCAGGGGTTCCTGACGCGACGGCGCATCCAGGAGCCGCTCGGTCTGGGGTCCCGTCCGGTAGCGGCCGCGCGCATCGACGACGCGCTTCTCCCAGCCACGCTGGCCTCGAAGGTAGCTCTCCCACGCGTGCTCGACGCCGGTCGCTCCGACGATGTCGCCCGGGTCGTAGCCGAGCGGGTTCACCTTCTGCCGCTCCTCGGCGGTCATCTGGTCGTAGCCGGGCGGCCGGTACTTCGCGAGCGTCTCGGCGTTGATCTCGCTCGTGTACCCGAGGAGGTGCGCTGCCTGGTTCTTGTACGGGTAGTAGCGGACGGGCTGGCTGACGACCTCCGCGCCCTGCATCTCGTACGCGTGCTGCTTGAGCTCCGCGACAATGTCGCGCGACAGGTCCTCGCGCACGAGGATCGGACGCCAGCACGGGGAACGATCTTCGTCCGTGATGCACGCATCGCGGATGCGTGCGGCGAGGCGGACGCGCTCGTCCGGGTTCAGGCGCAGCGTGTCGGCGATGCGCGTGAAGCTGTCGTTCTCCTCGGCGTTCGGACGGCTACGCCGCTGCGGCCGCGCGCTCGGCATCACGCGACCGGGCACCAGCAGCACGTTGAACGAGGAGCGGCTCGACGCGAGAACACGGCCGTACGCGTCGCGGACGATACCGCGCGTGGTCGGCAGCGTGACGCGACGGATGACGTTCTCGTGCGCCGTCTGGGCGTACTCGGCGCCCTTGAGGACCTGCAGATGGAAGAGGCGACCGATGACGATCGCAAAGGCGAGGAATGCGACGAGCGCCATCCAGCGATAGCGCTTGCGGAACTCGCTGACGTCGGACCGCGGGACGAGGAGGTTGCTCACGCGACCTCCTTGGCAGTCCGACCGCCTCCTCGCGCGGCCGCGGGAGCTCCGGCCATCGTCGCTGCGTGGATACGTCCAGCGAGCCGGAAGACGAGCGGGGCGACCACGCCTGTCGCGATCACGTGCGGGAGGGTCATCGGATAAAGCGCTCGCGGTACGTACGCGTCACGCCCGAAGATCGCGAGGAGGACGAGGATCATCACGCTGTGGACGAGCGTGAACGCGAGCGCGAGGCCCACCTGCATCAGCATCGTCTGCGCAGCAAGGCGCACGCCGGCCGCCCGGGCGAGCACGTAGATCGCGACGTACGTCGACGTGTAGAGGCCGATCGGCGCGATTCCGACGAGGTCGGTGAGGTACCCGAGCGCGAAGGCCACGCCGGCCCCACGCACGAGCGAGTACTCGTGAACGCCCATGAACAGGATGAGCGGCAAGACGAGCGACGGCACGAGCCCAGGCATGACGATGTCGTGCTGCGCCCGCACGATCCAGCCGACGAGCCGGAAGACGAGCCCGAACACGCGGAACAGGTTCGACTGCACGAGCAAGAGCACGAGCCCGGCAACGAAGAACGCGGTGTTCCTCATGCGGCGGCTCGCTTCGCTCGCCTAGGCTCCAGGCTCCGGGCTCCAGGCTTCAGGGAATGGGCCCGCTGCGCTCGCCTCGGCGCTCGGCTGCCGTTCGTTGAGGGCTGCTGCGTGCGCTTGGCTTCACTCTCGGGCTGCGGGGGCCGTTCCGGAAGAAATGGAACAGGGAGACACGGAGACTGGGAGTGAGAGGGCCCTGCCTCGTTCTCATCCGGTCGGCTCGTGGGCGGCTCCCAAAACGCTTCGCGTTTTGCTCGCAAATTTGAGCGTCCCATCCGACCTGCGAGCGCCTTCCACACCGTGCTCACGTGATGGCCGGATGCGTGCGAGATCAGCGTCGCGGCTACAGTTCCCCGCTGGAGAGCGCGGCGCGATGCATCGCGCAGAGCCCAGCCTTCGTGTCGACGGACCTCCCTTGCGCTTGCCGCAACGTCCACGGCAACCGAAACGGCTACCGGGCCTGCAACGCCCACGGAGCCCACGAGCTTCCGCGAAGACGAACGCATCGAGTCGCGCCGCTCACGGATCCGTTCCGAGACCGCCGCAACAACGGCAGCATCGGGAAGCGAGTGCGGCCCGATGCAGTCGGCAAGGACGCCAGTGCCTCTGCGGATCGAGCTTCCCGGTCGCGAGAGAGGCTCAAATTTGCGAGCAAAACGCGCAGCGTTCTGGGAGCGCCCACGAGGGTCCAGGTCGAAATGGAGGCGGGACCCTCTCGCTCCCAGGCTCCTTGTCTCCCTGTTCCCCCCCAAGCGCGTAGTCGCGTACCAAGGCGCGGCGGGAAGGGATGCGGCCGAACAAGAAGCCACGGTTCGAGTCTGGGCCTGCGAAGTCCACGTCCACGTCCACGTCCACGGCACCGGCATCGACGGGCGCAGACCGGAAGCGAAGACGTAGACCGAACGCCGAGAGGAGAAGCCCTGGAGCCCGGAGCCTGGAGCCTGGAGCCTCACCTCACTTGCCTCCCTTCGCGGAGGCCGTCGACTTCTTGTCCTTCAGCTCTTCACCGTCTTCCGACGGCGGGGCGACGAGGATGAGCACGGCGTCGAGGCGTGAGAAGTTCACGGTGGGGACGGCCTCGATTTCTTGATCGCGGCCTGGCTCGCGCTTCACCACCTTCGTCACGCGTGCGACGGGCAGGCCCTTCGGGAACCATTTGCCCTTGCCGCTGGTGACGAGAAGATCGCCGATCTCCACCTCGTCGCGCGAGTCGACGTTCTCCACCTTGCACGCGTATCGGGACGGATCGCCCGTGCCGCGGACGAAGCCGCGGGCGTGCGTACGCTCGTCCTCGACGTCGATGCCGAACGCGGCGTCGACCGAGAGCTGCACGTCGACCGCGTCGCCGTTCACGCGCAGGACGGCGCCGACGACACCGTCGGGGGAGACGACGGGCATGTGGGGCCGGATGTTGCGCGAGCCGCGATCGAGCACGACGCGGGTGACGCGGAAGAATTCGGTGATGTCCTTGCCGACCACCTGGGCGCTGACGAGATCGCCAGGGATCGACTCGCGGAGCTGGAGCAGACGCCGGAGCTCGCGGTTCTCGGCTTCCTTCTGCTCGAGGTGGTGAACCTGCTCGCGCAGGCGTGCGTTGTCGTACGCGAGCCGCTCGTTGTCCGCCTTCACGTCGACGAGATAGACGTAGCTCTCCCAGACGTTCGAGATGCCGCGCGCGAGGCTGCTCGCGGCGAACTCGATCGGCGCGCTGATGCGCAAGATCACGCGGTCGAGCGCGTTCAAGTTCGACGGCGCCTTCATGTTGGCGCGGAGGAAGAAGAACGGAACCGCGAGGAGGATGATGACGATTCCGACGTCCCGGTACCGCTTGAACGCCGACACAGCTCACTCCGGCAGGAGACGCGAATGGCTCATGCAGCACTCTCGAGAGAGAGGCGCTCAGCCAATCGTGACCTCCTTCAACAGCTCCATGTGATCGAGGGTCTTCCCGCTGCCGAGGACGACCGCGCTGATCGGATCGTCGCAGACCATGACGGGGAGGCCCGTCTCCTCGCGGAGGAGAACGTCGAGATTGCCGAGGAGCGCGCCGCCGCCCGTGAGGACGATGCCCTTGTCGACGATGTCCGCCGCCAGCTCGGGCGGGGTCTTCTCGAGGGCGATGAGCACAGCCTCGACGATCGCGTTGATGGGCTCGCCGAGGGCCTCTCGGATCTCGTCCGAGTTGACGACGACGGTCTTCGGGATGCCCGCGACGAGGTCGCGCCCCTTCACCTCGGTCGTCTTCTGGACCTCGAGGGGGTAGGCGTTGCCGACTTCCATCTTGATGCGCTCGGCCGTCTGCTCGCCGATGGCGAGGTTGTACTTGCGCTTCAGGTAGGCCTGGATCGCCTCGTCCATGCGGTCGCCGCCGACGCGGACGGACTGCGAGTAGACGATGCCGGCGAGCGAGATGACCGCGACCTCGGTGGTGCCGCCGCCGATGTCGACGACCATGTTGCCGGAAGGCTCGGTGATGGGCAGGCCAGCGCCGATCGCGGCCGCCATCGGCTCTTCGATCAGGTAGACCTCGCGCGCGCCGGCGCTCTCGGCGCTCTCCTTCACCGCGCGCTTCTCGACCTCGGTGATGCCGAAGGGGACGCAGATGATGATGCGTGGCTTCACGAGCGTGCGGCGGTTGTGCGCGCGCGCGATGAAGTACCGGAGCATCGCCTCCGTGATCTCGAAGTCGGCGATGACGCCGTCGCGGAGCGGTCGGACGGCCTTGATGTTGCCCGGCGTGCGGCCGAGCATCTCTTTCGCTTCGCGGCCCACCGCGAGGACCTTGTTGCCGCCGCGCACGTCACGCTGGACGGCGACGACCGAAGGCTCGCACGAGACGATGCCTTTGCCCTTCACGTAGATGAGCGTGTTCGCGGTCCCGAGGTCGATCGCGAGATCGTTCGAGAAGAGGCCGTGAACCCAGTCGAAGATCATGCGTCAGAGTTCCATCGGGGCGGAAGGCCGGGGCCGCACGTACATGAGGGGCCTCCCAAATCGGCCTCCGACCGCTAGGCCGCGGCCTGAATAGCACAGGCAGACCGAGTGTCTACCCTCGAGCCCCATTTCAGGCGCACGACGACCGCCGCTCGATGGAACACGGAAGGCCCGCGTCGTCGAGCGACGCAGGCCTACAGTGCCGTGAAGACGAGAGACCGAACGGCGGGCAGAGCCCAGCCGGATCAGCCCTTCGAGATCTTGCCTTCCTTGTGGGGGAAGTGCTTGCGGCACGTGGAGCAGAACTTCTTGATCTCGAACTTCTCCGCCATCGTGCGCTTGTTCTTCGTCGTCACGTAGTTCGCGCGATTGCAGTTCGCGCAGCTCATCTTGATGATGTCACGCATCTGATCTCGTTCCCCATGAACCCATGGGGCCTTTCGCTCGAATCCGGCTGCTCGGTCAACCGAGCGGGGCGCGGACCTTATTACTCGGCTGCGCCATGGTCAAGCGCAGCCGCGGCCACAATGTTAATGAACGACTCGGGACGACCTGACCTACTCGTCGTCCTTGTCGCTCGCGTTCCGCCAATCGAAGTCTTCCGTGTCGTGGCTGCGCCCGCCGCGACCACCGCCGCCGCGCTTCTTACCGCCGCCACCTTCTTCACCGCCACCGCCGCCGCCCTTGCGACGACGATCGCTATCGAACGTGCGGCGCGACGGGGGAGGAGCTCCACCACCGCCGAACGAGGGCGGGCCGCCGAAGCCGCCACCGCCGCCGCCTCCGCCGAAGCCGCCACCGCCGCCTCCGCCGAAGCCGCCACCGCCACCCCCGAAGCCGCCACCGCCGAAGCCGCCTTCGCTGCGCGGGGGACGATCACCCTTGGGGTGGGCGATGTTGACGATGAGCCGGCGACCGCGGAGGTCGGCCGACTTGAGCTGCTCGGCGGCGTTCTTGGCAGAGTCCGACGAGGCCATCGTGACGAAGCCGAAGCCGCGCTTGCGACCGTCGGGGTCCATCGGGAGATGAACGCGGACGACCTGGCCCTCGCCAACGACACCGTTGATGAGCGCCTCCACCTCCGGCTGCGAGCAGTCGTAGGGCAGGTTGCCGACGTACAGCGTGCGATCTGGCGCCTGCTGCGGCCCTCCTCCTCCCGAGCGAGGCCCGCTCGAGCGAGGCCCGCTCGACATCGGGCCGCCTTCACCCTTGCGGGGAGGCTCTGCCTGAAACGGACGAACGGAAATCGATCGCCCGCCCTGAAGTGAGCCATCGAGCGCGCTCCGTGCGGCTTCCGCTTCCTGCGGAGTCGACAACGTCACGAACCCGAATCCCCTGGGACGGCCCGTCATGCGGTCTTTCGGGAGGCTCACGCTCACGACCTTGCCGCCGGTCGCTTCGAAAATCTGCTTGAGCACCTCTTCCGAAACGCTGTCTGGGAGTCCTGCGACGAATAGCTTTGCTTCCTCGTTCCCGATCGCCATGCCGATAACCCTTGAAAGACCTCCCAAACGAACGCCCTCGTTCCGGA
>JAFAER010000182.1 GCA_023423895.1 Pseudomonadota bacterium
TCGTGGCCCAGCCGTCCTCGCCGCGCGACTCCGACGCCACCGGGAGTGGAATCACGCGCTCGGTGTCCCTCACGGCGTCGGTCTCGAGCTCGCGCTCCGACAACGCGCTCGTTCGCGAGCAGCAGCGATCGGTCGAACATGCGGAGCATCTCGGCGACCTCCGCCGCTTCCGCGCGGGTGTCCTCGTATCCGTGCCGACGTGGTGCGCGTGCGGGATTCTGGATTGGATCGTCGCGACGTGGACGGCGGACGGCGCTTCGACGCTCATCTGGTTCTGGAGCGTCCGCTGGGGGATCATGCCGTTGGTCGCGTTCGTCGCCTGGGGTGCCTTCAAGAAGCCGACCGCGAGCCCGACGCTCCTCCGGGGGCTCGACTCCGTCCTCTACACGTCCGCGGCGTACGCGATCGCGCTGATGACCATCCGCTACAACGGCATCACGAGCGCATATCTCGCGGGCATCATGATGGTGGTCGTCGCCCGCAACGCCTTCTTCGCGCAACGCTGGACGCGCGCGCTCGCCCCGAATCTCCTCATCGCGTCGTCGTTCCCGATCGTCCTCGGGATCGGATCGTTCTTCGTGCCCGCGATCCGCGCGCAGCTCTCGGACCCGGTCGCGCTCGGAATGGCGACCCAGTACCTCTTCTTCATCTACGGCACGATGGTCCTGATGGTCGCCGCCACGCACTACGCATGGACGATCCGGCGCCAGCTTTTCGAGTCCCGGAGCATCGGTCGCTACCGTCTGAAGCACCGCATCGGAGCCGGCGGCATGGGCGAGGTGTGGGCCGCCTTCCATCCGGGGCTGAAACGTGACGTCGCGCTCAAGATCCTGCGCGCGGAAGCCGCGACCGACGAGATCGCGGTCGCCCGCTTCGAGCGAGAGGTGAAGGCCACGAGCGACCTCTCGCATCCCAACACCATCCGCGTGTTCGACTTCGGCGTGACCGACGACGGCGTCTTCTATTACGCGATGGAGCTGCTCGAGGGCCTGACCCTGGCGGAGCTCGTGAAGACCGAAGGACCGCTCGCGCCCGCGCGCGCCGTCCATCTCGTCGTCCAGGCTGCGCGGGCGCTCGCGGAGGCGCACGACCGCGGGATCGTGCATCGTGACGTGAAGCCGGCGAACATCTTCGTGACCAACGCCGGAGGGCAGTCCGACTTCGTGAAGGTCCTCGACTTCGGCATTGCGAAACGCGTGGCCGACGCGCAGACGGAAATCGAAGCCACGCTCACGGGCACCGGCCTGCTCGCCGGGACGCCGAAGTACATGGCGCCGGAGCTCGTCCTCGGAAAGCAGGCCACGCCCCGGTCCGACGTCTACGGCATCGGAGGCGTCCTCTATTGCCTGCTGACGGGACGCGCGCCGTTCGAAGGCGTGACGGCCACGGCGATCTACGCCGCCCAGGTCATCGAAGAGGTCACGCCCCCGAGCATCGTCCGCGGTGAGCCGATCGCTCCGGAGCTGGAGCACATCGTCGCTCGCTGCCTCGCCAAAGAGCCGACGGAGCGATTTGCCGATGCGCGCGAGCTCGCCGACGCCCTCGACGCGCTCGATCTTCGCTGGCGGCCGCACCGCTTCCCCACCGCCGCGCCGCCCCCACCCGCCACACGAGCAAGCGCTCCTCCAGGACTGCAGGATCCCGACACGCCAACCGTCCTCCAGCGCACTGTGAAGAAGTAGCGTCCTGCGATCCCGCGAAGACTCGGCGCCCGCGCAGACAAACGCGACAAGCGCCGCGACCTCGTGGAGAGGTGGCGGCGCTCGGCAGATTCGCTCGACGAAGCGAGCGGCGTCCGATCAGACGCGGCGGCGCTTCGGCGGACGGCAGCCGTTGTGCGGAACCGGCGTGACGTCGCGGATGAGCGTGACCTTGAAGCCAGCCGTCTGGAGCGCACGAAGCGCGCTCTCGCGGCCAGCGCCCGGGCCCTTCACGAAGACGGCGACCGAACGCATGCCGTGCTCCATCGCCTTGCGGCAGGCCTCTTCGGCAGCGAGCTGGGCCGCGAACGGCGTCGACTTGCGCGAGCCCTTGAAGCCGCGCGCACCGGCGCTCGACCACGCAACGGTGTTGCCGTTGACGTCCGTGATCGTGACGACGGTGTTGTTGAACGTCGACTGGATGCAGGCGATGCCGGTCGAGATGTTCTTCTTGACCTTCTTCTTGCCGGGCTTGCCCTTGCCAGCTGCCGCGCTCGAGGCCTGAGTCTTCGTGCTTGCCATGATCTTCCGTTACTCCAGCTCTAGACCTGCGCTCACGCCTTACGGGCGCCGCCGCCACGCGAGAGGATGCCCTTACGCGGGCCCTTGCGGGTACGCGCATTCGTGTGCGTGCGCTGCCCGTTGACCGGCAGGCCGCGGCGATGACGGAGGCCGCGGTAGCAACCGAGGTCCATCAGACGCTTGATGTTCATCTGCACTTCGCGGCGCAGGTCGCCTTCGACGCGGTACTCGGTCTCGAGCAGCTCGCGGATGCGCTTGATCTCACCCTCGGTGAGCTCCTCCGTCTTCTTGGTCGGAGAGATGTTCGCCTTCGCGCAGATCTCTTTGGCGAGCGCATGGCCCACCCCGTAGAGGTACGGGAGCGCGTAAGCGACTTGCTTGTGACGGGGGAGGTCGACGCCTGCGATACGAGCCATAACTCTTTCCTTCAGCCCTGGCGCTGCTTGTGGCGCGGGTTCTCACAGATGATGCGAACGACGCCCTTGCGCCGAACGACCTTGCACTTGTCGCAAACCTTCTTGACGGACGGACGGACCTTCATAGCGCTGCTCTCTGTCTTCCTGAAGCCTGACGTCTGAAGTCTGAGGCGCGATCGTTACTTGTGACGGTAGGTGATGCGGCCACGGCTCGGATCGTACGGACTCACCTCGACGGTGACCCGGTCGCCGGGGAGGATGCGGATGTAGAACTGCCGCATTCGCCCGCTGATCGTCGCGAGAACAATCAGTCCGTTGTCGCACTTCACGCGGAACATCGCGTTCGGTAGCGCTTCCTGGACGACGCCATCGAATTCGAGCTTGTCGCCCTTCGGCTCTTTCCGCTCACGACGCTCACTCATCAACGATCCCTTCGCCTCTCCTTGAATCTCGGTGTTACTTCCGCTTGTCGATCGCAGCGAGGACCCGCTGCGTCACGTCTGCCACTTCGCCGACTCCGTCCACCCGCTCGAGGAGGCCTTTTTTCTCGTAGTAGGGGAGGAGGTCCGCCGTCATTCTCTCGTAGACGTCGATTCGATTCCGAACCTTGTCTTCGTGATCGTCTGCCCGGTGCTCGAGTTCTGCATCGGGGGGCGGCGGGTTATACTTCAAGTGGTAAATCTGTCCAGTGCGTTTGTCCGTTCGACGCAGCACTGCCCGTTCCATGAGCAAGTTCTTGTCGACGGTGAGCGCAATGACGCCGTTCAGCGCCTGACCGCGGCCCTCGAGCATCTTCTCGAGCGCCTCGGCCTGCGGGACAGTGCGGGGGAAGCCGTCGAGGAGGAAGCCGCCCTGGGCGTCGGCCTCCTCGGTGCGCTGGCGGATGAGGTCGACGACGACCTCGTCCGGGACGAGCCCACCGGCGTCCATCTTCTGGATGAGCTCGGCGGGCAGGCGGCCCTCTTTCTTCGCTGCACGGAGCATGTCGCCCGTGGAGCACTGCGGGATGCCGTACTTCTCGCAGATGACCTTGGCCTGGGTGCCCTTACCGGCGCCCGGCGGTCCAACGAAGATGAGCCTCATCGTCCCCTCCCCCGAGAAAACGTAGTGGATGCCATCACGCCAGGTCCCTTCGGCCACGGACGCGCGTGGCGCGACCGCCGCCGCCCGAGAGGCCTTCGTAGTTGCGCGTGATGAGGTGAGCTTCGATCTGCGCGACGGTGTCGAGCGCGACGCCGACGACGATCATGACCGAGGTGCCGCCCCAGCGGAACGGGACCTTGAAGTACTCGCTGATGACCGTCGGCACGACACACACGGCCGCGACATACAAGGCGCCGCCGAGCGTGATGCGCGTGAGGACCTTGTCGATGTACTCGGCCGTCTGCTTCCCCTGGCGGATGCTGGGGATGAACGCCTGCTGCTTCTTCAGGTTGTCCGCCACGTCGACCGCCTGGAAGGTGACCGCCGTGTAGAAGAAGCAGAAGAAGATGATCAGCGCGACGTAGACGACGTTGAAGAGCCAGTCACCGCGCTCGAGGCTCTGCTGGAGCTGAGCCATGCCCGGGATCTTGAAGTTCGCCAGCGTGGCCGGGAACATCAGCAGCGAGCTCGCGAAGATCGGCGGGATCGTGCCGCTCGTGTTCACCTTCAGCGGGAGGTGCGCCGTCTGCCCGCCGTAGACGCGTCGACCGACGGTCCTTCGTGCGTAGTAGATCGGGATGCGCCTCTGCCCGCGCTCGAAGAACACGATCGTGGCGACCGTGAGGAGGATGACCGCCGTGACCATGAACAGGTTCAGCGGCTGGATCGAGCCCTTGTGCGTCTGGAAGTAGCCGAAGACGCCGCCCGGGATGTCCGTCACGATGCCGGCGAAGATGAGGAGCGAGATGCCGTTGCCGATCCCGCGCTCCGTGATCTGCTCGCCGATCCACATGATGAAGCACGTGCCGGTCGTGAGCGTCAGCATCGTCATGAGGCGGAAGCCCCAGCCTGCATGCGTGACGACGTCGCCGGTCGCGCCGACCGTGTCCTGGTTGTTCAGCGCTTCGAGGCTCATTGCGATGCCGAAGCTCTGGAACAGTGCCAGGACGATCGTGCCGTAGCGCGTGTACTGGTTGATCTTGCGCTGGCCCTGCTCGCCCTCCTTGCGGAGCTCGTCGAGCGGCTTGAACACCATCGTCAACAGCTGGAGCACGATGCTCGCGCTGACGTAGGGCATGATGCCGATCGCGAAGATCGAGAGGTTCGACAGCGCGCCGCCGGAGAACATGTTGAAGAAGCCGAGGAGGCCTCCTCCCTGCTTGTTCACGACGGCCTTCATCACGTTCCGGTCGACGCCGGGGATCGTGACGAATGCTCCGATGCGGTACACCGCGAGCATCGCGAGCGTGAACAAAACGCGGCGCCGGAGCTCCGGCACCTTGTTGATGTTCGCCAACCCTGCGAAGACGCTCATCGGTCCGTTGACCTATTCCCCGTGCCGCCGATCACTCGGCCGCCGCGGCAGCCTGCGCCTGCGCGACGAGAACGGCCGAACCGCCGACCTTCGCGATCTTCTCCTGGGCAGACTTGGAGAAGGAGTGCGCAGTGACCGTGATCTTCTTCGTCAGCTCGCCGTCGCCGAGGATCTTGATGCGGTCGATCTGGCCCTTCACGAGGCCACGATCGCGCAGCGCGCGCTCGTCGACGTTCGCGCCGGCCTCGAAGACCTCGAGCTGGCCGACGTTGATCGCCGCGACGACCGCAGCGTTGTGCTTCTTGAAGCCGCGCTTCGGGAGACGACGCGCGAGCGGGGTCTGACCGCCTTCGAACGAAGGCTTGAACGTGGCGCGGCGGGCGTACTGGCCCTTCTGACCGCGACCGGCCGTCTTGCCGAGACCCGAGCCCGGACCACGGCCCTTGCGGAGCTTGTCCTTGGTCGCGCCTTCCGGCTTCGCGAGCTTGCTGAGAGTGTCAGCCATGACTCAGATCTCCTCGACAGTGACGAGGTGGAGGACCTTCTTGACGGCGCCACGGAACGACGGCGTGTTCGCCACTTCGACCGTCTTGCCGATGCGGCCGAGGCCGAGGCCCTTCAGGTTGAGACGAAAGCGCCAGTCGACGCCGATGCAGCTCTTGATCTGCTTCACGCGGAGCTTGGACTTCATGTTGCAGCCTCGATCTTGCCGGCCACGCCCGTCGCCGACTTCTTCTTCTTGGTGCTGGGAGCAATCAGGTCGCCCGTTTGCTTCCTGCGCTTGCTCGCAACCTGGTCCAGGCTCTTCATCTGGCGGAGCGCCTGGATCGTCGCGCGGACCACGTTGTGCGGGTTCGCGCTGCCGATGCACTTCGTCAGGATGTCGTGGATGCCGGCCGACTCGACGACGGCGCGGACCGCACCGCCGGCGATGACGCCCGTTCCCTGCGAGGCGGGGCGGAGGAACACGCGGCCAGCGCCGAAGTGTCCGTGAGCCTCGTGCGGGATGGTGACGCCGTCGAGCGGGACCTTGAACAGGTTCTTGCGAGCCTGGTCGTTGCCCTTGCGGATGGCCTCCGGGACCTCGTTCGCCTTGCCGAGCCCGACGCCCACGTGACCGCTCTCGTCACCGACGACGACGAGCGCCGCGAACGAGAAGCGCCGGCCGCCCTTGACGACCTTGGCGACGCGGTTGATGTGGATGATGCGCTCCTTGAGCTTGTCTTCGTCAATCT
>JAFAER010000036.1 GCA_023423895.1 Pseudomonadota bacterium
ATGCACCTGCGCTCGGCCCTGCGGTCGCCGAGATCGTGGCGCGGACCGCGCATCGATTTCCGGAGGCGTTCGTCGCCAAGAACGTCCACTACGCGCACAGCGACATCATGAGCCAGGAGGAGTGCACCGAATACGGGCGGCTGTTCGAGACGCTCGAAGGCGCACGCGTGTTCGCCAAGATCCTCGAGGAGAGCCTCGACCCCGTCGAGCACGCGGCGATCATCGGAGAGCTCCGAGAACGCGCCCGGAGCGGTCCACGGATCCCGTGTCCGGTGAAGGTCCTCTACGCGAAGAAGGACGTCATGGTGCCGCCGGAGTTCGGACCGATGTTCCACGAAGACATCCCCGGCTCCGAGCTCGTGTGGATGGACGACGCGTCGCACTTCCTTCACGTCGATGCTCCCGAACGTACGGTGCACGAGATCACGACGTTCGATCCGATCGAGAGCACGAGCACGAGCGCCAGCGCGTGAGCGGCGCGCCGCTGCGCCTCATGGTCTACGACCGGACATGCACGAAGCGCGGCGTCGGTCTATCGAACGCATGGTGGGCTGGGGCGGCGCTCTACCGGAGACTCGGTCGGTTCGACGCGACGTTCGGGGCTCGAAGCTGGGCTGAAGCGCTCGGGTGGCTCGCGACGTACCGGAGCGCTTGTCCGATCGCCCAGATCCAGTACTGGGGACATGGCCGATGGGGACGCGTGCTGGTTGGAAGCGACGTGCTCGACGCACGCGCACTCCGTCCAGGACACGCGCTGCATCCAGCGGTGTGCGCCGTGCGTGACCGGCTCCTGCCAGCGACCCAAAGCCTCGTGTGGCTGCGGACGTGCGAGGTGTTCGGCGCGGACGCCGGCATCGACTTCGCGCAAGCGCTCGCGGACTTCTTCCGTGCAGAGGTCGCCGGTCACACGTTCATCATCGGTGCATTGCAGAGCGGGTTGCGCACGCTCTCACCCGGATGCCGCCCGACGTGGCGTCGTTCCGAAGGCCTCGCCGAGGGGACTCCGGACAGGCCGATTCGCGCGCTCTGGTCGGGCATCGATCGTCCGCGGACGGTCACGTGCTTCGCGAACGCGATCCCGACCGCCTGGTTCGACGAAGACAGCGGCGACCGAGATCGACGAGGGCCGGCGCGGTCGTGATGCTCAGTTGCCCTTCTTCATGTCCGGGCTGCAGCCCTGGGCGCCGCACGTCGCGGGAGCTTCTCGCTTCGGCGACGGCGTAGCGGCGGGCAAAGGTCGCTCGCGGCCGGCATCGACGACGGCGGTCTCTGCTGCGGACGGCAGAACCTCGGGTGCGGCAGGCGCTGCCGCCTTCGTCGCCGTGTCGGCTTCCTTCGGTCGTGACTCCTCGACGGCTCGCGCGGACTCGGACTTGCTGCAGCCCACCGAGGCGAAAGTCGTCGAAAGGACAGCGAGCGCAGCGAAGAGCCGGTCGTAAGAGAGCGAATTGCCCACAGCCCGATGATACTCGAACCACGAGATCTCGTGGCGGTGGCGTCGTTTCGCTTCGAAACGTGGAGTCCGCGCGTCGCATCGAGACGAGAGAGCGAGGATCGTGGCGATACGCCCCGCACGCTCGCGAGCGACGACTGTGAACGCGCGATGTCGTCCTTCATGCGTAGGAGACGCGCGGAGGGCGATACCCGCGCCAGCACAGAGGGCATGCACGTTGCTCACGGTGCGCGGGGCGGCGAGGCATCTTCGCCGCACACTACTCGCGCAGAAGTTCGTGAGCGCATCGTAACACCTGCCTCGCAGGTGTTTGCCACGTCATGAAGGAGATCGAACATGAGCAATCGCCACGACGAGGGGTTCGGAAGCGGGTTCAGGACTGAATTCGACCCGCATCTGGACTGGGAGGGACCGCTCGGGACTCGTGGAGTCTGGCGTGAGCCGAGCCGCAGCCGGCGCTACTACCCCGAGGACGACGTCGGTGGAAGCAGCTGGAGCGGATTCAGCGGTCGTGGAGTCATGAATGGAAGCTCCTACGAGCGTCATCCCTACGATCGCCACTTCAGCGAGCGTGGGCCGTGGGAGCGTGGCTTCAATGTCTTCGAGCGCAACATCGGCTTCCCGTTCGAGCGCAACATCGGCTTCTACGGGCATCCGTTCGAGCGCAACATCGGCTTCTATGGCCACCCGTACGAGCGCAACGTCGGCCTCTACGGTGCGACGCCGTTCGATCGCTTCGATCGTCACGTCGGCGTGCACCCCTATGAGCGCAACAACGTCGGCGCGTTCGCGGGGACCAACCCGTTCGTGGGCAACGCCGCCTTCACGAACGGCTACACGAACGGGACGAATCCGTTCATCGGCAACAGCGCCTTCGCGAACGGCGTGAACCCGTTCGTGGGCGGCATCCACGGCGTGAACCCGTTCATCGGCAACGGCGCCTTCATGAACGGCGTGAACCCGTTCATCGGCAACAGCGCCTTCATGAACGGCGTGAATCCCTTCTTGGGGACGAACGCCTTCACGAACGGCGTGAATCCGTTCCTCGGGACGAACGCCTTCACGAATGGCGTGAATCCGTTCCTCGGGACGAACGCCTTCACGAATGGCGTGAATCCCTTCTTGGGGACGAACGCCTTCACGAATGGCGTGAATCCCTTCCTCGGGACGATCGACGCCCGCAATCACCTCCTCGGTGCGATCGGTAACTCGTTCGCGGGCACGACGCCGTTCCTCGGCACGATGCCCTACGCGCAGCAGATCGCCCTCTCGCAACTCAACGGCAACGTCGGCCTCTTCGGGACGACGCCGTGGGAGCGCGCGATGGGCCTCGTCGGCGCGAACGCGGGCGTCGTCGGGCTGAACCCGCTCCAGGCGCACCTCGGTGCGTTCGGAACGCCGTTCCAGACCCCCTTCGTCACGAACGGTTCGTTCGGCATGACGCCGTTCCACACCAACCTCGGTCTCCATGGCGTGACGCCCTTCCAGATGAATGGCGGCCTCTTCATGACGCCGTGGGAGCGCGCGAGCCTCGGCCTCCTCCCGACGCCGTCGACGTCCATGTGGGATCGCATCAATGCGGGTCTCTTCACGACCCCGTGGGAGCGCCACACCATCGGCCTGACGCCGTGGGAGCGCATCAACGCGGGCCTGTTCACGACGCCGTGGGAGCGCGCCAACATGGGCCTCTTTACGACGCCCTCGTCCGCATCCACCTCCGCATCCACGTCGACGTGGGATCGCATCAACATGGGAATCGCGACCCCGTGGGAGCGGGCCAACATGGCGAACATCTACAACCCGTACGACCGCGCCTTCCTGGCGCAGAGCCACCTGAGCCCCGTCGCCTTCGGCGGCGACTGGAACGAGCTGCAGCAGCTCCAGCAGCTCCAGCAGCTCCAGCAGGTGCAGCAGCTCCAGCAGCTCCAGCAGCTTCAGCAGCTTCAGCAGCTCCAGCAGGTGCAGCAGCTCCAGGGCGTGTACGGGCAGAACCTCGCCCGCAACGCCTATGGGCAGCAGGGCCGTGGCATTCCGTTCGCACGTGGGGAGTACGATTGGAACCCCGCGTATGATCGTCTTGGCACGTCATTCGGATCGGAGCACAACGCCGCTTGGGGCGCGGGCGCCGACATCGGCTTCGGCTTCGGAGACGAGCGCGGCCCTTTTTATGGTCGCGGTCCGAAGGGCTACAAGCGCCCTGACGAGCGCATCCGTGAGGAGGTGGCCGAGGTGATCTCGCGTCAGGGCTTCATCGATGCGAGTGAGGTGGAGGTGGTGGTCGAGACCGGCATCGTCCGTCTCGTCGGCACCGTCCCGTACCGCCGCGACAAGCGCGGGCTCGAGCTTCTCATCGAGCGCGTGCACGGCGTCGAGGAGGTTCGGAACGAGCTCCGCGTGAGCCACCGTGATCAGAGCAACGACCGGTTCTCGAGCCGGTCGGCGGTCGAGCGCCAGCAGGCGCAGCCGCACAACGGCAAGAACGCGCGAGCGTGATCGCGCAGCTCCTTTAGGAGGATCTCGTGGACAAGCGACGATGGTTCGGGATGGGCGCCCTGCTCGGGGCTCTGGTGGTGACGGGGATCGCGTGCCGACAAGAAGGCCCGACGGGGGATCCGAAGACGCCACCGAACAGCCCCATCCCGGACATCGATCGCAAGGATGAGGACACGAAGGTGTCACCGGCGTCGGTCCCCGTGCCCGGCGCCGGTGATGCCGGCTCATGAGAGGAGACTTCGCATGATGTCGAGTGAAAGCGGCTGGAGCCGTCCGCACGAGTACAGCTGGCCGCGCTGGTCGCGTCCGAATGACTGGTACCGGAACGGCTATGACAATCGTTGGGACGTCGAGCCCGAGTACTGGATGAAACAAGGGCGTTGGCCCGATTCACGCGGGCCGGGCTGGCTCGATTCGCGTGGACCCGGCTACGAGCGTTCCCGTCGCTACAACGGCGACTGGATGCGCGAGGCGCCCTGGATGCGCGAGTCGTGGCTGCGCGAGGCGCCCTGGATGCGCGAGTCGTGGCTGCGCGAGCCATGGACGCGGGAGCCGTACTGGGCCCGCTCAGAATGGCCGCGCTGGGAGATGGAAGGCGGTCCGGTGGTGAAGGTGATCGAGCTCGTCGCGCAGTCCCCCCACTCCTGGGAGGACGCGACGCGCCGAGCGATCGCTGAGGCATCGCAGACCATCCGGGGCATCCGGTCCATCTACATCCAGGACATGCAGGCCGTCGTCGAGGACGACCACGTGATCGGCTTCCGGGTGAATGCGAAGATCAGCTTCGCGCTGGAGGACAATCGCCGGAGGCGATGACACGCGGAAGAGGCCCTTCTCTTTCGGGCAGCGCTGAACCTGTCGCTTGCGAAGGCGGCAGCGCCAGCTCCAGCCTGGTAGCCTGAAGGGCGCGATCCGGGGCGGGCGACGGTGGCTTCACGGCTACCGCCGCCCGTTTCGCCGTTTGTCGATGTGGTCGTCTCTCTGGTCAGGGCCGCTGCAATTTGCATCGATTTCGCGGCAGTGTTTCGCGGCGCGTGAACTATGAAAGCGGGCCGGGTAAGTTTCGTCCGATGGATTGGGTCGTCCCGCTCGTCACGCTCACGCTCATGGAGGTCGTCCTCGGGATCGACAACATCGTCTTCCTGTCGATCCTCGTCGGCGGGCTGCCGGAGGAGAAGAAGAAGCCTGCCCGCTTCATCGGCCTCGGCCTCGCGCTCGTCGCCCGCCTCGGCCTCCTCCTCGCCATCAAGTGGGTGATGGGGCTCGAGGCCGCGCTCTTCCGCTGGTCCTCGATCGGCTGGGTGCCCGACGGCTGGGTCGAGAACCATCATGTCGACGCGGTCACCGGCAAGGATCTCGTCCTGCTCGGTGGTGGTCTCTTCCTGCTCGCGAAGAGTGTCGTCGAGATCCACAAGAAGACGATGGGCGGCGACGAGGACGAGCTCGCCGAAAAGGCCAAGAAGGCATCGTTCGGGGCGGTCATCGCTCAGATCGTCGTTCTGGATCTCGTCTTCTCCCTCGACTCCGTCATCTCGGCGATCGGCATGGTCCGTCAGGTCTGGGTCATGGTCGTGGCGATGCTCGTCGCCGTTGCGTTCATGGCTGTCTTCTCGGGGCCCATCTCGCGCTTCATCGACCAGAACCCGACGTTCAAGATGCTCGCATTGAGCTTCCTCGTGCTCATCGGCGTGCTCCTTCTCGCCGAGGGCGTCGGGACGCCGATCAACAAGGGATACATCTACGCTGCGATGCTCTTCGCGCTCGTGGTGGAGCTCCTCAACATGCGCGCTCGGCGGAAGAAGGATGCGCAGAAGAAGGAAGCCCTGAGGGCCGAACACGCGGAGTCCGCAGCGCGGCACAGTATGCCGGCGCAGTAGGCGCCCGCGCCATCACACGGTCGCGTAGCTCGATCACAAGGTCGCGTAGAGGAACGCGAGGCACATCTCGTCGTCCGTGCCTTCGCCCCAGCGGAGGTCGCGCACCGGCTTTCGCTTGCCGTTCACGATCGGCTGCGCCGTAGGCCGATTGTCCCAGCTGCACGTGACGGACGCCCGCTCGACGCGAACGCCTTTTTCGAGCCAGTAACCTTCCTGATGGTGGAAGTCCCAGCGCGGGACATCGAGGAGGCAGGCCTGCTGGTCCGTGGTCTCGGCCCCGGCGGCCGTTGCCTCGACGCGGATCGAGCGACCACGCAGATGCATGTGGGGCGCGACCCCTCGCACCTCGAGGGGGAACGGGAGCGCGACGTCGGCATGCGCCCGGGCACGTGCGTCCTCCGGTCCGGCGTTCGCGGGCACGCGGAAGTCGTACTTCATCAGCGGCACCCAGACGGCCTGCCGTAGCGGCTCGTCCTTGGCGAACCACATCTCGACCTGCGTGCGATCGCGCTTGCCGGCTTCGACACGCTCGTAGTTCTCCAGGTTGTAATGGACCTGCATCACGAGGCGCGAGCCGTTGGCGAGCCGGATGGCCGTGCCTTCCGGAAGCTTCGTCGGTGCGCCGGCGACGTCGGTCGCCCCGGCGCCAGGCGCCCAGCCGACGATCATCTGCGCGTCGAAGTCGACGAGCTCGCCCTTCGCGAGATTGCCTGCGCGGATCGCTGGCGTGACGCCGATGCCGCCGAAGCAGGTGTACCCGGGCCCTGGCTCGCGCTCGTCGAGCTCGCGGATCCGATCGACGGCGTTCGCCCTGACCTCGAACAACAGGACGTGATGGACCACCGACGGAAGGCCGGGGGCGATCCGAAGTCCGACGACGCGCTCCGGCCGATCGAGCTTCGGATCGAGGACGAAGCAGTGATAGTCGTCGGTGCGTCCGCGCTTCGGCGCATAGGCCTCCGCAGGGACAGCCACTCGATCCGGGCTCGGCGGAAGTGACGCCCGAGCGATTTTCGCCTCTGGCGGTAGATGGTCCTCACGGCGACCTTCCGGCGCGCCGAGCTCGGCCCAGCGCGCGAGCGCGCGGATGTCTGCGTCGGGGAGCGCGCGCGAATGGCGGAGCTCGGCGCACGCGGACGTGTCAGGCAGCCACGGCGGCATGTGGCGCGTGTGCGTCTCGTACGCAATCGCGCCGGCGTGGGTCTTCGCGTCTTCGAACGACACGAGCGGCATCGGACCGATGCCCCCCTCGGCGTGGCAGCTCGTGCAATGGGCTTCGAGGATCCCGGCGACGCGGTTCCAATACGTCGGCTCGGCGATCGTCGTCGTGACGCTCGCGTCGGTCCGCTTCGCTTGGGATTCGGTGGTCTCGACGCGCCGCTCGCCGCCTTTGCTGCACGCGAACAGCACCAACGACAGGGCCGCGAACGCGACGGCAACCAGGCTCCGTCGCGTCAGGCGGCCCTCTTCACTTCGATACGCATGCCCTTGTTCTTAGGCGTGCGCGGGCGTCGGCGCGAGTACACGGCGGCGCCATCGCGTGAGCGGGACCATGTCTTCGACCGGCTCGGGCTCGACGAGCTCGGCCTTGCACCTCGGGCACGTCCAGTCGTTCAGCTTCCTCGCGCACGCACCCACGGACGCGCCGATGAAGATCGCCGCAGGCGCAAGGACAAGGTTCAGGCCGAGCAGCAACGAGAAGCAGACCGCGATGACCATGGAGCCGACCCAGAAGCCGACGGACAGCACCTTCCACACCGACCGAGGCGGCTCCGGTGTGACGTGACACCTGCACGAATGACAGAACATGGGTCCTCCTTTGCGAGCTCGTGCTTCGATCGCTCTCGATCCGAAACCGCGAGCCCTGAAAGATCCATCCGTTGCACGACTCGGACCCGGGCGCGCTTTCGCGGGCGCCCGCGTCCGGTCGCGCTTCCTGCTCGAGCTACCGAACGACCTTACTTCTTCTGCGCAGGCGGTGGTGCAGCGGCTGGCGTCTTCACCGCGGCGCCCGCGGTGACCGGATTGCCGTAGGCGTCGCGCTCGTCGACCGCACCGAGCTCGAGCGCTTCGATCTGCGGGAGCACCGTCTTTCGATCGCCGACGACCACGACGGTCATGGCGTCCGAGCCGAAGTACTCCGCGGCGACGCGCTTCACGTCGGCGGCGGTGACCGCTTCGATGCGCGCCGAGCGCTTCTCGTATTCGTCGAGCGGGAGGTCGTAGACGACGAGGTCGGACACCGCGGCTGCGACGTCGGACACGCTCTCGAAGCGGCCCGGCATCGCGAGCCGGATGCTCTCCTTCGCGAGCGCGAGCTCGTCTTCGGTCGGACCGTCACGGCGCAGGCCTTCGAGCTCGGTGAAGACCTCCTTGATCGCGGGGCCCGTCTTGTCCGCGAAGACCGCGGCGGCCACGAGGAACGGCCCAGCACCGTGGCGCATCGCGAAGTAGGACCGGGCGCCGTAGGTGTACGCGTTCTTCTCGCGCAGGTTCATGTTCACCCGGCTCGAGAACATTCCCCCGAGGATCGCGTTTGCGACCACGAAGGCGTCGCGGTCCTTCACCGAGTGCGGGACGCCGGGCCGGACGAGCTGGACCTGCGACTGCGCTCCCGGGCGATCGACGAACACGACCCGCTTGTCCGTCGCTGCCTTCGCTGGTGCCTTCGGCGGCTTTCGCACGGCGGCGCCGGGCTTCCCCTTCCATCCACCGAACGCGGCTTCGAGCTTCGGAAGCAGCGTCGCCTGTGTGACGTCGCCCGCGACGACGAGCGCGGCGTTCTGCGGATTGAAGAGGCGGTCGTAGGTCCGCACCAGCTCGGCGCGCGTGATCTTCTTCGCGTCGGCTTCTTCGCCCGTCATGCTGTGGCCGTACGGGTGAGAGCGTCCGAAGAGGGATGCGGCGACGGCATTCGAGACGATCGCTTGCGGGCTGCTCTTCTCCGCCTGGATGCCCGTGATGCGGCGCGTTCGCAGCCGTTCGATCTCGGCATCCGGAAACGTCGGCGAGAGCGCAACGTCGGCCATCAGCTCGAGGCCAGCGTCGAGGCGCTCCGACAGCACACGAAGACTCACGCCGCCGGAGTCCCAGTCCACCCAGGCGCCATGGTGTGCCCCGATGGCCTCGAAGTCGTCGCTGAGCTGGAGGGCGTTCCGCTTCTTCGTCCCTTGCTCGAGCATCGACCCGAGGAACGACATCACGCCCGCGCGCGCGTCAGGCAGATCGCCCGCGCCCATCGAGACCACGAGCCGCGCGCTGACGATTGGCAGGTCGTGCCGTTCGACGACGAGCACGCGCAGGCCGTTCTTCAACTTCGCCTCGGCGATCTTCGGCGCGGTGAACTGGACCTTGCCGTCGGCGACCGGCGGTTGCTGTCGGAACGGCGCGTCGGGAGTGACGCGATCGCCCTGGGCGGTGGCCACGGGGGTGGGGGCCGGAGCAGGTGCGGCCGGTGCAGGCGGCGGTGTTCCGCCACACGCGACGAGGAGCGCGAGACCAACGAGCCCGAGAACGTGCTTGGCCGAAGCTTTCATCGCGCACCTCGCTTCACGTTCACGACCTTGCCCGCCGTCGGTGCTTCCTTCTTCGGTGTCACGAGAGTCACGACGCGATCCTTCTCCTTGAGCCATGTGCGCGCCGTCGCGGCGACGCTCTTCGCCGTCGCATTCGTCGTCCGCGCGATGTCCTTGTCGAGCCAGCTCGGGTTGCCGACGTAGTGGTTGTAGCTGTTGAGACGGTTGGCGCGCGCAGAGCTGCGCTCGATCTCGAAGACGCTGTCGGCGAGGATCGACGTCTTGGCGCGAGCGAGCTCGCCGTCCTCGATGCCGCCGGTCCGGAGCTTGGCGAGCTCCTCGTCGATCACCTTGAGCAGCTCCTCGGCGGTGTGGCCGGGCTTCGCGGTCGCGACGATCTCGAACACGCTCGCGAGCTCCATCGACTGCTGCGATGCCGACACGTTCTGCGCGATCTGGAGGTCGTAGACGAGCCTCTTGTAGAGGCGGCTCGTCTTGCCCCCGGTGAGGACATGGGAGACGAGATCGAGCTCGCCGTCCTCCTGCGTGAACAGCGAAGGCGTCGACCAGCTCACGTAGACGCGCGGGAGCTCGACGCCTGCCTCGACCTCGATGCGCGCCTCGCCCGGGTGAGCGACCGCCGCCGGTTTCGTCCGCGAGACCTCCGGCCCGCGGGGGATCGGACCGAAGTACTTCTCGACGAGCGCCGTAGCCTTCTTCGGATCGAAGTCACCAGAGAGGACCAGCGTCGCGTTGTTCGGGACGTAGTACTTGCGGAAGAAGGCGCGCACGTCGTCGATCGACGCAGCGTCGAGGTCCGCGGGATTGCCGATCGTGAGCCGATGATACGGGTGCTCCTTCGGGAACAGCTCCTCGCGGATGTACTGGACGACGAGGCCGTACGGTGCGTTCTCGTAGTTCTGGCGGCGTTCGTTCTTCACGACGTCACGCTGGCTCGCGAACGTCTTCTCGTCGGCGTGATCGAGGAGGAACCCCATGCGGTCGCTCTCCAGCCAGAGAGCCAGCTCGAGCTGGTTCGACGGCACCGTCTCGAAGTAGTTCGTGCGGTCGGTGTTCGTCGTCCCGTTGATCGATGTCGCGCCGGACTTCTCGAGGTGACGGAAGTAGGTGTCCTCGGCGACGTGCTTGCTCCCTTGGAACATCACGTGCTCGAAAAGGTGCGCGAAGCCGTTGCGCCGATCGGCTTCGTCCTTCGAACCGACATGGTACCAGATGTTGACCGTGACGATCGGCGTGCGGTGATCCTCGTCCAGGATCAGCTCGAGCCCGTTCGGCAGCGTCGTCTTCGTCGCTACGAGCTTCGGTAGGGTCGTGAGCGGAGCGGCCGCCGGTGCCTGCGTCGGCTGCGCGAACGCGGCGTGGCTCGTGAGGGCGGCGCCGCCGCCCATTGCGAGCGAAGCGACGAAGAAGAGGAGCCTCGAGCGGCGACCGCGGCTGGATGTGAGGAGAGCAGGGAGCATGGGGCGCGGATTATGCCGCTCGGACCGGCGTGATGGGATGGACAAAGCACGCTCGAGTCCGCGGCGTTTTCGAGGCGAGGCGAGGCGAGGCGGATGCGATGCGGTGCGCCGCGAGCGATGCGGCTCGGTAGAGTCGAGGTCGACCGCAGCGGCTCTGCGGGTGGATCCAGCGATTGCCATGGATCACGCGCATATTCGCGCGAGAAATGGCCGTGCCGTGCCGCGCGCGGAACAGTTCGATGCTATTCTGGACCTTGCTGGGCGTTCTCTGCGGACGCGCTCGCAAGGAGGAGTCTTCTCGTTGCTCGGCGACAAGGCGCTGGTGCTCGGCCTGTTGAACACGCTCGAGCGGGAGCTGCTCCCGCGGATCGAGCGTGGCGAGGCGCAGGCGTGGAGCCGCGCGAATCGCATCGCCGACGGCGTGCTCGCTCTCCTCTCGGACAACGAGCGCGAATCCATCGAGCTCCCGAGTCGCGTCGGCGTCCTCCAGGCGCTCTACACCGCGGCGAAGGTCACACGAGAGGACCGCGCTGCAAGGGCATCTGCGCTCTACACGTTCGTCACGCGCGGCAGAGAAGCGATCGACCCGCAGCGATTGAGCCGTCCGCCGTCGATGAGGCTGGGAGGGCGTTCGTCGAGCCCGGCGTCGATCCGACCGCCACCGCACAGCATCATTCCACCGCCGGAGCGAAAGATGCCGGACTGGGTGCCTGAGACCGGCATCCTCGGCGGCTTCCGGCTCGTGCGGCCGATGGCGAGTGGCGGCCTCGGCTCACTGTTCCTCGCGCACCGGCTCGAGGACGAAGGCGACCCGCTCGCTCCCCAGGTCGTGCTCAAGGTCCCACACGATGCCGGCGCGCTCATGGCGCACGTGCCCGAAGAAGAGCTCCTGTCGCAGTTCCGCGCGGAGGCGTCGGCCCTTGCCGCGATCCCGCTGCACCCGAATCTCGCTCGCATCCTGGCGTTCGACGTTGCCTCGAAGCCGAAGCCGTTCCTCGTGATGGAGCTCGTCGAGGGCCGCACGATGGAGAAGGAGCTCGACGAGAAGACGATGACGATGAGCCGTGCGCTCGACGTCCTCGATGGCGTTCTCGCGGGCCTCGACGCGATGCATTCGACGGGCGTGGGCCACCTCGACGTGAAGCCGGACAACGTCATCCTCCGCCGCGAGACCGGCGCCGCGACGCTCGTCGACTTCGGCCTCAGTGGGCGGACTGTCCGGAAGAAGTGCGGCAACCCCATCTATGCCGCGCCAGAGGTCTGGAACGACGACCGCCAGCCCGAGAGCGCCTTCGCCGCCGACGCGTACTCGTTCGCGTGCTTGGCGTTCGAGACGTTGACCGGGAGGATCCTGTTCGACTCCGAGGACGTCTTCCACATCATCCGGCAACACCTCGCGCACGATGGGCTTCCCCCGGGCATCGCCGAGCTCCGCGCGCGTCCGGAGCTACGGAAGCTTGCCGAGATCCTCTCGCGTGCGCTGCGAGCGAATCCGGCGCAGCGGACGCGTATCCGCATGCTCCGAACGGAGCTCTCGAGGTTGGCGCCGCAGCTTCGCGAGCTCTTGTGGCCCCTCCGCGGTACCGATCGGTGGGAGAGCACGCCGTATTCCGTCGATGAGCTCGAGGAGACGCAGGCAAGCTGAGCGTGTGCTCGAGAGCGTGTCGGTGACCGCTTGCCCGGCGGGCGGGTGCACCCCACGTTCTGGAGCGTGATCAGCTACGCATTCGTCGACGGGTTCACTCGCGTCCCTCGTGACGAGGCGGTCGAGCGTCTCAAGCGCGCCATCGCCGAAGCCGACGGTGTGATCGTCGACTTTGCGTTCTTCGAGTGGAAGGCGATCCGGTTGACGGTGGAGCTCGACGCCGCGTCGCTCGCCACGCTCCGGCATGCGCTCGAGGACGCCGAGGTAGAGCTGTTCTCGCGCTGCGTCGCGGACCTCGACGCCGCTTCGAAGATGGCCCCGTCACATCCGATCGTCGCGATGCTCCACGTCGCGTTCGTCGCGGCGGACGCGGACGTGAACGTCGGGACGGCGCAGCTGACCTGAGCTGCGTCGCGTCGCCGCGTCGCCGCGTCGCTCGAAACACGAGTGAGCTGCGGATCCGGCACGGAAATGATGCGTTGTCACGAGCGCAGCCCGCACTCGAGCCCGTCGTGACAGAGAGCCGCGTTGACCGGTCGCCCGCGTGGTCGAAGCATTACCGATCGTGAACCGCCGCGTAGAAGAGGCGGGGATGGGACGGGGACGAAGGAGACCGGCGGTCGTCTCTCGGATCGCGACCATCCTCCTCGTAGATGACCACCCCCCGAATCTCATGGCGCTCGAGGCGATCCTCGAACCGCTCGGCGGGCGCCTCCTCTGCGCGAGCTCCGGTGCGGAAGCCGTCGAGATCGCCGCGCGCGAAGACCTTGCCCTCGTCTTGCTCGATCTGCAGATGCCCGAGCTGGACGGCCTCGAAACGGCCGCTCTCCTGAAGAAGAACGACCGCTCGCGCGGGGTTCCGATCATCATCGTCACCGCGGACGAGCCCACCCGCGCCGAGGTGGCCCGGGGCTACGCGAGCGGCGCGGTCGACTTCCTGTTCAAGCCGCTCGACCCGGACATGCTCCGCTCGAAGGTCGCCGTGTTCGTGCAACTGTACGAGCAGCGCAACTCGAGCAGCCGCGAGTCTCTGGTCCCGAGGTCCGACGAGGGCAGCGGACGCCTGAGCGAGCGGCTCGTCGCCGCGGCTCCCGCGTCGGACCAAGCCGCCACGGTCGAGGCGCTCGTCCGGATCTACGCCGCGTTGAGCGAAGACCTCGACGTCGTCAACCTGGCGCAGCGTCTTGCGTCCGAGGCGAAGGATCTGACGGCCGCGGCGGGCGTGGCGTTTCACTATCGCATCGCGGACGGCGTGTCGCGCGTGGCGCTGGTTGGAAGGCTGAACGAGGAGCTGCGTTCCCTCGCACCCACTTCGTCCGCGCTTGCGCCCATTCTCCGCAAGCGCGGCGTGGTTCGTCACGACGACGTGCGCGGCCGGCGCGATCCCTCGGTGCCGCGGATGGTCGGGAGCCTGATCGCGGTCCCCGTGGTGCGGCGAAGCGGCGAGCTCGAAGGGGCGCTGGTTCTCGTGCACGAGGCCGCCTATGCGTTCGATACGCGCGACGAAGAGCTCGCGGTCGTCACCGCGACGTACGCGGGCGCCGCCTTCGAGAACGCGCGGCTCTACGAGGAAGCGCGCGAGGCCAGACATCGCGCCGAGCTCGCGGAGCTCGAGCTGCGGGCCGGTGAGGCCAGGCTCCGAATCGCGATCGAGGCGGCCGGTCTCGGAACGTGGGACTACAACCCGACGACCGAGACGCTGCGCTGGGACGTGCGCTGCAGGGCGCTCGCAGGCCTCTCGCCCGATGCGGAGGTGACCTATCAGACGTACCTCCGAAGCATTCATCCCGAGGACCGGCAGCGCGTCGATGCGGCCGTCCAGCGGGCGCTCGATCCGACGACGGATCACCTCTTCGACGTCGAGTACCGCACGGTCGGCATCGAGGACGGCGTCGAACGGTGGGTGAGCGCTCGCGGACTCGGCATCACGGAGCAGGGGAGGACGGTCCGCTTCGTAGGCGCGATGCTCGACGTGACCGCGAAGAAGCGCGTCGAAGAGGAGCGCGGCGAGCTGCTCGCGAGCGAGCGCCGCGCACGAGCAGAGGCAGAGAGCGCAAGCCGCTCGAAGGACGAATTCTTGGCGACGGTCTCTCACGAGCTCCGCAACCCGCTCAACGCCATTCTTGGCTGGTCGCGGGTGCTCGTCGAGGAACGCGACATCGGCGGGGAGCGCATGCGCAAGGGGCTCGACGTCATCCTGCGTAACGCGAAGGCGCAGGTTCAGCTCGTCGAGGACATCCTCGAGGTGTCACGGATCGTCACGGGCAAGACGCGGCTGTCCACCGGCACCGTTGACATCCCGGCCATCGTCGACGCAGCGGTCGAGACCGTCCGCGCGGCGGCGCAGGCTCGGCGCGTCCTGCTCGACTCGCGGATCGACGGGTCGGCCGGGTCAATCGTTGCCGACGAAGATCGCGTCCAGCAAATCTTGTGGAACCTCCTGTCGAACGCAGTGAAGTTCACGCCCGCCGGAGGGACCGTCTGCGTCAGTGCGAAACGGTACGACGGTGCGGTCGATCTCGTCGTGACAGACACCGGGGAGGGCAT
Source organism: Pseudomonadota bacterium (assembly GCA_023423895.1). Classification (GTDB taxonomy): domain Bacteria; phylum Myxococcota_A; class Polyangia; order Polyangiales; family Polyangiaceae; genus Labilithrix. Next base: position 15,012 of record JAFAER010000036.1, read on the forward strand.
CGACCCCGACTTCTTGCCGTATGTGTTCGAGCGGTTCCGTCAGTTCGACGGCTCCACGACGCGCCGGCATGGCGGGCTGGGACTGGGCCTCGCGATCGTGCGTCACCTGGCGGAGCTGCACGGCGGCACCGTCCGCGCGGAGAGTCCCGGCCGCGGGCGAGGTGCATCCTTCACGGTGACGCTTCCGCTGACGCCGGTGGTGCACCCGGCAGCCGAGACGGACGATGTCGTTACGCCGAAGCCGGCGCGGAAGAAGCTCGAGCCAAGGAAGCTCTTGTCTGGCCGCCGTGTCCTCGTCCTGGACGACGACGGGGACATGCGCGACCTCATCAAGATGATCCTCGAGGACGCTGGAGCGACCGTGTTTGCGGCGGGCAGCGTGAGCGTCGCGATCGGGGCGTTCGATCAGGCCATTCCGGATGTCGCCGTGTCCGACCTCGCGATGCCCGGCGAAGACGGGTACGCCTTCGCCCAGCGAGTCAGGACTGCGGAGAACGAGGCGGCGCGTCGCATACCGCTCGTCGCGATGACCGCGTACGCGCGAGCGGAAGATCGCCGCCGCGTCCTCGCTGCGGGCTTCGACCGGCACGTCGCGAAGCCCATAGAGCCAGAGGAGCTCGTCGAGGCACTCGCCGCCGTGATTGCCGGTCGAACCGAGCCCACCGCAGAGTGAGCCTTCTCGCGACGTTCGCGCTGCCGCTTCTCAGCGACCGTCGCCCTGTCCGTGGTTCTGGCTCGCGGGCGGGTTGCTGCCCGACTCCGTCGGGCGGCGGCGAACACCTCCACGACGGACGTGCGGGGCCATACCTCCCTTCTTGCCCGCGACGCGTGCCTCGTCGCTGCTGAACTGGTGCGCCGTGCCGGCCGCATGCGCGGCGCGGCCACCCTTGCTCGCGATCTGCTTCACACGATCACGATCCATCGCCGCGAACCCGCGACGACGCGGACGCGGCGCTTCGACGTTCGACGTCGTTGCCTGCGCGTCCTGGCCGTTCTGCTCCGCCTGCACGGCCGGAGTGGGCTGCGCGGTCTCGGTCGTCTCCGGCGATTCGGTGGGCTTCTCCGCGCTCACGTTCTCGTCCGGCTGCTTCTCATCGATCGACATGACAATTCTCCTACGGCAAGTCCGCTTCTGCGGGGCCGGGTCCATCAGAGGTATTCCGACAGGGTGCGAAGCGACGGTCGTGCCAGTGACCGGACCCCATAACGACGGCTGAGTGAGATAAATCGCGTGTCACCGCGCAACACTCGTGGCGCGCTGCCGCCACTTCGGCGGAGCTTCCGCGGCAGCAGAGCGCGGCTACGGGTCGTGTTGGCCGGGTGCCGCTCCGGCTCAGATGCGCTCGAGTATCGCGGGGACCATGAGCTCGAGCGGAAAGGCCTCCGCACCGAGGTTGTCCTCCGCGACGGCACGCGGCATCCCGTAGACCACGCAGCTCGATTCGGCCTCGACGAGCAGGCGGCCCCCGGCGCGATGGAGCGCGCGGGCACCTTCGAGGCCGTCGGTACCCATTCCCGTCAGGACCACACCGAGGACGTCGCCTCCGAGCTCTTGGGCGGCGCTCTCGAAGAGCACGTCGACCGACGGCCTGTGCAGTGATTCCTCGGGGGAGGAGTCGAGGAGGGCGACGAGCGACCCGGACACGAGACGCACTCGGAGGTGCATTCCCGCTCGGCCGAGGGTGACCGTACCCGGTTCGATGACGGTGCCGTTCGAGGCCTCGCGGACGTGGAGGAGCGCGCTCCCGTCGAGCCTGGTGGCGAACGCCTCGGTGTAGCCCACCGGCATGTGCACGACTGCGGCGATGGGGACCGGGAAATTGGCCGGCAATGCTGCAAGGATCTCGGTCAGCGCGCGCGGACCGCCCGTCGACGCGCCGATCACGATGAGGCGGGTTTTGGTCGGCTTCTTGGGGACCGAAACCGGCGGAGGAACCGAACGCTGGCGACGTACCGTCATCGCTCTCGGGGCCGACCTCGCCTCGGCGGCCGCGACGACCTTTTCGACGAGCTCGCCGCCGAGCTCGTACAGCCGATCGGTGGCGAGCGCCGTCGGCTTGTGGACGACGTCGATCGCGCCCGTGTCGAGCGCTGCAACGCCGAGCGCGCTCTCCGCGTCGGTCATCGTCACGATCACCACGCGTGGCCCACCGCCGCGCTCCGCCAGCGCTCGCAGCACACCGACGCCGTCGAGCTCCGGCATGACGAGATCGAGCGTCACCACGTCCGGCTTCAGCTCGTCGATCTTCTCGAGCGCGTCGAGCCCGTCGCGAGCGAAGCCGACGACCTCGAGCCTCGGATCGCCGGAGAGGATCTCGCGGAGCACCTTCCGCGCGAATGCCGAGTCGTCGACGACGAGCACTCGATGGCGCACGCTCATGTCCCGGGCTCCTTCGTGTAGAAGAACGCTCCCGCACGCTCTTCGCAACGGAGCGCCGTGCCGAATCGCAAGAGCGACTCGGAGGCGCCGACGATGAGCCTTCCGCCGGGACGCAGCCGCCGCGCGAACATCTCGACGACACGTTTGACGACGTCGTCTTTGAAGTAGATCAGCACGTTGCGGCACAAGATGAGATCGAGTGCATCGAGGCCGGGCAGCTTCGGATCGAGGAGGCTGTCGTAGCGAAAGTCGATGGCCTCGACGATCGTCGGCGAGACGCGTGCGCCGCCCCCGTCGACAGGCTCGAGCCAGCGATCCGCGATGCGCTGCAGTGACGTCGGGGCCGCGATGGCGCTGCCTTGAGCGAGCGCGCGAAGCGACCGTTGCGGCACGAGCCCGGCGCGAGCACGCGTGAGCGAACGGTTGCTCACGTCGGTGGCGGTCAGGTCGACTCGATCGAGCGCATTCACGTCCGCGAGGAGCATCGCCAGCGTGTAAGGCTCCTCGCCGGTCGAGCAGCCGGCAGACCAAACCCGCGCGCGTCCGCGTTCCTCGACGGCGGGACGAATGACGTGGTCGACCGCCGCGCAGAGCGCGTCCACCTCGCGGAAGAGGTACGTCTCTCCGACGACCAGGACATCGACGAGCGCGGCGAGCTCGGCGGGGCCCCGCGGGTCGTAACGAAGGAAGTAGTAATAGTCGAGCGGGCTCATGAACCCTGCCTCCTCGAGGCGAGTCCAGACCTTGTCGGAGAAGAGCGGGTTGTCTTCCGTCGAGTAGTGGAGGCCCGTGCGCTCCTCCACGAAGCCGCTCAGGAGGAGAAAGAGCTGATGCGATAACGGTGGCATCGTTGGACTTACGTGCGTATCGCAGCCGCGCACACGCGGCGGACGACGGGGTCCGGATCGGAAGAGGCGCGCTCGAGCGCTTCGCGGGCTTCGGCCGTTCCGATCGCCACGAGCGCTGCAGCGGCCGCACGACGTGCATGCACGTTCTCGAGCTCGAGGGCGGCTCCGATCGCGGCCTGGCTGCTCGGACGCCTCATCCGCGTCAGCGCGCTGAGGAGAACCGGCGCTGTGTCGGCGTCCGCCTTCTCGAGCGCGGCGAGCACGCCTTCGACGCGTTCGTCGGCGGCGACCGCGAGCGCTTCGAGCGCGCGGTCACGCGTGGCCGGTTCCATGAGCCTCGCAACGAGGACCCCTGTCGCTTCGGGCCCTGGGCGAGTGGACAGATACCCGATCGCGGCGCTGCGTACGCCGTCGTCCGGGTCGGAGGTGGCGTGCGCGAGCGCCGGCAACACGTCCGGTGAGTCGAACTCCGCGAGCGCGCCGATGGCGACGAGCCGCGTGGCCGCATCTTCGGAGGCGGCGGCTTCTCGGAGCGTCGGGATCGCGTTGGGCCGGCGCGCAAGGCCGAGACCGACGAGCGCGGCTCGCTTGAGGTCGGGATCGCTCGAACGTGCGGCGTGTTCGAGGGCGCCCGCGGCGCGGTCTCCCGAGAGGAGCGCGAGCGCCTCGACGGCCGCGATGCGGACCTGTCCACTGCTGTCGCTCACGCGCTCGATCACTTGATCGACCGCAGCATCGACGCGCAGCTTTCCGAGCGCCTGGCACGCGTAGTAGCGCACCCAGGGGTCCTCGTCGCGAATCCCCGCCTGGAGCGCCCCTACGACGGACGGAGCCGCGACCGTCTGGCCGAGCGCGCGCATGACGGCGCCACGCGTTCGCGGCTCCGTGTGCCGAGCGGTATCGAGCAGCGCCGAGACGGCGCGCGGGTCCTCGATCAGCGGCAATCCGTAGATCGCCGCCTCGCGGACCTTGTCGTCCTCGTCTGCGAGCGCGTCGATGAGAACGTCGAGCCCTTCCGGGTAGCCGAAATACGAGATGATGCGCAGCGCGGCGCGACGCGTCCGCATGTCCGTCGAGCGGGCCTGCTCGAGTGCGAGTCGTTTGGTCTCGAGGCTCCCGAGCGACTGGATCGCCGCGGCGGCCGCCTGCGACACGCGCGCATCGCGATCGCCGATGAGGCCGAAGAGCGCGCTCACGGCGGCCGGATCTCCCGCACGCGCGAGCGCCTCGCACGCGCGCACGCGGACCTCGGCCTCAGGGTCGCGAAGGCACTCGAGCAGCTCGCCCGTGCGGGCGAAGCTGTACCCGATGAGCGGGAGAAGCCGGAGACGGCGGTTGCTGTCACCGTTCTGGAGATGCGCGAGCAGGTGAGGCGTGGCTCGCGTCCCGAGACGCCGGAGCGCGTCAGCGGCTGCGGGGCCGACCGGAGCGTCGTACATCGCGAGCTCGATCAGATGCTCGATCGCCACGGGGTCGCCGAGCCAGCCCAGGACACGTGCGATCGCGACGAGCTCCGAAGGCGCAACGCCCGGGAGCGTCGAGGCGACACGCGCGCTCGCAATGCCGGGCGCGACGGCTTCGGGCAACGCCTTTGCGATCGTCGGAGTGTCGCCGTAGCGCGCTTCGTAGCGCTCGCGCAACTCGGCCAGCGCGACCGCCGCAGTTCGGACGAGCGAGTCCGTTCCTTTGGTGAGGAGCTGGGCCAGAGGTGCCACGGCGCTGTCGTCGCCCGTGTGGCCGAGCCCGCGAACGGCCTCCGGCGCATACAGCGGGTCGGCGAGCAACGCCGTGAGCGGCGCGACGGCGCGCACGTCGCCGGTACGTCCCAGCGCGTCGATCGCTGGGAACGTTCGGAAGAAGTGGCGCGACTCCACTGCACCGATGAGCGCGTCGACCGTCTCGGAGCCGCCGATGCGCCCGAGCGCCTCGATCGCTCCTACGGCGACGTTGTCATCATCGCTCTTCGACAGCGCGGCCAAAAGAGGAACGGCCGCGTGCGCGCGCCTGCGGCCGAGAACCTGGACGGCATCGCAAACGATGGGCGAGGCGCTCGCTTGCGCGAGCTCGACCATGCGCTCGTAGACGCGTTCTCCGCGCGATGCGACCAGGGCATCGACGCTCGCCGCCAGCCGCGCTTCGTTGTCGCGCTTCGTCTCGAGGATCGTGCAGAGCCCGTGAACGGCTGCATCGCCGACGCTCGCGAGCGCGGTCACTACGGCCCGCCGGACGGCCCAGCTCGGCTCCGACAGAAGCTCGAGCAAAGCGGCGACGCCGGCGTCGCCTGCGCGAGCGAGCTTCTCGACCTGTTCGACGCGTGCGCGATCTTCGGGCGAAAGGACGAGGCGATCCTCGCCATTCGCGATTGTGGCGCCTCGGATCATGTCGTCGTTCCTTGTGTCGCGCGGCCTGGCTGTTCCTCGGCATCCGAGACCGCGGCGTCGAGCTGTTCGGCCATCTCGATGAAGTGACGGAGCGCGAGCTCGACTTGCGCGGCGGCTCGGGCCTCTCGTTCGCTCGACGCAATCCCCGTACGCATGCGGGCGCGGATGTCTTCGACGAGCTTCACGACACCGTCCGCGGCGTTCGCTTGCTCCAGCAGCGCCGTGCGGCCCTGCTCGCCGTCTCGGCCGCGCCCGCCGCCCACGAACAGACGAGACGCGTCCTTTGCGACCTGTCGCATGTGCTCACCGCGCTCCGCCATGCGCGCGTTGGCGTTCGCCTGCTCCTGCATCGCGTTGGTTAGCTCGGTGGACGTCCGCGCGACCTGCCGCGCAGACGTCTCCATCTCCTTCGCGCCGCGGCTCTGCTCGGCGAGAGCCTTGGCGGTGAGCGACGTCTGCTTTCGCACGTCGTCGATGGCGCGAGCGATCTCCGTTGCGCCCTTGGCTTGTTCGCTCAGGCCGGTGACCGTCCGCTTCGTCGCGTCCGCCACTGCCTGGGACAGCGTGCCCATCTCCCGCGTGGTCTTCGCCTGCTCGGTGATCGCCGCCGTCGTCTGGTGTACGGCGGTACGCATCTGGACGCTGGCGCGGGCGAGCTGCGCCGCGCCCGTTGCTTGCTCGGCGGCTGCGCGTGCCACCTGCTCGAGCCCCTGGGTGACGGTCGTGTTCGCCTTGACGATCTCGCGCATCGCACGCGCCTGATCCGTCGCTGCCTGGCTCGTCTGCTTGGCCATCGTGCGCATCTCTGCAGCGGCCTGTGCGAGCGCGTTGGAAGCGGCAGTCTGCTCCGACGATGCGAGCGCGACCGATCGGCTCTGCTCCGTGACCTTCGCGATACTCCGCGCGACGGTCTCGACGTTCGCGGTCTGTCCCGAAAGCCCACGCGACACGGTCTTGACCGCCTCGCCGAGCGACTCGATACCCCCGAGGATCTCGGAGAGCGCGTGCTCCGCCTCCGTCGCGAACGCCGCGCCGTCGTCGGCGAGCCTGGCATTGTCCTTCGTCGCGGCCACGGCCTCGCGAGCCGTTGCCTGCAGCCCGCGGACGATCTTCGCGATCTCACCGCTCGCAGCTGCGGCCCGGTCCGAGAGTGCGCGGATCTCCTCGGCGACGACGGCGAAGCCGCGACCGTGCTCGCCGGCGCGGGCGGCCTCGATGCTTGCGTTGAGGGAGAGCAGGTTCGTGCGGTCGGCGATGAGGTTGATCGTCGCGACGATGTCGCCGATCTCCTCCGCGCGGCTCCCCATGGTCCGCATGACTTCGGACGATTCGTTGATCGCGGTGCGGATCGACGCGAAGTTCGCGATCGATTTCGCCACCGTCGTGCCGCCGCCGCGGACGGCATCGAGTGTGCGGTCGGCCTGGATGCGCGCGCTCTCGCCGAGCTCGCTCATACGTGCCGTGGACGACTGCAGCTCTGCGGCAGCGGCCATGGTGCCCGCAGCGAGCTCGTTGATGTGCTCGGCGCTCTTCGTGATCGTCTGCGCGCCGCGGGCGACCTCCTCGATGGCGATCGCCGTCGAATCGACCGTGACCGCGTTCTTCTCCGACGTCGCCGCAACCTCTTCGACGGCGGCGGCGACGGCGGCGACGTTGTTGGCGGTCGTCTGCATCGTCGCGTCGAGCTCGCGGACTTGCTCGGCGACGGTCTTGTTCGAGCGTGCGAACTGCTCGGTGGTCGCCGACGTCTCCTCGATGTTCGAGGCGAGATCGGTGGCGGTCGTCGTGAGCTCCGCCATGGAGCGGTCGGTCTGGACGATCGCCGACGCGAGGGACGACACGCGCTCGTTGACGGAGTCGGCGTCCGCGGCGAGGCGATTGACCCCTTTCGCCATCTCCTCGATCGTGACGCTGATCTCCTCGATCGACGTCGCGTTCGACTGTCCGCGTGACGTCATGTCCGCGATCGACGCCGCCATCTCCGTCGCCGTCGCGAGGAGCTCTTCGCCGTGTGCTGCGAGATCTTCGGCGCTGCGAGCGACGGCCTTCGTGGAACGCGCTTGCGATTCGAGAGCGACGGCTGTGGCTTCGATCGTGTGGGCGAGCTCGGCGGCGAGACTGTCGGCGGTCCCGTTCGCGTTCGCCGTCTCCGTGCCGTCGGTGGCCGTCGCGAGCTCGCGCTGGCGGCGGGCGAACGCCTGCGTCGTCGCGATCGTGCGCTCGACGAGGTCGGCGACTTCGTCGAGCGCGGAGCGGACACTCCCGCCAGCCGTCGCCTCTTCGCGCGTCAGCTCGCTGAGGCGCCCGGCGCCCGTCGTGAGGAGCCGTACGAGCCGCGCCTGGAGGTTGGACGGGCGTGTCGTGACACCATTCTCAGACATCGATCGGTTCCTCTCCGATGACCTTCGCGAAATCGAGGACCAGGATCGTGCGGTCTCCAGACTGGACGACCGATCTCACGAACCCTCCGTCACCGACGAGGCGTGGAGGCGCCTCTTCCTGCGATGGTGCGATGCGCACCACTTCGCGCGCCGTATCCGCAAGAAGCGCGATGGCGCGCCCGTCCTTCTCCCCGACGACGACGCGCGACTCCAGCGTCGGCTCCATCGGCGCGAGACCGAACCGAGCGCGGAGATCGATCACCGGCACCACTCTTCCGCGGAGCTGGATGATCCCCTTGATGAAGCTTCGTGCTCCAGGGACCGTCGTTGCTCCAGCATAAGATTCCATCTGCAGCACTTCGTCGGCAGCAAGCGCGTAGTCCACACCACCGACCTTGAACACGACGAACAGTCGAGCGACCTCTTTCGTCTCTTCGGTCCCTGCGGGGACCAGCGCAGCGGTGCTCATGCAGCCCGTCCTTCGGACGAACCGATGTAGGCCCACAAGGACAGCAGGTCCAGCACGAGCGTGGCGCGTCCGTCGCCGAGGTCGGTCGATCCAGCGATACCCGGCGACGAGACCAGCGGGTCGACGAGCGGGCGAACGACGATCTCCTGCTGCCCGAGCACACGATCGACCGCCCACGCCGCTAGCTCGTCGGCGCCGCGGCGCACGACGAGCCCGTGGGGCGATGCCCCCTCGACCGGAAGGGCGAGCACGCGGGCGAGATCGAGGACGGGGACGGTCCGGCCACGACGGGCGAGTAACTGCGGCACCGTGGCCAGCGCGCGGGTGTCGATGACGGCGCTCGGCGGTCGCGGTCCCGTGACGAGTCGATCTTCCGCGAGCTCGACGATCTCTTCGACGACCGGAACGGGGACCGCGAAGCGCTCGCCCCCGCACCGGACGACGAACGCGTCCACGATGGCGACGGTGAGGGGCACCCGCAGCACGAAGGATGTCCCGACGCCGGGCTGCGTTTCGAGGGCGAGCTCACCGCCGAGTCGATGGACGACGATCTTGCGGACGATGTCCATACCAACGCCGCGCCCGCTCGTCGTGTCGACCTCTGCACGCGTGGAGAGACCCGCCTTGCAGAGGAGATCGAGCAGCGCTGCATCCGTCGTGGGCATTGGCTGTCCCGCCTTTGCCGCGACGCGAGCGCGATCGACTCCGCGCCCGTCGTCGGAGACGCGGATCTCCACGTTGCGATCGAGCATCGTGCTCCGGATGGTCACCGTGGCGACCTCGCTCTTGCCGGCCGCCAGGCGCTCTTCCGGTGTCTCGATGCCGTGATCGACCGCGTTCCGTACGAGGTGCACGAGAGCGGGGAACAACCGCTCGGCCACGGTCTTGTCGAGCTCGGCAGAGCCCACGTCGAGGTGAATGCGCACCTGCTTGCCAGACGTTCGCGCGAGACCGCGCACGACGAGCGGCAAGCGTTCGAGCACGGCGCTCATCGGCACCATGCGGATCCTCAAGATCGCTGCACGGAGGTCGCGCAGCTGGCGAGCGCTGTCCGCGAGGATGGCCCGAAGCTCCCGCGTGTCGGCGCCGCTCGCCTCCAGTCGGTCGAGCGCGTGTGCCATTCGCGATCGCGTCACGACGAGGCCACCGAGCATCTCGATGGCGTCGTCCACGCGCCCGACCTCGACGCGAAGGACGTCCCGGCTGCCTTCGACCTGCGGCTCGTCATCGTTGTGCTCCGGCGCGAACGCACGCACGACCTCGGGGCCGCCGGTCTCGCTCGCGATCAGAAGCGTGACGCTGTCCGCGCTCGTACCTGCCGCGTCGGCGATCTGCTCGTCCGTCGCGTCCGTGAGGACGACGAGCGCGAAGACGAGACCACCGGGCTTCGCCTCGGTCGCGGTCATCGTCAGCGGCACGACCTTCACGATCTCCGCCACGGCAGCGACGCGCTCACGCACGCTCGTGATCGACAGGCCGCGGCTCGCTTTCTCGGCGGATGGGGCGAAATCGACCCGGATGGCACGACGGCCACGCCGTGCGCCCTGCCGAAGCTGCTGTTGCTCCGATGCGCTCAGCTTCGCAGCGATGGCAGGGTCGAGCGGAAGCTCCACGCTCTCCGCCGGCGCCGGTGGCTCGATCGCGTCGAGCTCTCCGAGCAGCTCGGGCGACGGCGCCGGGGCCGGCCGCTGTGCGGCGACAGCCTGGACCGCGGTCTCGATCGTGCGCGTGGCGGCGATCAAGACCTCGATCGCGCGCTCCTCGAGGGTGCCGCCTGCGCGCTCCGCCGACTTGACCACCGATTCCATGCGGTGGGCGACCATCACGATCGAATCGACGCCCACCATCGCGGCGAGCCCTTTCACCGTGTGGAGCAGCCGCATCAGCTCGCGTAGCTCACGAGGTGCGACGTGGCCCTGCTCTTCGCGGTTGCCGCGCTCGATGGCGAGGAGGAGTGACTGGATCGCCGAAAGGTGCTCCTCGGCCTCTGCGACGAACGCCGAGCGAAACTCCTTCAGGTCGACATTCACGAGGGCGCCCCGAGGAGCGCTCGCACCTCGGCCAGGATGGCCTCCGGCGTGAAGGGCTTCGTGAGATAGCGCGTCGCGCCCGCGGCAAGGACGCGCTCGCGCGAGCCGTCGTCGCTCCGTGTGGTGACGATGAGGATCGGGACATTCTTCAGCGTGTCCTGCGCACGGACGAACTCGACGACCTCGAGCCCGCCGATGTCCGGCATGTTGAGATCGAGAACGACGAGGTCGAACGGCTGGAGCGAGAGGCGTTCAATCGCCTCGAGCCCGCTCGCCGCGTGTGTCACGGCGAGGGACCCGTCTGGCCGCAGGCAAGCGGTGATCATGTCCCGCATGACCTTGCTGTCGTCGACGACGAGGATGTCTGACAAAACGGCTCCCTTTCCTCCGGGCCCGGCGAGCGTGACGAGGCAAGCACAATTCCTGCTGACCGACCGTGCGTCAATCGGAGTTGCGCGAGCACCGACTTCCTCGAGCTCGCGGCAGGCAGTGTGGCGGCCCGCCTCAGTGTCCTGCGACCCCGACGGACTGCGCTTTGCGCCGGACCAATGTGAGGCTAGACGACGCGTGGAGATGGGTCACGAGCGCGGACGCGTTTGGGTGCTCGAGGATAGTGCTCTCGAAGCAGAGATGGCTCGTCGTGCGCTTTCTGCGTCGCAGGACGTCTTCCTCTTCGACGACGGCTCCGTCGTGCTCGAGCGGATCGCGAACGGCGCGATCCCCGACGTCCTCGTCCTCGACAGCCAGCTCGTCGGCGTGAGCGGGCTCGAGGTATGCCGCGTCGTCCGCGAGAGTCATGGACCGATTGCGCTGCCCATCCTGATGCTCACAGCGCAGGGAGAGAAGCAGGACGTCATCGAGGCGCTCCATGCCGGAGCCAACGACTACGTGACGAAGCCCTATCACGTGGCGGAGCTCGTCGCGCGCGTCGGAACGCTCGTGAACACGTCGCGGCTCGCGGCCATTCAGGCGTCGCGTACGCAGCAGCTCGCGCTCGGCGCCGACGTCGGCGCGGCGCTGACGGAAGGACGCGGCCTGACCGAGATCTCGAGGCGCGCTGCCGACGCCATCGGCAAGCACCTCCAGGCGCTCGTCGTCGAGGTGTGGACACAGACCAGCGGGGAGCTCGCGCTCACGGGCGTCACGCGGACGCGCGACGATGTCGTGGTGCCGATGGACCTGGTCCACGCGGTGGCGGGGAGTGCCCGGCCGGAGGGCGCAGCAGCGTCGGAGTCGCGGTGCACCTTCGCTGCGGTTCCGCTCGTCGTCCGCGGAGAGGTGCTCGGTGTGCTCGCCGTCGGCACGCGCGACGGCGCGGAGGTGGCGGACTCGCTCAAGACCGTCGCGAACCTGCTCGCGCTCGGTCTCTTCCGTGCGCGCGCCGAAGAAGAGCGTCTCGTCTTGCTCGACCGCGAGCGCAATGCTCGTGCAGAGGCCGAGGCCGCGAATCGAAGCAAGGACGACTTCCTCGCGATGGTCTCGCACGAGCTGCGGACACCGCTCAATGCGATCACCGGATGGACGAGCATGCTGCTCTCGGGCGGCCTCGACCCCGGGCGAACCCGCCGCGCGTACGAGACCATCGACCGCAACGCGCGCGCACAGGCGCAGCTCATCGACGACCTGCTCGACATCGGTCGCATCACGTCGGGGCGCTTGCGTCTGAGCGAAGGCAGCGTCGACGTCGCGGCGGTTGCGGAGCTGGCGCTCGAGTCGGTTCGTGTGACTGCCGACGATCGCGGCGTCCTCATCGATTCGCGCATCGACGCGCAGGCCGGTCACATCACCGGCGATGCGAACCGCATCCAGCAGGTCATCTGGAATCTCCTCTCGAACGCGATCAAGTTCACGCCCAAGGGTGGGCTCGTGACGCTCGCGGTCGGCCGGCAGCACGACCGCGTGGTGATCCAGGTGCTGGACACCGGGCAGGGGATCACGCCGGAGTTCTTGCCGCGCGTGTTCGAGCGCTTCAAGCAAGAGGACACCTCCGCGACGCGCACGCGAGGCGGCCTCGGGCTAGGTCTCGCGATCGTTCGTCACCTCGTCGAGCTCCACGGCGGCACGATCGCGGCGGAGAGCGAAGGGCTCGGCAAAGGCGCTTGCTTCACGGTCGTCCTCCCCGTCGATGCGACGGCGCGGACGCGCCATGACGGCATCATGCAGCAGGGCAGCAAGTCGGTCCCGCTCGATCGACCGCGCGAGATCGAAGGCTTGCGCGTCCTCGTCGTCGACGACGAGGCCGACGCACGTGAGCTCCTTCGCACGTTGCTCGAGTCGTGCAACGTGCAGGTGCAGACGGCGTCGAGCGCCAAGGAGGCGATGGACGCCGTCAGGTTCACCACACTCGACGTCGTCCTCTCCGACATCGCGATGCCGGAAGAAGATGGATTGTCGTTCATCCGTCGGATGCGGTCGCTCTCGCGCGACGAAGGTGGCCGCATCCCGGCGGTCGCGTTGACGGCGTATGCTCGTCTGGAAGATCGCACGCGTGCGCTTCGAGCCGGGTTCAATGCGCACGTCGCGAAGCCGGTCGATCCGAACGAGCTCCTCGCCGTGCTGAGCAGCTTCGCGCTGGCGCGGTAGGCCAGGCGCGCGCGACGCGACGCGGATGAGCGGAGCGTCGAAGCCGCGACCGAGCGACGCGGCAGTCGCGCGCCGCGTCCGTTGGCTGCGTGGAGGCGAACGAGTTCGTTCGGCGCCCCGAACGATGGTAGACTGAGGTCACGATGGATCCCGGAAGAGACAACTCGTGGGTGCTGCTCGTGGATGACCACGACGACGGCCGCGAGCTGCTCGGCGAGTTCCTCTCGTTCAACGGCTACGACGTCGAGTCGTGCGCCTCCGGCGAAGAAGCGCTCGAGCTCGTCGACAAGCACGGCAGGCCGGGTGTCGTCATCACCGACCTCACGCTCGGCGCGATGAGCGGGACCGAGCTCGCGCACAAGCTCCGTCACGAAGAGAAGACGGCCGCGGTGCCGATCCTGGCCGTCACCGGGCACGCGACGTTCGAGGACCCGGAGAAGCTGTTCACCGCGGTCCTCGTGAAGCCGGTGGTCTTGCCCGATCTCGCCGCTGCCCTGAAGCGCGCGATTGGCGGCTAGAGCCTCTACTCGCCCTGCGGCGAACGCGCGAGCTCGTTGCGTAGCGCGCGGATGACCGACGCGGGGCGGCCGCGCAGCTCGTCGAACAGCCGTTCGCGATCGGTGTCACCGGAGACGAGGTCTGCGATCGTGACGCCGAGGGCACGGGCGACGCGTGCGAGCGTACCGACGCCGGGCACGACGAGGCCGCGTTCGAGCTCCGAGACGTAGCCACGTCCGAGCCCCGTCTCCTCGACGAACGCATCGAACGCAAATGCGCTCTCCGACCGGAGCGCGCGGATGCGCTGGCCGATCCGGGCTGCCAGCGGATCGGGCCGCTCGCGATGTCGAGAGCGAGCGCTCGCCTTGGCTCCATTCTTCGGCATGGGTCTCTTGTAGCGCATGGGAAACGAACGATGGTTCGTGCTCCCGAACTCGTTGTCGCATGCGTTACAAAAGGACAAACCTGCCGCATCCGCCGCAGCGGCGCTGGTACCTCCGCGGGCCACCGTGTCGTCAACGGCTGCGGCGCGTTCCGATCTGGGCCGCGTGGGTCGAGGGTGCGACCGGACGGCGTGGATCGAGCCTCACGTGCTCGCCCGAGCGGCGACGGCCGAAACGCGTCGAGAGAAAGCTCGCGAGCACGCCGAGATCGAGCGGCCGCACGAAACACGCATCGAGCTCGCGCGGCGGCTGTACCTCGACGTCGGCATACCCGATGACGACGGCGGGTCTCAGCGACCGCAACGCCTGCGCGAGCGCGAAGAACGATCCATCGTGCAGGCCGAGATGGCCGACCAGGCCATCGATTCGAACGGCGTCGATGACGGCGTACGCTTCGAGGCAGGACGCGGCGGCGACCGCGTTGAACCCCTGGCTGAGCAGCCAGCGCGCGAGCTCCGTCGCGGCGCGCTCGTCGGCATCGGCGACCAGGATCAGCGGGGTTGGGTGAACCATCCGGGCCAGTATAGCGGGCAACTGCGGTCTTCATACGCAGAAGCGCGGGTTCGCGTGGCGTTCCGCGACTGCGGCGCGAAGCGGCGTAGCAGAAGATCCCGGGCCTCACGTCCCCTCTCACCACGAATCGGGCCTTTGCACGGACGAGGCGTGCGGTGCGTTCCGAGGTATCGCCCTTGCTTATCCGGTCGGTGTGGTCCCGCTCGTAGCAGTTTCGGGGGCGGAATGTGTCGACGCGCTGTCTGGCGCGGGCTTCTCGTTGACCGCGCGCACGGGCGCCGACGTCACCCTCTCGAAGGGCCTGCGCGTCGTCGTGGTGCCGGACGTCGCGATGCTCTCGCCGGACGAGCTGCTCGCGATCTTGCGAACGGCGGGTGTGCCGTACACGGACTTCCTCGACCTGCTGAGCGAGGCGCCGACCGATCCGGCGATTTCGCGCCTGCGGATGTCGCCGTCGCAGTCGCCGCGCTGAGACGTCCCCTCACGACGATCTCGATCACGACGGGGGCGGGCTGCCCTGCCCCGCAGCGCAGGAGTCAATCGGACACGAGCAACGCGACGGGCAAGTCGCGAAACAGGTCCGCGACGGGAAGCCCGCTCGAGCCGACCGTGACCTCGCGGTCCTGAGCGAGCGCATCGCGCCAGCGCCCCTCCGGGATGGCGATCGTTCGATCGCCCCACACGTCGCCGCACGCCCAGGGCGCACGTCCGCCCGTCACCCGATAGGGGAACCGCGTCACCGCGCAGACGACCGCGCCTGCGTCGTGCTCGCGAACGAACGCTATGATCTCGTCGCCCGCATCGATCGGCCGATAGTCGCCCTCGACGAAGATGCGGGGCTTCGAGCGGCGGAGCTTGAGCCCTCGTGACAGGCAGTGCAGCTTGATGCGGCCATCGCGGAAGCTCCCGACGAGATCACGGACGCTGGCTCCCTCGAGTGACGCCAGATCTCTGCGGAGGCGCGCGTAGTCGACGTCACCGCGATTGTCGGGATCGACGAGGCGATAGTCCCAGGTCTCGCTGCCTTGATACGTGTCCGGGATCCCGGGCGACGCGATCTTCAGGACGACCTGCGCGAGCCCGTTCGACGCTCCGTACGTCGCGATCGCGTTCGTCTTCGCTTCGAGGCTTTCGAGAAATGCTTCGTCGGCGAGCAGGTTCTCGACGAAGCTCCGGAGGGCTCCTTCGTATGCGTCGTCGGGCGCGAGCCAGCTCGTGTGCTGCTTTGCTTCGCGCGCCGCCTTGATCATGTACTCGGTGAGGCGTCGCGTGTAGCCCTCGTCCGGGCCGTGCGCGAGCGGATACGTCCCGAGCGCGGTCTGGAAGAAGAGGTACTGATCCGGCAGGCTCGGGGCTCGCGGGACGTCGGTCGACTCCTCGTCGATCGACGTCGTGTACCGCGCAGCGAGCTCGAGCCACTCGCGCACCCACGCGGAGAAGGCCTCCGGGATCTCGGTCAACACTGCCAGCCGCGCGCGCACGTCTTCGCCGCGCTTCGTGTCGTGCGTCGCCGTCGTCGTCATCGCCATCGGCCAACGCGCGAGGTGCTCGGAGTTCATGGCGTGGAACGCAGGTATGGAGAGCCCGATCCGGTCCGGTGAGCCACCGACCTCGTTGAGCCCGACGAAGCGCACGTACGTGTAGAACGAGGTGTCTTCGACGCCCTTCGCCACGACCGGTCCCGTCAGCTGCTGGAATCGCATCGCGAACTCCGCGCGGTCCTTGTCCTCGTCGCGGTGCCCCTGGAACAGGATTTGGTCCCGGAGGAACGCGAAGACCGACGGATTGACCTCCGGGTTCTTGCGGCGCGCGACGCGGATTGCCCGTGTCACGATTTGCACGTCGGTCGCGTCGTGCGAGCCGTCGGGACGAACGTAGGTCCGGTAGACGGGGAACGCGGCGATCGTCTCGCCGATCGCCCTGCGGAGCGTCGCGAGCGTGAAGTCGCGGGAGCGGCGGTCGCGCATCGCGATCCGCTCGAGGCGGAGCGCCAGCATCTGGAGCTCGCTCGCCAGGCTCGATCGCAAGATGGTCCGCTTGGAGTCGAACGCGTGCTCGCCGAAGCTGCGCGTGTCGCCGATGACGTCGCGATACAGACGCGTGAAGGCGTCCTCCGCCCGCGCATCGACGAGCACGCCGTTGACGGCCGCGAGGAAGTCGTAGCCCGTGGTCCCGTCGATCTGCCACGACGTCGGGAGCGACTCGTTCGTCGAGAGGATCTTCTCGGCCGTGACCCAGATCGGTGCGCCCGGCCGTGCCTCGGCGAGCGAGCTTCGGAGCTTCTCGAAGTACCCCGCCGGATCGTACAAGCCGTCGACGTGGTCCAGGCGAATCCCCTGGAGGCGCCCCTGCGCCACGAGCTGGAAGAGCAGCTCGTGCATGTCTTGGAAGACCGCATCACACTCCATGCGGATGGCGGCGAGGTCGTTGATCTCGAAGAAGCGACGGTAGTTGATCTCCTCCGTCGCGACGCGCCAGTACGCGAGCCGGTACATCTGGCCCACGAGAAGCTGGTCGAGATCGTCGAAGCTGTGGGGATCGGCGGGGTCGCCGTTCATCCGCGTGACCTCCTCGTCGATCACACGCGCGACCTTTTCGTTTTCCGAGATGAGCGTCGCCAGGCGCCGCTTCAGCACCTCCTTCTCTCGCGCTCGCTCTTTCGGGACCTCGAACGCCAGACGCGCCAGCCCGCTGGCGATGCTCTCGAGATCCTGGCGATGTGGGTTCTCCGGCGGCAGATCGAGCTTCTCGACCGCGCGCATGAGCAGTGGCGCCGTCGTCGGCGGGTTCACGGGGAAACACTTCTCGTAGTAGCGGATGCAGAAACTTCCGCCCTCGCGCTCGAGCTTCAGCTCGCCACGCTCGAGCACCTCGCCGTATTGGGCGCCGAGGACGGGCAGCAGGACCTTGCCGCGGAGCGCTTCTTTCGGCGGGTTCCACTCGATGTCGAAGTGATCGGCGTACGTCGAGGCCGGCCCGTTCTCGAGCACGTCGTGCCACCACTGGTTCTGCGGCGACGCCGCCATGTGGTTCGG
Source organism: Pseudomonadota bacterium (assembly GCA_023423895.1). Classification (GTDB taxonomy): domain Bacteria; phylum Myxococcota_A; class Polyangia; order Polyangiales; family Polyangiaceae; genus Labilithrix. Next base: position 32,573 of record JAFAER010000036.1, read on the forward strand.
CACGAAGTCGACGATGTGCCCCATGTTCCGCGCCGCGAGCGCTTCGGTCCATGCACGGTGGTCATCGTCCGTGCCGAGCTCGGGGTTGAGCCGCTTCGGGTCGACGAGGTCGTAGCCGTGCGTGCTGCCCGGCTGCGCCATGAAGTACGGCGAAGCGTAGACGTGGGAGATGCCCAGCTCGTCGAGGTAGGAGACGAGGTCGCGCGCGGCAGTGAAGCCGAACTTGGCGTGGAGCTGGATCCGGTACGTCGCGGAATGGGTCATCGGATGCTGAAGGGGGGCGTCTTGTTCGACTTGTCCGTCGAATGGATGAACAGCTTGAGCGAGCGCGGCACGAGGTGCGTCTTGTCTCCATGACGCCCGGTCTCCTCCGCAGCGTCGTCGTTCGTGTCGATCAGCAATTGCCAGACCTCGCGGTCCGCGCGGCCAGCCGGATCCGTCGCGCGGGGGAGCACGAACGGCATCGGCACGTCCGAGCCGTTGAGGACGAGGAAGAAGTCGTCGTCGATGATGCGGTTCCCCTCGTCGTCGACGTCGTCGATCCCGCGTCCGGCGAAGAAGATCCCGAGGCTCGCCGTGACTGGGTTGTTCCAGTCGGCGTCCGTCATCTCCTCGCCGTCGTGGCGGTACCACATGATGTCGCGCACGTCGGTGCCGCGGATGCGGCGGCCGCGGAAGAACTTCGCCCGATGGAGCGCCGGGTGGTCACGTCGGATCGCGACCAGCTTCTTCGTGAACGCGAAGAGCGCCTTCTGCTCGTCGGTGAGGTTCCAGTCGAACCAGGAGATCTCGTTGTCCTGGCAGTACGCGTTGTTGTTCCCGCGCTGGGTGCGGCCGAGCTCGTCGCCTCCGCAGATCATCGGCGTACCTTGCGAGAGGAGCAGCGTCGCGAGCATGTTCCGCACCTGTCGTGCGCGGAGCTTCAGGACCTCGGGGTCGTCGGTCGGCCCTTCGACACCGCAGTTCCACGACTGGTTGTCGTCGGCGCCGTCGCGGTTGTCCTCGCCGTTGTCCTCGTTGTGCTTGTCGTTGTAGCTGACGAGATCGGCGAGCGAGAAGCCGTCGTGGGCGGTGACGAAGTTGACGCTCGCGAACGGCGCGCGTCCGTTCGACGCATACAGATCGCTGGAGCCGGTGAGGCGGTATCCGAGCTCGCCGGTGTTTCGGCCGAGCCCGCGCCAGAATGCACGGATGGCATCGCGGTACTTGCCGTTCCACTCCGCCCAGCCCGTCGGAAAGTTGCCGACCTGATAGCCGCCGGCGCCGACGTCCCACGGCTCGGCGATCAACTTCACGCTGCTGATGACCGGATCCTGATGGATGATCGTGAAGAAGCTAGAGAGCTGGTCGACCTCGTGGAGCGAGCGCGCGAGCGTCGACGCGAGGTCGAAGCGGAACCCGTCGATGTGGACCTCGGTGATCCAGTATCGGAGCGAGTCCATGATGAGCTGCAACGTCTGCGGGTGACGGACGTTGAGGCTGTTCCCGGTGCCCGTGTAGTCGAAGTAGAAGCGCGGGTTGTCGGCGACGAGCCGGTAGTACGTCGGATTGTCGATCCCCTTGAACGCGAACGTCGGCCCGAGGTGATTGCCCTCGGCGGTGTGGTTGTAGACGACGTCGAGGATGACCTCGATTCCCGCTTGGTGGAGGCGCTTCACCATCTGCTTCATCTCGGTCACGCCAGCGCCGGCGACGTCGCGTGACCGGTAGAACGGATGGGGAGCGAAGAACGCGATCGAGTTGTAGCCCCAGTAGTTCTTGAGGCCCTTGTCGAGCAGGAACTTGTCGTCGACGAACCCGTGGATGGGAAGGAGCTCCACGGCGGTGACCCCGAGCTCCTGGAAGTGGCGGATCATCGGGTCGGTTGCGAGCCCGCCGAACGTTCCGCGGAGCTCCGGGGGGACCTCGGGGTGGCGGATGGTCGCGCCGCGGACATGCACTTCGTAGAACACCGACTTGTGGAAAGGGATCCGCGGCGGCGTGTCGTCGCCCCAGTCGAAGGACCCGTCGATGACGACGCCCTTCGGCGCGCCGCAGGCATTCGCGTCGCTTCGCCGTAGATCGTCGCCCGCCATCGCATCGTGGCCGAACGCGCCAGCGTCCCAGTCGACCGGACCGTCCAGCGCCAGCGCGTAGGGGTCGAGCAGGAGAACGTTGGGGTTGAAGCGGAGACCGCGCTCGGGCTCCCAAGGCCCGCTCACGCGGTACCCATACCGCTGGCCCGGTCCGACGCCGGGAACGTAGCCGTGCCAGACGAAGCCCGTTCGTTCTCGGAGGGGCAGGCGGTTCTCGTTCCCGTCGCCGTCGATGAGACAGAGCTCGACGCCCGTCGCATTCTCCGAATAGATCGCGAAGTTGACACCATTGCGGTCCCAGCTCGCGCCGAGAGGAGCAGGGGATCCAGGAAGTACGCGCATGAAGTGGCCGCGACTCGAAGCACGCGACGTGCCTCCGCATGCTCGACCGAGACGGCGCCAGACACCCGCGAATGCTCGCGCTCGCGGCTCTTCGTTCCGATCGCTGCGGCGTCGAACGGGGGCGCCTCAACGGGGCAAGTCGCCACGGTTCGAATCGACGCGGACGACGATCGACGGAGCCGAATCGTCCGTCGATCTCGGTCGAAAGCGATGAGTGAATGCGCAACGCGAGCGTGGGTACGACGTTCGCATCAGGCCGCGCGCCCCATGACGCTCTCACGACCTGGTCTCCACTCAACGAGCCTCGAAGCCGTCCTGAACACGCTCGAGCACGAGAGGTATGCGAGAGAGGCCCTCCTGGCTGCATTCCTCGACGAGCTCCGAGCCCTGGCCAATGACGACCGCGCACCGGAGTCGACGCGCGACCTGCTTGCTCGCGCCGAGACGGGAGAGATGAAGGACACGGAGTTCCAGACGCTCCTGCACGAGCTTCGCGCAGTCGCACGCACTGCCGCCTGACCACGTCGGTGGTCCCTCTCACGGTCGCTCGCCCGGACGCGCCGCGCGACGCCTGCGCCCCGGGCGAGCGACCCGCCCGTGACCTCGCCCCGTGACCCCGCCCCCGGGAAAGCGGCCCTCCCCGGTAGCCCTGTCCTTTCTGCCGTGAACTCAGAAACTTGGGCGCGCCGGCAGCGTCGGCCCGACCGAGAGCTAGAGACACTTCGCCCCTGCCCATTGCCGTGGTAAAGGGGCGAGCGAAATGACCACGATTCACGATTACGTCACGTTCGCGGACAACGCGCTCGCTCAGGCCTGGACCGGTAAGAAGGTCCCCATGTCCGACGTCTACGAGGCGTACATCGAGGGCAAGCTCGACATCCCGAGTGAGAAGTGGAACGCGTTCTGGGACGCACGCAACCAGACGATGTCGTTCCGTCTCACCGACTCCCACGTGAAGTGGGCGGTGACGAACTTCATCCCCGAAGTCTTCATCCACTCGAAGGCGCAGGACAAGCGGGTCGTCGGCGACAACTACAACCGCGGGAACGACTTCTACGGATGGTTCCTCGGCGAGTCGATGGTCTACACGTCGGCCTGGTTCCCGACGCCCGAGACCCCGCTCGAGCAGGCCCAGTACGCGAAGATCGACCACTGCTGCGACAAGCTCTTGCTGAAGCCCGGCGAGACGCTTCTCGACATCGGTTGCGGCTGGGGAACCTTCGTCGCTCGCGCCGCGAAGGAGCGCGGGGTCGAGTCGCTCGGCGTGTGCCTCGCCGAGGAGCAGGTCGCGTTCGGCAAGGAGCGCATCAAGGCGTACGGCGTCGAGGGCAAGGCGCGCGTCGAGGTGAAGGACTACCGCAACGTGACGGGCAAGTTCGACAAGATCGTCTCGCTCGAGATGGTCGAGCACGTCGGGCTCAAGAACCTGGACACGTACTTCTCGAAGGTGCACGAGCTCCTCGCGGACGACGGCCTGTTCGTCCTGCAGTGGACCGGCATCCGGAACCTGTACAACCCGCAGAATCCGATCTCGGCGATCACGATGCAGCCCGAGGACCTGATCTGGGGGCTCTTCATGAACCGCTACATCTTCCCGGGCGCTGACGCGAGCTTGCCGCTCTCCTCCATGCTCCGCGCCGCGGAGAAGGCGGGCTTCGAGATCGCCGACGTCGAGAACATGAGCCCGCACTACGTGCGCACGCTCCGCGCCTGGCGAGACATCTGGCAGTCGAACCGCGAAGCGATCGTGAAGAAGTACGGAGAGCGCATGTACCGCCTCTGGTACTTCTTCCTCCACTGGTCGGCGATCATCGGCGAGCAGGGCTCGGCGTTCACGTACAATGTGACGATGCACAAGAACCACAACACGGTGAAGCGCTCTGCCCTGAAGATCCCGCGCTCCTGAGCTCGACGCGCCTCGGGGCGCGCGAGAATGGTCAACGGCCCGGTCTGCTCCAGCGGATCGGGCCGTCGTCTTTCATGCGAATGACGAATGGCGAGGCGGCATGCGCATCACGCGCATCACACCAGCGTTCCGCCTTCGAGCAGCGCTTTGAGCGCGTGGAGATCGCGCCGAACCCACTCTTCGTCCGCGAGCATCGCCTCGTCCGTCCGGCCTTCCGTGCGGAACAACGTCAACGTGACCTCGGCGCCCGAGCCGTTCGGGATCACGCGAAGCGGGATGTAGATCTCGCCGCCCGCCTCCGGCATCACCCAGTGATCGAGGACGCCGAAGTCGTTTCGCTCGGAGAAACGCACCTTGATCGGACCGTCGGGGCCCTCCGCGCTCCACACCTCGCCGCTCCGCTTCAGGGAGCCGCCGAGGCCGGAGGCCCAGCGCTGGAAGTTGAGCGGGATCGACGCGAACTCGTAGACCTCGCGAAAGGGACGATCGACCGTGACGCTGACGGTTCGTGTTTCGAATGTGGGCATGACGTTGGCTCCGCCGCAGACCTTAGTCCACGGTGGCTCACGCCCGTCAGGGAGACACGAGCGGAAGCCTGCGACGGGCAGGCTCACTCGCGAACAAGCTCCGGAGCGCGACCCTCACTCCGCGTCCATCGTCGAGCCCGTGTTGTCGGTCCGCGAGGCGCTGCTCGAAGGGGCCGAGCGTCCAGCACTCGTCGGCCTCGAGCTTCTCGAGCGGAGGCCCACCTGCGGTGTTCTTCGGGCAGATGTCGCGCGATTCGATGATCTCGTCCTCGAGCTCGTCCTCCTCGAGCCAGCGAAGCGGTAGCCCTTGGGTCCGGCAGACGTAAGGCCGACTCGCGTAGATCCGGCATCGACCTTCGGCGTCGAGGAAGGCGCACCCACCCTCCGGATGAGGCTGACCCGATGCGAGGAGGGACGCGTGGTGCCGTCGAATGACCGCCGCCTCGATCGCGAAGACTGTGAGGCCGTCGGCGCAGCACTCGGAGCACCCCGCGCGGCACTGGAGCCGGCTCGCATTGGCCCGCGCGACCGGAGCGGCGGCTTCGTCGACGACCGCGTGCAGCTTCTCCACCCAGTCGATCGCCTCGGCCGGAACCTCGGGGGCTTTCTCGTCCACGAGGCCATTCGTAGTCGCGGTCCTCGCGCTCGTCGAGCCGCGCACGGCCGGTGTCGCCCCCGAAGTGATAGGCTCCGAGCGTGCTCCGCGTCAGCGTGCTCGAGCTGCCGGCTCGATGGGGAGGGCCTGGCGAGGCGCTCGACGACGTCGACCGTCTGCTCGCACGAGGGCCGACCGATCTCGCGATTCTCCCCGAGATGGCACTCTGCGGTTACGTCTCGCCGGAGGCAGAGTTCGATCTGGCCTGTTTCGCGGAGCCGCTCGACGGGCGGACGCTCCAGCTCGTCGCCGAGATCTGCCGCCGCCACGCGACGCATCTCGTCGTCCCGCTCGTCCTGTCCGAGGAAGGGGCGCACTACAACGCTGCCGTCGTCGTCGGTCCCGACGGAGGGCTGGTCGCGACGTACCGGAAGCGTCATCCCTGGTTCCCAGAGCGCTGGGCGACGCCCGGAGACCGGGAGCCGCCGTTGTTCGACATCGGCGGCATCAAGGCGACGATCGCGATCTGCTACGACGGCCACTTCCTCCCTCACGATGCGGCGGCTCTCTTGCGTCAAGTCGACCTCCTCGTTTTCACGAGCGCCTGGGTCGACGAAGAGGACTCGCGTGTGCCGCTGCTCCGGGGCATCGCTCGTCGTTTCGGCATCACCGTCGCGAACGCGAACTGGTCGGAGGGCGTCGTTCGCGTGCCGGGGCAGGGCGGGTCTTGCGTCATCGATCCTCGTGGCGAGATCGTCGCGATGGTCGGCGCGCCAGGCGGCCGCCGTGCGGATCACGTCGTCCTCCCACGACCGCGCTCGTGAAGAGGAAGCGCGCACGTCCTCGCCATCGGCAGTCCAGGCATCGCGTTTCATCGCTTCCGACGATTCCGTGTCGATCGAACGCCTCGGAACTGCCGTAGCGGTGAGCGCACACGTCTTGGTACGCTTCGAGAGCCGTGCGTATCGTCAGGCTCGCGATCGGTCTCGGTCTCGTCGGGTGTGTTGCCTGCGGGCTCGCCTTTGCGCCCGGCGATTATGCCGAGTCGGGACCGGCGTCGCCCGCGGAGGACGCCGCTCCGGCGGCTCCGGATGCGGGCATGACGGAAGCTGGCCCGTCCGACGCCGCGGCGCCGAGCACCCGCGTGCTCGTCTTCGCGGGGCGCCGCGATGCGGTCCCCGGCGAGCCGTCGTCGGTCAATGTCGCCGAGACGATGCGCACGACCGTGTCCGCCTCGGGCGAGCTCGGTCCGTGGTCGTTCGACGTTCCGCCGCCGCAGAGCACGTCGTGGTCGCGCGCGGTCGTCGTGGGCGAGCAGCTCTTTCTCCAGAGCTCCAACGTGTTCGTCGCCGGCGAGCTCGCGCTCGCCACCGACAGCGGCCTCCGTCCCGAGTGGCGGGCGCTTCCGCCGCGGAGCTTGCCCGAGGGCTTCATGCGCGCCTGGATCGTTCCCGACGCCGGGCTCGCCGTCGCAGGCGGCTCGAGGGAGGGCTCGTTCACGACGAATGTGTTCGTCGCGCCGCTCGCGGACGGCGGGGTCGAGGACTGGCAGCTCCAGACATCGAAGCTCGTGAAGGCTCGCGGCGACGTCACGCTTCTCCGCCACGGAGACTTCCTCTACGCCCTCGGCGGACGTGACAACGGCTCGTCGTCCGCATCGGGCCGCGACGAGGTCGAGGTCGCCCGGTTCGCCGCCGACGGGACGCTCGGCCAGTTCGTCGCGACGACGAAGCTGGTGAATCCCGGCGCCGACGCGGCCGCCTTCGGCGTCTTTCTGCCGATGGTGACGGTTGGTGCCGGCCACCTGTTCGTCCTCGGCGGCCAGACGACGGCGTCGAGTGGATCGATGACCGACGTCGCGCTGGCGGCGAAGATCGACGCGACGAGCGGAGAGATCGGTCCCTGGCTCGCCCTGCCGAAGCTGCCTGCACCGATGAATTCTGCCGCGGCGGTCGTTGCCGGCGACCACGTCGTCGTCTTCGGTGGGAACCTCGGCGGCGCGTCGAGCGACGCGGTCCTTGCGCTTTCGATCGGACCGAACGGCTCGTTCGGGACCGAGTGGAAGAAGATCGGAGCGCTGCCCGGCGCACGCGCCGGCCTCGCGGCGGTGGTGTACTGAGATGCGTAGGACGACGAAGCTCCCGCTGTTCCTCGTGGCCGCGACGCTCGCGGGCATCGGATGCGCGGTCACCTTCGGTCCGGGGGACTACACGGGCGGCGGCCTCGACGCAGCGGTCGCAGACGTTCCGCTCGCTCCGGACGCGATCACCGATGCCGACGCGCTTCAGGACGGCGCACCCGTCACGTCGGGCCGCCGGTTGGTCGTGCTCGCCGGCGAGAAGGACGGGAGCGAGACGTCGACCAATGACGTCTGGGGCGCGCTGATCGACGCAAACGGCGACGTCGGCGCTTTCGAGTACCTCCAGCCGGGGCTCTTCCGCGGCTCGCTCGTCACCGCGAACGTCGCGGATGGCCGGCTGTTCGTCGTATCGCGTGCAAACGGCCGGTCCGTCGAGCACATCGTCGTCGACCGCGGCCTCCTCGTTCCGCCGTGGCAAGGTCAGCGGGTCGACTTCCCGCCGTTCGGCGCCTACGGCCAGATCTTCTCTGGCTCGAGCCTGCTCGCGCTCGGGGGCGCGGGCACCGTCACTGACGACGACGGCGGCTCCACGTACGTCCGCGACGATCGTATCCACGTCACGCGATTCGACGGCGGCGCCTTCGGCCCGCTCGCCGTCTCGGACACGAAGCTGCCGGTCGGCATGCGTGACATGGCCGCAGCTGCGTACAAGGACTTCATCTACGTCGTCGGTGGCGACGGCGCCGACGACGCGCAGGAGTCCAAGGTGTACGTCGGCCGGGTGGACTCGGTGGCCGGTGTGGGCGAGCTCACCGAGACGTCGCGAGTGATCAACCCGCAGAACAACCAGCCTCACACGCCGTTCTCGCCCATCGTGTGTGCGGGCGCGGGGCGCATCTTCATGGCCGGTGGCACGTCGTCGGGCGGGCTGACGGACATCGTCCTTTCGGCCACGATCGACGAGACGAACGGGGCTCTCAGCGCCTGGAAAGCGGTCACGAAGCTCCCCGGACCACTTCGGGGCGCCGGCTGCGCGATCTGGAACGACACCCTTCACCTGATCGGCGGAGTCGGCGTCAGCTCGCGATCCGATCGCATCATCCGTGCACGCTTCGCCGCGGATGGCACGCTCGGTGAATGGGAGCTCTCGTCGGGGGCGAAGCTGCCCGCTGCACGGTCGAGCGTCATCGCTGTGACGCTTTGATCATGGTCGGCTTAGCGACCTGGCTTCCTCGGAAGGTGCGTGCCGTGCTGGCCGAGCGCCCCGTTCGAGCGCTACGATCGAGTCGATGGTCGGCGCACCCGCGCTCGGCGGACAGCTAGGTCGCTACGAGCTCCACGGCGCGGTTGCGCGTGGCGGCATGGCGACCGTCTACGTCGCTCGCATGAGCGGCGCCGCCGGCTTCTCGCGGACCGTGGCGATCAAACGCCTTCATCCGCATCTGGCGGCCGACCCGACGTTCGCGGGGATGTTCGTCGACGAGGCTCGTCTCGCCGCGCGCATCCGCCATCCGAACGTCGTCGATACGCTCGACGTGGTAGCCGAGGGTGAAGAGCTGTTCCTCGTCATGGCCTTCGTGCTCGGCGAGACCTTGTCGAAGCTGGTGCGCGCGGCCACGGCACGAGGGATCCGCCTTCCTGCTACGGTCGTCTCGAACATCGCGATCGGCGCGCTCGAGGGGCTGCACGCGGCGCACGAGGCGACGAACGAGCAGGGCGAGCCGCTCGGGATCGTGCATCGTGACGTTTCCCCTCAGAACATCCTCGTGGGGGCCGACGGCGTCGCTCGCGTCATCGACTTCGGTGTCGCGAAGGCCGCAGGCCGGATGCAGGAGACCGAGGGCGGTGAGCTCAAAGGCAAGCTGGCGTACATGGCGCCGGAACAGCTCACGCGCCGTCCCGTCGATCGGCGATGCGACGTCTTCGCGATGGGCGTCGTGTTGTGGGAGGCGCTGACCTCACGACGACTGTTCGCCGGCGACGACGCTGCGAGCACGCTGTATGCGGTGCTCAACGAGCCGGTCCCGGCGCCGAGCACGGTGGCCCCCGATCTTCCACCCGCGCTCGACGCGGTCGTCCTGCGCGCGCTCGAGCGCGATCCCGCGATGAGGTTTGCGACCGCGCGCGAGATGTCGCGCGCGCTCGAGTCCGCATGTCCTCAGGCATCGGCGCGCCAGACAGCGGAGTGGGTCGAGTCGCTGGCATCCGACGCGCTTCGTGCCCGAGCCGAGGTCGTGCGAGCCGTCGAGCAGCTGACGGGTCCTCCCAGCGGGGCGCTGGACGACGCCGCTTCGCCGACGAGCGGCGCTGGCGGTTTGCGCATCGGGGGGCGCCTCCCAACGCTGACGCAGACGAGCGTGTCGGGGATCTCGAGTCCGTCCGCGATGACGGGAATGACCGGGACGAGCGGAGTGACGAGCAGCGGCTATTCGGACCCGTCCGTCGCCGCGCGCGTCCACCCCGTCGAGACCGAGAAGCGCCTTCCGCTCGGCGCCGTGCTGGGCGTCTGCGTGGTGCTGGCGTTGATGCTCGCCATCGGGCTCGTGACCGGCATCAAGGCGATCACGCATCGAGCGAGCCGACCTGTCGCCGAAGCGTCGTCGTCGATACCGCCGACGGCGGTGACCGCCGCGAGCGCACCCGAGGAGGCACCTCCGCCCGTCATGCCGGCAGCGCCGGCCGTGGAGGCTCCGCCGAGCGAGCCGACGGTGCCGACGGCTTCAGCGGCGCCGAGCGCGTCGCCAGCGTCGGTCGCAGCAGCGCCGCGTTCGGCCACCGCGCCTACTCGGCCACCGCCCACGACGAGCGCCAAGCCGGCCAAGGTCCCGGGCGAGTGCGATAACCCCTTCACCGTCGACGCAAACGGTGTGAAGCGGCCGAAGCCTCACTGCTTCGGCCACTGACCGTGCGCGCGAGTTCGGCCGGCCATCGCGAGACGCGTTCTCGTATATTGGGGCGGATGGCCTCTCGTGCCCGTGCGATCCTCGTGTCCTCGTTGTCGATCGGAGTCGCGCTCGCCTCGAGTCTCGTCTCTGCGCGCGCGTTCGCCGACGACAACGCGTGCATCCGCTCCTACGAACAGACGCAGACGCTGCGTCGCGCGGGAAAGCTGCACGAAGCCCGTGCCGAGGCCGCGAAGTGCGCGAGCGATACATGTCCCGCCGTCCTCGCGAAGGACTGCACGAAGTGGCTCAGCGAGATCGATCAGAGCATCCCGACGGTCGTCTTCGACGTCAGGAGCGCCACGGGCGAGGAGCTCACCAACGTCCGCGTGACCGCCGAGGGGAACGTGGTCGCCGAGACGCTCGATGGCAAGAGCATCACGCTCGACATCGGTCCCCATTCGTTCCGCTTCGAGTCCACCGACGGCAAGGGCCTGCCCGCGGAGCACAAGACCGTCATCCACGAAGGCGACAAGAACAGGAAGATCTCGGTAACGCTTGCGGCGCCCCAGGCCGTTCGCCCGACGCCGGAGGTGAAGGCAGAGCGGCCGGTCCCGCTCACGACGTGGGTCTTCGGGGGCGTCGCGCTCGCCTCGCTCGGTGTCGGGACCGTGTTCGCGCTCGACGGTTCGTCGAAAGAAGGCGACCTCGAGCGCTGCAGACCGTCGTGTCCAGGAGGCGCGGTCAACGACGCGTCGACGAGCTTCGCCGTCGCCGACATCCTGCTCACGGCGGGCGTCGTCTCGGCGGTCGCAGCGGCCGTCATCTATTTCACGCGGCCGACCGTTGCCGCTCCGGCGACCGCAGCGTCGGTGACGCGAGGCAGGCCAGGCCTCCCGCTCGCGTTGGAGTTCTAGCGGAGCGCGTGGACGATTCCGCCGAAGGCCGCACCGACGAGGACGAGCCAGGTCGAGCTTGCCTTGAAACGAATCGAGAGAAGCGCCGCTACGGCCGCCATGAGGACGGTCGGCACATCGACGAGCGCGGCTCGCCCCAGCTCGAGCGACACGGCCGCCATCAGTCCTAGCGAGGCGACGTTCACGCCGTCCAGGAAGGCTCCGGCGACCCGCGACCGGCGCAGCCGCGGGATGAGCGGACCGCTCACGGCAACGAAGAAGAACGCCGGGAGGAAGATGCCCAACGTCGCCGCGACCGCACCGGGGCCGCCGCCGATTACATAGCCCACGAACGTCGCCGTGGTGAACAGCGGTCCGGGCGTCACCTGGCCGACGGCGACGGCGTCGAGGAGCTGCTGTTCCGTCAGCCAGTGACGCTGCTCGACGAGATCGCTCCGAAGAAATGCGAGCAGCACGTACCCGCTGCCGAAGAGGACGGCTCCGATCTTCGCGAACACCAGGAACAGTGACCCGAGGCCGGCGGATCCTCCCGCGAGCACCGAGGAAGCTCCGGCGCCGGCGACGCTCGAGAGCGTCGGGAACGAAGAAAACGCGGGCAAGGGGAGCGCGGTGCCGTCGGCGGTCGTCCGTCTCCGGCCGAACAACGCCACCGTCGCGCCGCCCGCGGCGAGCACGATGAGCTCGTCGGCGCCCGCGAGGCTCGCAACCACCCCGAGGACGCCGAGCACGCCAAGCAGCCATGTCTTCACCGCCGAGCGTCCGAGCGAAAGGAGCGCTCGTGCGACGATGGCGATGATCACCGGCTTCACCCCGTAAAGAAGCCAGCGCGCTTGCGGAAGCGTTCCCCAGCGAACGTACACCCAGGCGAGCGCGCCGGTGATGAGAGCGGCTGGGAGGATGAAACACGTGCCGGCGACCACGAGCCCGAGGAAGCCGGCTCTGCGATGACCGATGTGAATCGCCATCTCGGTCGAGTTCGGACCAGGGATCAGATTCGTCGCACCGAGGAGGTCGACGAACTCTTCGCGCGTCATCCACGCGCGCCGCCCTACGACCTCTTCTTCCATCATCGCGATGTGAGCGGCCGGCCCACCAAAGCCGAGCGTGCCGAGGCGAAGGAACAGCACCGCGAGCTCGAGTAGCGGACTTCGGTGTCGATCCTCGTTGCCCATCGCCGTCGGCAGCATAGGCGGACTCCTCCAAGGCCGCAGCGAAGCTGACGCGCTTCGGTCAGTCGCAGTCGCAGTCGAGGCAGTCGCGCACCGACTCGGTCCCGCAGAGATCGCGGAGCTGGTCGCGGAGCGCCTTGCGCGCGCGGTGCAGCCGCACGGTCGCGTTGTTCACCGTGACACCGATGGCGGCTGCTGCGGTGGCGAGCGGCTCGTCCTCGAGATCGACACGTCGGAGGATGTCCGCGTATTCGGGGCGGAGCCGCTCGAGCTGGCCGAGGCTGCACGCGCACGTGGCCATCTCCTCCGGCGTCGCTTGTTCCATCTCGGCCGAGAGCTCCGCGAGCTTGGACTCGCGGAGCGCCCAGCGCGCATGATGATCCGCGAGCGTGCGCCGCAGGATCTGGAAGAACCAGGCACGCGTACGCTCGGGATCACGAAGGTCCGAAGCGTGTTCGGTCGCCTTCACGAGCGCCTGCTGAACGATGTCCTCCGCGTCCGCTCCGGACTTCATTCGGCTGCGCACGAAGGCGATGTACATGGGCCGGTCCGCCATGAGCGCCCGCATCACGTCGCGCGACGGGGCGGTAGGCTGCGCGGGCTCGAGCTGGCGCTGTCGTTCGCTCATCCCGACTTCAGAGTAGCGGACCGGACCCATGACATGCACCTCAGCGGTTCTTCGTCGCCGGGCAGTTGCAGCTCGGAGGGCACGCGCACTGCGGGCCGCACGTGCAGGTGGGGCCGCAGCAGCACTCTCCCGACTTCGGGGGCGTGTTTCCCGCACACGAGCAGTTGCCGTTCGGGCATGCCTTGCAACCACAGCTCTTCGTCGTCGTTTCCGTCATCGTCGTCTCCTTCGCTGGGGAAGACGCCCCATGCGGCCGGATCCTTACAGCGCTCGACCGAAAAGGTTCGAGCTCGACCGTGGCGTCGCCGTCGAGCGCGAGCGCGGTGCCCGGGTGACCTCCTCGGCGGGTGCAGGATGCGAGACCAGCTCGAAGGGGATCGTCACCAGCGTGTAAAGGAAGTGCTGCACGAGCCCGCCACGGTCGATGGGCATGTCGCGCTCGTAGGCGAGCTGCAGCTCGACCCCCGTGAGGCGAACCATCGCGAGCATCGTCAGGTCGAGCTCGCTCGGGCGCAGCGTGCTCGTTCGCCGATCCGTGAACATCGTGCCGTCCACGCCGAGGGCGAGGCGCTTCTTCCAGAATGCCACCTCCGCATGGGCGGCGTAGCGGAAGAGCGCGAGGCCCGTGTTGTCCGGACGCGCGAAGTACGCGCTGTTCACGGCGAACCACCCGAGTGTCAGCCAGCCCGCGACGTCGCCGTCGGCCAGCTTCGCAGCAGCGTCCGGCGCCACGGCGGCGAGCGACATGAGGTAGCGGAAGCGAACGTCACCGTACGTCTGCGTCTTCGGCGCCCTTCGACCGCTCGGGTATCCACCGGGGTCGAGCGCTCGATCGACCTCGACCCGGGCGCCGCCTTCGAGCGCGCCGGGACCGAGGCGCCACGTGCTGGTGACGCCGCCGATGAAGTCGATCTCGGAAGGCACGAACACCCGTCCACCGGGGCGCGCCTTCTGGTCGGTGAAGACGTTCACGTCGATCGGGATCGACAGGCGGGTCCCGATCAAGTCGATGTCGAGGTGTCCCGCCGTACGGAGAAGCGCGAGACCGCTGTTGTTCGGACGCGCTGCGTACGTCGGATTGAACAGGGCGAGACCGGCGGCGACGTTGCCGCTCATCGCGAAGCCACTCGACGGTCCTTCCACGTCTCCGCCGTGCGCGCTGCCTTGCTTGTCGAGCGCGCGTGCTGGTGACGTGGTGCTGAGCAGCGCAAGGACGACGCCCGCGCGTCGCGCGAAGGACACGTTTGCAAGGTACAGGATCGGAACGAGAAGCTAGTGCTTCGTGCAGAGACGCTCGAGATGCCGCATCGAGCATGTCCCACATGCACTCATCGATCAGCGTCGCTTAGTTGGTCCTCATTGCGCGACTCGTTTACCCACGAATGGCCATGCTGCAGATCGAAGCTCGAAGCGAGGTCGTTCGAACGAATGAGAGCTACGAGGCTCCGCCGCCGCGCGACCGACTACCCACTCTCCCCGAAGATCTCTCGGAGTACGCCTGGATCCACACGGGCCCGCCGAGCTGGTCCGACGACCCTCCGTCTGGTCACGACGTCGTTGCGGCGACGTCGTCCGAGCCCTCCCCGCTCGACGACATGACCGCGGGGCTGCTCGTCGATCTCTGGCACAGCGACGTACCGAACGTCACCTGCGCCAAGGCCATCGTCGACGAGCAGGAGGCGCGGTTCCTTTCGCTCCTCGATGGACGTGCAACCATCGGCACGTTGCTCGAGATCTCCGGGCTGCCGTTGCCGGACGTGCTCGGCATGCTCTGCGAGCTCTGCGCGCGTGGAGTCATCACGCTCGACCGCTCGCAGCGGGCTGCTCGTTTCGACTCGGTTGCGCCGACGGCCTGACGTTGGCTCGCGTCTCGAAGGTCGCGGCCTCAGGAGTCGCGGCCGAGGAGGTCGCGTAGATCGTCCGGGATCGGCATCGGAACGAAGCCGCTGACGTTGGTGCGTCCCGTGTTGCCGGCGGGATATTTGCCGAGCAGCGAGGCCGGCGTAGCGACGAACAAGCGCCAGAGCTGGCCGGCGATCTCGCGCGCATCGCGCTTGCGCCATCCGAGGAGCAGCATCCAGGCATGAGACCGCACGTGGTCGACGGCCGAGGGCTGACCGATGACGTGGGCGCGGTCGAGCAGGGCCTCGGCAGCGAGCCACTCCCGCCGACGCATCGCGTCCCGCGCCTCTTCGATGTGCGCGTCGAACGCCCGCCGGCGTCGGCTCGTGTTCGTTTCGGTGTTCATGTCTTCGATCGTGAAGACGGCCGAGCGCCCGGAAACCTTACAGCAGAGCCGCGGATCGTGACTCCGTGCTGGTCGTGCGTCGGGGGCCGACCGATAATGCGCTCCACCGATGTCGCGGTACGCTGCTTTCCTCCGGGGCGTCAGCCCGATGAACGCGAAGATGCCGGAGCTCGTCCGGAGCTTCGAGGGAGCCGGCTTCGCGGATGTGAAGACCGTGCTCGCGAGCGGGAACGTGCTGTTCAGCGCGCGGGCGGCCGGCGAGGCGTCACTGCAGCGTAGGGCCGAGGCCGCCATGCAGCAGCGTCTAGGTCGCTCGTTCATGACGATTGTTCGCTCGGTGGACACGCTGCGGGCATTGCTCGAGTCCGACCCGTTTGCGTCCTTCCGCGTGTCCGCCGACGCGAAGCGGATCGTCACGTTCCTCCGAGAGAAGCCCACGAAGAAGCTCGCGCTGCCCATCGAGGCCGCCGGCGCGAAGATCTTCTGCGTCAAGGGGACGGAGGTCTTCAGCGCCTACGTCCCAGGCCCGAAGGCCGGCGCCTTCATGGGCGTCATCGAGAAGGCTTTCGGCGTCGAGGTGACGACGCGCACGTGGGCGACCGTCGAGAAGGTCGCCCGTTGATCGGAACTGGTCCGGCGAGGTCGAACGAGTGGCGAGCAAGAAGTCCGGCGTAGGCACGACGAAGGCGAAAGCGAGGAAGAAGGACGTAGCGCCGAAAGCCATGAACGGCGGTGTAGACGCGTTCATGGCCAGTCTCGATCATCCCAAGAAGGCGGAGATCGAGGCGTTGCGGAAGATCTTCCTCGGCGTCGATCGGCGGATCGAGGAGAGCATCAAGTGGAACGCGCCGAGCTTCGCGATCGGTGAGCACTTCGCGACGTTCAAGCTGCGTCCTGCCGAGACGGTGCAGATCGTCTTTCACACCGGCGCGAAGGTGAAGCCGAATCCCCGCGCGGTCTCCATCGACGATCCTGCAGGGCTACTCCGATGGGCCGCTCCCGACCGCTGCATCGCCATTCTCGAGAACCTCGCCGAGATCCGCGCGAAGAAGTCGGCGCTCACGGCGATCGTGAAGCAGTGGATCGCGCATCTCGATCGCAGCTGACGCGCCGCCGCTCGGCGTCGTCGAGTGCGGAATGTTGCCGCGTGCGGGCAGCTCAGCGGGCAGTGGCGAGCGCGGCGGCGCGCGTGTACATCCTACTTCGATGTCCGAGGCATTCGCGCGGTTCGCCCCGAAGGTCCGCCAAGCATTCGGTGATGGCCGTGACGCCATCGCTCTCGTCGCTCGTCGCGCCGAAGAGCTGTTCGGTGACACTCCGATCATCATCTGGGAAGGGAACGCGCAGACGTTCCAGTTCTCGTTCGTGAGCGCGGGCGCGAGGATGATCCTCGGTCATCCGCTCGAGCGCTGGACGCGAGAGGCGACGTTCTGGGCGGATCACGTCGTTCACCCGGACGACCGCGACGACGCGATCGCATACTGCGCGCTCGCGACCGGGAAGGGACGCGATCATGCCTTCGAGTACCGGGCGAACGCGGCCGACGGACGGACCGTCAGCCTCGTCGACTACGTCCAGGTCATCCGGGGAACACGCGGCGTGCCAGAACGGCTCCGCGGCATCATGATCGACGTCTCCACGACCAAGGTGACCGATGCTTCTCACCGTTGGGAAGATCCGCCCCGCGAGACGCTCGAAGCCACGGGGGAGTAGCTCGTAGGGGACGGCCGCTCGCGTCACCACGTTGGCGTTCGGGTGTGTGCCTGGCTTCATTCCTCGCCGTATGGTGCAACGCCCCATCATGGATGCGTGCGGGAGCTGACGGTGCGGTGGCGCTCGCGCGTCGGAGCGTGAGAACGCTGACGTGTGCAGCTCGTTACGGCCGACGGGGAGGAGCCAGCGTGTGGCAACGATCGAGCGGATGGCGCTTCGTGATCGTGAAAGTCAGGAAATTCAATCTTCGAACGAGCAGCCTTCTTCCCGTGAAGCGTCAGTGGAAGGCGTAAGCGTCGTGTCGGTCGATCGACACATGAAGCGGCGAGCAACTTGCTTGTGAGGCGTCGAAGCTGGTCGATCGTTCCGATCGTGACGACGACCGCAAGGAGGCCCTATGAACAAGCTTGTCGCCGTCGCGAGCGCGACGGCGTTGTCGATGCTCGTCTCGATGCTTGCCGTGGTCGGATGCTCGTCGGATTCCGCACCCATGGAGACCGACCTGGACGCTGGCACCGACGCCGACTCCGGCAAGAAGAAGGACGTCGATACGCCCGACGGCGATCCCCCGCCGGATCCCAAGTGCGTGACGTCAGACCCGATCGACGCGACCCAGTTCGCGTACAAGCCCGCTGCGAGGATACCTGCAGCATGCACAGAGGACGAAGCGAAGGCGCTCTTCGACTACTTCGCGGCCAAGACCAATGCCGGCGAGACCGTAACCATCAGCCAATGGGCTGCCGAGGTGAGCACGAAGTGCAGCGAATGCGTCTTCTCCGACGGGACGGGCGACCAATGGACGCCCATCATCGTCAAGGACGACAAGCTTCATGCTCTGAACCGGGGCGGCTGCGTCGAAATCGAGACGAAGAGCAGCGAGTGCGGCGAGGCCTATCAGCAGGTGACCGACTGCCGCTACGCCGCTTGTAGCAAGTGCACGTCGGACGAAACGTTCCTCGAGTGCTTGCAAGACGCTCCTTCGATCTTCGGCGGTCCGTGCAAGGAAGCCTTCGAGAAGGTGACCGCTGCGTGCGACGGCGCTGTCGAAGCAGCCGAGCAGGCGTGTCGCGGTGAGGACTGGCAGTTCGAGGGACCGATCCGCGCCCAATGTGTCGGCGAAGACGAGCCTGACGGCGGCTGAGGCATCGCTCGAGGAGGCGCTGGTTTCGACTGGCGCCTCCTCACTCTCGCTGGAATTCAGCTCGTTCGCGCCGCCTTCGAACGGCTCCCGACGAACGCCGCCAGGTGCTTGCCGGTCAACGTCGACTTTGCGGCGACGAGATCGGCCGGAGTCCCTTCGAACACGATCTGTCCGCCCTCGTGTCCGGCGCCCGGCCCGAGGTCGATGATCCAATCGGCGTGGGCCATCACGGCCTGATGGTGCTCGATCACGATGACGGACTTGCCGGCATCGACGAGTCGATCGAGGAGGCCGAGGAGCTGGGCAAGGTCGGCCAGGTGAAGCCCGGTGGTCGGCTCGTCGAGCACGTACACGCCGCCGTCTTCACCCATGTGCGTCGCGAGCTTGAGCCGCTGCCGTTCACCACCCGAGAGCGTCGTGAGCGGCTGACCGAGGCGCACGTAACCGAGCCCGACGTCGGCGAGTCGCTGCAGGATCGCGTGAGCGGCCGGCGTATGCGCCTTTCCGGAGGCGAAGAAGTCGACGGCGTCTTTGACCGGCAGGTCGAGCACCTGAGCGATGTCGAGGCCGCCGAGCTTGTACTTCAGCACCGACGCCTGGAATCGACGGCCCTCGCAGTCCTCACAAACGGAGCTGACGCCAGCCATCATCGCAAGGTCCGTGTAGATCACGCCCGCGCCGTTGCACGTCGGGCAGGCGCCCTCGGAGTTGGCGCTGAAGAGCGCGGGCTTCACGCCGTTGGCCTTCGCGAACGCCTTGCGGATCGGCTCCAGTAGATCGGTGTACGTCGCGGGGTTGCTCCGCCGCGAGCCGCGGATCGGGGTCTGGTCGACCGACACGACACCTTCGCGACCACCGACGGATCCGTGGATGAGGGAGCTCTTGCCCGAACCGGCCACTCCCGTCACGACCACCAGCACACCGAGCGGAATGTCGACGTCGACGTTCTTGAGGTTGTGCGCGCGGGCGCCGCGGATCTTCATCACGCCGGACGGCTTCCGCACCGACGGCTTGAGCGAGGCGCGGTCGCTCAGATGGCGCCCCGTGAGCGTTCCGCTCGCTCGCAGCCCGTCGACCGTGCCCTCGAAGACCACCTCGCCGCCAGCGGTGCCGGCGCCCGGGCCGAGGTCGACGACGTGGTCGGCGATCGCGATCGCCTCCGGCTTGTGCTCGACGACGAGGACGGTGTTGCCCTTGTCGCGCAGTCGCCGAAGGAGGTCGTTCATGCGCTGGATGTCGTGTGGATGCAGCCCGATCGTCGGCTCGTCGAAGACGTAGGTGACATCGGTGAGTGACGAGCCGAGGTGACGGATCATCTTCGTGCGCTGCGCCTCACCGCCCGAAAGCGTGCCGGTGGGCCGGTCGAGGCTCAGGTAGCCGAGCCCGATCTCGACGAACGAGTCGAGCGTGTGGCGCAGCGACGCGAGGAGCGGCGCGACGGAGGGCTCCTTCAGCTCGCGCACCCACTCGGCGAGATCGCTGATCTGCATCGCGCAGGCGTCGGCGATGTTCTTTCCTTTGATCTTCGAGGACCGTGCTGCCTCGTTGAGTCGGGTGCCCTTGCACTCCGGGCAGGTGGTGAACGTGACCGCCCGCTCGACGAAGGCGCGGATGTGCGGCTGGAGCGCGTCGACGTCCTTGGAGAGGTACGACTTCTGGATCGACGGGATCAGACCCGCGTACGTCAGGTTGATGCCGTCGACCTTGATCTTCGTGGGCTCCTTGTGGAGCAGGTCGTGGAGCTCCTTCTTGTTGAACTTCCGGATCGGCTTGTCCGGATCGAAGAAGCCGCAGCCGCGGAAGATGCGGCCGTACCAGCCCTCCATCGAGTAGCCGGGGATCGTGAGGGCGCCCTCGTTGAGCGATTTCGTCTCGTCATAGAGCTGCGTCAGATCGATGTCGCTGACCGAGCCCATGCCCTCGCACCGCGGGCACATGCCGCCGGTCCGGTTGAAGACGACCTTCTCGGTCTTGCCGCCTCCCTTCTCGACGGTGATCGCGCCGGCGGCGCGAACCGATGGCACGTTGAACGAAAAGGCATTCGACGAGCCGATGTGCGGCTTGCCGAGACGGCTCCAGAGGACGCGCAGCATCGCGTTGGCGTCGGTCGCCGTGCCGACGGTCGAGCGCGCGTTGGCGCCCATGCGTTCTTGATCGATGATGATCGCGGTCGTCAGTCCTTCGAGGACGTCCACCTCGGGCCGGGCGAGCGTGGGCATGAAGCCCTGCACGAACGCGCTGTACGTCTCGTTGATCAGCCGCTGCGACTCCGCCGCGATCGTGCCGAAGACGAGCGACGACTTGCCGGACCCCGACACGCCGGTGAACACGGTCAGCCGGCGCTTCGCGATCTCGACGGTGACGTCCTTGAGGTTGTTCTCCCGCGCGCCACGTACGCGGATGAGGTCGTGCTGGTCGGCGGGATGCTCGCGGGAGCTGGCGGTCTTCGCGCTCATGGGCGCGTAGTATCGACGATCCGGACTGGGAGGTCTCGGGTCGTTCGACGTCGCGTGATGCGCTCTTTGCGGCGGCGACCAATCCTCGGGCAAAAGCTGAGCGGTTGCTGCCGCACGATGTTGCGGATCCCCGCTCTGCAGCGCGAACAGACCGTAAGCCAACGACGGAGCGCTCTCGATTGCGACGCAAGGCATCGCAACGAGAGGGAACGGTAGAGTATGAACCCGTGAGCTCGTTCGCGGACTTGTTCGGCGCGTTCGCGCCTGGCTCGCCTCGCTCGTCCAGCGAGCGGTCGAACGTAGGGAGATGCTGATGCGCGTCGTCGAAGGTCTTTGCTGGTGCCGGTTCGTTGCTGTTGCCGCTGTCCTCGCGGCGTGTTCCGGCGAGGCAGGACCGCCGGGTCGAGCCGGTGAGAGCGGCGCAGTCGGCGCGCAGGGGCCCTCGGGGGCGGCGGGGGAGGGGGGTGCAGTCGGCGCTCCCGGTGCGCGGGGCCCGGCAGGCGTTCCAGGCGACGCCGGGGAGCCAGGGCCTGCCGGACCGGGCGCCAGTAGCTTCGTCGCGAGCTCGGGCTCGTACACGGTTCCAGAAGGCGTCACGAAGGTGATCATCGAAGCGCGTGGCGGCGGTGGCGGCGGCGGCTCGGCGCAGGGCACGAACGGCGGGTGTTTGTCGGGCGGAGGTGGCGGCGAGGGCGCCTACGTCCGCGCGATCTTCGCGGTAACGGCCGGCGACGTCTTCGAGGTCACCGCAGGCACGGCGGGGACCGCCGCATCGCAGAGCTGTTCGGCAAATCCTCCGGCCCGCATCGATGCCACGCCAGGAGGAACGAGCTCCGTCACGATCCAGGGCGGGGGCATCCTCGTGTCGGCCGAGGGCGGCGCGGCAGGCGGAAGCATGGTGAGCGGGACTCCGAGCCAGCAGGGAACGGGCGGCGCCGGCGGCACCGCGACGATCACGAACGCGCTCGTTCGAGTCGACATCGCCGATGGCGAGGCTGGCACCAACGGCGTGGGCAACGGTGCCGGAGGCGCGGGGGGCGGCGACGGCGGCGCCGGAAGCGGCGGGAAGGGGGGCGCCTTCGCGGGCGGTGGTCCGGTGGCCGGCCAGCCGGGGTTCGTGGTGATCCTGCCCACGATGTGACGCCACGGATCGCTCGGGGGCGATCGGGGAGGACGACGTCGACGATGATGGCCGCGCGTTCACGCGCTGGCAGGGCGAGAGCCACGCGACCTTCCGGCGCGCGCTCGAAGGGAAGGACGGGCGCCGGACGTCGTCGCCAATGGTGTCGTCCGAAGGCTCTCGACGTCTTTGCTCGGGGGGCGACCGAACTTGCGCGCGTATTCCCGGCTGAACTGCGTGGGGCTCTCGTATCCCACTTCGAACGCGGCGGTCGTGGCCGTGGCGGTTCCGGCAACGAGCAACCTCCGTGCTTCGAGCAAGCGCAGGCCCTTCTGGTACTGAAGCGGCGACGACGACGTGACGCGCTTGAAGTGCTCGTGGAACGACGACACGCTCATCCCGACGGCGCGCGCCAGCTCCGCGACGACCATCGGCGCGCGAAAGTCGCGGCGCAGGAGCGCGATGGCCCGCGCGATCGCGCTCGCATGGCTGTCATGCCGGAGCAGGCTTCTCAGCATATGCCCGAGCGGCGAAGCCAGCAGGCGATAGTGGATCTCCTTGAGGAGCATCGGGGCGAGCACGCGCGCATCCATCTCCGATTCGGCGAGCGCGAGGTAGCGGCCGACAGCGTCGAGCAGCTGCGCATCGGCGCGATGCACTTGCAGCGCCTGAGCCTCGCCCTGTGTCTCGAGCTCGCCGACGTCTTCGTAGAGGCTTCGGAGCACATCGACTTCGACCGCGAGCAGCACCACGAGGTACGGCGCCTCTCGAATGCGCGAGACGATCGGCAGGTCGTGACTGACCAGTGCGCATTCGCCGGCGCCGAGACGATACGTGCGCCCGCCGAACACGATCTCTTTTCGTCCTTGGAGAATCAGGCACAAAACCGGTTCGTAGATGGCCGACTCGAACTCGCTCGGAGCATACTGGCGCAGGACATGGAGGCCTCGCCTTGGCGTCAGCAACTGAGATGCCTTCTGCGAGGATGGCGGCACGAGCTGCAACGCACGCTGGTTCAGGCGTCTCAGCTCTTCGCGGAAGTTCACGTCGCTCGCGCGCTTCGCAGACATCGGGACCATCCTGCGTCGTTGCGGAGAATCAGGCAAGAACGGGCGAGTCTTGGGCAGGCAAGGTTCAGCGTCGAACCGTACGGTGAGATCAACCTCTCACTACGGAGAATCCGATGAAACTCCACGCATCGCCGCTCGCCTGCTCGGGGGCAGCCCACATGGTCATGCTCGAGCTCGGCATCCCGCACACGATCGAGTTCGTCGACATCTATGCACAGCCGCACGTTCTGACCGAAAGCGGTGCCGTGTACAAGGAGCTGAATCCGAAGGACGCGGTTCCGGCGCTGGAGCTCGATTCGGGAGAGCTCCTCACCGAGGTCGGCGTGATCCTGCAGCTGCTATGCGACCGCGGCCCCGAGTCCTCGCTGCTGCCAAGGTTCGGCACGTCCGAGCGCTATCGCGTGATGGAGTGGTTGTCTTATGTCGGCTCGGAGCTCCACAAGTCGATCGGGCCGCTGTTCAACCCCGCCATGCCGGAGGCCGCGAAGTCTCTGCACCGGCAGAAGCTGCACCGCACGATGAGCCACATCGAGAACTGTTTGGGAACGACGCCCTACCTGGCGGGGGCCGAGTTCACGGTGGCCGATGCCTACCTGTTCGTGATGATCGGGTGGCCGCCGTACTTCAAGGTCGACCTTCGACCGTATCCGCATCTCACGCGCTATCACGCGCGCATCTCGGAGCGACCGTCGTTCCTTCGCATGAAGGAAGTCATCGCGCCGGTTCTCGAACGCTCGAAGCTCCCGGAGCACATTCGGGCCCACATGTTCGAGGAGCACCCGCACGCCGCTGTGTCGGCGCCAACGCGACGATGTTCGCCATGACCTGCCGTCCCGAGGTGTTCGAGGGGGTGCGCTCCCCGCAGCCCCTGTCGCCCGGCGTGGCCCTCGAACGACTCGGCATCCCTGCGCACCGGATGGCCGATCTGGAGGAGCGCATCCGGCGCGTCACGAGCTTCTGTCTTGCGGACTTCTCGCCCGTGCCGTGGCCGAAGAACGTGACCGTCCCGACCTTCCTCTACCAGGTGCATGACGACGTCTACACGCGGCCGGACGACGTGCAGTCGATGTTCGACAACATCCCGATCGCGGACAAGCAACTGTTCTGGATCGAAGGGACGACGCGTCGCTGGGACGGCTACGCCTACTTCCAGAAGGACCCGAGCCTGATGCTGAAGTGGTTCGACCGCCACATGGGCTGAGGCGGTCCAAGGCGGTCCAGGAGCGAGCGGAGGGGGCCGGCGGACGTCGTCGGACGCCGAGCCACAAAAACGAAGAAGCCCCGAGTTGCCTCGGGGCTTCTTCTACTGCTCCAGCTGCTGGACTCGAACCAGCGACCCGGCGGTTAACAGCCGCCTGCTCTACCGACTGAGCTAAGCTGGAAAACGGAGTGCCACTGGTACCTATTGGCACGTCGGGAGTCAAGCGATTCGGACGGGAAGAAGTGAAGAGGGCCTCGGGTTCCTGGCTCATGAAGCTCGTGAAAGCCTCCCTCGGCCGTCTCGCGCTCCTCATTCTATTCACCGTCGGGCTCTTTGGTTGCGACTACGCCACCAAATCAGCTGCGAAAGCCACGCTCGAGGGGACGGGCGGCATTGCTGTCGCTCCGGCTGTGCTCCACGGTGTGGTCGAGCTTCGCTACGTCGAGAACGAGGACATCGCGTTCAGCGTCCTCCGGCGGCTCGGCATCCCGCGTTCGCCCGAGCTTCTCATCACGCTCGCGACGGTCGCGCTCGGGATCCTCGTCATCGGGGCGTTCGTCGCTCGGCGGGCCGCCCGTGCCGCGGCCGCCGGTGCGCCGGATCGCGCGGACCTCGCGGCCGCGGCCGAGGAGCCTGGGTTGCTCCTGAGCCGCGCGGGGCTCGCGCTGATCGTGAGCGGCGCGCTCGGCAATCTCGTCGACCGCGTCGTTCGCGGGTACGTGGTCGACTTCATCCACGTGAAGGGCTGGCCGGTCTTCAACGTCGCGGACATCGCCGTCGTCGTGGGCGTTGGCCTCATCGGGCTGGCGCAGCTCCGTCGCCGTCGGACCGAAGTCGCGCCCATCTCTGGCAGCTCTGCTCGCTGACCTGCAGCTGCGCCTCCGTGCCCGTGCAGGGCTCAGCGGCTCAGGGCGCGGCGTCGCCCGAGCGGCTGGCTGCGGCGCCGCCGGCGTCGGCGCCTGCGTCCGCGTTCGGCGTCTTGACGATCACGACGCCAGCATCGGCGTGAAGATCGGCCATGTAGCTGAGCGTCGAGATCGGCGTCGGCGGAAGCTTCTTCGTCTGGATCTTCTGCGTGGCCGCCTCGATCACCGCGAGCTTCTTCGTCAGCGCGGCTTTCGGGCCCGGGTCGGCGAGCGGGAGTCCGAGGCGGAGCGCGCGTTCCGCCTCGCGCCACAGGGCGAGCGCGCCTTCCACCGCGCGAAGGTGGCCGGAGCCGTAGCTCGCTCCGGGGCCTTCGCGACGCGCGAGATCGCGCTGCACGCATGCGGCGTGATCCGCCGTGAGCTCGAGCGGGACGGTCTTCGGATCCGCACCGGAGCCGAGCAGCCAGTACGTCGGGCAAGCGCCGGGGACCGCGCTGACGACGGCCTTCATCGCAGCGCTCGCGGTAGCCTCGTCGTCGATCGTGCGCCCGATGACCGGTGCCGCCTCGGCCATCTTGCGGGCGATCGCGAGACGAAGCGCGTCATGCCCCGTTCCCTTTCCGTTCTTCACGTCGGCGAGCCAGGCGTCGGAGTGCGCCAGCCAATCGCCCCGGCCGTCACGCGTGATGACGAGCGCCGCGGTCGCCGCCGCTGCATGATCGGGCGGCTTCGGGATGAAGCCTTGCTTCGAGCCGAGCGCGTTCGCGATGTCGGTGAGGCAGCCCTCATCGCGTGGCCCTGGCTTGTTGGGCGCCACCGCGACGGGCTGCTCGTCGGTACACGTCGGATAGCCGGCGGTCGCATCGCGGATCGGCGAAGCGTCGTCGGTGACGAGCGCATCGCGCAGAGCCTCGATTTTTGCCATCGGCCCTTTGCATCCCGCCGCGACGGCTCCGAAGACCAGTCCGACGACGAGCGTCGCAACGGCTACGCCGAGCTTTCGCATGTCGCTCAAGATACCGCAGCACGCCGTCGAAGACGTCCCCCGAAACGTCAACGCCGCGCCGGAGCGAGCGCTCCAGCACGGCGTCAATCGTGTCAGCTCCCGCTACGGTCCCTCAACGCGTCAGTTGCCGAGGCAAGTTTCCCAGGCAACTGCCCTCCGAAGGCTCTCGGGTGACAAGTCACCGATCTCGAAGCCCCGCGCCCGCGAAGCGGGGGCGCGGTGTTGCTTGCAACGCCGCGGAGCGGGGTGGGGTATGGGGCGAAGCCCCATCTCAGACGCTAGCGAACGCCGCGTCCGGGATCTCGAGCGGCGACTTGTCCTCGTCGGCGAGGAGCTGTGCCTTGTGCTCGACACCCGGCAGGACGTTGCGCGCGTAGTAGAGCGCGGCGGCCGTCTTGCCGGAGTAGAACGCGTGATCGGGATGGTCGGCGGCGACGTTCGCCTTCGCCGCGTCCGCGACGACCGCGCCCTCGAGGAGGAGCCACGCAACGGTGAGCTCGCTCATCATCTCGCAGAAGCGGTTCGCCGAGAGCGGGACGAGCGCGAGCTGGCCCGACTGGAACCACATCAGCAGGCGCATCGCCGTGCCGGCGAGCGCTTCCTGCGCGGCGCCGAGCTTCTTCACCGCCGGGCCGAGCGTGGCGTGGTTCGAGTGCGCCGCGACGAACTTCTGCACGTCGCCGAGGAACGCCTGCAGGTTCGCGCCGCCCGCCTGACCGAGCTTGCGACCGACGAGGTCCATCGCCTGGATGTGGTTCGTTCCCTCGTAGATGCTGAAGATCTTCGCGTCGCGGCAGTACTGCTCGACGGGGTAGTCGCGCGTGTAGCCGGCGCCGCCGTACGTCTGGATCGCCATCTCGCAGACGCGGAAGCCCTGATCGGAGCCGTAGGCCTTCACGAGCGGAACGAGCAAGTCGACCTGACCCTGGTGGTAGGCCGTCTTTGCTTCGTCCTTGCCCGTGTACATCTGCACCTGGTCCTGGTGGTGCGCGAGCTTGATCGCGAGGGCGCGGATGCCTTCCACGTGCGCCTTCATGTGGAGGAGCATGCGGCGAACGTCGGCGTGCTCGATGATCGGCACGCGCGGAGCCGTCGCGTCCTTCCAGTGCGTGATGCTCGAGCCCTGCTTGCGGTCCTTCGCGTATTCGAGCGCGTTGAGGTACGCGCTCGAAGCGACGGAGACGCCCTGGACGCCGACGGAGATGCGCGCGGCGTTCATCAGCTTGAACATCTGCGGCATGCCCTGGTTGATCTTGTCCTCACCGCCGACCGGCCAGCCGAGGCACTGGCCGTTGTCGCCGAAGTTGAGGACGCAGGTCGCCGAGCCGTTGATGCCCATCTTGTGCTCGAGGGCACCGACGGAGACGTCGTTGCTCGTGCCGTCGATCCGGATCTTCGGGACGATGAAGAGCGTGAGGCCCTTCGTCCCTGCGGGCGCGCCGTCGACGCGGGCGAGCACGAGGTGGATCACGTTGTCGGCGAGATCGTGGTCGCCGCCCGAGATGAAGATCTTCGTGCCGCGGATCGAGTAGCTGCCGTCCGGGTTGCGCGACGCGCTCGTTTTCGACGAGCCGACGTCCGTACCGGCGTGGGGCTCGGTCAGGCACATCGTGCCGCCCCAGGCGCCCGTGAACATGTTCTGGCAGTACGTCTTCTTCTGCTCCGGCGTGCCGAAGTGCTCGATGACCTCGGCGGGGCCGTAGGCGAGGCCGGGGTACATGTTGAACGCGGTGTTCGAGCCCGAGAGCATCTCCTCGACGAGCACCTGCACCGAGCGGGGCGCGCCTGCGCCGCCGAGCTCCGGCGGGACCGAGATGGCCTTCCAGCCGGCCTCGTAGAGCTTCTTCCACGCGTCCTTGAAGCCGGTCGGCGTGATCACCGCGCCGTCCTTCAGCTTGCAGCCCTCGATGTCGCCGACGACGTTGAGCGGGCCGAGCACCTCGCGCGAGAAGCGGTAGCACTCGGAGAGCGACGTCCGGACCTCCTCTTCCCCCCATCCTTCGTACGGCTCCTTGCCGAGGAGCTCGCCGAGCCTGAACTGCTCGAAGAGGAGGAAGGTGAACTCGCGAAGGTCGGCCTTGTACCGGTTGATCGTCTGAATCGGCTTCGTCACGAGTGCTCTCCTTGCTGCCGGGATAAAAGGCACCCCCGGAGGTCATGGTGCGGCTCGTGCCACGACGCGTCAAGGCGAAACTGAATGGCGATTCAGTCTTTCGGAGGTCTCTCCGCGCGCCTGAACCGCGAGCATGACGAGGAGAGCGGGCGCGGCGCCCTCGGCTCTTCGCGCCAGGCGCGGAGGTCGATCGCAAGACCCTGGTACGCTCGCTCGGAAGTGGCGGACCGGCCGTGAACATCGATGCGGACGATCTCGTCGCGTGGGCGAAGGCGTTCGCGTTCACGCAGCTCGTCGAGGCGCCGCTCTACCGGGCGTTCGTCCCGACCGGCTGGGGGCTGGCGCTCGCGGCCAGCGCGATCACACACCCCTTCGTCTGGT
>JAFAER010000154.1 GCA_023423895.1 Pseudomonadota bacterium
GTTCCCTATTCCCTGTTCCCTGTTCCCTGTTCCCTGTTCCCTGTTCCTCTCTTCTCGTCATCCATCCCCAGGCGAGGCCCCCCTGAAAGCACCCCGCTCAATCCCCGCCCCGGCTGAGCCACAGCCCCGCGCTTGCCGCAGCCAGATCAGGGTGGTACGCGTTACCCGCGTTTTCTGCCCGAGATGAAGCGATGATGTCCGAGAAGAGGAACGAACCCACCGCAGCTCCGGAAGACGTTCGCCGCGCCGCGATCGATCACCACCACGACGTCGCGTCGATCTTCGAGGACCACTACCGAACGATGGAGCGCGATCGATTCTCGACCGCGTTCACCTACGGCCGGTACAAGGTGGACGTCGTCCTCGATCGCGAGCTCGATCGCCTCCCGCGCGGTGCGAAGGTCCTCGACATCGGCTGCGGGACCGGTCCGTACCTCCGGCGCTTCGCCGCGAAGGGGCTCGTCCCCTTCGGCGTCGAGCCCGCCGAAGGCATGCTCGCGGTCGCACGTCGCGACAACCCGGGGACGCGTGTGGAGCAAGGCGTTGCCACGTCGTTGCCGTTCGAGGACGAGTCCTTCGACGGCGTCACGTGCATCGAGGTGCTCCGCTACCTGCACGACGACGACGTCCAGCGGTCCATCTCGGAGATCCTCCGCGTACTGAAGCCTGGCGGCTTCTTCTTCGTCACGCTCGTGAACCGACTCGCGCTCGACGGCTTCTACGTGCTGCAGCGCTTGCGTCAGCGGAAGAAGGGCGTCGAGTTCGACCGCCGGAACCCGCATTGCGAGTTCACGACGCCGCGCGAGACCGAGGAGGCGCTCGTCCGCTCGGGGGCCGTGAACGTCCGGACGATCGGCCGGCTCTTTGCCCCGATGCGCATCGCGTACAAGGCTCATCCCGGCCTCGCGAGCCGCATCGCCGCCCGCATCGAGAGCCTCGAGGACCACGCCCACGAGGCCCTCCCCTGGACGAAGCCGTTTGCCGGCCACCTCATCGCGATCGGCGAACGCCCTCGCAGGGAAGGTGATCTTCCCTCGACGCCGGCCCGCCATTGAGCGCGAGCATCGTCGTCTCGCTCGATTTCGAGCTCCGCTGGGGGCTGTTCGACATCCTGGGTGAGGATGCCTCGGCGTACCGCCGCAACCTGCTCGGCGTACGCGAGGTCGTGCCGCGCCTGCTCGAGGCCTTCACGGCGCGGGGCGTCCGCGCGACGTGGGCCGTCGTCGGCGCCGTCGCCTGCAGCGGCTGGGACGAGTGGTACGCGCGAGCGCCCTCCACACCACGGTACGACGACGTCGCGCTCCGCTGGAACGACGCGTACCGGAAGCTCGACCCGAAGGGCGAGCTGCACTTCGCTCCCGACCTCGTCGAGCGCGTGGTCGCGACGCCCGGCCAGGAGATCGCGTCACACACGTTCTCGCATGTCTATCTGCGCGAGCCCGGCTTCTCGCGCGACGACGCGATCGCGGACGCCGACGCGATGGTGCGCTTGTTCGAAGACCGCTGGGGAGCGCCTCCCCGGAGCATCGTCTTCCCTCGCAACCAGATCGGCCACGTCGACGTGCTCCGCGGGCGCGGCATCGAAGCGTGGCGCGAGAACCCTGCGCCGTTCTACTGGCGCGCGACGAGCAACGCGGAGCAGTCGCGATGGATCCGTGCGCTCCGCCTCGCCGACTCGCTGCTCCCGATGGGCCGTCGAGGAGCACCGCCGTCTGCGCGGCGCGCCTCGTATTTCGTGCGCGCCGGCTTGCCGGAAGCGCTGTGGCGCGCGCATCGTGCACGCGTGCGCGCGGACGCACGACGACTCGCCGACGGCGACGTCCTCCACCTCTGGTGGCACCCGCACAACCTCGGCGGAGCGCCAGCCGCGCTGGTCGAGCGCGTCTGCACGCTGCTCGACGAAGTGCAGGACGCCGCGCCTCGTGCTCGCTTCCGATCGATGATCGACGTCGAGCGCGAGAGCGCGCTGCCGAGCTGAGCTCCGGCTACGCGGCTTCGACGACTTTTTCGCCCGCGAGCCCGGAGGGCGCGGGTCGCGAGTAGTTCAAGAAACGCCGCTCGACGACCACGTAGAACACGTACGCGAGCGCGACGGGAACGACGATCCGAAGGAGCGTGATCATCGGCACTCCGAGCCCGAGTCGGAAGCCGACCTGCTTCACGACCGTGAGGATCGGTACGTGGACGAGGTAGATGCTGTAGCTGACGAGGCCGACGCGCACGAGCCATCCCGACGCGAACATCGACGCCTTCTCCGCCCATCGCCCGCGGCAGGCCGCATTGACCAGGATGAAGAACGCGACGCCGAAGGCGGGGTCCTCGAGCACGGGAACACGCGGCAGGCCGAGCGCGCCCGGGAGCATGCGGAGGGCGATGGCGGCCGCGAGCGCGGCGAACGCGACGCCGGCGGAAGAGCACCAGCGCGGCAGCTTGACGAGCCCGAGCTGCACCTCGACGGCAAGCGCGCCGAGGCCCCACTCGAGCCAGCGCGTCGGACCGATGACGAACCAGAACACGCCGAAGCTGCTCGGCATCAAGGGCGCGGCGGCGCGCAGGCCGATCGTCACGACACCGATCGCGGCGAGCGTCACGGGCCATCCCCATCGCCGCCGGATGCCGAGAAGCGGGAAGTACAGCAGGTAGAGCTGCTCTTCGAGGGCGAGGCTCCAGAACGGAGGATTGCCGATCCGGTGGCTCGCGCCGTTCATGTTCTGGGTCAACGTCAGGAGCAGCAGGAGGTCGAGGGCGAGCTGCGCGCCCGACGCGTAGCCGAGCTTCTGGGGAAAGGCCGGACCTGCGCCGCCGAGGACCCCGTGGAGGACGAACAACCCGGCGACGCTCGCCAGCATCGCCACGAAGTACGGGGGGTAGAGCCGATAGAGCCTTCGCTTCCAGAATGGGAGGAAATCCACACGCTCATGGATCGCGCCGCGTCGAGCCCAGCGCATGTGGATGCAGAAGCCGGACAGGACCAGAAACAGGTTCACCCCGTATTGCCCGATGGAGAGCACCTCGGATGCCCAGCTCGGGAACGCCGACAACGCGAAGGGCGCTCCGTGCATCGTCGGGGCGAGCGACAACGAGAATGGCAGGTGGTCGAGCAGGACGGCCAGGACCGCGACGCCACGCAGCGCATCAATGGCGGCAAGCCGCCGGGCGTCGTCAGCCATGTGCCTAGCGGTCGCACAAGGTCGTCCCGCGATCAAGGGACGCGGCTGAGGTCTTTCCCGTCGCCCGCGACGGGCGTGTTAGCCTGCAGACATGCGCTCGGGGCGACGGCTCGGACTGGCTATCCTCATCGGAGCAGTCGGTGCCGGACTGGTGACATTTGCGTGTGGCCTCGACGTGGTGGGCACGACACCGCCTCCGGTCGTTACCGTCGACGCGCGGCCCGAAGCCGCGTTGCCGCCGGGCGACTCGGGCATCGCAGATGCGCCCGACGGAGACGACGAAGATGCCGAGGCCGGCCCGTCGCGATGCGAGTCGTCGCGTGGCCCTGCCATGATCGAGCTGCCCGGCGAGCGGTGCATCGACTCGACCGAGGTGACCGCCGCGCAATACGTCGAGTTCGTCGCGGCGACCGCCGGCGGGGTGGACGCAGGCTTCCTCTCGGAAGACGGCGGGACCGGGCGTCCGCCGTGTTGCGTCGCCCAGACCTTCGCGCCGGTGCCGTACCCCGGGTACGACGCGAGCGCAGGGGACGAGCCCGTCACCTTCGTCAGCTGGTGCGACGCCTACGCGTTCTGCAAGTGGTCCGGAAAACACCTCTGCACCGGTCGTCAATCGACGGACGCAGGCGCGTCCGGTGAATGGCTGGAAGCCTGCACGCGGAGCGGCGAGCGAACCGTGCCGTACAAGGTCGGCCCTCCCGACGCCGGCGTTTGCAACGTCGCGCAGAGCGGGCTGGCCCCGGTGAAGAGCTTTGCCGGATGTACCGGCGGCTACGACGGGTTGCACGACATGCTCGGCAACGTGTCCGAGCTCGTCGACGAGTGCGACCCAATCACGAGCGTGTGCGCGATCTACGGAGGTTACTGGGCCAGCCCGGGGACCGCGACGTGCTTCACGCCCGACAGCGTCTCGTGCAACGTGAAGGGCTACGCTCAAGGCTTCCGCTGCTGCCGCTGAGCGACCGAACCTTCAGTGACCGCGGAGCTGCGTGGTATGAGGGGGCGCGATGAAGATCCTCGTCACCGGCGCCGGCGCCGTCCTCGGTCAGGGAGTCATCCGGTCGCTGCGTGAAAGCAGCCTGAAGGCCACCGTGATCGCGGCGGACCCGAGCCCGCTTTCGGCTGGCCTCTACTGGACGGACCGCCGGCACGTCATCCCGCTCGCGAAAGATCCGAGCTTCGTCACGCGCGTCGCGGAGCTCATCGATCGGGAGCGTCCGGACGCGGTCATTCCGGGCACCGACGTCGAGCTCCTCCACTTCGCCGAGCACCGCCACGCGTGGGAGTCGCTCTACCGTACGCACGTCGTCGTCAGCAGCCCCGAGGTCGTCCGCATCGCCGACGACAAGTACCTCACGTTCCGCTTCCTGAAGGACAAGGGCTTCGCCGTCCCGGAGTCATGCCTCCCTGGTGAAGAGGGCGCGCTCGTCGAACGGATCGGCTTCCCTCTCATCGTCAAGCCGCGCGTCGGCGCTCGTTCCGTCGGCGTGGTCAAGGTCCACGATCGTGCGGGCCTCGAGCGCGCCATCGCGGAAGGTGACGGCGTCGTCATCCAGGAATGTGTCGCGACCGACTCCGACGAGTACACGGCCGGCGCGCTCGTCTTCGACGGCAAGTGCGAGGCGAGCATCGTCATGCGGCGCGATCTGCGCGACGGAAACACGTACCGCGCGTACGTCGATCGATATCCCGAGCTCGATGCCCAGGTTCGTCGGATGGCCGAGGCGCTCGGCGCGCACGGTCCCGTCAACTTCCAGTTCCGCGTCGACCGCGAGGGCCGCGCGAAGGTCTTCGAGATCAACGGCAGGTTCAGCGGAACGACGCCGTTCCGGATGCGTGCAGGGTTCAACGAAGTCGAGATGACGCTGCGCCGCCTCGTCCTCGGCGAGCCCATCGAGCAGCCGGAGATCCGGCCGATGACGATCCTCCGCCACTTCGAGGAGACCGTCGTCCCCGCCGGGGAGCTCGTGGCGGGATGAAGGTCGGGGTCACTGGCGCCGCTGGGTTCATCGGTCGCCACGTGCTCCGCGCCCTCGCCGAGCGTGGACACGACGCGGTTGCGCTCGTGCACGAGACCCCTGCCCCGCCGACGTTCGAGTCGCGCGCCTTCGACGTATCGGGCGATCTCTCGGCCGCGCTCGAGGGCCTCGACGCCGTCGTGCACGGCGCCGCATACGTTCCGCGCAGCTACCGGGATCCTGCCGAAGCGCAGCGCTGCCTCGACGTCAACGCCATCGGCACGCTCAACGTGCTCCGTGCGTGTGCCGCTTCGAAGACGAAGAAGGTCGTGGTCCTGTCGGGCAACATCTATCGCCTGGGGCCGGACCCCGCGACGGAGGAGGCGCCGTTCGATCCTTCGTCGTCGGCGCCCTATTACCTCGCGAGCAAGGCGTGCGCGGACTTCTATGCCTCGCATTTCGACCGCGCCGAACAGCTTCCCGTCGCGATCCTCCGGCCGTCCGCCGTGTACGGACCCGGCCTCGCACGAGGCATGATCGCGTCGTTCGCGGCGAAGCTCTCGACGGGCGAGCCCGTCACCGTCCAGGACGGCGGCCGCTACCGCGCCGACCTCGTCCACGTGGAAGACGTCGCGATCGCGGCGGCAGAGTCCGTCGTCCGCGACGCGCGCGGGCCGTTCAACATCGGGGCCGGCGCGACGGTCTCCGCGCTCGACATCGCGCACACGATCGCGGACCTGCTCGGGGTCTCCCGCTCGCTCGTCCACGTCGAGCCTCCCTCGCGAGCCGCTACCGCGCCGGTGGGCTTCCCTCCCCTCGACATCACGCGGGCGCGCCTCGAGCTCGCTTTTGCTCCCCGCGATCTCCCGCGAGGACTCTCCAGCTACCTCGAATGGCACGCGAGCCATGCCGGCGGGGGCTCTCCGTGACGACGACCATCGTCGTCCTCGGAGACGTGCACGGGAACGCGCGGGCACTCCGTGCTGCGCTCGAGCGGGCGCGTCAG
Source organism: Pseudomonadota bacterium (assembly GCA_023423895.1). Taxonomy (GTDB): domain Bacteria; phylum Myxococcota_A; class Polyangia; order Polyangiales; family Polyangiaceae; genus Labilithrix. The sequence goes on from JAFAER010000154.1 coordinate 6,135, forward strand.
GGCCCGATGGATCGTCTCGTCTTCCTCGGCGACCTCCTCACGTACGGACACGACATCGTCGAGGTGCTCGATCTCGTGGAGGACGCGCAGGCGCGACACGACGCGGTGCTCCTCACCGGCAATCACGATCAGATGTACTTCGATCTCGCCGATGGCGACCGAACGTACTTCGACAAGCTGCCGGACTGGCTCAAGGAGACGGTCACGTTCACCGCAGAGCGCCTCGACACGGCGCGCTTTCGCTCGCGCCTTCGCTGGAGCAAGGAGCACGTGCTCGATCGCGCCTTCTTCGCGCATGCCAATCCGTTCGGATACGGCGACTGGACGTATCTGAATCATGCTCGCGACTCGGAGCGCGCCGCCGACACGTTGCAGAGCCGAGGGCTCGACGTCGGCGTCTTCGGGCACACGCACCGCGCGCGGTGGGACGGCGCCGAGGTCCGCTCCGGCGACACGTACACGACCCCGCGCACGCATCCGATCGTCGCCAACGCGGGCTCGCTCGGTCAGCCCCGCGACGCGCGGGCGGAGTCGGTACTGCTGAGGCTCTCGCTCTCTCCCGATGCAGCGAAGGCGGAGTTCGAGGCCGTGACGTATGATGTCGCCGCGCACGTCGCCGCGCTCCGCGCCGCTGGTCTGTCCGACGCCACGACCGAGCGGCTCGCAGGGTTCTTCGTCAAGCGTGACGGCGATTCGAGATAACCGATGAAGCAGCGTGGTCTCTCCCTCCTCGTCAAGAAGGCGCTCGACCGTACGGTCGCGGGCGTCGCGTTGATCGCCGCTGCACCGGTCGTCGCCGTCGCCGCGATCGCGGTCCGGCGCACGATGGGCGCTCCGGCGTTCTTCCAGCAGACCCGCGCGGGGCTGCACGGCAAGCCCTTCGTCATCCACAAGCTCCGGACGATGACCGACGAACGCGACCGTCGCGGGCAGCTCCTCCCGGACGATCAGCGGCTCACGCGGGTCGGCCGGCTCCTCCGTGCGTCGTCGATCGACGAGCTCCCGCAGCTCTGGAACGTCCTCAAGGGCGACCTCTCGCTCGTGGGTCCTCGCCCGCTCTTGATGGATTACCTGCCGCTCTACTCGAGGGAGCAGGCGCGGAGGCACGACGTGCTGCCCGGCATCACCGGCTGGGCGCAGATCCACGGTCGAAACGTGACGACCTGGCCCGAGCGGCTCGCGCAGGACGTCTGGTACGTGGACCACTGGAGCTTCTGGCTCGATCTCCGGATCCTGGCGAAGACGGCGCTGCTCGTCGTCCGCCGTGAGGGCGTCACGACGAGCGCCGGCACCGTGATGCCGCGCTTCCGCGGCAACGGCGTGATCGGCCAGGCCTGAGCGGCCTCAGCCGCGTCGCGCCAGCGTCTCCTGGACCGCGCGCCCGAACCGATCGGACACGACGCCGGCCGAGTACCCTTCCTCGACCGTCTTGCGCCCGGCCGCGCCGAGGCGCGCGCGAAGCTCTCGCGAGCTGCCGAGCCGCTCGAGCGCGTCGACCCATTCGTCGGTCGTCCGCGCGAGGAAGCCGTTCTTGCCGCTCTGGATCAGATCGCTGTTCATCCCGACCGGCGAGAGGATCACGGGACGACCCGTCGCCATGAACTGCAGCGCCTTCAGCCCGCACTTGCCGCGGTGATAGTCGTCGTCGGGAAGCGGCATGATCCCGATGTGGGCCGCGCCGATCGCCTCCGCCTCGCCTTCCTCGCGCCACGGGATGAAGAGGTTCTCGGCGCCTTCGATCGGCCGTGCCGGCGGCTTGTTGCAGATGACCTTCACGACGAGCCGCCGCTGCTTCGCGACACGCTCGAGCGCCGGGCGTGCCTCCTCGAAGTTGCGGAGCGTGTGCACCGAGCCGCTCCAGCTCACGATCAGCGGATCGTCCTGCTCGGGCTCGGGGATGACCGGATACTTCTCGAGCTCGATGCTCGTCGGGAGCACGTACACGTTCGGGTTCCGCGCCCGCGCATACGTCGCCAGGTACTCGTTGCCCGCGAGGACGGCGCTCGACAGCTTGCAGATCGTCGACGTCTTGCCGAAGAAGTGGAGCTTCGTGAAGATCCCGTTCGCGGCGGAGACCTGCGTGGGCATCCAGATCGCGTCGTCGAAGTCGAAGAACATCGGCGTCTGCGTCCACGCGAACAGCCGCTCGTAGACCGCCGGACCGATGAGCGCGGCCTCGCGGAAGACGACGACGCCGTCGTATCGCCGGGCGCGCACGACGTCCGCCGCGCGACGCGCGAAGTCACGCAGCACCCAGAACGCCTTCTCCGGCTTTCGGCCCTGGTGATAGAGGATCTCCGTCAGCCTCGGCGACTCGAACGGAACGAAGTCCATCTCGATGCCGTGCCGCGCCTCGGCGTGGGGCGCCCACTGCTCGAGGCGGAACCGCTGACCTGGTGAGATGCCCTTCGGCTTCGACGTGAGGACGAGCAAGCGGCGCCGGGGCGCCGTGCTCGGATCGTACGCGTCGTGGGGCTTCGGCCGATGGCCGTTCAGAACAGTCGCTTGGACCACGTGTCGGGCGTCTTCTCGTTGAGGATCTCGAGATCGAGGTGGTACTTGAACGGCCGCGGCCCGCGCGTCCGGATGTAGTCGATCATCTGGCGGAGCCCGTCCTCGAGGCTGACGCGCGGCTTGTAGTCGAGCAGCTTGCGCGCCTTGTCGGCCGAGCAGTTCGCGAGATAGACCTCCTGCGGCCTGCCGCGCGTGTACGTGATCTTCAGCGGGAAGCCGAGGAGCTTCGCCGTGACCTCCGCGAGCTCGTTGATGGTGACGAACTCGTCGTCGGGGCCGATGTTGATCACCTGACCGACGCACTTGTCGTCGAGCGCCATCTGCTTGAGCGGCGCGACGTCGTCCGAGATGAAGCTGAAGCAACGCTTCTGGTTGCCGTCGCCGTAGATGTACGGCTGCCGGCCCTGGAGCATCATGTTGATGAAGATGCTGGCGACGTTGCGGTACGGGTCGTCGTACTTCTGTCGCGGCCCGACGATGTTGTGCGGCACCGCGATGACCCACTCCATGCCGTGCGTCTCGGCCAGGTTCTGGAGCAAGAGCTCGGAGGTGTACTTGCCGATGCCGTACGGGTCTTGCGGCTTCGGCGTCATGTCCTCCGTGAAGGGCACCTTGTTCGTCCCGTAGCGCGCCATCGAGGAGCACATGACGAACCGGCGAACCTTGTTCGCGACCGCAGCGCTGATCATGCCCGTCGACGCGGTCACGATGTTCTGCGTGATCATGTGGGGCGAGAAGACGGACAGGCCTTCATACGCCGTCGCGGCGCAGTGATAGACGATGTCGACGCCCTTCATGTGCTCCTTGAGCCGCCCGAAGTCGTTGCAGTCGAACTGGTAGAACTCGACGCCGGCCGGGACGTTGTCGAGGTACCCGCCGATCATGTTGTCGCAACCGACGACCTCGTATCCGTCCGCGAGGAACGCGTCGGCGAGATGGCTCCCGAGGAAACCAGCAACACCCGAGATGAACACACGTTGCTTCTTCACTGCCGGATGCCTCCCTCACGAATACGTGGCCTTCGGCGCCCCCGACGTTCACGGCGGCGTGAAGGTTCACCTACATAGCTGCGAACGAGCCCTTTTTCCACCAGTCCTCGCCGCGAGCCGGGGCGCCCCTGGTAACGGCAGAGACCGCGCTCATTCGCTACGGCCGAGCGCGCGATAGAGCTCCTCGTACCGCGCGACGCCCACCTTCTCGAGGCCGAATCGGTCCTCGGCGACACGTCGCGACGCGGCCACACGCTCTGCGAGCGGCCGCTCCGCCAGAGCAAGCGCACGGTCGGCAGCGCCTTCGAGCTCCGCCTCCGAGAACCCGTCGAGGACGACGCATGCGTCCTTGTCCGCCGCGAGCTCGGCTTGATCGCCGATGTCACCATTGAGGACGACCGTGAGCCCACATGCGAGGTACTCCGCGACCTTGGTCGGGCTCGAGCCCTTCTTCGAGAAGCAGCTCATGATGAACGAGAGCCCGACGTCACCGGCCGAGAGATAGCCGCTCATCTCGGACGGGCGCGCGCGGCGCACGATGATCTCGTCGCGCGTCAGGCCGGCGGCCTCCAGCAGCGCCACGAGCTCTTCGGGCGGCGATGGCGTCAGCACCAGGAACGCGATCTTGCGTCCGGCGCGGCGCTTCACGATGCCGGCGAACCGAGCGAGCTCCGGCTCGCGGTACCAGGACCCGAGCGAACCGGCGTAGACGAGCACGAGGCGGTCATCGATCCCGAGCTCGGGCCGGAGCTTCGCCCGCGCTCCGAGATCGAACCGGAAGCGGTCCATGTCGACACAACACGGAATCGCCGCAACGCGCGTCCGAGGTCCGAACCAGCCGCGCTCGGCGATCCACCGTTCGAGCGCCTTCGTGAGGACGACGACACCTTCCGCGCGACGGAACGCGCGGCTCTCGTAACGTTTCACGAGCCGGTACTCGACGCGGTCCGTCGTCCAGTAGCCTGCGTCGACGTATTCGTCGCCGATCATCCCACGGCAGTCGAACAAGAGCTTCGCGCGCGGCACCAGCGACGCGACGACGTCACAGATGGCGGTCGGGAAATAACTCCGGCCGTGCACGAGATCCGGACGCCGCGAGAGCGCCGTCGTGAAAGCGCGGAGCACGCCGTGCGCCGACTCGGCGACCTTCACTTGCAGCCGAGGATCCCGCCGTCGCTGCAACGGCGTCCATGTGATGCCTCGATCCCGCAACCCACTGCGCAGCACCTCGATCTCGTCGCGATCGGCGTCGGGCAGCTCGAAGCTGAGGAGATCGATCGCGATGTCGCGCGCGGCAAGCCCTCGCAAGTACGGCAGGACCTGGGACTGACCGAGGTTCTCGAGCATCCCGTTCTGGGACACGTAGAGGGCACGCACGGGTCTCACCCGTGGCTGTGTACCACGACGCCGCGGTCGATCCTCGTCACCTGCGCATGAGTTCAGACGAGGTCATCCGCCGCATCGCGGATCAGTGCGGGATTCTGTGAATGTGTCAGCGACCTTGCGCTACGAACTTTCCCGGGGAAGGATGGCGCCGGTCGCAGGGGCCGCACCGATTCCGACTCCTGCCCTTCCGAGGACGCAGACCATTGAGCCGCATCTATCTCTCCATCCCGCACATGGGGACGCTCGAAGAGGGATACGTGCGCGAGGCCTTCGCCACGAACTGGCTCTCGAGCGTCGGACCGAACCTCGCGGAGTTCGAGCGGGCCTTCTCCGAGATCGCCGGCGGCCTTCCATGCGTCGCGCTCTCGAGCGGGACGGCCGCCATCCACCTCGGGCTGAAGCTCCTCGGCGTGCAGCGCGACGAGGAAGTGTTCTGCTCGTCGTTGACGTTCGCCGCGTCCGCCAACCCGATCGTGTACGAGGGCGGGCGGCCCGTCTTCATCGACAGCGAGCGCGCGTCCTGGAACATGGACCCCGATCTGCTCGAGGAGGCGCTCGAGGACCGCGCGAAGAAGGGAAAGCTCCCCCGCGCCGTCGTCCTGGTCCACCTCTACGGACAGAGCGCTGATCTCGATCGCATCGAGAAGGCCTGTGCCCGATTCGACGTGCCCATCCTCGAGGACGCCGCCGAGGCGCTCGGAACGCACTATCACGGCAAGCAGGTCGGTACACGCGCGCCCGTCAGCGTGTTCTCGTTCAACGGCAACAAGATCCTCACGACCTCCGGCGGCGGCATGCTCGTCGCGCGCGACCGAGCGTGGATCGAGAAGGCGCGGTTCTGGTCGCAGCAGTCGCGTGAGCCGTTCCCCTGGTACGAGCATCGCGACATCGGCTTCAACTACCGGATGAGCAACGTCGTCGCCGGCATCGGCCGCGGACAGCTCGCCGTGCTCGAAGACCGCGTCGCTGCACGACGCGCGGTCGCGTTCCGGTATGCCGAGGCGTTCGCCGACCTTCCCGGCTTCGAGCTCATGCCTCAGTGCTCCTACGGGCGGCACACGAACTGGCTGAGCGTGTTCTTGCTCGACGAGCGCCGTCTCGGCGTCACGCGAGATCAGCTCCTCGACGCGCTCACGAAAGCGGACATCGAGGCGCGTTGTGTGTGGAAGCCGATGCACCTCCAGCCGGTCTTCGCGGAGTGCCCGCACTTCGGCGGCGCGGTCTCCGAAGACCTCTTCCGGCGAGGCATCTGCCTGCCGAGCTCGAGCTGCCTCACGTCCGAAGAGCAGAGCCGCGTCGTCGACGTGGTTCGGCGGACCCTCGGAGCACGCTCGTCCGAAAAGAACCAGGGGATGACATGGACCGCCTGCGAGCCCTGATCATCGCGTACCGCCGCGCGCTCGTCGTGGCGACGCACCTGCTCCTCTGGACGGCGTCCCTGCTCGTCGCGTTCTCACTTCGCTTCGAGTTCGACATCCCTTCGGCGTACGGGCCGGTGTTCGCGCGGCTCATCCCGCTGACGCTCGTCATCCGGACGCTCGTTCACTGGCGCCTCGGTCTGTTCCACGGCCTCTGGCGGTACTCCGGCGCGCGCGATCTGCGCTCGCTCATCTGGGCCGCCACGCTGTCGTCGATCGTCTGCGCGTCCGCGTGGGCCTTCACCGGCTCGCGCACGTTCCCACGCTCGGTGTTCGTGCTCGACTGGGCGTTCAGCATCATGATCGTCGGCGGGCTCCGCTTCAGCATCCGCACGCTGCGCGAGGTCTCGATCCAGGTCGCCATGCCGAAGACGGACGCGCCGCGGAAGCGCCTCCTCGTCCTGGGCGCGGGCGACGCGGCCGAGAGCCTGATGCGCGAGATCGTCCGCATCTATCGCGGCCGCTACGAGCCGGTCGGGCTCCTCGACGACAACGCCAGCAAACACGGTGAGCGCATCCACGGCGTCCCGGTGCTCGGCCCGACGACGAAGGTGACCGAGCTCGCGACGACCGAGAAGATCGACGAGATCATCATCGCGATCCCTTCCCTGCCCGGCCGGCAGATGCGCGCGCTCCTCGAGCTGTGCCGCCCGACCGGCGCGCGCATCCGGACGATCCCCGGCGTCGACAACCTCATCGAGGGACGCGTCACCGTCAATCAGCTCAGCGAGGTGCACATCGAGGACCTGCTCCGGCGCGAGCCGGTCGTCCTCGACACCGAGGCCATCGGCGGCTCGCTCACCGGCCGCGCCGTCATGGTCACGGGCGCCGGCGGCAGCATCGGCTCCGAGCTGTGCCGGCAGGTGTGCCGCTTCCGCCCGAAGCGCCTGATCCTCGTCGAGCAGGCGGAGAACGGCCTCTTCCACATCGAGCGCGCCCTCCGCGCCGAGCATCCCGACATCGCCATCACGGCCCACGTCGCCGACATCTGCGATACGAAGCGCCTCGAGGCGATCTTCGCGAACGAGCGCCCCAAGGTCGTCTTCCACGCGGCCGCGCACAAGCACGTGCCGCTCATGGAGGCGAACCCCGGCGAGGCGATCAAGAACAACGTCTTCGGGACGCGAAAGGTCGCCGACCTCTCCGACCGCTTCGGCGTCGAGAAGTTCGTCATGGTCTCGACCGACAAGGCGGTCAACCCGACGAGCGTGATGGGCGTGTCGAAGCGCGTCGCGGAGATCTACGTCCAATCGCGCGCGCAGGTGTCGAACACGCAATACGTGACGGTCCGCTTCGGCAACGTGCTCGGCAGCGCCGGCAGCGTCGTGCCGCTCTTCACCGAGCAGATCGCGCGCGGCGGGCCGGTCACCGTCACGCACCCGGAGATGCAGCGGTACTTCATGACGATCCCGGAGGCCTGCCAGCTCGTCATGCAGGCGGGCGTCATGGGCGAAGGCGGCGAGATCTTCATCCTCGACATGGGCGAGCCCGTGAAGATCATCGACCTCGCGCGCGATCTCATCCGGCTGTCCGGCTTCGACCCCGATCGCGACATCGAGATCAAGTTCACCGGCATGCGCCCGGGCGAGAAGCTCTTCGAAGAGATCGCCGTCGACGAGGAGAGCGTCGACAAGACGAAGCACCCCAAGATCTACGTCGGACGCGTGCGGCCCTACATGCTGGCCGAGGTCGAGCGCTCGCTCGCGGAGCTCCATCGCTTCTCGGACGGCCAGGACGTCACTGCGCTGAAGCGCGCGCTGAAGAAGCTCGTCCCGGAGTACCAGTGGAACGAGTCGGACGGAATGATCGAGGCCGCGCCCGAGAGCGAGCCGGACGATCGACGCACGCCGGTGGCGCTCGTCAACTGAGCGCCGGGCTCGGCCCGGCCGCCTCGCAAGCAGCACCTTCCACGACCGACGTTCGATCGCTCACGCGCGCTTCGACAGCAGCGGGTGCGCTTCCGTTCCGGGTCCGCTGATCCCCGCGCCCCGGAGGTCGTGGGCGATCTGGATGCTGGGTCGAGCGTCGGCGAGGCCGAAGCCCTTGCCGGCGAGTGTTCGCTCGTAGACGCGCGTGTGGAGGTCCATGGCGCCGTCGGAGAAGTCGATCTCCGTGCCGTCGACGGTGATGGATCGGTGGCTCGTCCGCGTGCCGGGCACGGCCGCGTACGGGAGATCTTTGGCATCGATCGAGAGGAACCAGCGCACGCGGGCGCGTTCGAGCTCGATGAACCCGGCCGCACGCCGAGCGTCGTTCAGGTGCACGCGGGCTCCGGTGACGGAGCCGAACATCCAGATGAGCATGTCGAAGAAGTGGATCCCGATGTTCGTCGGCACGCCGCCCGACTTGTCGATCTGCCCCTTCCACGAGATGTCGTACCAGTTGCCGCGCACGGTGACGTACGTGAGCACGACCTCGTGTTTGCCGCTGGTCGACGACGCGAGCTGCTCGCGAAGCGCGACGAGCTTGTCGTGGACGCGGAACTGCAGCACGGTCCAGATCCGCCGCCCCGTCTCGTGCTCGAGCTCGGCGAGCGCGTCGAGGTTCCACGGGTTGATCACGAGCGGCTTCTCGCAGATGACGTCGGCCTTCACGCGCAGGCCGAGCCTGCAGTGCGCGTCGTGCAGGTAGTTCGGCGAGCACACGGACAGGTAGTGCACGCGCCCTTCCTCTGGGCCGCGCCGCAGGCGCTCGAGGTAGCGATCGAAGCGCTCGATCTCGGTGAAGAAGCGCACGTCGAACGTGTACTGGTCGAGGACGCCGACCGAGTCGCGCGGATCGACCGCCGCGACGAGGCGATTGCCCGTCTCGTGGATGGCCTTGAGGTGGCGCGGAGCGACGAACCCGCCGACGCCGGCGACTGCGAAGTTCTTCATGGGTCCCGTGCCTCTGGCACGCGGTCACTTCGACGCGAGCGCCCGATAGATGTCGACGAAGTAGTCGGCCATGCTCGCGACCGAGAAGCTCTGCTCGAGGAAGCGCCGCATCGCGGCGACGCGGTCGGTGAACTGCGTCTCGTCCATCGACAGCACCTTCAGGCACGCGCGGCCGATGTCGTCCGCCGTGAAGTCCTTCGGGACGTAGAACGCGAGCTCGTCGGGCGCGATCCTCCGGCTCGTCCCCACGTCCGTCACGACCGGGACGTTGCCGCACGCCATGCCCTCGAGCAGGCTCTTCGACGGATAGTTGTTCGACTTCTGCAGCGAGAAGAACACCTTCGACGTCTCGAGCACGCGCATCGGCTGCGGCTCGTAATACGCCTTCACGTCGATCGACGTCGACAGCTCCTCGCACCGCCGCATGATCGCGTCGTTGCCGTTGCCGAGGATGCGATAGGCGGGCTCGAGGATGCCGTTCTGACGGAGGAAGCGGTCGACGGCCGGAAGGGTCTCCACCAGCCGATCGACCTGCTTCTCGTCGACGAACCGTCCGACGAACGACATGGTGTTCGTCTTCTTCGCGAACGGCGCAGGCGAGTACGCTTCCGTGTCGACGAAGCTGTTCGGCGTCAGCGAGAACGCGCCGCGCTTGAAGCGGAAGAGCCGATCGCGGAAGTGGTCGAAGAGGACGGGGTCGAGCATGTCGACGCGCCGTGCGAGCGCCGTACCGAGATAGAGCTGCGCGCGGCCGCGCGACGAGTAGTGCGACAGGTACGGGTCCGGGATCGTGTAGAGCGAGCGCGGGACGCAGAGGAGCTCGAGCGGGCCCGGCGGGATCATCACGAAGTGGAAGACGGCCCGCGGGTCCTTGCGCCGCAGCTTGAACAGCACCGGCGCAAGCGCGAGGCGCATCTTCGGGTGGTCGGTCGCGAAGATGACCTGATCGGCGAAGCTCTGCGCGCGGCCGAGCTCACGGCTCTTGCACGCGAGCTCGAACGCTTCCCTCGATGTCACGAGCTTCAGGTTCGAGTGCCCGCGCTCCTGGAGATGGATCCACATCCCGATGAAGCGCTTCTCGGCGCCGCTGAGCGCGCGTGCCGGAATGACGAGGTAGACGGGGCTCGTGAGCGGGCTCGTCCGTCCGCTCGCCGGCGCCTCGCGTGTGCGTTCGCTGCTCTGCTTCGTCGCTGCCACAGCCGTCATTCCTTGAGCTCCCGGTAGAGGGCCGTCCCGACGCGCATGCTTTCGGGCAGGTCCGCGTCCTCGTCGAGGTCGAGGCACCGCATCCGGTCGCCTTCGAGCGCGTAGCGGAGCCCCGACTCCGGGCAGACGAACGCGCCGGACGCGTCCTTCTTCTCGAGGCGGTGTCCGTGGCGGCTCACCCAGCCCTTCTGCTTGCCCGGAACGCCGACGATGAGCGCGTAGTCCGGCACGTCGCGCGTGACGACGGCGCCGGCCGCGATGAACGCGTGCCGGCCCACGGTGGCGCCGCAGACGATCGTCGCGTTCGCGCCGACCGAAGCGCCGCGCCGCACGTGCGTCTTCTCGTAGAGGTGCCGCCGGCTCACCGCCGAGCGCGGGTTCGTCACGTTCGTGAAGACGCAGGACGGACCGAGGAAGACGTCGTCGTCGATCGTCACGCCCGGGTACACCGAGACGTTGTTCTGGATCTTCACGTTCTTGCCGACGTGGACGTCGTCACCGATGAAGACGTTCTGACCGAGGTTGCAGCCCGCTCCGAGCCGCGCGCCCTTCGAGATGTGGCAGAAGAACCAGACCTTGGTCCCGGGCCCGATCTCGCAGGGGTCGTCGACGTAGGACGACGGATGAACGAACACGCCTTCATGTGTCGCCATGACGAGCTCCTCGAGAACGCAGCGCCCGGACGCCCGCGCGGACACGCCGGTTCGCCCTGAGCAGGAGATCCACGACCTTCTCGTCGGAGAGGAAGTCGTAGTGAGAGCGCGGCGGCGTCGACATGATCGTCTCCCACTCGCGCCCGGAGATGCCGAGCTTCTTGAGCACGAAGATGCGGTCCTGCTCGGCGAGCTCCGGATCCATCGCCGGCTTCGCGAGCTCCGCGAACGCCGCCTCGCGCGTCATCTGTCCCGAAGCGACGAGGCGCGACAGGTGGAACCACCGCTTGTCGATGCCGAACTTCCGCGGGAGGAAGTAGCCCTGGTAGAACCGGGTGAAGACCGACTCGTAGTGCTTGCCGCCGTACGCGCGCCAGCCGACCTCGCGCTGGAGCTCCGCGATGGCCGCGGCCTTGTCGAACGACGAGTAGAAGAGCGGCCGGAACCAGCGGATCCCGAGGACCGCCTCGTGAAAGAAGAACTCGGGCGTGCCGAGCTTCGGAAACGTGGGGACCCGACGCGTGCCGTACTTGCGGTGGATCGCGAGGATGTTGAAGAGGTCCGTCTTCCGGTGGTTCCAGCCCTTCGGAAGCGTTGCCTCGGTGGCGAAGTTGTCGCCCGTCATGACCGTCGGGATGCGGAACTTCCGCGCCGCCGCGTACATCGTCGCGATGATCGCGTGGTCGGTGAGGATCTCGATGTCGACGACCGAGGCCCGGAAGAGCGAGCGCTGCAGGTCGCGGAACTCCTGCCAGTCGATCACGTGCGTGTAGAGATCGACGCCGAGGCCCCGGATGAGTCGCTCGATGTTGAGGACCGCGAGCTCCGAGTTCCACCCGTTGTCGAGGTGCACCGCGAGCGGCCGGAGACCGAGCTTCTTGACCGCGTAGTAGACGGCGTACGAGCTGTCGACGCCGCCGCTGACGCCGAGGACGCAGTCGTAGCGGCGCCCCTCCCCTCGCGCCTTCACCTCCGCGACCTTCGCAGCGAGACGAGCGTCACGGTTGGCGACGGAGTACTCCGGGTCGTTGATCAACGCGTCGTACTGGCGGCAGTACCGGCAGATCCCCGCAGCATCGAGATCGAGCGTCGGGTCGATCCCCGCGTGCATCACGCAGCGAACGCATGACGCCGCCGCGGACGGCGCCGTCCCGACCTTTCCGCCCGCGCTCGGGGCCGACGGCAGGCGCTCAGCCGACGGCGCGTTCGAGGCACTGACAGACATGATCGATCTGCTGCTCGGTGATCTCGGGGAACATCGGAAGGCTCAGGATCCGCGACTCGAACGCCGACGCGTTCGGATGATCGTCACGCTTCGTTCCGAGATGGCGGTACGCCGTCAAGTTCGGCAGCGCCGACGGGTAGTGCACCCCCGTGTCGATCCCCTGCTCCTTCAGCGCCGCCTGCACGCGCGTGCGATCGTCCACCCGGACGACGAACAGGTGATAGACGTGCTCGAGCCCCGCGGCCGGCGCCGGCAGCTCGATCCCCGGCTTGCCGGCGAGTCGGGCGCGATAGCGATCGGCAGCGGCGATGCGTGCGCGGGTCCACTTCTCGAGGTGCGGGAGCTTCGCGCGCAGGATCGCCGCCTGGAGGTTGTCGAGCCGCGTGTTCACGCCTTCGAACTCGTGGTCGTACTTGTCCTTGCGGCCGTGGTTCGCGAACATCCGCATGCGCTCGGCGAGCGCGTCGTCGTTCGTGAGGATCGCGCCGCCGTCGCCGTATGCGCCGAGGTTCTTGCCCGGATAGAAGCTGAACGAGCCGGCTGCGCCGAACGTGCCGACCGTCTTGCCGGCGTGCTGCGCGAGGTGCGCCTGCGCGCAGTCCTCGACGATCGCCGCGCCGCTCTTGGCGGCGAGCTCGCCGATGCGAGTCATGTCGCAGGCGCGTCCGTACAGATGCACGGGCATGATCGCCCGGATCGAGAGGCCGTCGCGGCGGCCCCGCTCGAGCGCCTGTTCGAGCGCGCCGACGTCCATCGTGTAGTCCGCGCCGCAGTCGACGAAGAGCGGACGGGCGCCGGCCATCGTGATCGCCTCGGAGCTCGCGATGAACGAGTTCGCCGCGGTGATCACGGTGTCGCCCGGACCGATGCCGAGCGACCGGAGGATGACGAAGAGCGCGTCCGTCCCGTTGCCGACGCCGATGCAGTGTTTGGCCGAGCACGCCGCGGCGAACTCCGACTCGAACGCCTTCAGGTCGGCGCCGCCGATGAAGGCGGTCGTCTCGATGACCGTCTGCACGGCGCGATCGATGTCCGACTTGATGCTCGCGTATTGCGCCTTCAGATCGAGAAACGGGACCTTCATCTTGCCTCGTGCTCCGTGCTCAGCGTGCCTCTCGCGTCGAGCCGAGCTTGCTCCAGCGCGGACGGAAACGGAGGCGGACCTCCGCCCCCGTCTCGATCGATTCGTACAGCGCGATGATGAGCTCCAGGCTCTTGCGGCCTTCGAGGCCGTCGACGAGCGCCGCCTTCTGGTTCGTCACGCAGTCGACGACGTGCTCGAGGTAGGCCTGGTGCCCGAAGCCGTACACGTTCGGCGGGTTGACCGAGTAGTTCGCGCGGACGTCGTCGTCGTTCGGGTCCTTCTCCGCGAACGTCCAGTGACGCATCTCGTTGACGGCGAAGCCGGCGATCTCGACGGTCCCCTTCTCGCCCATGATGGAAATGGAGCCTTCGAGGTCCTTCGGACGCGCCGCCGTGGTCGCCTCGATGACGCCGAGCGCGCCGCTCGTGAAGCGGAGCACGGCGACGGCGGTGTCCTCGGTCTCGACGTCGACGAGCGCCGTCGTGCTCTTCGCGAAGACGGTCTCGACGTCGCCCATCATCCACTCGAGCAGGTCGATGTGGTGGCTCGCCTGGTTTGCGAGGATGCCGCCGTCATAGCGCCAGGTGCCGCGCCACGCGTCCTGGTCGTAATACTCCTGGGTCCGGCACCAGCGGACGCGGACGGTGCCCATGACGAGCTTGCCGAATCGGTCGCGCTCGAGCGCCTCGCGAAGCTTCTGCACCGGTCGGTTCCACCGGTTCTGCTTCACGACGAAGAGCTTGCATCCTGCAAGATCGCACGCGCGGATCATCGCGTCGGCGTCGTCGAGCGTGAGCGCCATCGGCTTCTCGCACACGATCGGCTTCTTGTGCCGTGACAGGCGGACGACGTGCTCGGCATGCAGGCCGCTCGGCGTGAGGACGGAGACGACGTCGGCCTTCGAGGCCACGACCATCTCATCCATGTCCGTGAAGTGCGGCACGCCGTACTTCGCGCCGAAGGCCGCTGCGCGGGCGGGATCGATGTCGCAGACCGCTGCCAGCTCCGCGCCCGCGACCTGCTTCTCCCGCAAGAGCTGGGCGTGACGATGAGCAATCCTTCCGCATCCTACGAGCGCGAATCTCAGCATCTTTCCCTCACCGCCCATCCACGCGCCTCGTCCCTCTCGGGCGCGACGCGAGTGCCGGGGTTTACCAACGGGCTCCGGGTGCCGCAATCTCCGCGATCGGCCGCCTCCGCCATGCGATCCGGTGGCCAGCCGTTCCGGTCTTCAAACGCGCTGCTCCGTCTGGAGCCGCCGCAGATCCTTCGGCTCGAGATAGGTCACGAGGACCGCCTTGTGCGGACCGTAGTAGACGAACCGCGCGCCCGCCCCGAGCCCGGAGAGCCGGCACGCGTGGAGCGCCGCGGCCATGTCGTCGACGCTTCCTGCGCCGCCAGAGGCCACGACCGGCACATCCAGCCGGCCGTCGAACGTGCGAAGGAGCTCGAGATCGTAGCCGCTCATCGTGCCGTCGCGATCGACGCTGGTGAGCAGCACCTCGCCGGCGCCCAGCTTCACGAGCCGCTTCGCCCAGGCGACCGGATCGCGCTCGGGGATGTCGACCCCCGCGTGCGAGAAGACCTGGTGTTTGCCGAGCAGGCTCTTCTTCACGTCGATCGAGGCGACCACGCACTGCGCGCCGAAGGCGTCCGAGAGGCGCCGGATCAGCGTCGGGTCCTCGAGCGCCGCGGTGTTGACCGCGATCTTCTCGATTCCGAGCTTCAGGAGCTGCCGTGCATCCTCGACGGAGCGAACGCCGCCGCCGTAGCAGACCGGCATGAAGGCTTCGGAGGCGATCTGCTCGAGCAGCTCGAAGTCGGGGCGCGTGCGCTCCTTGCCGGCGACGATGTCGAGGAGGACGAGCTCGTCGACCTCCTTCTCGTTGAAGATGCGGACGACGTTGATGGGATCGCCGACGTAGCTCGGGCGCTTGAACCGGATCGTCTTCACGAGACCGGAGCGCCGCAAGAGCAGGCACGGAATGACGCGCGTCCTCAGCATCGCGCGGCCTCGGCCACCTTCGCGAAGTTCTGGAGCACTCGCATCCCGAACTTGTGGCTCTTCTCCGGGTGGAACTGCGTTCCGTAGATGTTGCCGTGGTGGATGGCGGCGGTGACGTCGCCGCCGTACCTGCACGTGGCCGCAACGTCCGCAGGGTCGTCGCAGACGACGTGGTACGAGTGCACGAAATAGAATCGCGCGTCGTCGGGGAGGTCGTGGAAGAGCGTCGCGTCGGTCGTCCGCGTATCGTTCCAGCCCATGTGCGGAACGGGAAGCGAGGTGCCGGCGAGATCGAAGCGCTTCGTCGTCGCCTGGATCCAACCGAGCCCCTGCTCCTCGCCCTCCTCGCTCGCGCGGGTGAGCAGCTGCATGCCGAGGCAGATGCCCAGGATGGGGCAGCCCTGCTCGAGCACGCGCTCGCGGAGCGGCTCGACGAGGCCACGGGCGCGCAGGTTGCGCATGCCGACGTCGAACGCGCCGACCCCCGGGAGCACGAGCGCGCTTGCGTTCTTCACGTCATCCGCGGACGACGAGATCCGTGACGTCACGCCGATGCGTCGCAACATGTTGGCGACGGAGCCGAGGTTCCCCAAACCGTAATCGACGATGACCAACATGAGCGGCATCCGGCGTGCGCGGGCGCACCGCGATGTCAGGTGCGCGGATATAGACCAGCATTCACGGCGGATCCAGCAGCCCGCCGGCTCAGCCGACGGGCGCGGGCATCGGGAGCGGCAGCGGCAGTGCACGAGCCGCAAGGCGGCTGCGGTACGCCTCGAGCCATGCGCTCCAGACGGCATGCCGCTCCCATTTGGCCTCGACCCGCGCCCGCGCGGCTCGGCCGTGGGCCCTGCCGAGCTCCGGCGATCGGAGGTACGCGATGAGACCACGCGCAAGCCCCTCGACGTCTCCCGGGGTCACGAGCGTGCCGGTGCGACCGTCGTCGATCACGTCGATGACGCCCGTCGATCGGAACCCGACGACCGGGACCTCGGCGCTGCCCGCCTCGGCGGGGACGTTCGGGAAGCCCTCGCGGTACGAGGGAAAAGCGAGCACGTCCATCCGCGCGTACCACGGCGCCAGATCGGCGATCCGGCCCGTGGCGATCACGCCCGGCGCGGAGCGAACGCGCGCGACGAGATGATCCTCCGCGACCTCGTCGCCGAGATCGCCGCCGAGGAGGAGCAGCTTCGTCTTCGGGATCTCGCGACGCACGATCTCGAACGCGTCGAGGAGCTCGGTGATGCCCTTGTCCCACGCGAGCCGCCCCACGAAGGCGATCACGCGATCGTCGGGCTGGACCCCGAGCTCCGAGGCAAGCGCTTGCCCTTTCTCGACGAGCTCGGGCGTGCGGCGGTACCGCTCGGTGTCGTAGCCGTTCGACGATCCTTCGCCGACCACGGACGCCTTGTCGGCGGGGATGTAGCCGCCGTCGACCGAGAGGCGCTTCAGGCTCGGGCTCACGCAGACGACGTCGTGCGCGCAGGCCGATGCGATGCGCTCGGTGACGGCGAGGATCGGGCGCATGATCCCCTTCGCCGTCTCGAGCCGGAGGCCGCGAAGCAGGTAGATCCGGACGGGCACGTTCACCGCTCGCGCGGCCAGCATGCCGAGCAGTCCGGCCTTGGTGGTGCCGGCGTTGACGATGTCCGGGCGGATGCGGCGCAAGATCCCGACGAGCCGCGCGAGGGAGACCGGATCCTGGCGCGGATGGGTCTGGCGCGCCATCGGGAGCCCGACGACGTCGACGCGCTCGCGTTCGCGGACGCGGTCGAGCTCCGGGCCGGGTGCGCCGATGACCGTGACGTCGAACCCGTGCTCGCGCATGAACGTGAGCTGACCGCGCAGGAGCACGTCAGCCGTCACGGGATGCGTGACGACGTAGACGAGACGAGGTCGACGCATGGCGCCTCATACCAAACCCGCCGTAGCGGGAGCAAGGCGTCGCAGGCGCTGACGGGCGCCCTGCGATGCGCTACAGGAGGGAAGGTCGAATGAGCACCCGGCCGAGCTCACGAGCAGTGGAGACGACTCTCCCGGCGTCGATGCGCGGAACCGTCACGGTGTCCGTCGACATCGAGGACTGGCACCAGCTGGTCATGCGTCGGATGACGGGAACGCTGCCGGACTGCTCGGCGAACGTCGAGGATCAGACGGCGCGCGTGCTCGACGTCCTCGACGAACGCGGCGTGCGCGGCACCTTCTTCGTGCTCGGCCTCGTCGCGCGCGCAAAGCCGGCGCTCGTGAAGCGCATCGCCGAGCGCGGTCACGAGGTCGCGAGCCACGGCATCCAGCACGTCCCGCTGCACCGTCTCGATCGCGCCGCCGTGCGCGCCGACCTGCGCGACTCGCGTGCGCTCCTGTCCGATCTCGTCGGTCAGGACGTCGCTGGGTTCCGCGCGCCCGAGTTCTCCATCATGGAGGAGAACGACTGGGCGCTCGAAGAGGTCGCGGCCGCGGGATACCGCTACGATTCGAGCATCTACCCCATCGCCCATCGCCGCTACGGCATCCGCTCGTTCCCACGAGGGCCGGCGCGGCTCACCTTCGGGGACCGCCAGCTCTGGGAGCTGCCGCTCGGAACTCTGCACACCGACCTCGGCAACCTCCCGATCGGCGGCGGCGGATACTTCCGCCTCCTCCCCGGCGCCGTGCTCGAGCGCGCGATCCGCTCGGTGACGAGCCACGGCGAGAACGTGATGCTCTACTTCCACCCGTACGAGTTCGCGGGCTCGCGCCTCACGCTCGACCGCGACGCCCTCCCGACGGGACCAGGCGCACGCGCGAAGGCGCAGGTCTGGCTCGCGTTGCAGGCGATGGGCCGCTCGCGACTACCCGGCCGTGCGCGGCGGGCGATCGGCGTCGCACGCGCGGTGCGGGCGATCGACCTGATCGACGCGCTCGACGAGATCACTCATGCGGCGCCTGCCAACGGGGCGGGGACGCCGGCACAGGCAGCTACGTCCAGGAGAATCCACGATGTTCGGAACTGACAGCGTACAGCGCTACTGGGACAAGAACGCCTCGAGCTTCGACGCGCTCTACGCCTCCGACAGCCGGCTCGGCCGAGCCTTCAACTCGGTCTTCCGGCGCGCCCTCTTCGAGCGCATCCGCATGGCCGCCGACGAGATCCGCAAGGTCTCGGACGCGACCGTGCTCGACGTCGGCTGCGGCTCGGGCCGGACGACGATCCCGCTCGCGCAGGCCGGCGCGAAGCAGGTCACCGGCATCGACTTCGCTCCGCAGATGATCGACCTCGCGCGCGAAGCGGCGAAGACGGCCGGCGTCGACGGTCGCTGCTCGTTCGTCGTCGGTGACTTCACGACGGAAGACGCCGGTGGCCCGTTCGACTTCGTCACCGCGCTAGGCGTCTTCGACTACGTCGACGAGCCGGTCTCGTTCCTGCGCCGGATGCTCGAGCTCTCGAAGCGCGGCGCCATGTTCTCGGTGCCGAAGCCGAGCCTCGTCCGCGCGAACCTGCGCAAGTTCCGCTACGGCAAGCACGGCGTGAACGTGCACTTCTACACGAGTGCCCAGATCCGCGACTTCTGCGACCGCGCGGGCGCGCGGAACACGAAGATCACCGCCATCCCGAGCGGCTACTTCGTCTTCTGCGAGAGCCCGCGCGGATAAACCGTGCCCGTGCCCGCGAAGACCTAGGCGCGAAGGCGCCCCGTCTGCCCGCGACGCGCGATGATGCGGAGCTTCTCTTCGCGCGTCAGCGGCACGGTCCTCTTCGGGGCCGCCGCCGCCTTGGCCACGCGCGCGCTGGCCGCACTGGTCAGACGCGCGCGTAGGATCGCGACCGCGCCGATGTAGAACGGCATCATCGGGACGCGGTAGCGCGACAGCGTACCGAGGTTCGTCGTCGACACGCCGACCGCCGCTCCGAACGCGAGGATGAACACTGCCGCAAACATCAGCGGGGGGTGGCTCCGGATCTGGTCGATGACCTTTCGCAGGCCGTGTTTCCACACGAGCGCGATGAGCCCGCCGACGATGACCGTCATCTCCACCGCTGCGACGCCGCTCATCGCATTGCGGATGTCGAAGAACGCCGGGCGCATCAGCGCGTTGACGATGCCGAGCGGCAAGAACCGTATCTGCCCGCCGAGCGTCTGGACGTCTTCGTCGCCGACGCCGACGTACGACCCTGCGTAGTGGGCGACGAGCACGCCGTTGCGCTGCTGGGTGGCGATCGCCTCGCCGAGGTTGTCGAGGCCGAACTGCGGAAAGAGCCGCGACGCCCCGATGACACCGCCGACGGCGACGATGACGGCGGCGACCTTGTACCCGAGGCTCAACTTGCGGCCGCGCCGGGCGAAGAGATACCCGGCCGTGGCGATGACGAGCGGGAACATGACGTAGGGCTTGGTGATCGACACGCCGATCGCGCCGAGCGCGCCGAGCGGGAGCCTCAGCATCCGCCGCCGCGCCAGCACGTCGTAGGCGGCGCCGATGAGGAAGCCGAGGAACCCCATCAGGAACGCTTCCTTCACGATCCCCGACGTCCAGAACGTCGCGGACGGCATGAAGAGCAGCGCGCCGAGGACGGCGGTGCGCTCCCGCTCATCGAGGCTCCCCCGGAGCGAGCGGTACATGCTCATCATGCCCGCGTACGAGAAGAAGGAGACGAGCAGACACGTGCCGTACGTCGTGTTGCCGACCAGGAACATCAACATGCCCGCGTACGCGGACATCGTTCCCGACGACGTGCCCTCGAGGAGGACCGGGAACGGCAGAGCGGACTCGCGGTGAAGCGCCAGCCGGACGACCTCGGGCGCGTAGCGGACGAAGTCGATGTCGAGGGCGCGCGCGATCTGCGCTCCGTAGAACCGGTAGACCGTCATGTCGCCGCCCGACGTCTCGTGATAGAGGACGAGCGCGATGCTCGCGGCCACGTGCGCGAGGAAGCCGGCGACCATGATGTTCCGCTCCCGCCCGGGCATCCCGCGCACGGCGAGGACGAGCGCGAGTGCGCCGACGATCGGGCACAGGAGCAGAGCCTGGGGCGTCATCCGAGACCCCTCATTGCATTCCGGCGAGGACGAGGCAAGCCGAGCGCTTGGTTGCACGGCCGAGCACAGGAGTTCATCCCCTCTCGTAGGCCACGCTGCATGCGCCGCGCGAGAGGCCACGTGGTATACGGCCTAGGAAATGTGTGGGATTGCCGGCATCGTCGCCTTCGACGCTCCGCTCGACAGGGCTCAGGCCACCGTCACCGGGATGGCGTCTCGCATCGAGCACCGCGGCCCTGACGGAGGCGGCGTCGTCGCGCATCCGGACGCGACCCTCGGGATGAAGCGGCTCGCCATCGTCGACGTCGAGCACGGTCGCCAGCCGCTCGCCAACGACGACGAGTCGATCTTCATCGTCTACAACGGCGAGGTCTACAACGCCCCCGCGATCCGAGCGCGTCTCGAGCGCGAAGGCGTCCGCTTCAAGACGCGGAGCGACACGGAGGTGGTGCTTCGTCTCTACGAGCGGGATCCGGACCGCGTCGAGGAGGAGCTCGTCGGGATGTGGGCGTTCGCGATCCACGACCGGCGCAGGCGGCGCGTGGTCCTCAGCCGCGATCGCTTCGGCATCAAGCCGCTCTTCGTCGCCGACTCCGGCACCGCGCTCGCGTTCGCGTCCGAGCTCCGATGCTTCGACCGCGATCTCTCCCCTTTCCGGCGCTGCTTCGAGATCGACCACGCCGCCGCTCACGCGATGGTCTCGTGGAGCTACGTCCCGGAGACGGCCAGCATCTACCGCGGCGTCCGCCGCCTGGCGCCCGGGACGCGGCTCGAGATCGACCTCGAGAGCGGCGCGCGCCGGACCCGGACGTACTGGCAGCTCCAGCCGGATCCGGAGGCCGCGCGCGTGACGTCGCTCGACGAGGCGTGTGAGACCGTCGAGAAGCTGCTGCGCCGCGCGGTCAAGGAGCACCTCGAGAGCGACGTGCCCGTCGCGACCTTCCTGAGCGGCGGCATCGACTCGTCGCTGGTGACGGCGCTCGCCGTCGAGGAGTCGTCGCGCCCCGTGAAGTCGTTCTCGATCGGCTTCCACGAGAAGCGCTTCGACGAGTCTCCGTTCGCGCGCGAGACCGCGCAGCGCATCGGCATCGAGAACCACGTCGAGATGTTCGACGAGGAGGCCGCGAGGAAGAAGCTGGCCGACGTCCTCGTCGCGTACGACGAGCCGTTCGGCGATTCTTCGAGCCTCGCGACGTATCTCGTCTCGCAGCTCGTCGCACGCGAGTTCAAGGTCGTCCTCGGCGGCGACGGCGGCGACGAGGTCTTCGCCGGCTACAAGAAGTACCTCGTGGTGAAGCTGCGGAAGCCGTTCTCCGGCGTCCCGCAGCTCCGCGACGGCATCGGCCGCACCCTCGGCAAGATCCCGACGCGAACGGACCGCACGCGCGTGTGGACGGAAATCCTCCGCACGGTGCGCCGCCTCTCGCGCGGGCTCTCCGGCGCGGACCAGGAGGTCTACGCGCAGCTCACGCAGGTCGCGCCGCTCGCCCGGACCGAGCCGCTCATGCGCTCGCCGGCGCCGGCCGACCACTTCCTCGAGGCCGCGCGGCAGCGCTTCATGGACAGCAAGGGGACGGAGCTCCAGCGCACGCTCGCGTGCGACCTGGCGAACGTGCTCTGCAACGACATGCTCGTGAAGGTCGACCGCGCGAGCATGGCGAACCGCCTCGAGGCGCGCGTCCCGTTCCTCGATCACCGCCTGGTCGAGTACGGCGTGGGCCTGCCCGAGAAGTACACGCTCGGCAACAACGGCAAGCGCGTGCTCCGCACGCTCCACGAGCGTCGCTTCGGCGCGGAGCTCGCGAACCGCAAGAAGTGGGGCTTCGGCGTGCCGCTCGAGAAGTGGCTCCGCGGGCCGTTCGATCGCGCGTGCGAGCGCCTCTTCGAGAAGAGCCGCCTCGATCGCTTCGGCATCCTGTCGTCGGACGCGCTCTCGGAGGGGCGGTTCCGCGACTGGATTCGCACCGATCCGATCATCCTCTGGCACGTGTTCGCGCTCGCGGCGTGGTGCGAGGCGACGCTCGGCGACGGGCCGGACGCGATCCGCGAGCTGCTCGCGACGTGAGACGAGATCAGACGGCGGCGCGGCGATAGCCGACCGCACACCAGAACGGGACGTCGTCGCTGAACGAGATCCGCTCGAGCCCGGCGTCCGTCATCATCTTCTCGATTTGCTGCCGCGTGAACCGCTGCTCGAGGCGGGTCCCGAAGCGATCGAGCGCGTCCGTGCGCATGCCGTAGAAGCTGCGATGGCGATACGCCGAGAGCGGGAGGTGGTCGACGGGAACGCCGAACGACTCGAGCGCGCGCGACGTCCGCGCGAGCGGCCAGTACACCGACGCGGCCAGCACCTGGCTCGTCGCGTAGCGCATCGAGTGCGGCATGCGGCAGATGACCTTGCGGCCCATGTCGCTCGCCTTCCACACCGCTCGGAACCACGGCGGCCGGTTGTCGAACGCGTAGTAGAGGTACACGAGAAACGGCGCGCCGGGCTTCAGCTTGCGCGCGCAGGCGGCGATGCCGCCGGCCGTGTCCGGCACGTGATGCAGGACGCCGAGGCTGTAGCCGAAGTCCATGCTGCCGTCCTCGAACGGCAGGTCGGCGATGCTCGCGTGGTGGAACTCGCAGTTGTCGTGTTTCGCGAGGTGCCGGCGCGCGACGTCGAGCGCGCGATCGCTCGCGTCGGCGCAGTGGAGCTTCTTCACGCGTGACGCGACGAAGTCCGCCCATCGCCCGGTCCCGCAGCCGGCGTCGAAGCCGACCGAGTCGGACCCGATGCGGTCCCACGGGAAGATGCGGAAGTAGCCCTCGAAGCCTGCGCGCTGCTCCTCCTCGGAGACCTCACGCTGGTCGAAGCGTGACCACTCGTCACCGAAACCTTCGACCGTTCGTTCGTCGACGTTGCGCATCGCGGTGCACGAGGCCGTAACGCAGAGCGCTCCGACGCGTCAAGCGCGGGCGATCGGCGGACGGCGCTCTCGGCGTGGGCGCTCGCTCAGGCGAGCGGATCGCGGTTCGGCACCTCGGCGCGGAAGACGATGCCGCCGAGGTGGACCTCGGGCCCGCGGAAGCCGGGATACGACGTCGCGCGGACCCGCCGCTTGATCTCGTCCGCGTCCATGTCCGGCGAGACGGTCGCGAGCGCATCGAGCTGCTTGCGCGTGAAGGCGCGGCGCGTCCACGTACGCGGCGCGCGCGGCAGCTCCTCGCGGTTCGCGACCTTCACGATGATCTCGTGGAACAGCTCGAGCATCGACACCATCGTCCGGTACTTGAGGCTCTCGACGGTCTCGTTCGGCAAGACGGGGAAGAGCGCCTCCTTCACGATGTCGCCGGTGTCGACCTTCGTCTTCATGTGGTGGCACACGGCGCCGTAGGTCGCTGCGTTCTCGTAGAGGGCGAAGTTGTAACAGCCCGTGCCGGGATACTCCGCGGAGCCCGGGTGGAAGTTCAGCGCGACGTCTCCGGCTGCGAGGAGCCAGTCCGGGACGATCCACGGCGACACGAATGACAGCACCGCGTCGAAGCGCTGCCCGCGCAAGCTCTCCGGCAGCGGATCGCGAAGGCGTCCCTTCATCCAGACGAGCTCGGGGAAGACGAACCGCGCCAGGTTCCCGGCGTCCTCGCAGAAGCGTGTCTCTTTCGTGAGCAAGAGGGCCCGCATGCCCGAGCCCTTACGCGCTCGCCCCTGCGAGGTCAAACGAACCGAGGGCGGCCGTTCGCGGTCCTTCGCGGCCTTTCTAGGAAGTTGTCGCGGTGGACGGCGGCGCTCGCTCGCCTATAGTTCGCAGCGATGTCAGAACCGAACGCTTCGAGGTCGCCCGGCGACATCATCGAGACGAACGCGCGGGTTTGGGAGCGCATCTACAACGAGCGCCACCCGACGTACCCGGCGGAGTCGTTCGTGCGCATCGCGCATCGGCTGATCTCGCCGGAGAAGGACAGACGCGTCCTCGACTTCGGTTGCGGCAGCGGCGAGATCCTCGTCCACCTCGCGACGCGAGGCTTCGAGGTCTCCGGCGCCGAGGTCAGCGAGACCGCGCTCCAGGTGGCGGGCCAGCGCCTCACGGCGGCGGGCTACCCCGATCGGCCGCTCGTGAAGGTCCCCGCGGGCAGCGCCTTTCCCTTCCCCGATGCGTCGTTCGACGTCGTCGTGTCCTGGGGCGTGCTCCTCTTCAACACGTGGGAGACGCTGCCGAAGATGGTGGCGGAGATCGAGCGGGTGCTCGTCCCCGGCGGCCGCTTCATCGGCACGATGACCGGACCGCGGGACTACTTCCGCGCGCAGGGCCGGCCGCTCGGCAACGATCTGTACACGCTCGCCGACGGCTCCAACGACGGGCTCGTCGCGCTCGTCGTCTCACGTGACGATCTGCCGAAGTGTTTCCCCGGCCGCGACCTCGAGGTCGGCGAGTTCGTCCACTCGTTCGGCGGACGCGATCAGCACCACTGGCTCGTCACGTATCGGAAGTGACGCGCTCGCAGAACCATCGCGCGAGCTCGAGGTCGTACGCGGTGTCGACGTCGACCGAACGCTCGCGCGGCATCGGGTAGCCCAGCGTGCGCATCGGCGACGAACCGTCCGCGAAGACGGCGTCGCGCGAGTAGACGTACACCGCGCCGTTCGGGACGAGCAGATCGGTCGCTTGCCGACGCTGGTCGCCTGCGCGCTCGAGGAACGGAACGAGCGCGCCGTCGGGCTGCCGGACGAGCATCCAGTGCGGAGGCGTCGTCACGGGCACGACGCTCACGACCTTGTCCGGCCGCGCCTCGCGCGCGAGAGCGACGGCGCCGGCGACGTCGGCCGCCGTGCGGAGTGGCGACGTCGGCTGCAGGATGACGACCCATCGCGGAGAAGCTCCGGAAGCCTCGAGCCAGCGCACGGCATGCCGGATCGGCTCGATCCCCGGCGTCTCGTCGAGCGCGAGCTCGGGCGGGCGCATGAACGGGACCTCTGCGCCGTGCGCGCGTGCGGCGTCCGCGATGTCCTCGGCATCGGTCGAGACGAGGATGCGGTCGATGGAAGCCGAGCCGCGCGCTGCCTCGACCGCGCGCGCGATGAGCGACTTGCCACCGACGAGCGCGAGGTTCTTGCCCGGAAGCCCCTTCGAGCCGCCACGCGCCGGGATGATGCAGACTGCGTGGTCCATCTGCTCGAGCACCACGCGCGTTCGTTACTCGAAACGGCCGCGCGCGACAATTGGAGGAGCCCGGTAGAGATGGTGGTCAGGAGCGCTGCCGTTCCTCCAGACGAGCGCGCTCAAACGTCGGACGCGGTCGGTGCAACTGTTCCCGCATGGCCCCGTTTTACGCTAGGTTCCCGGGCCAGGCCAACCACGAGCGCGCGAGATGGCTGCCAAAAATCCCCTGACATCCAGCGTGAGTGAGGCACCGCGAAAGGTCGTGGAGGGCCCGCATTCGATCGTGTCGCCGAAAAAGAAGACCGGCGCAGGCGCAGGCAGGACGTCGTCGCGCGATCTGACGAAGCTGCTCGTCGCGCCGGACGCGTCTCTGATCCATGCGATGAAGGTGATCGACGACGCGGGCATCGAGCTCGCGTTCGTCGCAGAGAGCACCGGCCGGCTCGTGGGGACGCTCTCCGACGGTGACATCCGCCGGGCCATCCTCAAGGGACAGTCGCTCGATGCGCCGGGCGGCGTCGCCAAGGCGATGCGCGCCAAGTTCACGTACGTTGACCGTCGCGTCGGCCGCGCCGAGGTCCTCGATCGGATGCGCGCCCTCGGCATCGCCGCGGTGCCGGTCCTCGACGAGACCGGAAAGATGGAGGGCGTCCATCTCCTCTACGAGCTGATCGGCGCGACGACGAAGCCGAACGCGGCGGTCATCATGGCCGGTGGAAAGGGCACGCGGCTTCGCCCGCTGACCGAGCACGTCCCGAAGCCGATGCTGCCGGTCGCCGGACGTCCCATCCTCGAGCGGCTGGTCCTGCAGCTCGTCGGCCACGGCGTCACGCGGATCTACCTCGCCATCAACTACCTCGGTCACATCATCGAGGAGCACTTCGGGGACGGCTCGCGCTTCGGCTGCGAGATCCGGTTCCTTCGCGAGAAGACGCCCCGCGGCACCGGTGGAGCGCTCTCGCTCGTGGAGAAACACGAGCCCGAGCACGCGCTGCTCGTGATGAACGGCGACCTCGTCACGGAGTTCGACGTCACGCGCCTCCTGCAGTTCCACGAGACCGGAGGGTTCGCCCTCACCGCGTGCCTCCGCGCGTACCAGTCGCAGATCCCGTTCGGGGTCGCCGAGGTGCGCGGAGACGAGCTCGTCGCCCTCCGCGAGAAGCCGCAAGAGGAGTACCTCATCAACGCCGGCGTCTACGTCGTCTCGCCCGAGGTCGTCGCGCTCGTGCCCAAGCGGCAGGAGTTCCCGATGACCGCGCTCTTCGACCTGTGCTTCGAGCGCAAGCTTCGTGTCGGCGGGCACCTCCTGGACGGCGACTGGATCGACATCGGACAGCCAGAGTCGTTGCGGCAAGCGCGCAACGGCGGTTGAGGACGGAGCGAATGTCTTCGAATCGATCGAGCTATCGAGGGAAACGTGTGGTCGTCACCGGGGCAGACGGCTTCATCGGCAGCCACCTGACCGAGGCGCTGGTCGAGGCGGGCGCGCAGGTTCGAGCGTTCTGCTTCTACAACTCGACCGGGTCGCGCGGATGGCTCGACACGATCGACGAGAAGGTCGCGAAGGAGATCGAGTTCCTCCTCGGTGACGTCCGCGATGCGCGCTTCGTCGAGGCCGCGTGCACGAATGCAGACGTCGTGTTCCACCTCGCCGCGCTCATCGCCATTCCGTACAGCTACCGCGCGCCCGAGTCGTTCCTCGACACGAACGTCCGCGGGACCCTCAACGTGCTCGAGGCGGTCCGTCGCGAGAAGTGCGGGCGCGTGGTGCAGACCTCCACGAGCGAGGTCTACGGAACGCCGGCCAAGGTCCCGATCCTCGAGACGCATCCGCTCCAGGGGCAGTCGCCGTATTCGGCCTCGAAGATCGCCGCCGACAAGCTCTGCGAGGCCTACGCCTGCTCGTTCGAGGTCCCCGTCGTCACGCTCCGGCCGTTCAACACGTATGGTCCGCGCCAGTCCGCGCGCGCCGTGATCCCGACGATCCTCGAGCAGCTCCTCCGCGGCAGGACGTCCGTGGAGCTCGGGGCGCTCGACCCGAAGCGTGACCTCACGTTCGTCAGCGACACGGTCGACGGCTTCCTCCGCGCGGGCGACACACCCGGCATCGAAGGCGAGACGATCCAGCTCGGCACCGGCCGCAGCGTCTCCATCGGCGAGCTGTTCGAAGCCGCGAAGAAGGTCCTCGGCTCGTCCGCGACCGTCTCGCAGGCGAAGGAGCGCCTCCGGCCCGGCAAGAGCGAGGTCATGGTGCTCTTGAGCGATCCGTCGCACGCGAGAGAGCGTCTCGGCTGGACCCCGCAGGTCTCGATCGAGGAGGGTCTTCGACGGACCGCAGACTGGATGCGCAGCGAGATCGGGCGCTATCGCCCGGGAGAGTTCGTACTCTGATGAGCAACGCGAGCGAGAGCTTCGACTTCGGCGGACTCACCGTCGGCGGATCGGCACGGTGCCTCGTCATCGCCGAGGCGGGCGTGAACCACAACGGCGACGCGGCGCTCGCCGAGCGCCTCATCGACGTCGCGGCAGAGGCCGGCGCGGACGTCGTCAAGTTCCAGACCTTCGATCCGGACGCGCTGGCAGGCCCCGGCGCCGACATGGCCGAGTACCAGACGCGCGCGCTCGGCACCTCGAAGAGCCAGCTCGAGATGCTGCGCGGGCTCACGCTGCCTCTCGAGGCCTACGAGCGCCTCCTCGCGCATGCGAAGAAGCGCGGCATCCTCTTCCTCTCGACGCCGTTCGATCCGAAGAGCGCCGACTTCCTCGAGCGCCTCGGGCTGCCGGCGTTCAAGCTCTCGTCGGGCGATCTCACGAACACCGTTCTCCTCTCGCACGTCGCGAAGAAGGGCCGCCCGCTCCTCGTCTCCAGCGGCATGGCGACGATGGGCGAGGTCGCGGCGGCGCTCGACGTGGTCCACGCGAATGGCGCGCCTCCCGTAGCGCTCTTCCATTGCGTGTCGAACTACCCGGCCGATCCGAGCGACTGCAACCTGCGCGCGATGGCCGCGATGAAACAGGCCTTCCGCGTGCCCGTCGGCTGGTCCGACCACACGATGGGCATCGACGTCGCCGTTGCTGCCGTCGCGCTCGGCGCCGAGCTCCTCGAGAAGCACGTCACGCTCGATCGCACGATGCCCGGTCCCGATCACGCGGCGTCGCTCGAGCCGAACGAGCTGAAGGAGCTCTTGAACGGCATCCGCCGCGTCGAGAGCGCCCTCGGTGACGGCGTGAAGCGGCCCCGCCCGTCCGAGGCGCCGATCGCGCAGATCGGCCGGCGCAGCCTGCACTGGGCTCGCTCGCTCGAGGACGGCGCGGTCGTCACGGCGGACGACATGACGGTGCTCCGCCCCGCGACGGGCGTCGAGCCCGCGGCGATGCCGTGGATCCTCGGACGCGTCGTCCGGCGGCCGGTGAAGGCGGGCACGCCCGTGACGTTCGCCGACTTCGAAGCGAGCCGCTGATGCGCGGCCGCGTCACGTTCTTCACCGCCGCCCGCAGCGAATACGACCTCGTCTCGCCGGTCGCGCAAGAGGTCGCGAAGGTGCCCGGCATCGAGGTCGACTTCCTGGTCGCCGGCGCGCACCTATCGCCGTTCCACGGCAAGAGCGTCAACGAGATCGAGCGCGACGGCTTCCGCATCGCCGGGCGCATCCAGTCGCTCGTGAGCTCGGACGACTGGGAAGGCCGCGCGCTCTCGTTCGCGAGCCTCACCGAGGGGCTGACGCGCTACTACGCGACGGCGCCGCGCCCGGATCTCCTCTTCTACGCCGGCGATCGCGAGGAGCCGCTCGCCGCTGCTTCGGTGGCGAGCTTCCTCCGCATCACGACGGCCCACGCGTACGGCGGCGACCGGTGCTTCGCGTCGGACATCGACGAGGTCTATCGCCCGGCGATCTCGAAGCTCTCGCACCTGCACTTCGCCGCGACCGAGGGTCACCGGGAGCGCCTCATCCGCATGGGCGAAGACCCGTCGCGCGTGTGGGCCGTGGGCGCGACGGGCATCGATCGCCTGCGCACGGAGCCGGAGATCTCGCCCAGCGTCTTTCAGGAGCGCTACGGCGTCGACGTCACGAAACCGTTCTTCCTCCTCATCCAGCATCCTTCGCCGATGACGAAGGACTCCGGCACGGGCGACGAGATGCGGACCGTGCTCGAGGGCGTCCTCGCGCTCGGCATCCCGGTGTTCTGCAGCTACCCGAACCAGGATCCGCACAACTTCGAGATGCGTGCCGTGATCGACGAGGTCCGCGCCAAGACGCCGAACCTCGTCACGTACCACAACCTCCCGCGAGCCGAGTTCGTCGCGCTCTACCGTCGCTGCTCCGGCATCCTCGGCAACTCGTCGTCGATCGTGCTCGAGTCGGGGTACCTGAAGCGGCCGGGCGTCCTCATCGGTCCGCGGCAGGACCTGCGCGAGACGGGCCCGAACGTCCTCCGCGTCCCGATCGAGCGCGACGCCATCGTGAACGCCGCGCGCCGCTGCCTCGAGGATCGCGAGTGGCACCGGGCCATCGACGCGACGCAGGGCCTCTACGGCGACGGCCACGCGGCCGAGCGGATCGCGTCCATCCTCGCGTCGTACGAGATCCCGGCCGACATCCACCTCAAGACGATGACCTACTGAGCGGGTGCAAACGTGAACGTCCTTGCCATTGCCGTGCACCCCGATGACGAGACGCTCGGCTGCGGAGGCACGCTCCTGAAGCTCGCGAGCCAGGGCGCGACCCTGCACTGGCTCATCCTGAGCGCCGTGACCGTGCCGCAGTGGAGCGAGGAGCACCTCGCGCGGCAGACGAGGCAGATCGAGGCGGTGCGCGAAGCCTACCCGTTCGAGAGCCTCACCTGGCTGAAGCTGCCGGCGACGCAGCTCGATCGACTGCCGCTCGGCGACATCGTCGCGTCCATCCGCGACGTCGTCACCAAGGTGCGCCCCGAGACGGTGTTCATCCCGAACCGCGCCGACGTGCACTCGGATCATCGCGTGGCGGCCCAGGCAGCGAATGCCGTGCTCAAGTCGTTCTACATGCGCCCGCTCGGCGTCCGCCGCGTGCTCGCGTGCGAGGTCATCTCCGAGACCGACGCGGCGCCTCCGTTCCCGGAGAACGCCTTCGCGCGGAACGTCTTCGTCGACGTCACGAGCACGCTCGAGCGGAAGCTCGAGATCATGAGCCTCTTCGCGTCCGAGGTGCAGCCCGAGCCGATGCCGCGGAGCCTCTCCTCCATCCGCGCGCAGGCCCGCTTCCGTGGTGCGAGCATCGGCGTCGAATACGCCGAGGCGTTCTCGCTGGTGCGCGAGATCCTCTGACGCTCAACCGGTAGCCGTCAGCCGCTCAGCTCAGCGGTCGAGCAGCAGATCGCGCCGCGTGTCGATGAGCGGCTCGCGGTACATCGTCACGCTGAAGTCGTTCGGCAGGTAGTCGTGCCGGAGGACGACGTACGGCGTGATCGACAGCGCGAGGGACAAGACCTCCTCGGCGCGCCACGGCTGGATGTGCGCGTCGAAGCCCTTGAAGCGGTCGGTCAGCAGGCTGACGTGCGCGGCGACACGGCAGAGCGCGAACTGCTGGCGCGTGAGCTTCTCGAGGAGCTCGCGCCCGCCCGGGACGCGGACGTTGTGGACGGCGAACGACGTGACGTAGTCGAAGCGCCGCGACTCGTCCGCAGGGTCCCATTCGAGGATGTTCGCCGCCTCGAAGGTGCCGGCTCCGTGCTTCGCCCGCGCGGCGGCGATCATCTCGCCCGAGAGATCGACGCCCACGTAGCTGCACGTCACGCCGCGCCTGCCGAGGTGCTCGAGCAGGTCGCCGGTGCCACATCCGACGTCGAGCACGCTCCGCCCGCCGAGGTCGTGCGCGAGGACGAAGTTCTCGAAGCGCATCCGCTGGGCGCGCTTGCTCGACTCGATCTTCACGCAGTCGTCGCCGTGGCGCGTCGCCCGCTCGTCCCAGTAGGTCCGCACGGCATCGAGGCCCTGATCCAGCTCGCGATCGTCTGCCTGCTTCGTGTCGCTCGACATGGTGCTCCTCATACCTCCGGCGAATCCGACACGGCGGCGCTCGGCAGGGGGATCTGGTCTTCGCTCACGGCCGCGCGGCGTCCTGCGAGCAGGATCGAACGCGCCTCCGGACCGGCGTGGAAGAGAAGGTCGATCGACGAGAGATCGGCCATGAAGGGCGCGCCCTGCCCCTGCGAGTACGGCGCGTTCCTGTACTGCTGGTACACGAGCCCCAGTCCGCGTGCCGCGAAGTGGGCCTGACGTTGATAGACGCGCGCGCCGGTCCCGGAGAGATAGGTCCCGCCGCCGACCTCCTCGCAGACGCTGAGGATCATCCCCTCTTTTTCGCCCGACACCTGGAGCTCGCTCGCGCGCACACGGCGCGACGTGATGCCGAGGTGATCACAGAGCCAGTCGGTGACCGCGACGTTCAGATCGACGAGCCGATCGAAGTCGCGCATCAACAGGTCGCGCAGCTCGCCGATGTAACGCTCGTAGAAGGGCGCGCGCGCGTAGGCGTGCGTGATGCTGGCGAGGTGCTTGTTCTGCCAGCCGTCCTTCACGATCGTGACGTCGCGGATGAGCGTCTCGCGATCGGCCTTCACTGGCACGGTCAGGCGCAGCGGTCCGTGCTGACCGCGGATCTCGTTCCGGTTCTGCACACCGCGGCGCTGGAACTGGACGTTGTCGAGATAGACGAACACATCGCACGCATCGATCTTGTCGAGGTACGGCACCCACGGCAGGTACTGAGGCTGATGGATCGCGATCGTCGTCACGTGCTCTCCGGCGTTCGTCCGGCGCGCGCAGCTTAGCGGATGGGTGGAGGCGAGAACAGTGGCCGTCCCGTGGCGTCCACCGCCTTGCGACCCCTCTGGCGCCGCGCTATACGCGCGAACCCCGGACCCGGCATGACGGCTGTTCCCTCTCGCGTACGGCGCGCCGTTCAGCTCCTCCGAAGTCCTGCCGCGGTCTACCTGGTCGCTTCGGTGGTCGGCCGGATCGGGTCGATCGTCCTCATCCCGCTCTACACGCGCCGTCTCTCCTCGACGGACTACGGCACGTACGGTCTCGCTCTCACGCTGCTGAGCCTCCTTCCGCTCTGCCTCTCGTGCGGGCTCACGGCTGGGTTGACGAAAGAGTTCTACGACGCGCCCAATCCCGAAGCGGCGCGCGCGCGTGTCGGCAGCATCGCCAAGGGCATGTTGCTCGTGTCGAGCATCCTGGCGACGCTCCTCGCCGTCGTCATCATCCTCTTCTTGCCGGACGGCATCGGCGCGCTCTCGAAGCGCCAGCTCTTGCTCGTCGACGCGGCCGCGGTGGGAACGTGCGCCAGCTTCGTGCCGGACAGCTTCCTCCGCGCCGCGCAGCGTCCGAGGCCGGTCGTCGCGCTGCAGCTCGGGATGTTCGCGGTGAGCACGGGGCTCGGCATCTTCCTCGTGGCCGGCCTCGATCGCGGCGTCGACGGCGCCATCGAAGCGGCATCGGGCACGGCCGTCCTCTCGGGCGTCATCGGCGTGCTCTTCACCGTCTTCTACCTCGGCGGCGAGGACGTGCTGAAGACGACGCGAAGGGTCCTCGGCTTCTCGATCGCGTTCGTCCCCCACTTCATCGCGAGCTGGGCGCAGGACGTCGGCGATCGCTGGCTGCTCTCCACGTACGGAGGCGGCCGCGCCCTCGGCCCGTACTACCTCGCCGGCCAGATGCTGAGCCCGGTGCCGATGGTCGTCGCCTCCTGGAACTCGAGCGAGAACCCGCGCGTCGGAGAGGTCTACCGCGCAGGCGGCCTGCGCGCCGTCCTGGCCGACGTGAAGCGCCAGTACCGGAGCTACGGCCTCGCAGCGCTCGTCCCTGCGCTCGGCATCGTCGTCGCCTCCCCGCTCGTCGCGCCGTTCATCGGAGCGGAGCTTCGCGGCGCCCTCACGCTCCTGCCCTTCCTCGCGCTCGCGTACGTCATCGACGCCCTCTATTACCCGGGCGCCAACACCATCTTCTACACGGGCCGCTCACGCGCCATCCCCATCACGACCGCGCTCAGCGCAGGCACCGGCCTGCTCGTCGCGTACTTCATGCTCCGCGCCTACGGCCTCGCGGGGCTAGTCGCGGCGCGCGTGGTGACGTCGACGCTGCGCGCCACCTTGATCGGCGCCGCCGCGCGCCTCACGAGCACGGCGTCGCTCCGCGATCCGGCGAAGGCGGACGCGCCGGCGGAGGCATCGGCGGAGACGCCGGCGGAGAGGGCGTCGTGAACAACCGCCAGCTGATGGATCTCCTCGAGGAGATCGAGGCGGAGTTCCCGGTCGAGACGTGGGTCATCGACGGCCTGCACGTCTGGCCGCTCGTCCGTTACGACGTGATGACGCGCAACCGCGAGATGTTCACGCGTCTCGAAGCGTCCTCCACGCCGAAGAGCCGCCTCGAGCGCCTCCGCCGTTCGGCACCGGTGACGATGGCCGAAGACGCGCTGCGCGGCCTGCGCGCGCGCCGTCAGGACGAAACGTCCAACGCCGAGGCCAAAGCCTCGAGCCCCGTCGACGTGCTCCTCTACAGCGACGGCATCTCGTTCGTGCAGCTCGACGGCATCTGGGTCGATCGCTTCCTCGATCCGCTCACCGACGTGCTCCGCGAGCGCGGGCTCAGCTCCTTGATGGTCACGCCGAAGTCGACGTACTTCGTCCCGCGGCGCACGCCATCTCTCTTCATCCAGCCGCAGCTCGACGCGGTCACCCTGCGAAGCAACGTCGTCGCCCGCCTCCGCCGCGGCCGACACGTCGCGAAGCTCGATCGTTTCGAGGAAGCCCGCGCGGCCATCCGCCGGCGCAAGGACTCCCTCGTCGTCGCGGACGAAGCGCAGCTCGCACGCGTCGTCGTCTACGTCCACGAGTACGCGCGCTACTTCGAGCGTCTCCTCCGCACCACCAAGGCGCGCCTGGCGTTCAACGTCTGCTACTACGGCGGCGAACGCTTCGCGATGCAGCTCGCCTGCCGCAAGCTCGGGATCACGAGCATCGACGTGCAACACGGCGGCGCCGGCGACGCGCACTGGGCCTACCGCCGCTGGGTCCGCGTCCCGCCCGGAGGCTACGCGCTCCTGCCGGACGTCTTCTGGTGCTGGAGCGATCTCGAGCACGCCGACATCCTGAGCTGGAGCGAGCGCCTCGGCGGCCTTCATCGGCCCATCGTTGGCGGCAACCTCTTCATGGACACGTGGCAGCAAGACGACGTCCCGTACGTCCAGCGCTACCTGGAGCGCGTGCGCGCCGTGCGCTCGCAGCATCCCGAACATCGCCACGTGCTGGTCACGATGAGCGGCCTGGAAACCGACGAGCAGCTCACGTCGCTCGCCAAGGCAATCGCCGCCAGCGCCGACCACTGGTTTTGGTGGGTGCGCTGCCACCCGACGAGGCTCGAGAAGCGCGCCGCCGTCGAAGCCGCGCTCCGCGCCGCGGGCGCAAGCCGCGTAGCAGTGTCCGAAGCGACGGAGATGCCGCTCTACGCGCTACTCCGCTGCGTCGACGCCCACGTGACGGAGTATTCGTCGACCGTCATCGAAGCCGCAAAGTTCGGCGTCCCGTCGGTAATGATCGGCCTCGACCAAGCCGTCGACTACCCGGACCTCCTAGAGTCGGGCTGGATGCTCCCGGTCGCGAACGTCGACGCGGTCGTGCCAGGCCTCGACGCCCAGGTCGATCGCTGGGGCCGCGATCGCGAGAGCACGAACGCCTCCCCGCCCCCGCGCGTGCGCCCCGAAGTAGCGGAGCTCCTCGACAGAGTGCGCCGCTAGCAAGCACGCAGCGCGCGTCGCATGAGGGTATGCAGGTCGACTGCCTAACCGAGTAGCCGAGACAGCTTCACGCCGGCCGCGGACGCCCCTCGCAACGCTCTATCCGAGCTCGTCCCGCCTACCATCGAGCGCCTCGAGCTCCTCGAGAACCCGAAGCCCGAATTCCTCACGCGCGCTACGCTTCACTTCCGCCTTGACCGCCTCGAACTCGTCGCGGCGCTGCGCGTCGTGCAGCAGTATTCCCAGCGAGCGCAGACGTTGCATCTCACTGAGTCCCCGCCCCTGGCCTGTCTTCCAAAGCGCGATCAAGTCTTCGACCCGTTGCTTGGACTCCAACGCTGGAAGTGCTTGGTCCTGAATCGCAGCTCGCACCCGAGCGGCGACGTTCTCGGCATCATCCCCGGCTCCGACCGGCCACCAGATCTCCTTGTCTTGCTCGTCGGAAACCCGATGGCCCCAGTGGCATTCAGTCCACTCCGGCTTCGTAAGGTCAAATCCCAGGTAAAGCCTAGGCACCACGACGCCATAGTTGATGACAAACAGCAGCTGCTCGGATGTCGACCGCCGAGAACGCTGCAGCTCAATCAACGAGACGACGTCACCGTCGTCGAACTTGCGCACGAACTTCAGGGACCTCTTCTGGAATCCATAGCCAGCAAGGAGACTAGCAACGCTGCGTGCAACTTCTTTGAAGATGGTCTTCGCGTCCATGGGCATATGACACCCAATAGATAACACTCCCGCGTGTGCTGAGAAGCGTGACCGGCGCTCCGCCGACGAGCTCCGCCGAACACTCGTCGGCAAGCGGCCGGAACCCCGGACACGCGTTCCTCGCCTGCGCTCGGCTTCTCCCGCGCTTGCACGTTGGAGAAGCCGAGCTCGGCGTCGGCGTCGACCGATCGACTACACCGTCGGCGTTGCCGGAGGCTGCCCCTTCGCGGGCGCCTTGCGCCGCCGCCGGCGCTCGTAGGCGCTCGTGACCTCGCGGACGATCGCCGGGTCTCGCCGGAACACGAAGCGGGCGGCAGCACGGACGAGCCCAACGCGCCGCTGAAGGAGCGTCATGAGGCGATTGCGCTCGTCGAGCGCAGCATCGGCGTCGGCGCTCTCGACCGGCCCGCGGTCGCGTAGCTGAGCGACGAGGCCCTTGGCTTCATCGACGAGGGTCACGTCGAACCCGCCGAGACCGTCGAGTGCGCGGCGGTGCTCGGCGGCGAGCGTTACGTAGTCGGCGAGCTCGGCGGCGAGGGCGTTGGCGCTCGCCCCCGTGTCGGCGTGCGCCGCGCGAATCGCGGCGAGCTTTCCGTCCTTCTCGTCCTCGATGCCGTCGTCGAAGAGGAACGCCATCACCGCGTCGAGCTCGCTCGCCAGGTGCGTGGCGCGGCCAACGGGATCGATCTCGCGTGGCCCGCGCACCGCGAGGCGGTACCTCGACTGCGCGTCCTGCGTGAGCTCCGTGAGCGCGAGGATCTCCGCTCCGGTCGATGCCGGCAGCCGGCTGCCCACGCTCTCGAGCCCGTACCGGACGATCGTGTCCCCTTCCTCGATCGTCTTCCAGTACTTGGCGAAGAACCGCGCGACGTCGACGGCCTCACCGAGGAACACGTGGAGCGGTATCGTAGTCGTCGCCACCGCGCTCTCGAGCGACTTCATCTCCTCGCGAAAGTCCGCGAGCGTGTACTGCTTCGTCTTCTTCACGGTCATATCCCCTCCTGGCTCCGCACGGTCGTGAGGTCGTGCGAGCGGCAATCGGCGTATCCGAGGTGAACCTCGATCACAAGGCGCCCCGCGGCATCACGAGCTGCCATCCCGACGGCCGCAGACGTGCGATCCGGGAGGCCACGATGCCGTCTGGGAACGACAACTCCCAGTCTGGGAACGACGGCTGGCCGTCTGGGAACGGCAACTCCCCGTCTGGGAACGACAACTCCCCGTCTGGGAACGACGGCTGGCCGTCTGGGAACAACGGCTGGCCGTCTGCGAATGTACCGACCGGTTCGCCGGTGCAAGGACGCGTCGTGATTCGAAGAGCCAACCGCCGAAACGCGACCGAACGAGGCCCGGTGCCGCGCGCGGGCGGCACCGCGGGCGCGATGGCAGAACCATGGCGAATTCGCGGCGAATCGCGAGGCCGCACCAGCTCTACGTGAGCAGTCTGAGCGCGTCTTTGACGATCGTCTCGACGGACGTAACAGGATCGAGGCTCTTCGCAAGCCGTCCGATGACCTCGCGCACCTCGGCCTCGCGGAAACCGAGCGACCGGAGCCCACGCGCTGCAGTCTCGAATGACGGTGTCTGGAGGGCCGCGGCGTACTTTCGTGGTGCCTGGGCGGGCTCGGTGTACTTCCTTTGTGTCTGGGCGGCCGCGGCATCCTTCCCTTCGGCCTGAGCGGGCGCGGCGTACTTTCGTTGTCGGAAGTCGATCCGCTCCGCGATGAACTCGCGACCGAAGACCTGCTCGGCATGAAGGTTGTTGTGGACTCGACACCGCAGTCGGAGATTGGACGCCTCATCACTGCCCCCGAGGGCCTGCGCCTTGATGTGATCGAGCTCCAGAAAGCCGCGTGCCGTGCAACGATTCCCCTCGGCGTCGACGAAGGTGCACTGCTCGGCGTCGCGAGCCCAGACCTCGCGCCGAGTCGCCCTCGCAACGTGCCCGCGCCGTGGCGGCTTGGGGGGCGCTGCGCTGTTCGTACCGACATCCGCATCGGTCGTCGCGGAGCGCGTCTTCGTTTCCGGCCGCGCATCCGCCGTCGTGGACGGCGTCTTCGTCTTCGGCCGAGCATCCGCCGTCGTGGACGGCGTCTTCGTCTTCGGCCGGGTGGTCTTCCCGAGACGCTCCTTCTCCACCTTCAGCAGAAGCAGGTCGATCGACGCCTCGATGATCTTCTCCAGATTGCCCGAGGGGTCGCGGTGGCGCGTGAGGTCCTGGATGCGTTCGAGCTTCGCCTTCGTCTCGGCAGAGACCGTGAGCTCGACGCGGTACCGACTCGCCGACAGCGGCTCGACCCGCGGCCGCACCGGCGCAGGCGCAGTCCCAGACCCAGTCCCAAGCGCAGGCGCAGAGGCCGGCAAACCCGCATCGCTGGGCGGAAGCATCGCCGTCGTCGCGACCGGCAGCGCCGGCTGAGGCGCGAGCGGCTCGATGCACGGGTGCACGTCGGGCTTCGGGAAGCGAGCGGCGATCATCTCGGCGACCGCCTTCGTCGTCTTGCCCACCGCCGCGCGAAGAAGCTCCTCGTGATTGTCCGCGGTCAGGTGCTTGTGCATCTCGTAGAGCGCGCAGAGATGGATCTCCCCGCGCTCGAGGTAGCCGCGCGCGACCGGAAAGCTGCGAACGAGGCGGGCTGCCACGATTCGGCGCTGCGCCTCGCTCTCGCTCATTCCGAGCCTTCGCACACAGAAGTCCCATGTCGACGTGCACGCCTGCTCGGCATACAGCCGCCGAGCGTCCACCTCCGCGAGGTACGCGAGCAATCCTGCCAACCAGACGTTGCCCTGGCCGACGTGAGTCCGGAGACGAGCAAGCAGCTCGTCGTTCGACAAGTCCCCCAACTTGGTCATGCGCCCTCACGGTGAGTGTCAAAGTAGATGCCGGATGAGGCGTCACGCGGCTGTCGCGTGACGTGCAGTTTCCGAATCCGGATTCAGGTGCACAACGCGCGGAGCGTCCCAGGCTCGCGTGGAGCCTGCCCAGC
>JAFAER010000163.1 GCA_023423895.1 Pseudomonadota bacterium
CGCGTTCATCCACGCGTTCGTCGACGAGCGCAGCGGGCAGTGGGTGCCGCGCTCGTGGGACAGCGTGCTCGAGAAGATGAACGCCGCGGGCGAGCGATCCTGGGTCCACGTCTACGGCGTGCACGGCCTCGACGACAACCCGCGCTCGAGCCCGCTCGCCGACGAATCGCGCGTCGGCCAGACCTGCCGCGTCGACGCCGACTGCGGCGCGCCCGACAGCCGCTGCATCCAGGTCTCCGGCACGCGGCGCGTCTGCGGAATGGCATGCGCCGACACGAGCGGCTGTCCCGAAGGCACCCGCTGCGCCCTCCCGCGCGGCCGCACGAG
The DNA here is from genome assembly GCA_023423895.1 of Pseudomonadota bacterium. Lineage (GTDB taxonomy): Bacteria > Myxococcota_A > Polyangia > Polyangiales > Polyangiaceae > Labilithrix. Next base: position 328 of record JAFAER010000163.1, read on the forward strand.
CACCGACGATCTTCAGTGCACGCCGCTCTGATCGGGCGCTCGGAGAGCGAGCACGCGAACGCGGGGCGCCCCTGGACGGTAAAGGTGCTCCAAATCGAACGGGCGCCGGCGAAGACGCGTGTTTCTGCTGTCGAGCGCTCTTAGCCTGATGGGCTACCCCATGCGTATCTTCCCGGCTCTCGGGCTCCTGCTTGCGACCGCGGCCCTCTCGTCGACGGCGACCGCCACCATCCAGCAGCCGAACGGCACGATCATGCCGCGCGATGCGCAGAACGGAGAGGTGCAGCTCTACACGTTCTTCGCGGACCGCGGAGAGACGATCGACTACCAGGCCGACGCCCACGCGACCCCCGCCACCTTCTCTCCGGCGTGCGACTTCCGCGTGACGCTGATGCTTCGTCAGAGCCAGAGTCGGTTTGCGTTCGGCTGGTACAACGCGAGCGCGACGGGACTCCCGCCGGAGGCAGGCGATCTCCACACGCTCCTTCCGAGCGATGCCCCCGTCGGAACTCAGGTGACGGCGGCGAAGATTCGTGACGACCCGGCCTGGCAGGGTGGCCTCATCGGCTTCGCGTACCTGACGCCGCAGGTGTTCTACACCGAGAAGCAGCACAATCGGGTCTGCACCGGGTGTACGCCGCCAGCGCCGTGGATCCTGAGCGCGATCTACGCCTCGACCGTGACGACGAACGCGTACTACGTCGCGTTCGAAGACGGATCGGTCGGGGGCGAACCGAATGCCTTCAACAACGACGGCGACTTCAACGATGCCGTGCTCTTCGTCGAGGGCGCCTTCTGTCCGGGCGCCGGACGGTATTGCGATACCGGCGCGCCCGGCATCTGCGCTCCCGGCCTCACCACCTGCAAACCGACGGGCACCGCGTGCGCGGCGAGGTCGACGTCCACCGACGAGGTCTGCAATGGGCTCGACGACGACTGCAACGGTCTCGTCGACGACGGCACGGCGCTCTGCCCCACCTCGCAGGTCTGCGATCACGGCACGTGCGTTGCGAGCTGCACCGCGACGAGCTGTCCCGCAGGCAAGGCGTGCTCGGCACGCGGCACGTGCGTCGAGGCTGCGTGCGCGACGACGACCTGCGCGCCCGGCCAGGTCTGCACTGCCGGCTCGTGCCGTGAAGCGTGCAGCAACGTCGCGTGTCCGACCGGCCAGATCTGCCAGGGCGATCGCTGCGTCGATCCATGCGCCGGCGTCACCTGCGCGAGCAACGAGGTCTGTGACCGCGGCGTGTGCAGGCGACGCTGCGATTGTCTCCCATGCGAGCCCGGCCTCGCGTGCAACGCGACGAGCGGCGCGTGCGTCGAGGCTGCGTGCGCATCGGTGACCTGCGCGGCTGGCTCGGTATGCCGTGCGGGCGCCTGCGTGGACGCCTGCACCGACGTGAAGTGCCCGCCGGACCAGGTCTGCACCGCGGGCCAGTGCGTGGCGCCGAGCGCGGCGGATGCCGGTGCAGATGCGGGCCGCGGCGACGCCGGCAGCCCAGCAGACGCAAGCGCGCCGCCGAGCCCGAACGCCGGTGACGCAGGCGACGAAAACCTCGCGGCACCGATCGACGACACGGGCTGCTCGTGCGGTACACCCGGTCGCTCCGGGTCATACGGCCCCGCCGGCGCGGCGGCGGCCCTCGCCGCGGTCGCGATCCTCGCGCGCCGGCGTCGGCGGACACGAGCGCTTCAGCGGTGAAGCGACGAGAGCGTCTCGGTCGCATCGCCCGCGATCCGCCTCACAGCGATTCGACGAACGCCTCGAGCTCGGCGCGCGCGGCCGGAGAGAGCTTCTCGTAAGCGAGCCTCGCCACTGCGGCTTCGCCGTCGTGCCATAGGATGGCCTCCTCGATCGTGCGTGCGCGGCCGTCGTGGAGGAGGTGCCGCTCACCGTTCACGACGGGGACGAGGCCGAGGCCCCAGAGCGGAGCTGTCCGCCACTCACGCTCGCCCGCGTCGCCTTCCTTTCGGCGATCGGCGAGGCGATCGCCCATGTCGTGGAGGAGCAGATCGGAGTAGGGCCAGATCCGCTGGCTCGCGAGCTCGGGCTCGGACGCGTCGGCCCGCGTCTGGAACGACGGGCGGTGACACGAGGCGCAGCCGACGGCGTTGAAGAGCGCCTTGCCGCGAAGGGTCTCGTCGGTGTCGCCCCCACGCCGGCGGGGAACGCCGAGCAGCCGCATGTACGCGACCGTGACGCGGAGACGTGCTGCGCCGAGCTCCGGGCTCCCTCCGGACGGAGCCGTGCGGCATGCGCTCTGGGATCCCGGACAGTTGACCTCGGGGAAACGAGCGGACGTGATCCCGAGGTCTTCGGAGAACGCCGCGGCCGTCTGCGATTCGACGGAAGGGTGCATCGCCTTCCATCCGAAACGGCCGGCGCGCATGGCATCACCGTCCTTCACCCAGTGCACGCGGCCCGAGATCCCGTCGCCGTCTTCGTCATCGGGATCGGCACCAGCGACGAGGTCGTCCTCGGAGATCGCCTCGAGGAGCCCCTGACCGACGATCTGCGGAGCGATTCGCGCCGAGATCCGCAGGTCGCCGCCGAGCGGACCGTACGCCGGGCTCGAGATCGAATAGGTCGGGAGGAGCAGCGAGGCTGCCGTCCCGTCGACGCGCCGATGCGTCGTGACCGTCTCGGCGCGGACGGGCTTTCCCTCTCCCGGCACGCCGGCGATTCCAAATGGCTGGAGCTGACTCCCGTACTCTGGAAGCGGATCATTGTTCGGGCCGAGGCCGATCCGGAGCAGGATCGACTGCACGGAGCCGCGTCCGTTGCGCACGTGACATCCGAGGCACGAATCGGCGTGGAACGTCGGCCCGAGCCCGTCGGCCTCGGGTCGACCAGGCGCGACGACCCACGGGAGCTGGAAAAATTGGAGCCCTGCCTCGAAGTCGCCGCGACGCGCGAGCGGCAGGTTCGCCGCCTGCACCGTGAACGCCCCGATCCCGACGTCAGGGGTGGTCGTCTCGCCGCCAGGTGCGAGCTCGCCGTCCTCGAGCGGAGCGATGCCGCCGTCGACGGGAGCGGTAGCATCGCGAGAGGACTCTCCGCCGTCATCAGCTGGCACGGGTGCGCCGACGTCGATCGTGCCGCCGTCCTCGGGGGCTTCGACGCGCGTGATGTCGTCCTCCGAACAGGCGGCGAACAGCACCGCAGCGGACAGCGCCACCTCCAAGAGCAAGAACGGCTTCATCGGTTTCGCCTCAGGGCAGCGGGTAGACGAGCCGCGGAGTCGAGTACGCCCATCCGTTGAGGAGCGTCGTCCCACCGCCGAGCGATCCCTGGAAGCTCCAGCCCCATCCGAAGAGCTTCTGCTGCGTGGTGCGCGCGAACGCGGGACCGCCGGCGCCGACCTCGAGCTCGAGGATCACGAACGACGGCTTGTCCCCGGGCGGGACGAAGATCGGCGATGCGACCGTGCGTTTATCGAGGTCGCGATCGCCGTTTGGCTTGAGCCCCTGCCCGAGCTGGCCGAGGCTCCCCATTCCCCACGCGTACCCGTTCCCGTCGCGATCGAGCGCGAGGCTCACGAAGCCGTCGGCGGCAATGCTCTCGATGTTGTCCAGCGGCATGGGCGCGCCGGCGTCTCCCGGTGCCGCGGCGAGGACCGTCGTCGGAGTGAGCACGGTCGTCTCCGTCCCATTGCCGACCTGACCGTTGTTGTTCTGGCCCCACGCGAGCACGGTGCCGTCCGCCTTGCGAACGAGGACCGTGTGGTTCGCGCTCGCCACGGATGCTCCGACGAGCCCCGGCACCTCGGTCGGGCTCGGGTGCGCGCTCGTGTCGCTCGTGCCGTCGCCGAGCTGACCGTACTGGTTGCTTCCCCAGACGAAGACCTTGCCGTCGCCGGTGAGCGCGACCGAGTGCAGCGAACCGGCGGCGAGCGCGACGACGTTCGTGAGGCCGGGCACCGCCGTCGGTGTCATCGTGCGTGCCGGCTCCGTGACGCCGAGCTGCCCGTTCGCGTTGCTCCCGAAAGCGAGGACGGTGCCGTCCGAGCGAAGGACGAGAGAGTGATCGAAGCCGGCCGCGACCGCGACGGCGTCGGTGATCCCTGGGACGCTTGCCGGGGTCCGGCCGCACGGCGAGCCCCCACGCGATCCACAATCGGACGGCGTCGCGTAGCCGAGCTGCCCGTCGGCGTTGCTCCCCCACGTGCGCACCGTCCCGTCGCTCGCGAGCGCGATCATGAACGTCTGCCGCGTCACGACCGAGACGAGATCGGCGGCGGCCTGCTCGTACATCGGCGGCGGGGCCACGCCCCCGTCGGCGGCGTCGGGGATCCAGTTGCCCGCGAGCGTACCGTTTCCGAGCTGACCGAGCTCGTTGCGACCCCACGTGAAGAGCTTGCCGTCCGCGAGCATCGCGGCCTGCGAGTTGCCAACGGAGATGCGATGGCCGAACCAGGCCGAGCGCGTGCTCGTCGTCTTCTTGCCGCTGGCGTCTGCCGCGGTCACCTCGAATGTGTTCTTCCCCGGCGCCGGCACGAACGTGAACGTGAAGCTGCCGTCGGCGGCGACCGGAACCGCGACGGGCGCGTCCGTGCCACGGACGTACGAGAGCTCCGTCACGCCGACGTCGTCGCTCACGGTGCCGGTCACGACGAAGCGTCGCTCGGCGACGGCGACGTCTTCGCGCGGGCTCACGATCGTCACGACCGGCGGATCGACGTCGGTGGTCGCCGCGTCCGGATCCTTCGCAGCGTCGGGCTTCGTCCCGGCGTCGGTCGGCTCGTCGTCCGGGTTCACCTCTGGCTTCTTCGTCGATGCATCCGTGTCCGCCGCGTCCGGACCAGGGGCCGCCGCTCCCCCCGCCTCGTCATCGGCACACGCCGCGACGCCACCTCCGAGACCGAGAGCAAACACCAAGAAGCCCGTGAACGTCGCTGAACGCATGCGGGCACCCTAGTTGAAAGTAACTTTCATTTTCAACAAACGATTCGAACGCGGCCAGCCGATCGACCTTCGCGATCAGCGCGGCGACGGAATGACCCAGGGCGTGCCGCCGGCGCGGAGCGGCTCGGCAGCGAGATCGATGCTCGGATCGACGAGCCGCGCGGGAGGCCGACCGTTGAGCGTCACGACCGCGTCGGCGTACACGCGCGGCCGCGGCTCGCCCCGCTGCTCGGCCTCGTCAGCGATCATCCACGCGAAGGCGCGGATCATGTCGGGCTGCGTCGACATCATCTTCACCTGGAACGGCGTCAGGTAGTCACGCGCGCGCACCAAGCGCGATCCGCCAGTGCGCGGGTCGACGGCCGTGAGATCCGCGGAGCCGGCCTTCTCGATGAGCATCACGCGCCACGAGAAGCGATAGCCGTCCTCGGTCCAGAGCACGTCGCCGGGAAACAGATGACTCCGGAGCGGATACAGCACGTGGAAGGCGCACCACACGGCGACGACGGCGAGCTGCCAGCGGCGCGACGTCGGGCGCGGCCCCGCCTCGGCGCCGATCCAGCGCTCGGGCAAGAAGCGCCGCGGCCACGAGGGAGCGAAGAAGACGAGCGTGAGCGCGATCATCACCCACGGGAACATCCCGATCTGGAAGAGCCGCGCGGTCACGACGTGAAACGCGATGACGCACGCGTACGCGAACGGACGCGTGCGTCGCCACGAGAGCAAGAACGGGATCGACAGATCGAACGCCGCGCCGAGCCAGCTCATCACCCACGGCGTCTCGGGCCACTTCAACAGCGGTCCGAGGAGCGGGAAGTCGCCGTTCGCCGGCAGCCAGATCCGGAGCGGCATCGCGCGCACGAGCCAGTCCGTCTGCAGCTTGCCGACGCCGCCGAAGAAGTACACGAGCCCGACCTGGAATCGGACGAGCCAGAGCACCCAGGAGGGCACGGTCGCCGCTCGCGCATCCCGCGCGCGGCTTCGATCGATGGAGAGCGCCGTGCCGAGCGGCAGCACCGTCGCGAGCCCGAGCAGCAGGCTCACGAGGTAGTAGTGATTGAGGTAGCTCGTCTTGTCGCACGCGTGCGCGTAGGTGAAGAGCAGGCACGCGACCGCGGCGCTCGCGCGCGTCCAAAGGCCGACGGCCAGGCTCGCAGCCGCGACGGCCATCGCCGCGTAGACGAAGTACATCCCCTGCCCCGGAAGCGGCCGCACGAACGCCAGGCCGTCGTACGCGAAGAAGTGCGTCGGGACGACGAACGCATCGTGGATGCCACCCTTGGCCCAGTGGCGAATCACGGCGACGACAACGAGCGCGCCGAGCAGGAAGCGAAACGCACCGAGCGACGCGCTGTCGACGGGCGCGAGCGCACGGGCCTCGAGCCGAGCGAGCCAAGTCTCCGCCCTCGACCGCGTGCGCGACTCACTCGTCGGACGCGAGAGGAGCGGCGCGTGCGAGGCGCCCGCCGCCATCAGTCGCCGTCCGTCACGTTGAAGCCGATGCTCGTACCGAGTGCGGCCGCGACCTCGTTCGTCAGGATGCGCTTCACCTCGCGGACGGCCGCGTGCGCGGCGACGACGGGATCACGCTGACTGACGACGGCGGTGCGGAGCGGTCCAGGGATCGCACGGACCGCTTCCTTCGCGAGCGGGAGCTGGTCGCGCATGCGCTGATCCGCACGCGGGCTGCGCTCGGCCACGGCGGCCGACAGCGGCAGGCCGGACAGCTCCCCTCGCCGTCCGAGGTAGACCATCTCGATCCCGTCCAGCACGGCGAGCAGATCGTCGACCGAAGCGTCGCTCCGCGGCGACTCGACCAGCTCCGGAACCGGCGTCTGCGACGTCTGATCGAGTCCGAGCGGCTTTGCGAGGCGCACCGCGATGAGCACCTCGGCGACGGCAATCAGCGCGTTGACGACGGCATCGACGCCCTGCCGCTCCGACGTGTAGACGGTGCTCCCGCGGCCGGCACGCGAGAGGTGGCTCGCGTAGTCGGTGGGAGCGCCCACCCAGGCTGCGCGGACCGCCTCGACCTTCGCGTGGAGGTCCTCCGCGACGAGCGCCGCGAGGACGCCGCGTCTGCGATCGCTCGCCTCGAGCGCGGCCAGCATCGCAGCGTCGTCACGTGCAGGATCGAAGAGCAACACCTCGACGCCGCCGAAGCCGCGCTGGTTCGCCCCGAGCTTGGCGATCGCGACCGCATCGAGCGGTGAGGTCGCCGAAGCGAGCGCCTCGATCTTGGCGATGTCGCTCGCGGTGTCGATGGCGCCAGCCGTCAGCGCGAGGTCGTCCGCGGGACCGAAGAGGAACGCGTCGGTCGTCTTCCAGGTGGTGCGCGCCGACTTCCAGGCAGCACGCGCCGCGGACAGCGAGCCCGCCGAAGGCGCGTCGCGCAGCGCCGTGACCGCGTCGACGAGCGCTTTGGTCTGCGTGGCCGCGTAGGTGTACGCAGGCACGATGACGTTGGCAGCAAGGTCGGCGAGGACCTTGCCGCGATCGGGTGGCGTGACGCCGTCGCGCTCGCAGCCGGGCGTGACGAGCGCTGCGCCGAGCCCGAACACGCCGAGCGTCAGCGTCCCGAGAACCATGTCGCGGCGCGAGATCTTCGACTGCATCAGAGCGACTCCAGGAACGCGACGAGCGCGTCGCGTTCGGTCTTCGACATGGCGAGGAAGGCCTGGCGCGACGCCGCGGCCTCGCCGCCATGCCAGAGGATGGCCTCCACGAACCCACGCGCCCGCCCGTCGTGGAGAAAGTACGAATGACGGTTCACCGTTCGCACGAGCCCAACGCCCCAGAGCGGCGGCGTGCGCCATTCCGAGCCCGTCGCCTCGAAATCCGGGCGTCCGTCGGCGAGGTCGGGCCCCATGTCGTGGAGCAAGAGGTCGGTGAACGGATGGATGGTCTGATGCGCGAGCTCGGGGAAGCCCGCAGCGTCGCCCGTCTCCAGCGTCGGGACATGACAGCTCGAGCAGCGTGCTCCCTCGAACACCTTGCGTCCGCGGCGGACGCCGTCGGACGCGACGTTGCGCCGTCCCGGCACCGCGATCGTGCGCGTGTAATAGTCGACCTGCTGAGCGAGCACGTCGCGGAGCTGCGGAGTGGGACCGGTGAGCGCGTCCCGGCACTCGCGCTGCGCGGCGGAGCAGTCCTCGTTCGGGAACATCGCGCTCGTGATCCCCAGGTCTCCGAGGAACGCTGCAGCGTTCTGCTGATGCAGCGTCGGCTCGTTCGCCTTCCAGCCGAAGCGGCCGAGCACGGTCGTTCTCCGCTCGGTGTCCCAGACGCGGTTGGGTCGACCGGAGATGCCGTCGCCGTCGCGATCGGCGGGATCGGCGAGCGCGAGGATCGTCGCTTCGGGGATCACCTCGAGCAGGCCCAGCCCGACGATGAACGGCGCGACGCGCGGCGACGTCTGCGTGTCAGAAGCGAGCGGACCGTAGCCGAGCGCTTCGATCGTGTAGGTTGGACGTCGCAGCGAATACGGCGTCCCGTCGGCGAACGTGCCCGCCTCCTCGACGTACGTGACGCGCGCGCGCCCCTCGGCCGGCACGCCGAGGACGCTGTTCTCGTGCAGCTGCAGACCGTAGGTCGGCTCCGCGACCGGCCCGCCGTCGGACGCACGGCCCGGCACCGAGAGACGGATGAGCATCGAGAGGAACGACTCGTCCGGCTCCTCCGGCGGCCGCCCACGACCGTCCTTGAAGTGGCATCCCGAGCAGCTCGTCGCATTGAAGAGCGGCCCGAGCCCGTCGAAGTCGGCGACCGACGCGGGCGCCGTCACCCAGCCACGGTTGAAGACGGAGTTGCCGACGAAGAAGTCGTCGCGCCGATCGCCTTTCAGGTTCGCGAGTGGACGAGCGAACGCATCGCGCGTGTCGTCGAAGACCGTGGTCGCGCCGCCCGAACGAGCATCGTCGATCGGCAACACCTCGGTATCCGGATCGCCGCAAGCGACCGCGAGCGCAAGGAAGGAAAGTGCGACGACCAGCGCCCGCCGACGACCGCTCTCCTTCCATCTTCGGTGCATGGCACTGCGCTCTCTGGCTTCGCCGGCGGCGACCACACTGCGGCGATCAGAGCTCCTCGCTCGGCTCTTCGAGCTTGAACTCGACGCCGAGCTTCTGGCCGATCGTGATGATCGTCGGCGCCGTCTTCCTGATGGCCTGGATCGCTTCGAGCACGGCGGCGCGCTCCGGCGAGCCGTCGGCGGCCGCGATGGAGTAGTCGAACGGCGCCGCCTGCATCTTGTTCAGCGCCGTGACCGCCGCGTCGAGCTCGCTCTTCATCTGCGCGTCGAGCGCCGGGTCGACCGCCTTCACCAGATCGTCGAGCCCCGGCCCGTCCACCGAGCCGTACTTGCCGAGATACACGTTCTGGATCCCGACGAAGTTTCCGAGGATGTCGGCGTTCGTCGTGTCGCTGAAGCAGGAGTGCTCGTCCTCCTGGCCCTTGTTCTTGTAGGCGACCGTCATCCGCTCGCCGGAGAGCTCGGCGTTCGCCATCGAGCCCATGCCCGTCAGCATGTTGGTCACGGCGGTCTTCGCATCCGCGGCGAAGGTCGTGGCGTAGTTGTCCTTGCCCGGCTCCCACGCGGCCACGAGCGACTCGAGATCTTCGACGAGGATCTCGGCGACGACCTTCAGGTACGTCGCGCGTCGGTCCTGGTTCTTCGCCGTACCGCCGGTCGTGAGGTAGTCGGTGAAGGCCCGCTGCCCCGCCTGCTTGTCGGTCGGGTCGGGATTGTCCTGGCCCCAGAGGAGGAACTCGATCGCGTGGAAGCCGGTCGAGATGTTCTTCTCGCCGCCCTTCTCGTTCTCGACGCGGAGCGCGTCCTTCGTGATCTCGGCGACGAGCTCCGGGTGGTTGATGATGCCGGCGTTCTCGTCGTCGACCGTGTAGTCGATGTAATTCTCGTCGAGCGGCCAGGCGTTGAGCGCGCCTTCGGGGCCGGTCTCCTCGTCGTCGATCGGGCCGCCGTAGAAGCGGTAGACCTCGCTCGGGCCGTAAGGCAAGCGCGCCGCGATCCACGCAGCCTTCGCCGCGTCCTGCGTCGCAGCAGACGGCGCCGCAACGAACGCGTCGATCGCGGTCTTCAAGGCACGTGCCTTGTCGAGGCACTCGACGTAGTTCGTGTGGACGTTCTTCGCGTACTGCTCCACGACGGGGCCAGCCTCTGCGAGGGGGCTGCCGGCGGTGCCGGTCGGTCCCGACTCCTTGTCGTCGCTGCAAGCGCCGAGCAGCAGGGTGAGAACGGGAACGAGAACCATCGAGCAAAGAGTCGTACGGCGCATGGGAAAGCTCCTTCGAGCGAGGCAATTATTGCAATTGAATTTCATTTTCAAGTATGGCACGCGCAGACCCTCCGCGGCGGGGCGCTCAGACCACGCGGACGTGCGCGATCGACGGCATCCCGCGACCGTGGAACAGCCGCGAAAGCCCGTTCAGACCTCGGACGGCGTGACCGAGCTCCGGAGGGTAGTCGTCGCTCTGCGCGAAGCGGAGGCGGGGATATCGCGCGTGGCTGCCGTCGGAGCGCGGAAGCTCGAGGCATGCGGTATCACGCAGCGAGGAGGGCCTGAGCGGGCGGCGCGCGTCGTAGTCGACGATGATCTCGACGCCGGTCGCCAGATGCTCCGAGGCGGACTCGAAGAAGCGATCGAGCTCGTCTCGGTCGACGCGGCGGCCCATTCCCTGCGCCACGATGAGCGTCGGGACGTCGCGAGCCTCGCGCAGGCACCGGAGCCATCCTTCGCAGTCGAACGAACAGGACGACGCCACGGCGTGACGTTCGCACGTCGGCTGGAGCGGCGCCTTGAACTGCGCGATTGGCGGGGCGTCGACGTCGATCCAACGAAGCTGCCCGTTGTCGACGCGCCAGAATCGCGTGCAGAGTCCACACATCACCGAGAGCGCCAGCCCGTCGCGATGCCGTTCGAAGAAGTCGCGGACGAGCGTGTCGACCACGATCGTCGGAACGAGCGCGCGGCGGAGCGAGACGTCGTCGTACCGCGAATCGTCGATGTCGAGTGCTTCGAGCATCATTTCCGCGGTCGGGTCGGAGAACCCCAACCACGGGAATCGAGTGCGCGCGACGGCACGCGCGACGAGATCGGTGACGTGATCACGATGCACCTCGATCGTCGAGGGCGCCGCCGCGTTCACGACGCTCTCGCTCCCCGAGGTTCCCCCGACACGCGCCCCCATCACAGCCGCTGGGAGTAGTATTCGACGACGAGCTGCACGCGCAGCGGGAAGAGGACCGCCGTCTCGTCCGGAAGCGCGGTGACGGTGGCAGTGAGCGCGTCGCGGTTCACCTCGATCCAGGAGGTCTGGAACGAGTCCGCGACCGCCTTCGCCGCCGCGATCGACGCGAGCTGCTTGCTGCGCTCGTGCACGCTCACGACCTCGCCCGCCGAGACGCGGTAGGAGGCGATGTCGACGCGCTTGCCGTTCACGAGGATGTGCCCGTGGTTGACGAGCTGCCGGGCGCCCGGGATCGTGCGCGCGAAGCCTGCGCGGAAGACGACGTTGTCGAGGCGACGCTCGAGCAGCTCGACGAGCTTGTGACCAGTCGCCCCCTTGCTCGTCTTCGCCTCCTCGACGAGATGCCGAAGCTGCAGCTCGGTCACGCCGTAGTTGAGCCGGAGCTTCTGCTTTTCGTGGAGGCGCAGCGCAAACTCCGTGAGCTTCTTGCGCGCCTGGCCGTGCTGGCCGGGCGGGTATGGCCGGCGCTCGATCTTCTTCGTCGACAACCCCGGAAGCTCCATCCCGAGCGCCCGCATCTTCTTCACCCGCGGTCCCGTGTAGCGGCTCATGGTCTCCTCTTCGTGTCAGGCCGGGCCGAGCATCACCGTCGGCTCGCCACCAATTGAAAACGATTTTCAATTTCACTATCAGGGCCGCGGGTGTATGTCGAGCACGATGATTTCGGGCGACCGCACGCTTTTCACGCAGCTTTGCTTGGGGTGGCGCTGCCTCGACGCCCCACCAGTTATTGAAAACGACTTTCACTTGCACTAATCGCAAACGTTCCAATGGTCCGACCGGTCGTCAGTTTTGACCGAGCGCTGCTGCGCCTCCTCACGGGCGTCTGCTCGTGTGGCCTCACCCTCTGCACGTCCCCTGCCCGCGCGGAACCCGTTGCTGGCGCCGCGGATGTCGCCCTTCCGAGCGTCGACGGTACGTCCGCCGCGACATCGTCGGACTCCGCGGCCGCTTCACCGTCGGCCACTCCCGCAGCGCCGACCGCGCCCGTCGACGAGGTGGCGATCCGAGGGACATCTCGCGCCAACGCGCTCCGACGATCCGCGTACGCCGTCACCGTCGTCGAAACGGAGCAAGCGAAGCGACGAGCGGCAGACCTCGGCGAAGTGCTCGTGCGGGCGACGCCCGTGTCCGTGCAGCGCGCGGGCGGGCTCGGCTCGCGCGGCGCCTTCTCGCTCGGCGGGCTCGGCGGCGAGCGCCTCCGCTTCTTCCTCGACGGCGTGCCGCTCGAGCTCATGGGCTACTCGGCGGGCATCGCGAACGTGCCGGTGAACCTCGTCGATCGTGTCGAGGTCTATCAGGGCGTCGTCCCCGTGCGGTTCGGAGCCGATGCGCTCGGCGGAGCCGTGCATCTCGTGACGGACGAAGACGTCCGCAGGAGCCGAGTCGCGGCGTCGTACCAGTTCGGGTCGTTCGATACGCATCGCACGACGCTGGCGGCCCGCTACGTCCACCGTCCGACCGGGATCTTCGTGCGGAGCTCGACGTTCTACGACGTCGCGAAGAACGACTACGACGTCGACGTCTCGGCGTACGACGCGCAAGGCAGGACGCGCCCGGTGACGCTACCGCGGTTCCACGACGGCTATCGCGGCATGGGCTCGACGGTCGGCGTGGGCATCGCCGATCGACCGTGGGCGGATCGACTCGTCGTCCAAGGCTTCGTCTCGGCCTTCGACAACGACGTGCAGAACGGCGCAACGATGGCCCGCCCCTACGGCGAGGTCACGTTCGAGCGGCGGAGCATGGGCGCGAACGTCAAGTACGCGCTCAATCTCGGACCACAGACGCGGCTCGAGGCCATCGCCGGCTATGCGCGTGAGACGACGCAGTTCCGTGACCTGTCGAGCTGCGTCTACGACTGGTACGGCGTCTGCTCCCCGAGAAAGGTCCGCGGCGAGATCTCCGCCGGGAATCCGACGGACCGCGATCTCGAGACCGGCACGTTCTTTCTCCGCTCGACGCTCACGCATCACCTCTCGGACGATCACCTCGTCCGCGTGGCGCTCGCGCCCACGTACGCAGATCGATCGGGCAAGAACTGGCTTCGCAGCGTCGGCTTCGATCCGCTCGCGCAGCCGCGGCGGTTGCTCACCGGCGTGGTCGGCGTGGAGCTCGAGTCGGGATTCTTCGACGGTCGCGTGAAGAACATCGCCTTCGGCAAGGGCTACGCGCTCTCGACCGACAGCCAGACGCTCCTCTCCACCGGGCAGTGGCGGGACATGTCACGCGAGATCATCCGCGCCGGCGGAGGCGACAGCGTGCGCGTGCAGCTGACGCGCGAGCTCTCCGCCAAGGGCTCGTACGAATACGCGATGCGTCAGCCCAGCACCGACGAGCTGTTCGGCGACGGCATGCTCACGACGGAGAACCTCTCGCTCCGTCCCGAGACGAGCCACAACGCCAACCTCGGCGTGCTCGTCGACGATCTCCGCACCCCTGTGGGATCGCTACGCGGGTCGGTGAACGGCTTCGCTCGCTGGAGCGACGACCTCATCGCGCTCGTGTCGGAGGCCGAGCTGCTGCGGAACGTCAACGTGTGGGAAGCGCGCGCTCTCGGCGTGGAGACCGCGCTCGGGTGGACCGTCCCGAAGGGCGACTGGCTGTCGATCGACGGACGCCTCACGTACCAGGACCTGCGCAACCGCTCGTCCGAAGGCGAGCTCGCGAGGCAGGCAGGCGACCGCATCCCGAACATTCCCTACCTGTTCGCGAACACGGCGGTGCGCCTGCGTGGACGCGCGATGGTCGTCCGAGCCGACACCGTCGAGCTCGCATGGACGATGCGCTACGTGCACTCGTTCTTCCGCGGCTGGGAGAGCCTAGCACGCGCCGCGGATCCACTGACGATCGACACGCAGATCTCGCAAGGAGCAGCGCTCACCTACGCGCTGCGCGGGAGGGACGCGGGACTCGCAGCGACGCTCGAGGTGCAGAACCTCACCAACGAGAAGATCTTCGACTTCTACGGCGTGCAGCGCCCCGGACGGGCGTTCTTCACGAAGTGGACGGTCGAGTATTGAAAGGAACCGAACGAACATGCGCTCGTACAGCACGCTCTCTCTATTCTCGGCCGCCCTCGCTCTTGCCGTCGTCGCCAGCGTCACGGCCTGCAGCGACGACGACGCCGCGAACAACCCCGGTGGGACGGACGGTCCTCAGGGAAGCAGCGGCGGCACGTCGAGCTCCGGCGGAAATGGCGATGGTGGGGAGACGCCGTCGGAGCCTCCGATCTACGCCGTCATCAGCACCCCCGCGGCGACTGGTGGCGCAGCGCAGACGAGCTACGTCATGCTCAGCGGCTCGCTCACCGGGGAGCTCGAGCCGGAGAACGCGGTCCTCGAGCTCCCAGGTCGTGCAATCGCGGGCGCGCCGAACGGTGGAAAGCGTCTCTACGTCGGGACCGAGGCGAGCGGCGAGCTGACGCGCTACGACCTCGTGGGCGACAACGCGCTCCAGGAGAGCGGCAAGATCAACTTCGCCGTGCAGCAGGTGACCGGCTTCGTCGGGTACTCCTCCGCGTTCCAGTTCATCGACGCGAACAAGGCGTACTGGATCTCGCGCGACGGCAGCATCGTCGTCTGGAACCCCGAGGACCTCGCGGTCACCGGCTCCATCCCGCTTCCCGGTCTGGTCCGGCAGGACCCGCAGAACCCGGCCACGACCTACACGACCGCGATCACCGGTGCGCCGCTCCGGAGCGGCAACAAGCTGTACGCGTTCGCCTCGTGGGACACGCGCGAGGGCTCGACCATCAAGGTCCCGGGCGCTTATGCCGTCATGGTCGTCGACACGACGACGGACACGGCCGACGTCGTCATCGACGAAGCCGGCTGCGGCTACGGCCGCGACGGCGTGCTCGTCGGTGACTGGCTCTACATCGCGACCGAGGGCGTCGGCACCGCCGTCCACCACCTGAACCCGGCGAACGGTCCGGCGCCCTGCCTGCGTCGCTTCAACGTCGTGACGAAGACGTTCGACGCGGCCTACAAGGTCGACCTCAACGCGCTCGCCGGTGGGCCCGCCGGCACGCTCGCCGTCACGGAGAGCGGGCAGGCGCTGATCCACGTGCTCGACACGGCCGTCGCGGATCCTCAGATCGCAGACGGCACGATCTCGAACCCGCGCTTCCTCACGATCGCCCCCGTGTGGAAGACGGCGAAGCTCACGGTCGGCGACACGCCGTCGATCCAGCTCCTCGATGCACCGCTTCGCTCGGGCGCCGTCCTGCCCGTCTCGCTGAGCAACGGCCTCCGCGTCACGTCGACGTTCGACTCCGCACCGCAGATCGTCGAGGTGACCGAGAACGGCTTCGTCGCGACTGAGCGCACCGGCGCCAAGCTGGTCGGCAACACGGCCGCGATCGTCCAGGTTCGATGAAGTGACCGACACGCGCGGGGTGCCGCTTCGACCGTCACCCCGCGTGCTCGCCTTCGAGCTCGGCATTCACCCCGCGTGCTCGCCTTCGCTCGACTTTCACCCCGCGTGCTCGCCTTCGCTCGACTTCACCCCGCGTGCTCGCCTTCGACCTCGCCTTTCACCTCCGCGTTCGTCGTCGCGGAAGAGCCAGCGACCGGAGCACGCGCCGACCAGACACTGTCGGCAGGCCCTGCGTTGACGCGCCGAGCGGCGGCGCGAGACATCCAGGCGAACGCGAGCGCCATCGCGAAGGCCGTCGCATCCACGCCGAGCGTACCCCGAGCCGTGTGGGCCCACATGCCGAGCGACGGAACGAGCGCCGCGAGGAGCGTCGTGAGCGGGATCGCAAGCGTCGTGGCGGCGGCGACGCGCAGCAGGTCGACCGAGGCGCGGGCGCCTCCTCGATGGAAGGACCACCCGAGCGCGGCGAAGAACGCGACGTAGTAGACGATACGATGGCAGGCATTCAGATCGGCGACGTGCCCATGCAGCCACTTCGCCGACACGATCGTGAGCGAGATACCGGATACCGCACCGAGGCACACGCCGACCGTGGCCGACGCCATGAGCCGCGTATCGCGCCGCTGCACCGGGACGGCGCCGTCGATCACGCGCGTCTTCGCTTTCCGGCGTCGCGACTCGATCCAGAGGAGATTTCCGCTGTAGAAGAGCCACGCTCCGAGCAGGGCGAGCAGGAAGTACAGCCACTTCACCGGTTCGCCGCCGTACGAGCCGAAGTGCAGAGCGAAGATGCTCGTGAGCACCGTCGCTGCCGCGCTCTGGTGACCGGGCAGGTACTCGGTGCTGACCACTCGGCCGCCGTAGGGATCGACCATCGCGAAGCCACCGAGCGCGCGATGCTCGAGCGCACGCGCGTCGCGGCCCCACACGCGGACCATCGCCCTCGGTCCCGTCAGCTGCACGTACTGGAGCATCGTCGGCTCGAAGGTCGGGGCGACAGCCGTGACGCGCGCGACGATCTCGGTCGGAGGCAACATCATCGCGGGATCGCGCGGCTTGCCGTCTGCCGGCGCAGCGCGCTGAAACGTCGTCGCGAGCTTGCCTTCGTGGACGAGCCGGTCCTGCACGAAGTAGATGCCGTCGTGGAAGGCGAAGACCGCGGCGGTCAGCGCCATGACGACGTGGAACGGAAAGCTTCCGAGGCCCACGACGTTGTGCGCGTCGAGCCACATGCGCTTCAGGTTCGGGCCGATCCGCAGCGCGAAGAGATCCTTCACGAGCGAAGGCAACAGGACGACGAGGCCGGAGACGAGCGCGAGGAAGTAGAGCGCCGCGACCACCCCCATGACGTAGCGGGTGAGATCGCCGTCGACGGGCAGGCCGACGACGCGGTGGAGCACGTCGATGAACTCGGCGAGATGCGTCCGCTTCACCTCGGAGGCCTGGGCGATGCCGGCATCGTCGAGCGTCGCCGTGAAATGACGGACCGAGAGGCGATCGTGCTCGTCTGCGCCTTCTTCGTCGATCTCCCATTCGAGGCGCTCCACCGGCTCAGTGGCGGGCCCGACTCCCACGCGGAGCTCGCGCGCCGCCTCCGGATGGCTCGCAAGCGTGCGCGTGATGAGCGTCTGCGCTTCGGCGAGCGGCACCACGCGTGCCGCGCTCTCGGCCGCCGCGGGAGGTGTTGCCCAGCGCACGAGGGGCTCTTTGAAGAGGGTGATCGCGCCCGCGTAGAACGCGATGAAGAGCGCCATGCCGGCGATGATGCCCGTCCAGGTGTGGACGACCTTGTAGACGCGGACGAAGTCGGAACGCACGGCGACTCCTCAGAACACTCGGACGGCCAGCAGCAGGCCGTAGACGACGATGTTGGCAGCGCCGAGCCAGAGCCACGCGCGCTTGCCGCTTTGGAAGAAGAAGCAGCCGCTCAATACGCCGAGCCAGATCGGCATCACCATCCACATCGTGAGCTGCGCCTTGATCGGAAGCGCGATCGAGGACGCGAGGCGCGCGAAGATGCCGCTGCAGCCGATGGCGAGGGTGAGCCCCAACAGAAGACCGGCGAGCGTCTTCGACAGCCAGTCGCGACGCAGGGCGGGCGATTCCGTCTGCGGCACGTCAGCGACCTCGGCGGACGACGACGACCGCCGCCCCGACGTAGGGGAGCACGACGAGCAGCAACATCACAGAGGCGGCGAACGCGAACACCGCCGGCACGATGTGCATGGCGCGGCCGAACGCGAAGAGACTCGCCAACAGCAGTCCCGAGCCCGCCGCCCGAGCGGGCTTCGCAGGGAGCGGAGCCGCTCGCCAACGTTGATGGGGTGACGCCAGATAGAGGCTGCCGCAACCCACGAAGGCGAGCAGCGACGCGAGAGCTACGGCGAGGGAGTTCATTCTGGAAGCTCGCCCCCGCAAGCGAAACTAGCGGGCCTCGCCCTAGTTGCAAATGATTTTCATCTTCAACTCAATAGCCGAGTTCGAACGACGTGAGGACCTGAGCACGAGAGCGGTCCTCGACGTCGGTCGAGCCTTTTCCGCGCCGGCAGGCGCGGCCGTCTCACTGGGCTTTCAGGGCGCTTTGCGTTCGAGCTTCAAGAACGTCGTCGCGTACGGGCTCGTCGAGGCGACGGCGACCCAGAGATGGCCGTCGCGGTCCGAGAACGGGGAGGCGAGGTTGTCCCCGACCGGCATGACCGCCGCCAGGATCCGCTCGTTGCCCCCGACGAGCTCGCCGTCCTCCTCGCGATAGGACTCCGCAACGAGCTGCTCTTGGGTCGATTCGCCTACGGACACGTACGTCAGACCGACGACCCAGCCGCGCTTGTCTCCGTCGGGCGCGACCGCAGCGATGTTCATCGTGGGGGGCGGATCCGGCAGATTGTTCAGCGCCAACGCGAGCAACGTCTGACGACCGAAGACGGCGCGTTTCGAGAGGCCGTAGATCGCGTTGCCGGAGACGAAGACGTTGCCGTGCGCATCGCTCGCAATGGCGAGCGGCGTCGCCCGATCGAGGTGCGCGACCTTGACGGCCGGCGCGCATTCGCTGCCGACGAGCACGTCACCGCATGCGTCGTTCACGAAGACGCCGAAGCTCGAGCCCGGCTCGACCGCCGACGCCGTATCGGTCATGGGGCCGAACGCCGTGTAGACGAGGACATTCCGCGAACCGTCGGACATGCCGACGACGGCGTTCATGCCGTTGACATGGGCCGTCGCCTTGACCGCCAGCGTGTCGCTCGAGAGAAGCCACGCCTGCCCAACGTACGTGCTCGGATCGTAACCGCTGATGATCGAGCTACCACCGAACGGCAGATCGACGAGTCCCCCGAACGGAACATGCGGCAGGTCCGTGGGGAGCGTCGTGCTCACGAGCGTCGCCGCCCCGACGTTTCCGTCAGGGAAGCTCCATCGATGTACGTGGTACTCGAGGAGCTCTCCGGTCTCGGTCATGTCCGGGAACCCGGCGAGCGGTCCGCCGTGATTTCCCCAGCCGTAGGCGCCGTATGCGAAGAGTGCCTGGACTTTCCTCGTCACGCCGAACGGGAAGGTCGCGTCGATCGTGACGAGGGACGCGTATTCGGAAGGATCGAGGAACACTGGCCCTGCCGGGCCGGCGTCGCTCTCCGGCTGCGGCGCATCAGCCTCGGCATCCGGCGCCGGTAGAGGGGCGGCCGCACCGTCATCGCCGCACGCGGCAAGACCGATCGCTGCGGACGCGATCGCACACACGGCTGCGAGGCCTACGGACGGAAACCGACGGACACGAGAGATCATCGATGCTTCTTCTCCTTCGAGGGTGCGGAACTCGCCGCTCCAGGCGTGCGAGTGCCAGAGGCGGTGACGCGAAGTCGTTTGGCTTCGACAGCTCCGTGCGTAGCGCGAGGAGAGGTCTCGACACGCACACGCGGCCCGTCACCACGGTCCCGTTGCGAGCTTCGAGCGCACCAGCCTCGGCCCCCACACGCCGTGACCGCTACAGCGATGCACGGCATGGCGGGAAGCAGACGCCCACTGACCCGGAGATGCCGGCCGACTCCTCGAGCAGCGCGCGAGGTAGATGGAAATCGATACTGACGGCATGCGGGTCGGTTGGTCTCTGACCACCCCGCCGTCGGACGGCACCACTTCGATGCCAGCCGCTCTCGTCAGCCCGCGACGTTGATAGTCAGGGTGGCGGAGTAGTGTCAACGAAGGATCGAGCACACTCCTGCCCAACCCCGCGACGTCGCTGGCTCGCCGAGCCGCGCGCGCGCGTTCGTGTCCGTTCGGCGCCAAAGCTTCGAAAGCGAAGAAATCGGGGTGATCCCGATCCAGGTCGGGTCGTGGATCAACCATGGCAAACGGAGACACCGCCCCGCAAGTAGAGAGAACTCATGAGAGAACCAACTTTCCCATTCGCTCGGTCGAGCGGCACGTCGAGTGCACACGAGCGCACATATGCCCTCCTATCGTTCCATGGCCCTGTCGATGTTCGTCGCTCTCTCGGTGACGGGTTGCAGCACCAGTGACGACGTCGACGATGCCGACGACTCGACCGAGAGCGCGCTCGGCGCGACGTGCTCGCCATCACGCGCTGCAGGAGTGGTGAGCCGTCACCAGAAGGCGCTGCACGACTCGCTCGCGTTCGCCGAAGGCACCGAGGGACGAAACAAGGACGGCTACAACGTCTTCTTCACGCATCGCACCTTCTCGTCGTGCGCCCGGCATCCGAACAAGACGCACTGCGCGGGGAGCCTCTGCTCGACCGCCGCCGGCCGCTACCAGTTCTTGAAGCGCACGTGGGACTCGGTCGCGCGCGGGACCGGCGCGCGCAACTTCGAGCCCGAGACACAGGAGAAAGGCGCCGAGTACCTCATCAAGACCGTGCGCCGGGTGAACGTCCCCTCGGGGCGCGCGATGACGGCGTCGGAGTTCTCCAACGCGATGTCGAAGCTCTCGTACGAGTGGGCATCCCTTCCTCCGGGACGTTACGGGCAGCCGGTCAAAACGCAGGCGCAGATGCGGGCTGACTACTGCAGGAACGTCGGAGGCTGCTAGCGATGCGGGGCCGCGTCGGCGTCCTCGTCGGCGCAGGCGTCGCGGCTATCGTCGGAGCTTCGCTCTGGCTAGTCCAGGCTCCCCGAGCACGCGCGAAGACGGAGGCCTCCACGAACACGTCCGCAGGTGGCGCCGGTCGAATCGATGCGCCGGCGGGCACGGTTCGTCCCGCTCTTGCGCCTTCGGCGAAGGGTGGCGGCGACGTCACCGACGTCCGCGACGCGCGCCGCGCTGCTCCGATCACCGCAGCGGACGCCGCGAGCGACGCGCTCGACGTCGTGCGCGCCGCGATCGCTGCTCGGACGTCACCGTCGTCGACGGACGTGCTCATGCGCGCCCTCGACGGGGACGACCCGGTGGCGAAGCTCGAGGCGATCGACGAGCTCGCGCGCAGAAAGCACGTGCCGGCGCTCGATCGGCTGATGAAGATCGATCCGTCCGATGATCCGTTCGTCGGTCCAACGGCGCTGCTCGCGCTCGGCCAGCTCGCACACGATGCCGGGGGCGCGAGAGCGGAGGCGGCCGTCGCTCGGCTGGAGCAGCTCCTCGCGGCGGAGAAGGAGCGCCGCGGTACCGACAGCCCCGGCAACATCCTGCTCGTCTTCGAGGCGCTCGGCCTGACGAAAGTCGCGAGCGCAGCGCGCATTCTCGAGCGTGAGCTCGGCGCGCCGGAGCACGGGACGGCTGCGAAGGTCGCGATCGTCGATGCGATCGAGGTCTGTGGCCAGCGCTCGAGCGTGCAGGCTCTCACCGCTCACCGCGCCGCGATGCAGGTGAACGAGGTGCGCGCCGCGGACGACTTCGAACGGCAGCTCGAGCTCGAGCTCGTCGCTGCGCTCGACCGCGCCATCCGAACCCTCTCACGTTGACGCCGTTCCGGGTGCACCCCGGGCGAGCGCGTCAGAACGTCGTGCCGACGTTGCCGAGCGAGATGCTCGGGCCGAAGATGATCGCCTGATCGCTGAGGTTCCTCGTGCCCCCCGATCCGGAGAGGAGCTGCTCGAACCACACGTGCAGGTTGATCGCCGCTTGCGCGGGCCCGCCCGCGTTCGCGATCGGAAGGCTCAAACCGAGCCCTGCGACGGCGCCGATCTGGAAGAGCGGGCGCCCCGTCGCGGGCGCAACGTCGCCGGCGAGGCCGAAGGCGAGCACGCCGGCTTCGACCGCGAGCAGCCCCTCCTTTCCCGAGCGGTCGAGCCACGTCAGGCGCGAGAGCGCGCCGACGCTGATCGTGAGCGGGCCGCTCGACGTGGACCCGTGCTCGCCGACGCCGAATCGATAGAGGCCCGTCGGGATCACGGTGGTCGCGTAGAGGCGCACGTGACCGCCGGGGAAAGCGACCGTCCACTGCACGCCCGGCTCGTCGGTGATGATCTCGAGCGCGCCGAGGTAATGCGCTTCGTCGGCGATGTGAGAGAGGCGGACGACGATCCGATCGAACGGCGCCTCGACGCCTTTGATCCATGCGACGACCGGCTCGGTGCCATGGCGAACGATGAGCGTCTTCGTGACATGAGCGTCCGGCCGTAGGCTGCCATCGGGCCTCTCGACCCGGATCTCGAGCGAGAACTTCTGCGTGCCGTACTTCCGCGAGAGGCGCTCGCGGTGGATGACGACGCGGCAGCCGTTGCGTGCTGCGAACGGCATACGCAGCGTGATGCCCGGCCGGGCGAGGAAGACCTTTCCAGTCGCGTCGACGCAGAGGAGATCCACGAGAGGCTCCGCAGGAGCAGGGATGTCGACCTCCTTGACGCCCCGCTGGAGCGCGTCGTTGAGCACCGCAAGGTCGAGCTGGTCGAGCGGCGGCGGAAGACCTGGCGCGCGATACCCGAACTGCAGGGCGACGAGGCCTTCGGCCGTGATGTTCCCCTGCACCAACGTCACGCCGTTCGCGATCGTCGCCTCGTAGACGTCGGGTACGGAGCGGAGGACGAGCACGCCGCCAGGGACGCGCGGGGTGTGGACGATCGCCGGCCGGTTCCGCGGGATGAAGTCGATCGGCGGGAACTCGGGGATCTCGAGGACGGACCGCACGACGGGCGCGGCGCGTGTCTCCGTGCGCGCGAGCGCGACGACCGAGCCATCCCCTCTTCCGCGAACGGCCATGACGGTGATCTCCGGAGCCCGGAGCACGCCGACCTCGAGCACGACGAACGCCGCGTCCTTCGTCTTCACGACCGTGCCGACGTCCACGTCGCGCGTGTCGACGAGGAAGCCGAGCGCTCCGACGTCGCGCATGCACGCGCCTTCGAGGCGCACCACGAGGCGCGCGCCGTCGACCCCACGAAGTGGCTGCCCGGAAGCAACCTCCATGGGACAGCGCAGGACAGGGATCCGGAACACGGGCTGCGTCTCCGGAGGTGTCTTGCGGACGTCGAAGACATGCGACGCGAGACGGAACTGCACGTCGACGGCCGTGATGGCTGCCGGCGGCGCCTGCACCTCGAGGATACCGCCGTTCACGGTGCAGTGGGCGGAGCGACAGTCGACGCTCTCGACGATGTCCGGATGCACGATCGGCACTCGGCCGACGCCGGACGAGACGTCCACCGTCGGACGCGGCGGCAAGAGCGTCGTCACCTCCACGCGGTTCGGCGTGATCGCGAACGTCTCGGGCGCGGCCTTCTTGCCCTTGGCATCGAACATGACGGCGTCGTCGACGATCTGAGCACCGGCGGGCCACCATCGAAGGACGCTCGCGCGTGGATCGGCCGGCAGCGTCTTCGGGACGGTCCACGTGCATGTCTCGACGTCACCTTCGCGTGCGGGATCGCTGCAGGAGCTCGAGTCGAGACCACGCTCCGCCGGCCAGCTCACGGACGTGCCCGTGAGCGAGCGACCACGACCGGAGAGGCGCCCGTCGTCGATCGCCAACGTGAAGGCGCCCGCCTGGATCACCGGCCACGGCGCCGTGGCCGCGAGCTTGATGATCGACGAAGAGCTTGCGCAACCGCCGAACGTCGCCGCGACGCGCAGCTCCACGAGGCTTCCGGCCGCACTCGCGTTCGCTGGAGGCCGAACGAGCTTCCCTGCATCCTCGATCGCCCAGCCGCCGGGCGCACGACCGCACGCGACGCGGCCGTCGCCGATCAGGAACGGAGCACCGCCCACCGGAGCTTGGAGCGTCTCCGCGAACGCGAGCCGCTCGGCTCCGAGAAGCACGAGCACTGCGACCACGATGACGACGAGGTGGCGCAAGACTGCGCGCGCATCGCAGCAGACGGCCAGCGCCATGCTGCTCGGCTTTAGGCGACGTTCGCGGAGATGGCAAAGACGACGTCGGCGCGATCGAGAAGCGCACGCGACGACACGCGAAGGCGGAGCGCAGGCGACGACTCATGCTCGGCGCGATGCGCGTACGAGCCAGAGCGCGATCGGAAGGAGCATCGCGTTCACCGCGGCGGTGAACAGGTACGGCGTCTCGGTAGCCCCCGTGAAGAGCGCGCTGCCGATGAGCGGACCGAGCGAGCCGCCGATGTCGGCGGAGACCTGGAGCGCGCCGACGCCGAGACCACGTCGCTCCGGCGGAACGAGCCGTCCGAGCAGCGCAAGCAGCGACGGCCCGAGACACGCGACACCGATGCCGATGAGCGCGAGGCCGACGGCGACGGTGATCGCGCGCTCCGCGTAAGCGATCGCCACGAGCCCGGGGACCGTCAAGGAGAGCCCGGCAGCAGCGATGACCGCGTGTGCATCGCGGCGATCGCCGAGACGGCCGAGCGGCGGCATCGCCAGCGCCTCCGATAGGACGAGCCAGCCCATGAGGACGCTCGCGGTCGCGCGCTCGGGAAGCGACCACACGCTGAGGTGCCGCGCGTGGACGAGCAGCGTCGTCATCGTCAGCACCATCCCGGTACCGGCGAACGCGCTCGCAAAGCTGAGCGCGCCGATGGCGCCGAGACGCCGGTCGGCTAGAGAGCGAAGCGCCGTCGCAACGCTCGAGCGCGGAGTGTGCACGCGCAGGTCCGGAACGATCGCGTACGCGGCAACGGCGGCGACGAGCAGCGCCACGGCGCCTGCCTCGAAGGTCGCCGTCTCGCTCCAGAGATCGGCCAGGAAGCCGGCCGCAACGAGGCCGACGGGCACCCCGAGCTGCATGGCCGCACGCACCGCCGCCGTCGCGCGCCCTCCGTGCTCGTGGCCACCGCCGTGGAGCGCGAGGGCCTGCGCGGCGACGAACACGCACGACGAACCGAAGCCGTGCACGACGCGTCCTGCGAGGAAGAAGATCCCCGGTTGGCTCGTGCGGACGCCGAGGACGAAGAGCACCATCACGAGCACCTGCAACAGGAGCCCGACGAGCATCGTGCGACGGCCGCCGAAGCGATCGGTCATCAGCCCGACGATCGGGCTCACGAGGACGCGCGTCGCGCGGTTCGCCGCGAGGATGAGGCCGATGAACGCGAGCGGCAATCCGACGCGGAGGCCGACGCTCGGCAAGATCGGGAACGCCATGCCCCCTGCCATGCTCGCGAGCATGACGCCCGGCGTGAGGGCGAGCGTCAGCCGACGGACGGCCTGCAGGTCGGCCCCGGGCGACGTCGGCTCCGTCTGGCTTCGGATGCCCTCCAACGTCTGCACCATACGCCGCTCGTCGTGCAGTGAAGAGAGATCGGCGCGGCCGAGCTTCTTTCCGCTCAGCTCTGCGAAACGGGCGCGCGCACCGAGGCGACGATCCGATCGACGAGCACCCGCTCCACCCAGCGGACGTCGGCGTCGCTCGGCAGGTCGGTGTCATGCTCGTCCGCGAGCCACTCGCGAAGCGCCGAATAGGTCCGCGCGCGTGCCTTCCATCCGCGTGACGGGAACGCTTCGAACGCCCCCGAGGTGAGCCTCGACGGCGTGAGAATCGAGATCCGCGCCTCCGGATGCCAGAGCTGCACGTGCCAGAACCCTCGCGGCACGAAGTACTCGAAGTGGCGTCCGGTCGACACGCGGACCTCCCACGATCCGAGCCGTACGACGACGTCTCGATCGGACGGATCGTGAGGTGGCGGCGGGACGGGTGGCGCGAGCGACGCGGGCTGTTCGATCGTCATGGCTTGACAAGACCTCCGCCACCTGTCTTATTGAAAACGACTTTCAACATCAAGAGGAGCCCCATGGATTCGTGCCGCCCCCAGCGAGCGCTGCTCGCGGATGGTCCGTTCTGCAAAGTCGAGTGCTGCGAGTGCGGGACGATCCACGTCTCGCTGGGTCCGGTGACGCTGCGACTGCGTGCCGAGGTCGTGGAGAGCATCTGGGTCACGCTCGGCGAAGCGCTCACGCGCGTCGGCGTCCGATCGCGACGCGCGCCGACGATCGAGCGTGAGCATCTCTCGTGACGACCACGTCGAGCGCCGGGCTCGAAGCTCTCGCGCTGGCGACCGACGAGGCATGCCACCGACTCGCTTCGTCGGCGCCGAGGAGCCCCGGATGACCGCCGTCTACGTCGCCGTCGGCCTCACCGCGATGACGGCGTTCCTCCTGGCGGGGGCGGCCTTGTTCGCCCACCTCCTCCAGCCCGTCGGGTTCGTCTCGCTTTCCATGATCGCAGCGGCGCTGCTGCTCGGCTCGATCGCCAAGCTGGAGTCGGCTCCGTCCAGGCCCCACACTTGACCCGAGAGAGGCTTCCAATATTCTGCGTCGACGTGGCTGATCCTTTGAAAGAGCTCGCGCACGATCACCGTGAGCTCAGTGGTCTCTTGATCGCCGTTCGCGACGCGCTTGGTCGGGTCGACCGTGGCCAGTCGAAGCTCGATGACGAGCTGCACGAGATCCGCGACGGGATCGAGGTCTTTCGCGAGGCATTGCTCGAGCACTTCGCCCGTGAACAAGAGGGACTTCTGCCCTTCGTCGTCTCTCGGCTCCCGTCCGTCCGCGAGCGCACCGACCAGCTGATCGCCGAGCACGACCGCATCGCCGAGGCGCTCACGCAGCTGCTTCGCGAGCTCGGAAGAATCGACGCGAGCGGCGAGCTTGCGCCTTTCCGCGCATCACTCGCGCACTTCGAAGACCTCTACGCGTCGCACTCGCGCGCCGAGCTCGGCTTTCTGGCAGAGGTCGCAGCTGCGCTCAGCGGCGATGGGTCCGCGATGGACCAGCTCCGAGCGCTGCTCGACGAGCCCTGACCGAACGCACGCGCCGCGGGCGCCGCGCTCTCACGCCCCGGGAACCTTCCCCTTCAGCGCGCGCACCTCGGCCTGCGCCTCGCGATGGTGCGGGTTCGCCGACAACAGCTCGGTGAAGTCGTTGAGCGCCTCCGGGAACCGGTTCGTCCGAACGAGGAGCTTGCCGCGGTAGAAGAGCGCCTTCTC
Source organism: Pseudomonadota bacterium (assembly GCA_023423895.1). Taxonomy (GTDB): domain Bacteria; phylum Myxococcota_A; class Polyangia; order Polyangiales; family Polyangiaceae; genus Labilithrix. The sequence continues at coordinate 27,216 of JAFAER010000163.1, forward strand.
GTTCGAAGGGTCCTCGATGAGGACCTTCGACATCGTGCGGATCGCCTCGTCCGTCGGCTGCTGTCCACCGGCCAGGGCGCGAATCCACGCGAGCAGCGTGATGTAGTCGGCCTGGGTGGGGTCGCCTGCAACGGCCTTCTTCGCGAGCTGCTCGGCCGTTGCGATGTCGTTTCGCTGGAGAGCGCCCTCGGCAAGGCGGAAGCTCGACATCGCCTCGAGCGCGGCTTCGGCGTCAGCGAGCCCGTCGTCTCCAATCTCGATCGCCATCGCAGCGGAGACGTCGCTCGGGCCCGTCGCATCGGCGTCGTCGTTCGCGCGGACGACCGAAGCCACGTCGACCGGTTGACGCTTCCCCGTCACGTCGTCGGAGAACGCGTCATCGGAGGCGGGAGCCGGAGCGATGCCCTTCACGGTCGTCGCCACCTTCGACGGCGGAGACGCCGCACCCGTGGCCTTCGTGATTCTGACTTCCGGGGGCGGCAACGGCTTCGGCGGATGGACACCGCTTCCACTCTGACGCGGGACCGGCGGGACGGGCGGGACCGGCGGCGGGTGATTCTGACTCGATTTTGCGCCGGGCGGCGGCGGCAGTGGCGCGCCGGCTTGACCCGAGCGCACTGGCGGAACGGCGGGAGGTCGGTTGGCGGGCGTCGGCTTTGCCGTTCCCGCCGACGGCGCTCCGCCCGCGCGTGCGGCGAGCATGTCCTTGAGCGCCGGCGCAGGACGCGCGATCGTCTTGGCGTCATCCGCCGGCTCGGGCTTCGGCGGCGCCGGGCTGCGTGTCGAGACCGGACCTTCACCACGTGCTTCCGCAGGAGCTCCCGGGTCGATCCCGACCATCGTCGGCTTCTTCACGCTGATCGGCCGGATCTGTGGCGCGACCGGACGAGCGCCCGGGCCCTGCGCCGGACGAATCGCGGGCGACGGCGCGCGGAGCGCACCCGCGGAGGCCGGCGCCGCGCGCATCTGCGCGGAGGGCGGCATCGCCTTGTTCGGCGCGCCGGCATTGGGTGTGCGCGGAGCCTCCGCCGCAGACGGTGCCCCGGCCACGGCAGGCTTCGCGGGCGTCGCCGGCATCGGGATCGCGGGCCTCGAGCCCGACGCCATCGGAGCGGAAGGCGAAGCGGGTCCGGAGGATGCCTGCCCGGAAGGAGCTTTCGAGCTCGGCGTCGAGCCCGATCCCGGCGGGGGATGGACGCTCCGCCACGCGGCTCCGCGCGCCGCCATCGGCCCTTTCTTCTGGCCCTTGAACGCGAACTGCCGCGTGACCGCGAGCGAGTACACGAGCGAAGAGACGACCTCGTCGTCGGCGAAGCTCCGCTGGAGCAGCTGCGGAAGCGGCATGGCCTCCGCCCGAACGGCGTCGAGCACCTTCTGCTCTTCCGCGATGACGGCGAGGTTCGTGAGGTCGGAATCGGGATGGAGGGCGAGCGGATGTTTGCCGATCCGATTGAGCGTCGCGCGTACGCGGGCACGATCCGTCCAGTGCCGCACGCTCGCGAGGATCGGGTTGAGAGGATGGCTCACCGCGACCTCCCCGCCCCAGCCCTCGAGCAAGTCGACGTCGCGGTAGTACGCGTATTCGATCTCCGGGGCGAGGTTCGCGACGTGCGCGATCTTGCGGAGAAGCTGCCCTTCGAGGCCCCAGGCGAGCGCCTCGCGCGAGACGAGGTCATGGCCGACGAGGTATTCGCCGAGGAGGATCCCGAGCCGACGTGCGCCTTCGACGGCCTGATCGAGAGCTCTCGCCTCGAGCGCCCCGTCCTCGACGAGGACTTCGCCGAGGAGCGCGACGCTCTCGCCGAGCCGGATCTTCGCCGGCACTCCGTTGACGAAGAAGATCATGTCGTCGGAGACGCCGCGACTCGACCGTTCGAACACGACGGTGCCCGTGAGCGCGTGGTCGAGCATGTAGACCAGCACGTGAGGAAGCGGCGTCGCGGCCAGGTTTCCTCTCGCGGTCGCCTCGCGCGCCGGCGACGTCGTGAGACGAGGCGCCGGCGCGTCATCCGGTCCCTTCGGCTGGAACACGGTGCGATCCGGCCGCTCCGTCTCGCGTGGCGGGATCGCCGGCGGCCGGAGCGAGTCGTTGATCATCCTGCCCATCGCTTCGGCGACGGCCGAAGGGCTCGATCCCAGGGAAGGCATCGATGCGCTTGCCGGGTGCTCCACCGACGAGCCCGATCCCGATGCACTCCGCTCTTCCTCCGCGCCCCACGACGCGTATTGATCGGCGTACTGCTGCGCGATGCTCCGGTTCGAGCCGGCGGACAGGGGCGGCGACATCGGCGACATCCCGGTAGGCGCGGCGGGCGGCGGAGGCACTGCGGGCATCGGCGCCGGCGGGACGCTGATGATGACGTCGTCGTCGGACTCCGGTCCAGGCCCGAGCGCTTGCGCGGCCCCCTCGAGGCCTTTGCGCCATCCGTCGACGGAGAGCACGCGGACGACGGTACGGCGCGTGTCCTGCGCGAGATCGACCTCCAGAGGCTGCGGATACGGCGCGCCGTTCGCGTCGGCGAGGACGAGCACGCACGCCTTCTCGCCGAGGCCTTTCGTTCGGCGCGTGACCTCGGCGACCTCACCCGTCGAGAGCTGGACGACCGTGCCGATCGGGAGCAGCCCCAGAGCAGACACGAGCATCCGCAGCACGGTGCGGTCCTGAGCATCCGTGAGCTCGTTGGCGAGCACGGCGACGGCGTAGTCGGTCGTCGGCGGCGCGAGACCGGGCTCAGGGGTCAGCAGATCGTTGTATCGACGCGCGACGGCGATGATCGTCGCCTGGAGCGTGGGCGCTCGCGCTCCCCAGTACACGGGCCCGAGCCAGGTGCGTCGTCGAAGCCAGAGCGCCTCGAACGTGAGGACGGTGCGCGTGATCGACGGCTCGTTCACGCGACCGAGCGCCGTGAGGACCGCCGCGGTTCCGGCGGGCAGACGGTCTTCGTCGTCTTCCGAGAGGGTGGTGGGGCCAGCCATCCCAGGCATCGGAGCGCCCCCCGCACCCACGATCGCGAGCGCACGCGGGCGCGCGACGTCGTGCATCATCGCGGCCATCGCGATCTGCGCGAGCGTGGTGCGCTCCTGCGTCGACTCGCGGGCGATTGAAACGGCGAGGATCGCCGTGTTCACCGCGCGGCCGGCCTCGTCGTAGTTCGCGTTCCGGACCTCGGTGACACCGAGATACGACGCAGTCGCGGCGTCCGAGAGATCGACCAGGCTCTGCGCGATGCGCTTGATGCGCCGCGGGAGGACGTAGCGGCTCGCGGAGAGGTCCTCGAAGAACCGCCGCATGATGACGACGGCGGACGCGTATGCACGGACGATACGCTGATCGGGCGTGAGACTCTCGAGCTCGATGCCACGGAGGCGCGCGACGTCGGCGACCCGTCGGAGATGCATCTTCGGCGGAACGCGGATCTGCGAGGCGTTGCCCGTTCGGTGGTAGAGGGACACCTGCTCGGCAAACGCGTTCAGGTCCTCACGCGTGATGTCTCGCGAGATGTGGAGCTCGGAGCCGCCCATCCGCTCGAGAAGCGCGCCGAGCTCCGCGGCGGCGTCGTATGCGCCTCGGTTGCCCTTGAGGAGCTGCCCTGCCACGAACGTCGCCTTCTCGGCGAACAGAACGCTCACGTTGGAGCCCGAACGAAGGCAGTACTCGCCGATGATCTGATGGGTCTGCTCGAGCTGCCGGATGAACGCCTGGTTGCCGAGGTCGTGAAGCTGCGCGAGCTTCGCGAGCCGATAGATCGCGACGACGACGCCTGCGCCCAGCTCGCGCGCGTGCTCCCGGCGAACGAGCTCGCCGGCGTCGTTCGTGACGATGTCGAGGCGCATCGTCATGCGGTAGCGCTCCCTTGCGGATGCGTGAGCCGCTGACCGATTCGTTTCGCCGCGTTGGCCGCCGCCAACCGCGTCTCTTCCGAGATACCCCAGCGCGCGCCGGCGATCTCTTGCAGCCCCATCGCCGTCGTTCGCGAGCGCGAGAGCTCACCGAGCAGCTCCGCGGCCATCGTTCGCGTGGCCTCGCGCTCCTCACTGGTGAGGACGCCGCCCTTCTTCGCGAGATCCAGCAGCACGGGCTCACCACGGTCGGGCGAGAGCACGACGCACGCCCGGAGCAGCTCGCGGCGCTCGTCGGTCCCGAGCTCGTTGAAGCTCTTCGCTCCGATGATCCGCGCGACCGACGGCCATGCGCTGCGGATGCCGTAGCGCGTGCTCGTCCGCAGCGCGGCCATGCGGACCAGCGCCGAAGCGTTGTCGAGGAGCGCGTTGATCTCCTTCTGCGCGTGCTCCGGCGACGGCGCCAGTAGCACACGCGCCTCGACGCGGACGTTCATGTCTTCGCTCTGGGCGAGTTGCCCGAGCACCTGCCTCGCGCCCGGCGTGCCCATGCGCCCGAGGAGCTGCACGATGTACGCCGCCGAGTCCGGGTCCGAGCCCGCGGCGGCCTGGGCGAGCTCGGCCTCTCGGCCAGCAACGTACCGTTCGATGTACGAGGCGAGCAGGCTGCGTAGCGGTGCATGCGAGACCTCGCGCAACGAAGCGAGGATGGTCCCGAACTCGTTTGCCGAGAGGCCCGGGAGGACCAGGCCGAACGCCTCGATTCCGCTCGGGTCCTCCCGAAGGCGCTTCAGCACGATCTCCAGCGTCTCGCCGCCGAACATCGCGTTCGTGAGCGCGGCCGCCAGCTTCTGCTGGTTCTCGGCGCCCTGCACGCGCGTGCGCAGCCGCTCGATCACGGCGAGGTTGATCTGGACCGCGACGCTGATGCGACCCGCGACGACGAGATCGGCGGCCGATCTCCGGAGCGACGCGAGGACGAGCGGCGCGTCGCGATGCGCTGCGGAGTCGAGGTATCCCTCGACGAGGGCATCGACGAACCGCTCCGCCCAGACGTCGTGCGAGACGTCGAAGTGAGGAGCCAGATGCTGCCGAGTCGCCTCGTCCAGCGCGAACGGCGAGCGCTCCTTCTGCTTTCCCAGCGCGGCGTCGTCGGTCGAGAGCGCCATCGCCTGCGCCTCGAGACGATTCATCCGATTTTTCTGGGCTGCCGCCTCGGCGAGGTTCTCGATCTGATCGGCCTCGCCGTAGAACGCCTCGCGCTCCGATGCGTCACCTTCGGCGAACGCGTCGACGCACTCCCATCGTACGTGCGCGAGCCCCTTCTCCCAGAGCGCCGCCGCGAGATCGTCCTCGGGCGGCAGATCGCGACCAGGGTCGAGGAGGCAGAGCGCGAAGAGCTCACGCATCTCCTCGAAGGTGACGCCGGCTTCGATGCGAAGCGTGCGCACTCCGCAGGCGAAGAGGTTGTACGGGATCGCGTCGAACGGAGGCCCTGGCTCCCAGACGGTGTGGCCGAGGGACATGAACGAATACGGCCGCAGGGTCCATTGCACGAGCTGCGGCTGCTGCTTCAGCGCGTCGGCGAAGGCGTCGTACGCGAGGCGCAGCGTTCGTTCGGTGGCCGGATGCGTCCAGCCGAGCTGCCGGACGCTCGGAAAGAGCCGGTCGAAGTGCTTCATCAGGTCGCGCAGAGCCTGAACACGAGGATCCGTCTCCGGCACGTCGGCGCCGGGACCGGCAGCGGCAGGCGTGCTCGCGAGAGGAGGAGGCGCAAACCCACCAAGCAGCGGATCGAATGCGGGCTGCTGGGGCATCTGTCCCGTGACCGCCATCGGAGACACGGGCCCGGGGGACATCGATACTGCGCTGGCCCCCGCGACGGACGCCTTGTGCGGCGGCGCCGTCGGCAGCGGAGCGATGGCCGAGGACGGCTGCTGTTGCTGCTGCGCGCTCGGCTGCGCCGCTGCCGCGCCGACAGGACCGTGCGGCTGCACATGTCCCTGCGCCTGAGCCTGGAGCTGCGCCAAGATCTCCGGTGCAGGCGGCGCGACGACGTCTTGCGGTCGCGGCGGCTGCCGCCCCTGCAGCGGGAACACCCCTTGACCGGGCATCAGCTCGAGAAGCGCCTTCTGCATCTCGCGCGCGTCCTGGTACCGATTGCGGCGATCCCAGGCGAGCGACTTGTCGATGACCTTGATCAGCTCGATGGGGAGCTGCGGAGCGAGGCGGACGACGGAGGGGACGGGCTTCGTCGCCGCCATCACGAGCGCTTCTTGCTCGGTGCGCCCATTGTTGATGCGGTGCCCGGTGATCAGCGCGTGCATCATCGCGCCGACGGAGAAGAGGTCGGCGCGTCCGTCGAGCTGATCGACGAGGCCCATCGCCTGCTCGGGCGACATGTACGCAGGCGTTCCGAGCGCCGTTCCCGTGGCGGTCCGCTCGCTCGTGGCGTCGCGCATCTGGGCGACGCCGAAGTCGAGGACGCGGATCTCGTCCTCCTTGAGGATGAAGATGTTCGCCGGCTTCAGGTCGCGATGGATGACCTTGATGGCATGGCACGAAGCAAGGCAGTCGAGGACACGCTCGCAGATCTGGAGGACGCGGCCCGATTGCATCGTCCGCCCGCTCTTCTTCCACGCATCGCGAACGGTCTCGCCCTCGAGCAGCTCCATGATGAGGAACGGCTCGCCCTGCTCGGTCATGTCGTCGTCGAGCACCTGGACGGTGGCGCCGTGATTGACCTTGTTCGAGACGTAGGCCTCGCGGAGGAACCGCTCGCAAATCGTCTTCTCGCGCGCGAAGTCCGTGTGGAGGATCTTCAGGGCCGCGCGCTGGCCATTCCGGTGGGAAGCCGCGTAGACGGCCGCCATGCCGCCGACGCCGAGCAAGGAATCGATCTTCCATTTGCCCTTGATGACGGTGCCGACCCTCGCGTTCGGTCCGCCGTCATCACCGCCTCTGGACTTCTGGTTGGCCACCGCGCTCAGCGCTCCGAGAAGTATCGTCCCGAGGACGACCTCACCTCTCCGACGTCGGCATCGACTCCGGAGCAACGAAACGATTCGTGAAGTGAGCGCCTATGCGCCCAGACGAAGGATATCGGCGTCCGGCACCCGAGCCTACCCCGAACCGACACGCCGCCTCTCTGGACGCGCTCGGGTGACGGCGCGCGGAACGCCCGCACGATTCCGATGCTCCGGCAGGATCAGGGCAGGTGGGACAGTGTGAGCAAGAGCCGGGCTAGGACGCCGGCTCGCGGACGACCGCGACGATGGCAGCGGCGGCAAGCACTCCGAGGACCGGGACGACCGCGGCGGGGACGATCCCGAATGCGATGCCGAGCGCGCCGAGCGCCTGCGCGAGGCCACCGACGACGACGGCCTTTCGTGCGCGATCGCGGCACGCCCGCGGCACCGTGAGCGCGAGGGCCGCGTCGCGGACGTCGTCCGACGCGAGGGCAACGCCCCACTCGCCCGGCGCCGCCCCGGCCGCCTCCATCGCGACCGAGACGTCGGCCGCGCCGAGCGCCCCGTCGTCCGTCGCGGCATGACCGAGCGCCGCGACCGTCCGCCCGCCGTCGGCGAGGGCTCGTACCTCGGCCCCGCGATCGCTCGGAAGGATCTCCGGGCGGACGTGCTCGATGTCGAGCGCCCGCGCGATCGTCTCGCAGGTGTCCCGCGCCTCTCCGCTGAGGAGCACCGGCTCGATACGTGCATCATGCAGCTTCTGGATCGCTGCCCGCGCGCCGGGACGAAGCCCGTCCTGCAAGGCGAGCAGCCCGACCAGGCGACCGCCGACCGCGACGAGCAGGACCGACCTTCCCTGAGCCTCGAGCTCGGACGTCCGCGAGTCCGCGATCGCGACGCTCACCTTCTCCTGGAGGAGAAAGGCACGACTGCCGACGATGACGCGGTCGCCGTTCGCTGCGAGCGCCGTGACGCCGAGCCCGGAGTGACCGAGCGCGCTCCGCATGTTGTCCGGCCGGATCCCGCGTGCGCGCGCCTCTCGGAGGATCGCCGAGGCGAACGGATGTGTCGACGACATCTCCGCGCCGGCCGCGATCGCGAGGACACGCGCGGTGTCGCTCTTGTCCGAGGCCCCCTCGGGTGGGCTCCCGAGGTGCTTCGCCAGCGAAGGCGTCGGTGATCGGAGCCAGCCCTTCGGGGACACGCCGTCCTTCGTGATCGCCTCCACGACGACGATCTCGGGCTCTCCCAGAAGGATCGTCCCACGCGAGCAGACGACGGCGACATCGGCGCGGGCCGCGGCGTCGAAAGCGTCCGCGTCCTTGTAGACGATCCCGCGCCGTTGCGCGGCGCCGTGCCCGCGTGCGTGTGCAAGCGCTGCTGCCGAGACGGCGGCCGCCGCAGCGAGCACGTAGCCGCCGCCACACGCCGCGATGGCGACGTCGAGCCACGAGCCGTTGTCCGCATACACGGCGCCGGCGACGAGCACCGCGGCAGCAGGGGCGCCGCGCTCGACGAAGCTGCGGACGAAAACGACGAGCGGCGCGTTGACCTCGATCGCCTTCGCGGCAGCCGCCGCGCCCGACGGAGTGAGACGAAGCCACGCGCGCTCGGCCCCGCAGAACGTGGCGTTCACGCGCAATCGACCGGAGACCACGACGGCGCCCGCAACGACGGCGTCGCCGTCCTTCTTCTGTACGAGCGCGGGCGAGTCGAGCCACGGCGCGATCTCGGCGCCCGTGGCGGCGACGACGATGCCGTCGACCGGGATCGTCTCACCAGCCTCGACGATGACCTGCTCGCCGGGCTTCACGAGAGAAGCATCGATCTCGACGACTGCGTCTCCACGGACGACACGTGCCGTCACGGACAGCGCGCGTCGCGTGCGGGCACGTGCCGTGATGACGTCGCGGCGGGCGCGGAAGAGGAGAATGTCGACCGTCAGCGCCGCGGCCGCCGCGAGCCCGACGAAGCTCGCGTGCGCATCGGCATGCGCATCGTGGAGCGACGCCGAAACCCCGGCCACGATCATGCCAGCGACGACGGGGCCGAGCGTCACGACGCGCGCAGGCTCTGCGTGGTCCCGCGGACCGAACAGCTTCGCGCCGACGAGCACGGTCGCGGAGAAGAGCGCGAGCGGGAGTCGGAACACGCCGGCCTGCTCCCCTGCGAGCGACACCACCGCGGCGAGCACACCGGCGAAGACTCCGACGATCGGCCCGAGCGCCGCGAGATGCTCGCGCGCGGCGCCTGCGAACGTCTTCGGATACCGAGACGACCGCTCTTCTCCTCGGTACGACCGAGGCTCGCTCGACGGCGCGGCGGGCGCGGCGGGCTCGACGTCGATCACGGACGGCGAGCGCAACGTGAGCGGAGAGCCGTCCGCGTCGGCTTCGAACGGCTCGTCCGGCAGCTCGTCGTGGTCGAACGCATGCGGTTCGTCGTCGTCCGCGCTCTGCGAAACTGGCGAGACGGGCGCGACCGGAGCGACGGCGCGAACGCTGGGCGGTGTGGGGGTCGGCTCGTGGGGGGCGACGTCGTTCGACGAACGGTCGAGCACGTCCGGCGAGCCATCGCCCTCGTCATCTTCGTCGTCTTCGCGATAGCGCACGCTCGGCGGCGCGGCCGTCGTCGGGAAGAACGGGTCGACGGACGACGGAAAGCGCGGCGTGCTGATCTTCGTCGATGAGGCCGACGAGCCCGACGACGCCGACGAGATCGGATTGGTCGAGGAAGCGAGCTGGAGGTCCCTGGAGGACTGCTCGCGGATCCCACTCGCGATCACCGTCGGCGGCTGCGCCGAACGCGCCGCGGAGGCCACCGGAGGCGGCTCCGCGGTCATCGCGTCGAGCGACGGGCGCTTCGAGAGCACGTCGACGTAGGCGTTCTTGCACGCCGCGTCGCAGAAGTACCGGAAGGTCCCGTCGAGGATGGCGACCTGCCCGGCGCGGAGCACGTCCACCGCCTTGCCGCACGCAGGGCACGACGAGGCCGACGATACCGTCGTCGTACTCGCTCGGGCCCGCGGTTCCATCCGTCCCCAAGTGGCCCCGCAGACGCGCCGTGTCAAGACGGTCGCAGCTCCGCGGCCGCGGCTCGACAAATCGTCGGGTGTGTCGATGTCGTCGAGCCGAAACACGCACGCGCGGCGGCGGCGATCCGGTCAGCCCGCCAGGCTCGCGAGCACCTTTCGCACGGCAGCCACGCCCTCGGCGAGCTCAGCCTCGGTGACGACGAGCGGCGGCGTGAAGCGAAGGACTCGCTCGCCCGCCGCCGTGAGGAGGACGCCCGCCTCCGCGATCTTCGGCAGGATGTCGCGAACGACATAACCTTGCTTCAAGATGAGGCCGCGAAGAAGGCCGACGCCGCGCTCGCCTTCGCAGATGTTCGGCAGGTCGCGCGCGAGCTCGTTCAGCATCGACGAGAGCCGCTCGCCTTTCGTCTTGGCGCCAGCGACGAGGCCTTCCTCTTCGAGGATCGCGATCACCGTGCGTGCAGCGGCGCTCGCAAACGGATTGCCTCCGAACGTCGAGCCATGGGTCCCGGGCGGCAGCGCCGTCGCAAGCTCTTCCGTGGTGAGCATCGCGCCGATGGGGCAGCCGCCGCCGAGACCCTTCGCGAGCGAGATGGCATCCGGACGGATGCCGGACGCCTCGAAACCGAACCAATGACCGGTGCGTCCGATCCCGGTCTGCACCTCGTCGACGAGGAGCAGTGCTCCGCGCTCCTTCGTCAGCGCGCGCAGCGCTTCGAGGAAACCTGGCGGCGGCGGCAGGACGCCTCCTTCACCCTGCACCGGCTCGACGATGATCGCGCAGACGTCGTCCGTGAGCTCCGCCTTCACCGCGTCGAGGTCCCCGTACGCGACGTGGGTGACGCCTTCGACTCCGCCGAAGCCTTCGCGGTACTTCGGCGTGCCCGTCAGCGACACGGCGCCCATCGTGCGGCCGTGGAATGCGTTGTGGAACGCGATGAAGCGGGTGCGCTTCGTCTCGCCCTTCGCGTAGAAGTGGCGGCGGGCGAGCTTGAGCATCGCCTCGTTCGCCTCGGCGCCCGAGTTGCAGAAAAAGGCCCGGGCGAAGCCGCTTCGCTCGCAGAGCGCGTCGGCGAGGAGCACGTTCTCCTCGTTGTAGAAGTAGTTCGACACGTGCATGACGCGCGCGGCCTGCTCGGACAGGGCGGCGGTGAGCTTCGGATGCGCGTGCCCGACGGCGCAGACCGCAACGCCGGCGGCGAGGTCGAGCCAGCGGCGTCCGTCGACATCGAACAGCTCGCAGCCCTTTCCACGCGCGACGACGATCGGGGCGGGCTTGTAGTTCGGGTAAAGACGCTTCTGGGCGATGGCGAGGAGCTCGGCGCTCTTGGACATGGCGCCGGAGGGTAGTCCGATGTTTTGCGCTCGTACATGGGCCGCGTCCGGCTTCGACGCATCCCCGGCGACGCAAGGGCGACGCGTCAGCTGCGGCAGCGGATGAGCGCCCGGGCAATCTCGGCAAACCCCTCCCCGCGCTCTGCCTGGGCCACGTAACGGGGCGGCACGCTCAGCTTGGAAACGAAGGCGCGCACGTTGGCGACGCCGAAGGTCGTGCGGATGGCAGAGAAACACGCGGCGTCGTTCGAGCTGTCTCCGACGAAGGCCCAGCGGTAGATGGCGCGGCCCGGATCTTCGCCGAAGCGGTCTCGCAAGAAGCGCATGGCGCCGGAGGCTTTGTCGTCGCGCTCGAACGAGGCGTGGAGGTGGACGCTCGAGCGCGTCGTGCGCGCGCCTGCCTCCGTGACGAGGCGGTGGAGCTCCGCGATGCGGTCGTCCGGGAGCTTCACGCGCTCGCCGATGTCCCAGGCGACGTCGGAGCGACGCCCGTGCACGTCGTCGGCGAGCTCCACGTCCGGCATCCGTTCCCTCAGCTGCGCAACGAGCGCGTCGAGGCGCGAGCGCCGGTCCGCCACGTCCGACGGTGCGCCGTCGAGGACCACGCGAACGCCGCGCCCTTCCCGGACGACGAACACGGCGCCGTTCTCCGTCACGGCGCCGTCGATGGGCCATTGCCTCACGAGCACCTCGGCCCACGCGCTCGGACGGCCGGTCACTGCAACCAGAGAAAGGCCGCTGTCGTGGAGATCCCAGAGCGCGCCGTACGCCGCACGGCCGAGCACGCCGTGGGTGAGCACCGTGTCGTCGAGATCGAAGAGCAGCCCGCGGAGCCTGCGTGCCTCCTCGACATCGAGGTCGGCGAGCGGTCTCATCGCGGCTCGATCCGGGCGACGAGCGCCTTGAGATAGAGCCCTTCTCCGAACGCCGCCGGGACCGGGTGGTCGGCGCCCTGGAAAGAGCGGTCGACGACGAGGGCGCTGACGTTCGCGCGCACGGCGCCCGTCGCGAGCGCACGCGTGAGCGCAAAGAGGTCGACCGCCGCGGAGCAGGAGCACAAGACGAGGATGCCTCCCGGCTTCGTGGCGCGACAGCCGAGCTCGGCGAGCTTGGAATACATGACGAGCGCCTGCTCGCGCGCGCTTCGCGTCGGAGCGAGCCGTGGTGGATCGACGATCGTGAGGTCGTAGGCGCCATGCGCGTCCTGCATCACGCGCCGCGCGTCGCCGCGCTCGAAGCGAATGCGATCGGCGAGGCCGTTCGCGCGCGCGTTCTCGGCGCCGATCTCGATCGCGAGGGCGCTCTCGTCGACGGACGTGACATCGGCTCCGGCGCGCGCGGCTGCGAGGCCGAACGCACCAACGTACGAATACGCATCGAGCACGCGCTTCGGTTTCGCATCCGAGCTCTCGGCGCGCGCGAGCACCTCGACGCGACCGCGGAGATCGCGCTGATCGAAGTAGAAGCCGGTCTTCTGTCCGACCTCGAACGGGATCGACCAGGTGATGCCGCGCTCCTTGAACTCGAAGCGATTCACCTCGGGAGCACCGCGCACGACGCCGCTCGCGGGGACGAAGTTCTCCGCCTTCGCCGAGCCCGCGGGCGTGCGGTCGACGATCGCTCGCGGCTGGATCACTTGCTGGAGAGCTTCGAGGACCATGGCCTCTCTCTCCTTCATCCCGAACGTGAGGAACTGAACGGCGAGGACATCGCCGAACCGATCCACGATGAGCCCAGGGAGCTGATCGCCTTCGGCATGAACGAGCCGGTAACCGGTCGTCTCGTCAGCCCTTCCGAGCCCGAGTAGCTGGCGCGCGGCGAGGGCCCGCTCGAAGCGAGCGCGGAAGAAGCCCGTGTCGATGGGCGTCTTCGTGTCGCGGACGAGGATGCGCACCGGGATCGCGGAGCCCGCCGAATAGAAGCCGCGACCGAGGAAGTTGCCCCGCGGATCGACGACCTCGACCTCGTCTCCGCGGGTAGCCCCCTCCACACGCTCGATCGCTTGTGCGTAAACCCAGGGGTGCCCTGCCCAGATCGGCTGGACGTGACCGGGCTTGAGCCGAACCGTTGCCAACGTTTTCTCTACTTTCCGAGACGTCACGAGCTGGAGGACGTCGTCGCGTCTTTAACACGAGATCGGTGGGGTCCGAGAGCTCAGCTGGCTGGGGAGCGCAGTCTCCAGCCACGGCTGGCCCCGTCGTCGCGGCGAGAACCTGCTGTCGTGCCTACGTGAACGCGAGGACACAGCCTCGCGTCGCCACCCCAAAAACCTCCTGGATCTGACTCTGCGCGGCGGCTTTCCCCGTGGCATCTGCATTGCTTTGCTAGCATTCCGGACAGCGGTGGATGCGCTGCCGGTCGCGGGCGAGGATCATCCCCTCTCCCTCGCCGGCCGACACTCCGCCGGCTCGTCTTCGGAGGCAGGGTTCATGAGCACAGTCACCTTCCGGCGCCGAGCGAAGAACGTCGCCGTGTCGCTCTCTTTCGTTTCCGCGCTTGCGATGCCGGTCATCGCGCACGCGCAGGAGCAGAAGAAGGACTGCGAGCCTGGAAGCTGGTTCTGTGGGGAGACCCAGCAGGGCGGGAGCAAAGATCTGCAGCCCCTGCCTGCGGAGACGAAGCCGGCAGAGACCAAGCCCGAGGACAAAACTCCGCCGCCGGTCGTCGTCTACCAGCCGCCGCCTCCGACGGTCGTCGTGCAGCCACGCGACGCACCGCCTGCCTACTACTACGTGCCGCGGAAGGCGCCGCCGAAGAAGGAGTGGGGCCTGAACCTGCACCTCGGTGGCGCGATGATGGGCAAGGGCCGCGACGGCAATGCTGGCATGGGCATGACAGGGCTCGGCCTCCGCTTCCGGCCCATCCCGCACGCGGCCATCGAAGGCAATCTCGATTTCGCCTGGGGGCGCGACTACAACGGCTATCGCCGCAGCGAGACCGGGTTCACCCTCAACGGCCTCATCTTCCTGAACCCGAAGAACACGACGCAGGTCTATCTCCTCGGAGGCTTCGGCTGGTCGGGCGCCACGGCGATCGACGACCGCGATGGCTTCGACAAGTGGGAGTACAAATACGGCTACTTCGGCGTCCAGGGAGGCGTCGGCCTCGAGTTCCGCCTGTCGAAGGCCGTGGCGCTGAACGTCGACCTCCGCGGGCTCGTCCGCGGGCGCATCGACGACCACCGTCGCCAGCACCCCGAGTTCGTCTCCGGCGACGGTAAGTCGACGAACACGTCGGGCGCCGGCCTCCTCACGGGCGGTCTCACGTTCTACTGGTGAGCTCGGAGCGCGAGCTCCTCGGCGCTCGGGCGCAAAGCGCTTCCGTTGGAACAATCGTCGCCCCGCGACGGACTACAATCGGGTCGTGTCGTTCGTGCGGAAGAGGCTTGGCGAGCTGCTCGCGTTTGCGAGCGGCCTCGTCTTCGCTGCGTCCACGCCTCCGACGGACATCCAGCCCGGGATCCTGATCGGTCTCGTCGGGTTCGCGCTCGCGCTCGCGCTGCTCGATCCAGCTCGTGAGCCGAAACCTTTCCGTGCCGGCGCTCGGCGAGGCTTCTTCTTCGGCCTCGCGGCGAACCTCCTCGCGCTCCGGTTCGTGCCGGAGGTGATGGCGCGCTTCACGGACCTTCCCAAGGCCCTCGGGTGGGTGGCCCTCGTTCTCCTCTCTGCGGCGCAGGCCCTTCCGTGGGCGGTGGGCGCGGCGGTCGCGGCGAGGCTCGCTCGTCCGAGCATGAAGCCGAGGCACCTGCGCCGGGTAGATCCGCCGAAGGTGCCCTCGTTCGTTGCGTTCGGCATCGGCGTCTTCGCGGCCACGTTCGTTCCTGCCGTCTTCCCGTGGACACCGGCAGGCGGCCTCGCCCGCTGGCCCGTCCTCCTGCAGACGGCGGAGCTCGTCGGTGAACGAGGAACGAGCTTCCTCGTCGCCGTCGCGTGTGGGCTCGTTGCGGACGCGATCATGCGCGGGACGCAAGCACAGGGCTGTCGGCTCCGCGCAAGCGTCCCGCCGCTCGCGATCGGCGCCGCGATGTTCGGCGTCCTCCTCGCTTACGGCTGGATCCGCATGCACGCGATCGACACGCAGCGGGCCACCTCTCCGCACGCGAAGGTGGCGCTGCTCCAGCCCGACTTCGATGCGACGTTCCGCTGGGAACAGGACCGCGCGCAGCTCATGTTGGATCGACTGAGCACCCTCACGCGGCGCGCCGAGGAAGCCGGCGCCGTCCTCACGGTCTGGCCGGAGTCGGCCTACCCGTACACGCTCGCGCACGGAGTGAAGAGCTCGCCGCCGGGCATGCGCGCGGTGCTCCAGCATGGCGTACGTGGTCCCGTCCTCACTGGCGCGTACCTGAAGAAAGGTGGCGGGCTCGGGACGAACTCCGCGATCCTCGTCGAGCCGAACGGACACATCGGTCCGTCGTACGACAAGCGGCATCTCCTCTGGTTCGGCGAAACCGTGCCGCTGGCGGACACGTTCCCGATCCTCCGCAAGGTCTTTGCGCGCGGCACCGGCCTCGAACCGGGCACGCAGAGCATCGCCTTTCGCGCGGGCCCGATCGTCGCGACCGTCCTCAACTGCTACGAGGACACGCTTCCGCAGGCGGGACGCGAGGCGATGGAGCCGAGGCCGAACCTCCTCGTCAACGTGACGAACGACGCGTGGTTCGTGGGCAGTGCCGAGGGCGAGCTGCACCTGCGCCTGGCGGTCCTTCGTTCGATCGAAGCGCGCCGCGACCTGGTACGCGCGGTCAATCGCGGGCCGACGACGTGGGTCGACGCCAATGGCCGCGTCGTCGCACGCCACGACGCGACACCCGGGCTCGGGCCGTCACCGCCTCTGATCGCCGACGCCGCGCTCCTCGAAGCGCCGGTCACGCTCTACACACGCTTCGGCGATGCGCCGCTCGTCCTCTTGATCGTGATCGCCCTCGCGCTTCCACGAGCGCACGGCGTGCTCAGGCGCCTGAGGCCTCCGGCATCGCGCCTCGGGCCTCGGCAGGATCGAGAGGGAGCGTAGGGCTCCCCTCTCAAGGGAGGCAGCCCGCACGCGTCGTCGCGACGACGACCTCGTCGAGCCACGCCTCTTCGAGGTCGAACTCGGCGCCGACGAGGACGTCCGCCTCGGTCGCCGGAACACGGCCTTCGATCACGGACGAAGGGATGAGCGCGCCGTCGAGGTAGAGCCGGAACGCGGAGGCAACGCCATCGAGCTCCCATTCGAGGCAGAACCAGCGGTCGAGGGGGACCTTCGTGATCGGCACGTCCGGATGGAGCACGAAGCTGCTCTCGTCGATCATCGGCTCGTCCTGGAAGTAGAGCCCGAAAAATGCCGCGGCGCCGATCGCGACAGCGTGGACCGAGGTCGCGCCGCTCGCGTTCTTGCCTCCGAACGCGATCACGTTCGAGTGATGCGTGAGCGATGCTTCGGCCGACGAAGGGACGAACATGTGCGTTCGGCCCCACACTTTGCGGCCGGCGAGGGCTGCTCGCTGTCGCGCGCGCAGCATCGCGCGTCCGCCACCTCGCTCGGTCGTCACGTGGAGAGCACGACCGCCACGATAGGAACGCGACTCGTCGATCGCAGCCGCGCCCGACTGGAGCTCGGGCTCCCATCGTGTGGAGTCGATCGCCGGCTCGTCGAAGGAATCGCAGACGAGGACACCGGCGCTGTCGCAGCGCAGCGGTCCGTCGTTGGTGTCGTTCGAATCGCCGTCGGTCCGCGCGTCGTTCGTGCTCGCATCGCTCGACGCGCCGCCAGCGTCGTCGCTCGGTCGAGCGGTATTCGGCTCGTCGACGGACGTGTCGTCCTGTCCGCAAGCCCACGCCAGCACGCCGGCGACGAGCGCCGCCGGCAGAAGGCGACCGATGCGCATGTTCACGCGAGCCCCGAGACCCAGCCCTTGTAGTCGGGGTGGCCGAAGCCGTCGACTTCGAGGCCGAACACACGGCAGAGCGACGTGAGGAAGTGGTTGTGCGGGAACGCCAGCGGGAGCGGCTCGCCGACGTTGCGTCCGAGGAGCGGATCGGCGTTCGGATCGCGGGTCGTGATGTGGCGGCCCATCGCGAGCTTGCCGCCGGCTCCGCCGATCATCACCACGGGCACGCGGAAGAGCGAGTGAGAGCCCGTCCCGAGCTCGTTGATCCAGACGACGAGCGTCCGATCGAGCAGCGAACCGCCGGTCTCCTGGACTGCCGCTAGCTGCCCGATGAAGCGCGCGATGAGACCCGCATACCAGGTGTGGATCTTCACCATCGCTTGCCGCGCCGATTCGCTCCCGTCGACGTTGTGCGCGAAGTCGTTGTGGATGTCGGTGTAGCCGATGCCGTCGAGCCACGGCATGCTCGGGAGGTTCACGACCATCGTGCCGACGCGGGTGAGGTCGCACGCGAAGGCCTGGACCATGATGTCGAGATGAAGCTTCACGAGCTGCTCGGACAGCTCGATGCTGTCGAGCGATCCGGGCGAGGTCGGCGCAGCGGGCTTCGTGCAGGAGATCACGCTACCGAGCCGGCTCTCGATGTCGCGCAGTGCCGAGATGTGCTGCTCGAGCTTCGCGCGCTCCGGTCCCACGAGCCGCCGCTCCAGACGTGTCGCGTCGCCCTTGAGGAAGTCGACGAGGCTCCGCTTGCGGGCGATGGCGCGGGCACGCTCCTCGTCGGAGGCGCCGCTGGCGATGTCGCCGAAGAGCCGCTGATAGAGCGCGAGCGGGTCGCGCTCCATCGGGATGCGCGTCCCGCCCTGTCCGAAGGACATGTGGTTGACCGCGGTGGTCCCGCTGAACTGTTTCCAGCCGAGGAGCTCGACGCTTCGGATCTTCGTGCCGTTGCCGATGTGCCGAGCGATCGCCTGATCGACCGACTCGCTCTCGGGGAGCCCGCCGTCCGTTCCGCGCACGCGGCTGCCGGTCAGGCACGTCACCATCCCACACTCGTGGCCGCCGACGGGAAGGCCGTGCTCGTACGCGACCTTGAAGTCGAGACCGTCGAGCACGATCATCTTGTCCTTGTAGGCGGCCAGCGGCGCGAGGATCGAGCCCGGGTAGGCAATGTCGAAGCCTGCACGCGGAGTCCAGCTCGGATGTACGGTGCCCTGCGGCGTCTGGATGATGAACAGACGAAGCGGCGGCTCGGCTGCAGAGGCCTCTTGTTCGCGAAGGACCTGAGCCATCGGCAGCGCGAGGCCGAGCGCGCCGAGCGTTGCAAGGAACTGCCTACGAGCGATCGTGTGCGGACGTTTCATGGTGTCTGGTCCTTGCGTTCGGAGAATGCGCTCGACCGCGCGTAGGCGATGAGGACCTCGCGGAGGTCTCCCCCGCTCTGCTCCAGTGCCTGGCGGACGTCGCCCGTCTCGCACGACATCGCCGTCTCCTTGCGTCCGAAGCCGTAGCGATAGAGCTGTCGCGACAGACACTCCTCGACCTCGGGATGCGAAGCCAGGATGCCGGCGCCCTGCGCGCCGCCGGTGAACGCGCTGCCGTCGCCGACCGTCTTCGGCGTCACGATCGCGCCCGAGGCATCGACCGGCGCATCGGCCTCGACGGTGCGGTGCTTCCCGATGCCGTCGAAGTCCTCGAAGCCGAGGCCGATCGGGTCCATGTTCATGTGACAGCCCGCGCACGACGGATTGTCGGTGTGCGTGCGGAGCCGCTCGCGCGTCGTGCGCTTCCCGTCCGGGACGGGCAGCGATGTGTTGACCGTCGGCGGCGGTGGAGGCATCTGGCCGCAGAGCAGCGCGGTGAAGACCATCTTCCCGCGATGCACCGGCGAGGTGTCTCCGAAGTGGGCGTACGTCGAGAGGACGCTCGCCTGCGTGAGCAGTCCGCGACGCTCCGCCGGAAGCTTCACGCGCGCTGGCGTCGTGCCAGGACGGTCGGGCAGACCGTAGAACTCGGCCATCCGATCGTCGACGAACGTGTAGTCCGCGCCGAGCAGCGTCGACAACTTGCCATCTCCCTCGCGGAAGAGGTGCTCGACGAACGCATGCGTCTCGGCACGCATCGACGCCCGCCACTCTGCGGAGAACTCGGAGTAGACGAGGTTGTTCTTCTGGATCGACTCGAGCTCCGAGAGCCCCGCCCACTGGAGCACGAAGTTCTCGAGGCGCTTTCGTCCCTGATCCGTTGCGAGGAGCCGGCGCGCGTGTCGGGCGCGCTCTTCGGGCTCGAGGAGCTTGCCTTCCGCGGCGGCGCGGGAGAGCTCGTCATCCGGCGGGCCGCCGGTGACCAGGAAGGAGAGCTCCGCTGCGAGCTCGTGTCCCTCGAGCACGCGAACGCCGGTCTGCCCTTCGGCTCCGAGCTCCGTGCGATAGAGAAAGGCCGTCGACTGGAACACCGCCTCGACGACGAGATGGAGTCCCCCGGCGTAGTCGGCACCATCACGCCCGGCCTGGAACACCGTGAATAGCCCGTCGCGCTCCTCCGTCGTCACGGGACGGCGGAACGTGCGCGTGACGAAGTCGGCAACGAAGGCGTCGAAGCAAGCTCGCTCGTCACCACCACACGACCAGCGAGGATCCGCGACGACGCGATCCGCGAGCTTGCTGCTCACGACGCCGAGCTGATCGAGCAGCAGGCCGGAGACGACGAGTCCTTCGTGGTTGTCGAACCCGAGCGGACGATCCTCTGCGGCGAGGGAGTCGGTGAAGAGCGTCGTCGGTCCGACGACGGCAGACGCGGCCGCGTCGAGCTCGCCGCGCGTGAGTCGGCGAACGCGCCCGGGGAGCGCACACGCCTCGTTCGCGGTCGTCCGCGGAGGAGCTTCGTCGACGGAATCGCCGCACGCGATCCCGCACGCGATCACCACGGCAAGCGCGAGCGCGGAGGACCACTGACTTGACGCGACGACACGTATGCGGGAGCGACGACTCGGACCGTCCACACTTCACCTCCGGTGGTAGGCGCGGTGCACGGTACGTGTGCGGCCTCGCGCGCGCTGCGCTCCACGCGAAGCGGGGAGTCGCCATGTTGCATGGTGCACAAGACGCGGACGACCTGGCTTGGATCAGACGGCTACGATGTCTCGGCCCGTCGGGCGCACGTTTGCTCTCAACGTGAGTGATAGTTGCCGTGGATGCGCCACTCGATGGCCGTGCGAAGCGACGGTGGATGACCGATCAGCTCGCGCGTCGTGCGCGCGAGGTGCGCTTGATCGGAGAACCCCGTCTCCGCCGCGATGTGCGCGAGACGTTCGGGCCGCCACATGCGCGTGAGAGCGCTCGTGAAGCGGTACCACTGCAAGAGACGGCGCAGCCCTACGCCGAGTGACTCGACGACGAGGTGGCGGAGCCGCTCGGACGAGAGCTCCGTGCGTGCCGACAGCATCTCGAGCGTCGGCGGCTCCGGCTCGAAAGCGAGCGTGTCGAGGACGACGCGGACGCGCCGGTCGAGCAGGCGCCCGAGCGGAGAACCGAGAGCATCGAGGAGCTCGCCATGCGCATCGTCCGCGTGATGGTGAGCCGGCGTCGAGAGCAGCGCCTCGGCCGCACCGCGCACGCGACCGCCCGCTCGACCTTCGACGATCGTCGGTCCCGCCTCCGTCATGACGACGGGCCGGCCATCACGCACGGGGTGCACGACGATCCCGATCCGCGGCCCCGCGCTCAACGTCGCGTAAGGAACGCCGGGCGGAACGAGCACCGGTGAGCGCGTCTCGACGATCGCGCCGCCAGGAGCACGAAACGTGAGCGGTGCCCCATCGAGCGGCACGACGATGCGTTGCCCGACGTGAACGTTCGTCTGCGTGAACGGAGCGCCCGCAGGAAACAGCCACGCGAGGACACCGGGCGCGACCAGCACCGCGCCTGCAGGCTTCGTTGAAACGAGCAGGGGCTTGGGTGATGGGGCTTTCGGCGGTCGCGTGCTCTTGCTCACGCGCGTATCGGTCATCCTCGTCCGTTCGTTCCGAGCTCGACGTCTCCCCCCGGGGGACGGGGCGCTGGCGGAGCCTAGGTGGACGGACATCGAACCGCTTGTATGGGCCGGCTACCAAGGCGCGAGACATCGCATGGCGGTTACGTCGACTCGAATGCGCGCGCGCGAGCCTCGTGACCGGGGATGGAGGTCCCTCTGATCGCCGCCATGCGAGCGCCGTTCCGTCAGCGAGGACCGGGCATCGCCATGCGACGAATCCCTCCGCGTACGCGAGAACCTCGTGGATTCGACGTGGTTGGAGATCCGATGCGGGGCGCACTCGGCGTCGCTCCGAGGCTGCGCATGCTCGGGCTGCGCAGCACGTTTGCGCACCCTGCGCACGACGCTGACGTACGCGTGTCGGAACCCACGGAGATCACGCACGCACGGGGAGGCACGCCCGTTGCGAAAGCTCCTTCCGCGCACGCAGCGCATTCTTGGAGGCCCCCTTGCTCTCTCGTCTCACCGGTTCGATCGTCGTCACACTCTCGCTCGTCGCGCTCGTCGCGGCGTGCAGCTCGTCCACCGAGACGACCAACACACCAGGCACCAGCTCGGGGTCGAGCGGCAGCTCCGGATCGAGCGGCAGCTCCGGATCGAGCGGCGGCTCCAAGAACACACTCGACAAGTGCGGTGGCGGCGAGGACTCCACGTGCACCGAGGCCGAGACGCAGGCTCACTTCAGCTGCCTGACCTCGAAGTGCGACGCCGAGTACACCGCGTGTTACGGCTCCGGCTACAAAGACGGCGACTTCGGCGGCGCGTGCGGCGACTACATCACGTGCGTGATGGCGTGCGATTGCAACGACATGGCGTGCGTCCAGAAGTGCCCGATCCCCGGCAACGACTGCAGCACGTGCGTCGAGACGCTGAGCACCTGCATGGAGCAGTGCCCCGAGCCGGCCTGCATGAACGAGAACAACGACCCCGGCGACGGCGAGAAGTGTGCGGACCTCGCGGACTGCTGCGCCGCGAAGGAAGACGAGCAGGAGCGGACGACCTGCGAGAAAGCTCTGGAGATGGCCGGCGGCAACGAGGCTGCGTGCGGACCGATCTACGATTCGCTCTGCCCCTGACCGGCATCCGGTGACGTGACGACACCGTCACGCATCGTGAGGAAGACAAAATGCGTCGCGGGCGCCGCTCCCTTCGAGGGGAGGCGCCCGCGCGTTGGTTCGAACGAAGGTGCCGAACGTGTTGGACGTGACGTGGCGCTCAGGCCGCGCGCACGACCGACATCACTGAATGAGGTCCTTGAGCGCCTTGAGCGCGGTCGCGCGGACCTTCTTCGAAGCCGGCTTCGCCGGGAAGTGCTGCATCTGGCCCGTGAAGGGGTTGCGACGCTCGCCCGCCGGAATCGCCTTCTTCTTGACGGTCTTGAGCTTGAGGAGCCCCGGGATGACGAACTCGCCCGGGCCGCGCGGGCCGAGCTGCTTCTTGATGAGATCCGTGAGGCCTTCAAAGACCTTGCTCACGCTCTTCTTGTCGAGCTCCGAGTACTGGGCAATCTCACCAATCACCTGAGCCTTGGTCATGCGCTTCGCAGCAGCCATTGCGATTCCTCCTGTCGAACTCCAACGACGACTTCTTCGAGAGACGGCGCCGTTCTGAATCTTTCAATCACACCAACTCTTCCCCACTACATCGACATCGGCGCGAAGTCTGAGAAGAGAGGGGGCGACAGAGCCTCGTGCACCCCGCTGAGGTTCGAGCGTAGAACGATCGAAACATCAGCCACGCAAGAATGGCTAACACTCGCAGTTCCATCCCCGCAAGGGAAATTAGCGGCGAAAAGCCGAATTTTTCGCGTCCGGATGCTGTTTTCCCCCGGTATTCGGGGGGTGTGTCCAGAGTGACTCAGCTCCGAACTCATCATCCTTTGCGTGAGCGGCGAGCCTTGACGTGATGAGGTGCTTGCCCTTTTTTGCCTCTAGAGGGGCGCTGGACCGCGGGTCGATTCCGCGAGAGAGCCTGATCGGCTCCTTCCTTTGAGCGACGGGAACCCGCGGTGGCAGCGGGTCCAGACGTGGATCCCGCCAGGGCGGACGCGTTCGGAACGTTGGCCGCCCGGCAGAGGCGTTCCGTCTCAGCCCGCATCCGGCGGTCCTCGGCAGGCGTCTCGTGATCCCATCCCAGGAGATGGAGGAGGCCGTGCGCGAGCAGCATCGTGACCTCGTCAGCGACCGCGACGCCGCGCTCATCAGCCTGTTTCCTCGCGGTCGGAACGCTCACGATGACGTCGCCGAGAACAGCGCCCGCGAGCTCGGCGAGCTCGCCTTCCTGCATCGCGAACGCAAGCACATCAGTCGGTCGATCTTTACCGCGATAGACTTTGTTCAATTGATGAATGCGTTCGTCATCAGTTAGCAGGAATGAAACTTCCGGGTTCTTCAATTGAAGCTCGCGGATCATCGCGTGGATGCGACGCAGGATCTCCGCGCGGCCGATGCCGGCGTGGGGTCCTCGCTCGACGCTCAACGTGATGGCGCTCCGGTCCGAGCCGGTCGAGGGGGGCGCCGACTGCGACTTCGTGACACGAGCGCGCCGCTTCGGGGCAGGCGATTTCGACTTCGACGGCGATGAAAGAGGAGCTCGCTTCACCGCGCGGTGACTAGGCTTTGCGCGTCCACCGGTCAACGTGCAAGAGTCCGGAGACGAACGCATGGGCGAGAGAGCCTTCGCCATCACCATCATGGATCAGCTGAACCACGACCGGATGGCCAGCGCACGCTCGAAGGGCTCGACGGATGCGTCTCCAGCGTGGCTCGAGCGAGCGTGCATCATCGTCCCGGCGTTCGACGCCGAGAGCTCGATCGCCGGAGTCATCTCCGGCTTGACGCGCGCCCTGCCGGAGCGCAGCGCCGCCATCATCGTCGTCGACGACGGCTCGCGCGACGCGACGGGGCGCATCGCTCGGGACCTCGGCTGCATCGTCGTCCCGAGCCGGCGAGGCACGCGCGAGGGCGACGGGCCGCGCAACTGCGGGAAGGGAGCAGCGCTGCGCGCGGGGCTCGAAGCGGCCCGTGAGCGTGGCATGACGGTGGCCCTCACGGTCGACGCCGACGGTCAACATCCGCCCGAGGAGGCGCGGCGGGTGCTCTTCGCCGCCGAGAGCGAGCGCGTGCTCGTGCTCGGTGTCCGCGATCTCGTGCGCGACGGCGCCCCGCGAGCGAACCGCTTCTCGAACGGTGTGTCGAACTTCTTCCTCTCAGGGTTCGCCCGGCGCCGCCTGAGCGACACGCAGTGCGGTCTCCGCCGGTATCCGGTCCGCGAGACCTTGGCGCTCCGGACGACGGGCCAGGGCTACGACTTCGAGGCAGAGGTGCTCCTCCGCGCGATCTGGGCTGGCTTCGAGGTCATCGAGGAGCCCGTGAGAGTGCTCTACCCGGACGATCGCAAGACGCACTTCCGCGTCGGCCGCGACGTCCGGCGGATCATCCACACCGTCGTCGGCACGGTCGGCGATCACTGGCTCGGCCGGGACGGATCGTACGAGGAGGCGTGATGCCTCCGTTCTTCCGACGCCACAAGAAGAAGCTCCTGGCCCTCGCTGCGCTCGCGATCGCTCCGTTCGCCGCGCACGCCATCGTCGGCGCGGCGACCCGGATCGCGCCGCCGGACATCCCCTTGCCTCGGTTCACCGCTGAGACCAGCGCGGACGGTGCGCTTCGGACGCCACAGGGCTGGACGGCGACGCGCGGTGTTCGGCTCGTGTACCTCGCGGGCACGCCCGAGCAGATCGGTGCACAGCACAGCGCGCTGCTCTACGATCGGATGGCCGAGGACGAGCAGATTCTCTGGGACGGCTTCGCGGAGGTCGTGCCGTTCGCGCCGGCACGTACGCTGATGTTCGACATCGGCCGCGTTCGCTATCGAGACGTCGTCTCGAGCTTCCCCGAGCCACGGCGCCGCGAGATCGCCGCCGAGGCGAACGCGTTCGTGCCAGACCCGTACACGGAGCAGCTCCCGACGTATCACCGCATGGTGATGCTCCATGCGCTCTACGACATCGCCCTCGGCTTCGAGCAATCGCCCTTGCTCGGATGCACCGCCTTCGGTCTCGGCCCCGACGCCACCGCAGACGGACACGCGCTCTTCGCGCGCGCCTTCGATTTCGAGGCTGCCGACGTGTTCGACACCGACAAGGCCGTCTTCCTCGTCCACGAGGACGGCAAGATCCCGTTCGCGAGCGTCGCGTGGCCTGGGTTCGTCGGCGTGGTCACCGGCATGAATGCCGAGGGCGTAGCGGTCGCCGTTCACGGAGGGCGCGCGCGCGAGCCGAGCACGAAGGGCGTGCCGGTGGCGTTCTCGCTGCGCGAGGCGCTGTCGTCCGCGCGCGACACGAACGAGGCCGTCGCGATCCTTGCAGCGCAGCCAGTGATGGTCTCGCACATCGTCTTCGTCGGTGACGGCGCTGGGCGATTCGCCGTCGTGGAGCGCGCCCCTGGGATCCCGGCGCACGTGCGGTCGACCTTCACGCATCCAGGCACGGCATCCGTGACGAACCACTTCGAGGGACCGCTCGCCGGCGATCCACGCGACCTCACCGTACGGCAGACGACCTCCACCCTCGCTCGAAGGACCCGCATCGACGAGCTCCTTGCGACCGTCCCCCCGAAGAGCGCGACCGTTGCGAGCACGCTCGAGCTCCTCCGTGACCACGGGTGCAGCGGCGACGCGTGCCCGCTCGGAGACCGCCGAGCCATCGACGCCTTCATCGCGACGCACGGCGTCGTCGCCGACCTCACCGCTCGCGCTCTATGGGTGTCGGAGGGGCCCCGCCTTTCGGGTCGCTTCGTGAAGGTGGACCCGGCTTTGCTCGTCAAACGGCCCGATGGACGGCCACCCGAAATTCCTTCGCCGGAAGCCCTCGAGACATTGCCTGCGGATCCCGCCCTCGCAGACGGGCGGTATGCGGAAGGTCGTGCGCGCGCCGGAGGCCCACTGCTCAAAGGAAAGGGTGCTCACAGATGACCTCGCGTGAGCTCGTGTTCAGCGTCGCGCTCGCGTCGGCTGCGTTTGCGACAGGGGCGCTCGTGTCGACGGCAAGTCATGCGCAGGAAGACGCCGGCACGTCGCGGGAGAAGCTCGAAGGCGCAAAGCTGGATGCGCTCCTCGCCGACATCGCGAAGGCGCGCCGTGACGTGAAGACGCTCCGTGCCGCGTTCACGCAGGAGCGGCGGATCACCCTGCTCGCGACGAGCGTGAGGTCGCGTGGCGAGCTCCTGTTCGGTGCGCCCGATCGCCTGCGGTGGGACCTGGCCCCGCCCGACGACGTCGTCTACTTCATCGGGCCCGAGGGGCTGACGTACAAGACGAAGTCTTCGTCGGCGACGGTGCCCGCAGGCGGGGCCAACGTCGCCCGGGCGCTCGGCGACGTCCGCGCGCTCCTCACGGGTGACCTCGGCGCCCTTCGAGAGCGCTACACACTCAGCGCCTCGCGGTCCGCGGCCGACGTGGAGATCGCGGGTACGGCGAAGGACAAGAACGCGAGCGTCAAGGCGTTCACCCTCGTGCTCGACAAGGGGCTCGTCGTCCCGGTGCGGGCCCGGCTCCTGGAGGGGAAGAACGACACCATCGACCTGACCTTCTCGAACGTCGTCGTGAACGGACCAGTCGACCCGAAACAGCTCCGTCCCTGACGTCTCCGCGCAACGCGCACGCACGGACCAGCATCGCAACCAGGGCGGGGGCGCGCCCCCTGTTTCCCAGGGCGGGGGGCGCGCATCCGTCGTCATTTTTCATTTCGGCGGTCGGCCGGCTCGCGCTCGCAGCACGACGCCCCTTCACCGGTCTCGATCGGATGCCCCGAAACTTGGCCCCGGCGGCCCCATCAGCTCATCCTCGGACCATGGCCGACGCCGCGAAGAAAACCGAGGCCCAGCAGCAGACGACCCGCTCCGCCGGCGAGGCGAAGAGGCCCGAGCGGCGACGCCACCGCGTCTACGTGACGCGCAACACGGAGTACCACTTCCGTGACGGCTTCTGCATCGCGGTACGCGATCGCCGTTCCGGGGATTTCCTGCCTGGCCATCTCGCCGTCAAACGGCGCCTCCACGGCGGTCTGAAGTTCTTTCCGAATGGCGCCATCGTGCCCAATCCCGGCGATCCGCGCCCGGGCGAGGCGCTCTACTTTGCGGCGGAGGGTCGCGATCTCGTGACGAGCCCTCTCGAGCGGGTCGAGCGGCCTGCGAAGGTGCTGGTCGAGGCCTATCCCGAGCCGCCGCAGCCGCCACCGACGGCACGCCGCGCGCGATCGTAGCCGCGCAAGCCAAGGTCGGCGCACCGGGCGTAGCGCATGGAGCCCACCATCGACTACGCTTTGCTCCGTGCTCGCCGTGCCTCCGCGCTCCGAGGTCCGCTCGCGTCCGCTCGAGACGAAGCGCCTCTTCTTGTTCCCTCTCGACGCGACCGACACACGCGATCTCTGGACCGCGGTCGAGAGCTCGCGTCCTCAGCTGGAGCCGTGGCTTCCCTGGGTGCCGTTCAACGTCGACCTCGACTCGAGCGGCCGCTACGCGGAGGCGAGCGCTTCCGACTGGGACGCCGCGCGCGCGACACGTTTTGCGATCCGTGACCGAGCCTCGCGCCGCTTCCTCGGTGTGATCGGCCTCGAGTCGTTCGCGCATCTCCACGAGAGCGTCGAGCTCGGATACTGGCTGCGCGTCGATTCGTGGGGCAAGGGCCTGATGACCGAAGCCGGTCACGCCGTTCTCGACTGGGCATTCGGTCCCGTCAACGCCCATCGCGTCAGGGTTGCGGCGGCCACGGACAACCATCCGTCGCTGCACGTCATCGGCCGGCTCGGGTTTCGCTTCGAAGGAATCGCGCGTCAGGCCGAGCGCTGCAACGGGCGCTGGCTCGACCACTCGGTGTTCGCGCTCCTCGTGACCGATCCGCGTCCGCGCTGATCGAGCGCGTGGGCGGATGTCGGCGCGCGCGTCGAGCACGCGTACGCCGCGGCACGACGATGGCATCTAAAGTGCGGGCGCAAGCGGCCGTTCATTCGGTCTATGAAACGCCCCCTGGTGCTCGCCTGTTTGGCGCTCCTCGCCGTGAGCGCGCGAGCCTCGGCCGAAGAGCCCCGAGTTCACGTTGCCGCTGGCGCCGCGCACGCAGTCGGCGGCACGCAGCAAAGCGAGTTCGGAGTCGGCGGCGCCGGCGCAGGAACGCTCGAGCTGCCGGCGACGTCGCGTCTCGGGCTACAGGCGAGCGCCGGAGCGCTGGTGCTCTCGAAGGGCGACGCGCCGAAGAACGCCGGAATCGCTCCGACGAGCACGGGAGCGGCGTTCATGGGAACGCTCGGCGTTCGCTTCCGCGCGTACGGAGCGAGAAGGGTCGCGGGGCCGTGGATCGACTCCAACTTCGGCGTCGCGCACACCGGCGATGTCACGCGCCCGGCCTTCGATGCACACCTGGGTTGGGACGTCCGCGTATCGCGCTCGAGCCGGGTCGACGTGGGTCCGTTCGTCGGCTACACGCAGATCTTCCAGCCGGATTCGGAGCTTCGCGGCAGTGATGCGCGCATCCTGACCGCCGGCATCTCGATCAGCCTGGGCGCCAAGGAGCGCGTCCGGCCGGCCGAGCCCCCGAGCGCCGAGGAGCCCGTGCCCCAGCTCGCGCCACCTCCGCCGGAGGACGTGGAGGAGCACGCAGAGATCGCCGAGGCCGAGGACGTCTGCAAGGACGGCGCACCGCCGACAGCGGACGGCTGCGGAGATGGCGTACGCATCTACGAGGACCGAATCCTCCTCGAGGACGTCGTCCACTTCGAGTTCAACAGCGCCCGGATCCACCCTCAGAGCTACCGACTCGTGCGCAACATCGCGCGGTTCATCGCGGAGCACTCGGACATCACCGACATCAGCATCGAGGGCCATGCCGACGAGGTCGGTAGCGACGAGTACAACACCAAGCTCTCCGAAGCGCGAGCGCGCAGCATGAAGAAGCTGCTCGTGGTCTACGGGGTCGAGCCCTCGCGCCTGCGCGTCGTCGCGCACGGAAAGTCCCAACCCAAGATCGTCACGCTCCGGCCGGAGGTCCAGAACCGCCGCGTCGAGCTCTTCGTCACGCGCATGCGTGAAGAAGCGAAGGTCGTTAGCTCGCAGGAAGGCAGCTCGAGGTGATCGCCATGACTCGGTCAGTAGTCTTTGCCAGCTTCATCGCTGTCGGTCTCGTGACGGCAGCCTGCGGAACGGAGAGCGCCGTCGTCGGTGGCAATTGCAGGTCCGGATACGTCGAGTACGGGGGCTCGTGTGTCGCCTCGCCGGCCAGCACCGCCCCGACCGTCGACGCGGGCCCGGACGCGTCTCGCATCGACGCCCCGCAAACACCGGACTCGTCAGTACCTGCGCCGACGCCCACGACGCCTCCGATCGATCCCGACGTGACCAATCCGGTGAAGCCGAATCTCCCACCGGTCGACCCGGTCGACCCTGTGGACCCCGTGGATCCGGTCGACCCCGTCGACCCGCCGCCGCTCGTCTGCGAGCTTCCGCTCCTCGCGTGCAACGAGCAGTGCATCTCGGTCGAGAACGATCCTCTGAACTGTGGAGCATGCGGTCGGATCTGTCCGTCGAACATCTGCGTGGCGCGAGAGTGTGTCGGTGCGACGCCCGGCGATGTCGTCCTCATCGGGCACGACATGGCCAACGTCATGAGCTGGTCGTCGCAGGCGAAGATCCTGACGAACGCCGTCTCCATCCCGACCACCAACCCCATCCGCGTGCTGTCGTACGAGGCTGGTGCGTCGGCGGAGACGACGAGTCGCGTACGCACGGTGCTTCATCAGAACATCAGAAGTCGCGTCGTCCAGTTCACGGCGGCGTCGGTGGAGTCACTGGAGAGCGCCAACCTGTACGCCAGCTATGACGTCGTGCTGGTCCACGGCGCCGCCGGTGGTGATCCCATCGTGCTCGGTGACAGGTGGTCGTCGTCCCTGCAGACCTTCGCGAAGCGAGGCGGCGTCTTCGTCGCCATCGACGGCGGAGACACGGACGTCCCGGCGCTCGTCCACGCGACGGGACTCCTCGACGTGAGCTCCCACACGCCGATCGCGGACGCGACACAGTTCGTGATCGCGGGCGCGGCCGACGTCGTCGGCGCGCAGGTGCTCTCGCCCTTCGCGGCGTTCGGCAGCTCCGTCGGCTTCCTCGGTGTCCCCGCCCCGAGCGCGGACCTCACGTGGGTCGTCCGCACGGACGACGGCGCGAGCCTTCCGACCGTCATCCACAAGATCGCGCGCTGATCGGCTCGCCTTTCGGCGCTTCGCAGGCCGACGACGGCGCGCGAGAGATCGCGCGCTGATCGGCTCGCCTTTCAGCGCTTGCACGAGTACCCGCCCTGCGCCTTGAAGAGCGCCGGGTTCTCCTTCACGTGCTTCGTGTGTGTGAAGTCGACGAAGTCGGGACCAAACGCGATCCAGCCGTAACGCTCGAAGGAGTAACGATTCGAAAGCGCAGGATCGATACCGAGCTGCGCGTACGGCCACGGCTTGCCCCCGCCGACGGCGATACCGGCGATGGCCGGCCCCGTTCGGAAGAAGTCGCCGTTGACGGCGACGTTCGCGCCGACCGACTGAGCCCACGACGGCACCGTGCGGAGACTCGACGGCTGCTCGGTCGCATCGACGCGGATCCCCGACGTGCACAGCGCGATCTTCGCCGCGTAGAACTTGCTCGATGGCGCACGCGTCGTGCCTTCGACGACGGTCACGCCTGGATGGGGCGTGGTCGTCTTCTTCGTGGCGATGATCGCGGCCTCACTGGTCGAGGCGATCGTCAGGGAAAGGAGAGCCGAACCGACGAGCGTCTTTCGCAGCAGCACGATGATGAACGCGCGCACGCTTGGCGGCGCAGCGATGGTCGCTCTAGCACACGCTCGTCGTCGGGCAGCTCGCGCGCGCAGATTTACGGCCGTTGCGCAAGTCCGCGCGCATTCCGTTCACGCTCGTTGCACGATCGACCGCTCGCGCTGAGAACTCGCGCGTGTGCTGTCCGAGCTTAGGACGAAGTGACGTCGCGGAAGCGATCGACGAGCGCGCGCACGCGCGGAAGCCCCTCGATCGTCTGGGCGCCATACCAGCAGAGATCTTTGCCGCCCGTGCGCACGACCGCATTCCTCTCCGCTGCGGGAATGTCGAGCCCACGGAAGACGGTCGCGTCTTCTTCGCTGAACGGGTGCGGCTCGTCCGGGAGAAGCACGAGCTCCGGCGCACGCGCCGTCACTTCTTCCAGCGTGACTCGCGGGTAGCGCGTATCGCGACCGGCGACGTCTTCGCTCGGCAGCGCGGGCGCGTGACCGAGGTCGGCAGCGAGCGGGTAGCGCCGCTCACGATCGGCGAAGACATTCTGGGCGCCTGCGAGGTCGAGAACGTCGCTGATGAAGGTCGCACCGTTGATGGTCATCAGCGGCTTCATCCAGATCGGGCAGAAGGTCCGAAGCGGCGTCAGCGTCTTCCGCGCCTCCTCGGCCTCGCGAACCACTGCGTACCCGCGCCGGAGGAGGTCACGGACGTTCGGGTCGCGCTCGAGATAGAAGATGCGGGCGAGGCGAGCGAGATGCGCGATGCCGTCGGCGGCGCGCTTGGGGAATGCGACGAACACCTTGACGCCCTTCTGCGCGAGCGTCTCGAGGTCCTTCTTCGTGTTCTCTTCCTGGTTGGCGATGACGAGGTCCGGCTCGAGATCGAGGATCGCCTCGAGCTTCGGGTTCTTCGTCCCGCCGACGCTGGGAACGCGCGCGACGACATCCGCCGGAAGCTCGCAATAGTCGGTTCGCCCGACGAGCGCGCCGCCACATCCGAGCGCGGCGACGCTGAACGTGTCACTCGGAACGAGAGAGACCACACGCTTCGGCGCCGTGCCGAAGGTGAGCGAACGCTTCATGTCGTCGTCGATGCGGATGAGCATGGGAAATCAGTCGTCCTCGGTGGGAGGCGGCGGTCCCGGCGGTCCGCCGTCGGCGTGCGGTCCGACGCGGGACGCGCAGTCGGCCCACACCACATCCGTGCACCGCCGCGGGGTCGCCGCGACGCATGCAATCACGTTCTCGCCCTCGCGCTCCACGAGGCGGTCCAGGATCATCTCGCAGCCACGCTCGCACTGCAGCTCGGTGCACTGCCGCTTCGCCTTCGACTCGCAAGAACGCCGGCAGGCGTCGAGCGGCTTGTTCGACGGCTCGAAGACGCGGCACGACGCGGTGGGAAGCACGACCGCAAACGCGCCCGACAACAAAGACAGGGTGACGAAGACGCGCCGCGCAGAGGCGAAGGCCATGGGCACGAAGGATTACCTTTCGAGCGTGACGAACTCCACCCCTTCCGACTCCCCTGCCCGGCGCGAGGTCTCGCGCCAGCCGGAGCGGTCGAGATGGAAGTATTCGTTCCCGTCGACCTCGCGATGCACCTCCGTGAGGAAGATGCGCGTCGCGAGCGGCAACGCCTCCTCGTACATCGTCGCGCCGCCGATGATGCGCGGCTCGTCGTCGGTCGTGCGCGCGAGCGCGATCGCCTCTTCGAGGCTGCGCGCGAGCTCACATCCGTCGAAGCCGTCCGCCGTGCGGCTCACGACGATGTTCCGACGCCCCTTCAGCGGGCGTCCAATCGACGCATGGGTCTTGCGGCCCATGATGATGGCGTGCCCCATCGTCATCGCCTTGAAGTGCTGCATGTCTTCCGGGATGCGCCAGGGGAGCTCGCCGTTCTTGCCGATCACGCCGGCGTCGCTGATCGCGACGACCATGGCCAGGGGTGCGAGCTCGCTCATACGCTCACCTCGGCCGCGATATGCGGGTGCGGGTCGTAACCTTCGATGACGATGTCCTCGTAGCGGATCGCGAAGAGGTCGCGGCTCTCCGTCGTGATCCGGAGCTTCGGCAACGGCCGCGGCTCACGTCTGAGCTGAAGCTTCGCCTGCTCGAGGTGGTTCTTGTAGAGGTGCGCATCGCCGAACGTGTGAACGAACTCGCCCGGGCGGAGGTTCGTCGCGTGCGCGAGCATCATGGTGAGCAGCGCGTAGCTCGCGATGTTGAACGGGACGCCGAGGAAGACGTCCGCGCTACGCTGGTAGAGCTGGCAGCTCAGCTCGCCGTCCTGGACGTAGAGCTGGAAGAGCGTGTGGCACGGCGGCAGCGCGACCTGATCCGCTTCTTTCGGATTCCAGCCGGTCACGATATGGCGACGGCTGTTCGGGTTCTCGACGAGATCGCGGAGGAGACGCTTGATCTGGTCGACACCGTCCTCCTCGTACGTCCCGTCGGGACGCCGCGTCGCGCCGTAGTTGCGCCACTGGTGACCGTAGACCGGCCCCAGGTCACCCTCGGCGCGGCCGAAACGCGCCGTCTGCTCTGCGGTCGCCCATTCGTTCCAGATGCGGACCCCGGCGTCCTGGAGCGGCTTCACGTGCGTCTCTCCGCGGAGGAACCAGAGCAGCTCGTGGATGATCGATTTGGTGTGCAGCTTCTTCGTCGTGAGAAGCGGGAAGCCCTCCCGGAGGTCGAAGCGCATCTGGTGCCCGAAGATGCCGCGGGTGCCCGTGCCGGTGCGGTCCTCGCGGTCCTTGCCACGCTCGAGGATGAGCTGGAGGAGGTCCAGGTACTGCTGCATGGCCATCCGCTAGCACGCGTGCGTTCGAGCCGGAAGGAGCCCGGCCGTCAGTCACCCTGGCGCGGCGACGTACCATGCGCGGGCGAAGAACCTGCGAGCTCGTGCTGCACGTTCGATCCGCCTCGGCCGCGTCGAGCGCGGACGGAGCGACCGAGGCGAGCGGCAACGGGTGTAGGCGCGTGGCTGACGGCGAGCGGCGGACGGCGGCGAGCGGCGGACGGCGAGTGGCTGACGGCGTGCGGCGGACGGCGGACGGCGGACGGCGAGTGGCTGACGGCGAGCGGCGGACGGCGGACGGCGAGCGGCCTCGCAGCGCGCCGCTACCGGCGGACGGCGAGCGGCCTCGCAGCGCGCCGCTACCGGCGAGCGCTCTGCGCTCCGCTTCGGGTCACGTGTTGACGACTTCGAGCACGCCGAGGTTGACCAGCGCGTGCAGGCGATCGAACGCCTCCGGCCCGAGCCCGGTGAGCGCCGCGACGGTCGCAGCGTCGGAGATGCCGTCGACGTGGCCGAGCACGACGGACGACTTCACGTCGATGTGCTTCGCCTGACGTTCGAGCTCCGCGAACTTGAGCCGGAGGACGCTCGACGGACTCAGCGCTCGGCTGCTCGGGTGGAGCCGCTCGCGGCATTTGTCGGCAACGAGCTGTGCGAGCGCGTGCTCGGGCTGTTCGCGGAGAACACGTTCCGCGAGAACGAGCGCTGCGGGGAAGTCGCTCTCGAGATAACAGCCGTACATCTCGCGACCGATCGTCTCCACGGTCTCCACGCCGAGCGTATCGTCCGGCTCGTCACCATCCGGAGCAGGCGCGGTGGGCAGTCCGGTCGCCCGCGGTGAGTCGTTCGCCGGGACGAGCCACGCCGCTCGGGCGGCAAGCTCCGTCGCCGCCGCCATCGAGCGCGGCGTATCGCGCGGGCCCCCCGCGAGCGTGACGTGCTCCTCGACGATGCGCGCATAGGCGGCAGGATCGAACGGCGGCGCGATCGTCGTACGCTTGGACTCCTGCTCGATCTCCTTCGCGAGCTCCTGCGGATCGAACGCAGGGATCAGCGTCCGCTTCTCTCGCGTCTTGTTCGTGCGCTTGCGCCTCACTCGCCCCTCGCGTGGTTCGGCGGCGGAGCCGAGCGTCGGCGCCCCCGCAAAATCAGCCCGGCGTCCGTAGCACAGAGGGCGGCGGCCATCGAG
Organism: Pseudomonadota bacterium; assembly: GCA_023423895.1. GTDB lineage: Bacteria > Myxococcota_A > Polyangia > Polyangiales > Polyangiaceae > Labilithrix. The sequence continues at coordinate 62,088 of JAFAER010000163.1, forward strand.
GGAAGCCGCCCCATCTTTCGAGGTGTGCAACCGACGGAAAGACGCAATCCGGACCAGGATACAGCCAACCCATCGCGAGGCCCGACGGTCGGCGACCGCAGCGATCGAACGGACGCCCAAGCCGGCCCGTGCACCTGCGCCGGGACAAGTGGCGCAGCGTACAACTCGTGGCCTTGCACCTGCGCCGGGACAAGACGCGACGTGCGCAACTCGTGGTCCTTCACCTGCGCCGGGACAACTGGCGCAGTGCGCAACTCGTGGCCCTTCACCTGCGCCGGGACAACTGGCGCAGTGCGCAACTAGTGGCCCTTCACCTGCGCCGGGACAACTGGCGCAGTGCGCAACTCGTGGCCGTGCACCTGCGCGGGACAACTGGCGCGGTGCCCAACTCGTGGCCGTGCACCCGCGCCGGGACAAGGGGCGCAGCGCACAACTCGTGGCCGTGCACCCGCGCCGGGACAAGGCGCAGTGCGCAACTCGTGGCCGTGCACCTGCGCCGGGACAACTGGCGCGGTGCCCAACTCGTGGCCGTGCACCCGCGCCGGGACAAGGGGCGCAGCGCACAACTCGTGGCCGTGCACCTGCGCCGGGACAAGGCGCAGTGCGCAACTCGTGGCCGTGCACCTGCGCCGGGACAAGGCGCAGCGCGCAACTCGTGGCCATGCACCTGCGCCGGGACAAGGCGCAGTGCGCAACTCGTGGCCGTGCACCTGCGCCGGGACAAGTGGCGTAGGCGCGAGCGGTGGCGGTTCACCTGCGACGGGTCGGCTCGCTCAGCGAAGTGCCATCAGCGAGATGACCTGCCAGCCGCCCTTCTCGACCACGATCTCCTGCGTCCGTTGCCAGCCGCGGACGTCGAGAGCGACCCGATGGCGCCCTGCGGGCACTCGGACGCGCGCGACCGCGACACGAGCGGGCAGTGTCTCCCAGCTCCGAGTGTCGGGCGTGTCGAGTGCGCTCAGCGTGGCCTGCGCGGCGAGAGAGCCGAGGAGACCGACCACACTTTCCTTGCCGGCCGCCGCTTCGATCCCCTTACCGACGAGCAGGCGCGCGACCATGCGGGTGATCGCGCTCACGATGATCTTGCCTTCGACCTTCTTCCACTCTTCGCGGACCTCGCGATCCACGTTCACCGCTTCCTCGAGCTGGATGGAGCGGCCGTCGAGGTTCACCGCCGGGACGGCGTAGTTGCCCTGCCCCGGCGCGAGCGTCGGGAAGTTGATCCAGGTGACGAGCCCCTGCGCGGCGAGCTTGTTCGCGCCCGCGACGTCGTTCGGGCTGAGCGCATCCGCGAAGAGCGTCAACGCGAGGCCGATGGGGATGCGCTCCGGGACCTTGTGCGGGACACGGCCGTAGCCGACGACGAAGAGGACCTCGCCCGAGTCGGGATCCGCCGCCTCAGCGTGTCCCTTCTCGAGCAACGCACGGAGCCGCGGGCTGCGATAGGACCCCTGACCAGCGAGCCGCGCGACCGGCTCCTCCAGGCTCGAATACCCGCCGAACGCGAGTGCTTCGTCGTAGTAGCGAAGCGCCTCGTCGGTCTCGCCACTCTTCTCGAAGGTGAAGCCCGCGAGGACGCTTCCGAGCCCGAGCACCGGGTTGTTCGGCTGGTTGAGCCTCTCACGGTAGTAGCGCTGCATGACCGACAGGCGCCGCGCCTCGATACGCGCGCCGTTCAGATCGCGCTGCTCGAGGTAGTTCAGCATGTCGAGCGTGTTGATCATGAGCTTCTCGTACGGGGGAGCCTGGTACTTCCCCGACGAGCCGCTGAAGACGTATTCGCCGATCGAGTCGCCCGCGTTGTGCGCGAGATCGAGCATGTCGATCGCCTTGTCCGCGGCCTCGAAGTCCTGCTTCGAGAGGTCGAACTGCGCGAGCCCCTGCTGGATGCTGCCGCGATCGAGCACGAGCAAGGCGTTGTCCCCCTTGATCTCCTTCGGAAGCTGCTTGTCGCTCGCGACCTCGAGCTCGTCGTTGATGGCCTTGATGGCGCCCTTCGCGTCGCCGACGTCGAGCGCGGTGCGCATCTTCAACGTCCGCGCCTCGTGGCCCCCGCAGCCGACGAGCCACGGCGCCAGGACGAGCGCGAGTGCACCGGCGACGCGGAGAAGGCGCTTTCCGCCTCTGCTCACGGCTGCTTTCACAACTTCTCCGTCGGGTCCCTGGCTACTTGATCGCCTTCGTGATCTCCGTCTTCCCCTGGAAACGGATCTCGCTGGTCTCGACGTCGATGACCTGCATGTAGAGGAAGTACTGCACGCGGCGCATGTCTTCGCTGCGCTCGTCGTTCCCGGACACCTTTCCGGTGATAAAGTACTTCGCGCCGAGCTGCTTGCCGTACTTTGCAGCGTTCGCCGGGTTGAAGACCGCGTTCTGCTGGCCCTCGACCTCGCGGATCATCTCGCCCTGACGCTGTCGCGACACGACACGGACGGTGTTCGCCTCGAGCAGCCAGGACTCGGCCTCGCTCAGGATCGTCTCGAGCGACGAGTCGATGTGCTCGCTCGTGCTGTTCTGGAACGGGAAGATCGCGACGATCGGCTGCGGGTTCGCCGTCCGCCATTCGTTCATCAGCGGCGAGACGCGCAGCTTGTTCAGGGTGTCGCGCAGCGCCCGCTTCATGTCCTCCTTGTCGAGGCCGGTCGAGAGCGCATGGGCGTCGACGCTCGGGTCGTCGGCGCCGCGGACGACCTCTTTGCCGCCGCAACCGGACGCGGCAAGCGAGAGAGCGACAAGGCTGATCGGGAAGAAGCGAAGAAGGGACATGCGTGCAGGCTCCTCGAAGCGAAGGCTCCCTCGGACGACGTGGGAACCGAACGAGAGTGTCGACGGGCATCCTAGCCGAACGCTCCTTGGATGCCGCAGACGCACAGTTCGACGGACCATGGGCCGTGGAGATTCCGGCCACATGGCAAGCGCCGAAATCATGCGCAAATTCAACCACATGAGTTTCCTTACACATTCCTTCTCATGCCTACATCTTGCGCAAACTGACCGCCCCGCCGTCGGAGGCTCAGCCATGATGGCGAAGCGTTCGGCCGGTAAGCGCCGTGCGAGGGGCCTCGTGATGCAGACGAGGGCTTCGATCGCTTCGCTCTTTGCGATGACGATGGTGCTCACGCCGGCTTGCTCCACGAGCACGGACGTGAAGGAGCCTCCCCCGGAGAGCTCGCTCGGGATCTCCCAATCGCAGCTCGCGTTCGCGGGCACGCTCGCATACGGCCAGACGAGCGACCTCACGACGCTCGAAGGTTTCTCGCGCTACTCGGCGTTCGAGTTCACGGGCAACGCCGGTGACGAGCTCGATGTCCGGGTGAAGTCCAACGACGGCGATCCCGTCACGTGGCTCCTCGACAAAGACTTCCGGATAATCGCGTGGAACGACGACGCCTCGCGCCACGACACGAGCTCGCACATCAAGGTCACGCTCCCGGCAAAGGCCAGCGGCACGCACTTCATCGTCGTGCGCGACTACTGGTTGTCGAGGATGTCCTTCCACGTCACGCTCGGCGGCAAGAGCACCGACCCGAGCGTCGGCTGCAACGTCGACGCCGATTGTGTCCGCATCGAAAAAGGCTGCTGCGATCTCGGCGAGTACATCGCGGTGCTGAAGGGCAGGGCCGACGCCTACCGCGCGGGCCTCGCCTGCGCGGAGCCGCTCAACTGTCCGCTCATCATGGTCCTCGACGATCACAGCGTCGCGCAGTGCAACGAGCTCACGCACAAGTGCGAGGTCGTGAAGCCGAAGGACATCGGGTGCAACGCGTTCTCGACGAACCCGCATGCCTGCCCCGACGGCTGGCAGTGCCGTCTGCCCGAGTACATCGCCGATGCGCCCGGCAGATGCGTCCAATCGTGCGGCGGCTTCGCCGGCCTCGCCTGCAGCCCCCCCGACGACCAATGCCTCGACGATCCGAAAGACGATTGCGATCCGACCCGAGGCGGCGCCGACTGCGGCGGCATCTGCGTCGGCAAGAACGACGACTGCCGCGTGAAGGGCTGCGGCGCAAACCGGATGTGCACGCCATGCAGATCCGGCACGTGGTCCTGCGTCCCGCAAGGCGGAGGCTGCTGACCGAGCGTCACCCGCAATGCCGCAATCCCGGACTCGCTTCGCCACGCGGCGTCGCGTGCCCTTCCCTCTCGCCATTGGTCGTTCCGCCGCTCGCTCGCGTGCTCCTTGCTCGCGTGCTCCTTGCTCGCCTGCTCCTTGCTCGCCTGCTCCTTGCTCGCGTGCTCCTTGCTCGCTTGCGACGCGGCGGACGGCCCGCCTCCGTGCGGTCGCGAACTGCGGCGCCGCGAGCACGACTCGACCTTGCGAGAGATTGAACAGGGAGACGGAGAGACAGGGAGGGGTCCTGTCTCCTTTCCGACCTGGCACCTCGTGGGCCCTCAGGAATCGCTTCGCGATTCCTTCGGAAATTCGAGTCTCACTTCCAACCTGCCGACGTGATTCCACACGGTGCTCACCTTGTTCCCACCTGCGGGTGCACACCAAGGCTGCACGCCTCGTTCGGCGATCTCATTCGACACTCCGAGCGTCGGACGACTGGCGACATCCGACATCCCGCCAACCAACACTCCGCAACACGCTCGACATCGACGCGAACACGCTGACCCCAGACGCGTCACCTCGACGCAATGCGATGGCGCTCGCCCCAGACGCGTCACCTCGACGGAACGCGAACGCGCTCGCCCCAGACGCGTCACCTCGACAACCGATGCGACGCTCCACGCCGAAGCGCGAACCCGAGGCCCCCCTCGAACGAGAACGAGAACGAGAACGAGAACGAGAACGAGAACGAGAACGAGAACGAGAACGCGAACGAGAACGAGAACGAGAACGAGAACGAGAACGAGAACGTTAGCGCGCGCCCGCAGTCGGCAAGGAGGTGAGCACCGTGTGGATCGCGCCCTGCAGGTCGCGAGTGAGACTCAAATTTCCGAAGGAATCGCGAAGCGATTCCTGAGGGCCGACAAGGGTCCAGGTCGAAATGGAAGCAGGGCCCCTCTCGCTCCCCGTCTCCCTGTCTCCCTGTTCATCCCAAGAGGCGTGATCGCGAGCCAGCGCGTTGTGGGAGCCAGCCACAGACGCGGAGCGGAGACGCGGAACGGAGCGGAGACGCGGAACGGAGAGCGACGCGGAAGGGAAACAAAGAGCGCGGCTGATGGCCAGAAGAGAGCTCACCTCGCGAGAAGAGGAGAACGACTCAGAGCGCTCGGATGGCTGCGTCCAGCGTCGACTCCAGCGTCTCGCGGTCTTGTGCGCCTTCGAGCTTCGTCGTGTCGATCCAGATCGTCGGCAGACCGTGGCCCTTGACGTCGCGGAAGGCTTCCTTGTCTTTCTCGATTCTGGTCGCCGTTGCAGGGTCCTTCACGCATGCGCGGAACTTGTCGACGTCGAGCCCATGTTGCTTCGCGAGGCGCTCGCAGCCTTCCGGCGTGAGCTCCTCGGGCGGGGCTGCGAAGAGCGCATCCGCCATCTCGTCGCCCTTGCCGAGGGCCTCACCGCAACAGGCGGCCTTCGCGGCGTCCATTGCGTGCGGGTGCATGCGGAGCGGGACGTGCTTGCGTGCGACGCGGACCTTGGACTTCCGCTGCTCGAGCAGCGGCGCGAGCTCCGTGTGGGTCATCCGGCAGAACGGACACTCGAAGTCGACGAAGTCGACGACCGTGACCTTGCCGCGTCCGCTGCGCTTCATCTCGTCCGCGATCGTGGCCGGAAGGTCCTGCGGGAGGATGCGCTGCTGGAAGCCGAAGGCGAGCGGAGCCGCGATGGCGATGACCTGCCCGGCCACCGCGAGGCCGGGTACGAGTCTCCCGCTCGGGGGATCCCATTGCTTGCGCCAGCGAAGGAACGACAGGACGCCGAGGACGACGGCCGAGCCATCGACGACCGCGCAGTAGGGACAGAGGGCGCCGAGCGCGGCCTGCACCCCGAAGAGGGCAAGCGCGACGAGACCGCCGCCGACGCCGAGGACGAGCTGGACGAGCCTCGCGCCGCGGCCCGGGACGACCGCCGCGAGGCCGATGCCGAGCATGCCGATCAATCCGATCGCAGGCATCGGGATGCCGAACGGCCGAGCGAGCACCGTCGCCTTCATCTTGGCGCAGCCGCCCGATGCGTCGCAGAAGACGGGCGCGGGCCTCACGTAGTCGACGAGGAGGATTGCGCTCGCCACCAGCGCTGCTGCGGCGAAGACGACCGTTAGCCAGAACCAGATGTTTTTCCGCATTCGTGACCGAGCCGCGAGGAGGACGATGCTGCCCGAGAGCTTCCCGGACTGTAAGAGGGTACAAGCAGCATTATTCCCCAAGCCTCGGATTACCAGGGACGCGCTAGCGGATATCGCGTAAGTAGGGCTTCATGCGAAGGGCTCTGCCTTCACGTACGGCCGTTCTCGACGCTCTCGAGCGCGAGGAGCGTCCCATCCACGCGAACGAGCTCGCGGAGAAGCTCGGCGTCGGCCCCGAGTCGTATCAAGGGCTTTTGCGCTTGCTGGACGACCTCGTCTTCGACGGGGTGCTGAGCGCGCGGGGGCAGCGGTTCAAGCTCGACAAGAAGCGCGGCGGTGCGAAAGGCCGCGGCGAACGGCGAGAAGGTCTGTTGACCGTCAACCCGCGAGGCTTCGGCTTCGTCGCGAGCCCGACGGCCAGCGGGGACGACGTCTTCGTGAACGCCGACTCGCTCGGCGGCGCGATGCATGGCGACCAGGTCATCGTCGAGATCATCGGCCGCGGGTCACGCGGAGCGGAAGGGACCATCGCCGAAATCGTCAAGCGAGGGTCGACGCGCGTCTCGGGTATCCTGCGCCGGAAGGGCAAGAGCGCGTGGATCGATCTGGACGATCCGCGCATCCGCGGCCCGGTCGTGTTGACCCGGGAGATCGACCGCGCTGGTCCGGAGGGAAACAGCGGCGAGGACGGGCAAGTCGTCGTCGCCGAGATCACGCGTTTCCCGGACGAGCAGGGAGAGAATCCCGAGGGCAAGATCATCGCCGTGCTCGGGCAACCGGGCGAGCTCGCCGTCGAGGTCAACAAGGTGCTCTTCCTCGAGAAGATCGAGGAAGTCCATTCGCCGCAAGCGATCGCCGAGGCCGAGGCTTACGGCTCCGAGGTGCCTGTGGAGCTCCTCGCCGAGCGCGAGGACCTCACGCACATCCCGCTGCCGACGATCGACCCCGAGGACGCGCGCGATCACGACGACGCCGTGTGGGTCGAGCGCACCGAGAGCGGCGGCTACGAGGTCTGGGTCGCGATCGCCGACGTCAGCACGTACGTCCGCCCCGAAACGAAGATCGACGAGGAGTCGCGCAACCGCGGTTGCAGCATCTATCTGCCGGATCGCGCGATCCCGATGCTCCCGCGCGCGCTCTCGTCGAACCTGTGCTCGCTCCTGCCGGACGTGACGCGCCTCTGCCTCTGCGTCCACGCCGAGCTCGACGCACGCGGCGCGGTGAAGAAGTCGCGGCTCATCCGCGGCTTCATGCGAAGCGCCGCGAAGCTCACGTACGGTGGAGTGGCGCGCGCGCTCGGCTTCACGTCGGAGCCGCCGGTCCAGCCGAAGGCCGAAGAGATGATCGACGGCCTCCGTGTGGCCCACGAGCTGTCGCGCATCCTTCGGTCGCGACGCCTCAATCGGGGCGCGCTCGATTTCGACCTGCCAGAGCCGGTCGTGAAGCTGGACGCCGAGGGCCAGCCGAAGAGCGTCACCAAGCGGGCGAAAGATCCCGGGGTGAAGAAGGCGTATCAGCTCATCGAAGAGCTGATGATCTTCGCCAACGAGGTCGTCGCGCGCTGGCTGATCGAGCGGCAGCTCCCCGGCGTCTTCCGCGTACACCTTCCGCCCGATCCGCAGAAGCTCCAGCGACTCGCGGCCATGTGCGAAGTGCTCGGGATCGAGCTCGATGTCGACGAGACGCAGACGCCGAAGGGCCTCGCGAGGCTCCTCGACAGCTTCGCGGATCACCCGAACGCGCAGGTGCTCAATAGCCTCCTGCTGCGCTCGATGAAGCAGGCCACGTACGACGTCGCGAACCTCGGTCACTTCGGGCTCGCGTCGGAGGCGTATCTCCACTTCACGTCGCCGATCCGTCGGTACCCCGACCTCGTCGTGCATCGTGTCGTGCATGCGGTCCTCGCGAGCGACGAGCGCGCGCGCAAGAAGCAGCTCGGCCGCGCCGCCTCACCGGAGGCGCTGCAGGAGGCGGCGCTCCAGTCGTCGATCGCGGAGCGGCGCGCGATGGAGGTCGAGCGCGAGATCCTCGACATCTACCGCTGCTTCTACATGATCGACCGCATCGGCGAACACTTCGAGGGCACCATCTCGGCGTTCGTCGGCAGCGGTGCATTCATTACGCTCGACGATCCGTTCGTCGACGTCCTCGTGAAGCTGGAAGACCTCGGCGGTGACTTCGAGATCGAAGACGACGGCCTCCAGGCGACGAGCCGCCGGAGCGGAGACGCGCTCCGCCTCGGCGAGCGGATCATGGTGGAGATCACGGACTGCGCGATCTTGCGCCGGACGGTCTACGCGCGGCGCCTTCGCGGGGAACACGAGTCCGTCGACCAGGAGCGCGGTCAGCGGTTCGGCCGCAGCGGCGATGGTCGGGGAGGCGGGCGGGGAACAAAGCGCGGTCGTGACGGCGCGCCTGCACGTGACGAGCGGGGCGGCAGCGCTCGCAGCGCTGGTCCTTCGCGCGGACGTTCGGAAGGACGGACGAGCCGGAGCACGAAACCTGGCGAGCGGCCGACCCGCGGTGGCTCCGAGCGCACCGCGCGCGCGAGCAGCGGTCGTAAGACGACGACGGCGGGTCGCAAGAACAAGGGCGGTCCGGGCCCCACACGCGTGAAGAAGAAGGGCGGGAAGAAGCGTCGCTGACGTCAGCGCGTGGTCACCAGACCACGGGCGTCGGAGCGGCCCTTCGCTCCTTCGTTCCGTCGCCGACCTGACCGAACGCGTTGGCGCCCCAGCAGAGAAGCTTGTTCTGCTTCGTCAGCGCGCAGCCGTGCGCAGACGCGAGGCAGAGCTGCGCGACGTCGGACAGGGCGGTCACGACCGCCGGGCGCTCGTCCGGGGAGCGCCTGCCCAACCCGAGCTCACCTTCGCCGTTCGCGCCCCAGCAGCGAACCGCCCCGCTCGCGAGCAGCGCGCAGGTCGACGCTTCGCCGGCGACGAGCTGTTCCACTCCCGTGACGCCGGGAACCGTGACGGGCTTCTTGTGAGCCTCCATGTCCGGCTTGATCCCAAGCTGACCGGCGTCGTTCATTCCCCAGCACTGCACCGTCTTCGTCTTGGTGACGACGCAGCCGTGGCGATCGCCCGTCACGACCTGCACGGCCCCGGCGATGCCGGCGGGCTTGCCGAAGAGGCCCTTCGTCCCGAAGTCGCCGGCGCCCCAACACACCACCGCACCGCTCGCGTCGAGCGCGCAGGCATGTGTGAAGCCAGCGGCGATCTGTTTGAACGAGCCGGACGGCGACGTGTTGATGCTCTTGTCGTCCGTTCCCCAGCACGTGACACCGCTCGCGCCACGTGCGCACGCGACGGCGCCGCTCGCGACGAGCTCTTCGGCCTGTTCGACGCCGCTCACGAGCGTCGGCTTCGCCTCGGTGAAGCTCCTTCCGTCGTTGGCGATGCGTCCGGTGCCCCAGCACTTCACGCGGCCGTCGTCGAGGATGGCGCATCCGAAGCGCGACGCGAGCGCCACCTTCTTCACCTTGCCGAGCTCCGGGACTGCGGCGCGCTTCAGGTGCTCGCCCGCGCCCTTCCCTGCGCCGATCTCGCCTTCCTTGTCGCGACCCCAGCAGCGCGCAAAGCCGTCGGCGCCGACCGCGCAGGTCGTGAAGTCGCCGCAGTCGATCTCCGTCGGCGGGCCGGAAGGCGTGCTCGCGGCAGTCGCCTTCCCTTCCCCGTCGTTCGACGTCGGCGGGGCGGTCGCGGAGGCCTTGGGACCACCCGCGCTTCCGCCTCCGCAGGCAGCCAGGATCACACCGGAGACGAGCGCGTGTGCGAGAGCTCCGCGCGTTCGCAAAGTCATTCGAGCGTCAGGTTACACGAAGCACAGACGCTCGGTCAGCCGTCGCTGAGTTGCAGGTGTTCGTCGACGCGCGCGAGGGCGAGGGCGAGGCAAGAAGAGGAGTTCACTGGCCGAGATCGACGTCGAGATGGCGCCGGAGGCTCGGGTCCTCGAACTTCGCGAAGTCGTCGGCGATTCGCTGAAGCTCAGCCGCTTCGCGCTCGTTCCGAGCTTGCGGGACATGGACCATGAAGCGGATGTAGAGATCGCCTTGGGTGCGGCCCTTCCGGGCGACGCCCTTGCCGCGCACCCGGAGCACCGTCCCGCTGTTCGTACCCGCGGGGACCTTCACGGAGACCGGCCCCTCGAACGTGGGCACCTTCACCTTCGTCCCCTTCACCGCCTCGCTCACCGAGATCGGAACGTCGAGGTGGAGATCGTCGCCTTCGCGCTTGAACAGCGAGTGCGGCTTGACGTGGATGACGAGCACGAGGTCGCCGTTCGGCCCTCCGTTCGGTGATTGCCCGCCCTGCCCGGGGATCCGGACGCGGCTGCCTTCGTCAGCCCCGGGTGGGATGCGCACGGTGACGACGTCGTGCGAATCCGGGCTGCGAAGCTGAACCGTCGTCCCGCGCACGGCCGTCTCGAAATCGACGGTGAGCTCTTGCTCGAGATCGTGCCCTTTCATCGGTCCGCGACGCCGCCCGCGGCCGAACAGGTCGGAGATGTCCCCGCCCTCGAAGCCGGACACGCCAGCTCCACCGAAGAGGTCCTCGAGGTTCACCCGAGCGCCGCCGACACCTCCGACACCGCCGCGGAAGCCATTGCCTCCCTGGCTCTGCCACGCGCGATAGGCGCGCGCCTTGTCGGCGTCGAAGCCTTCACGAAGCGCCTCTTCGCCGAACTCGTCGTAGAGCGCACGCTTCTTGGGGTCATGGAGCGTCTCGTAGGCGCGGTTGACCGCCTTGAAGCGCGTCTCGGCGTCCTTGTTGCCCGGATTCTTGTCGGGGTGCAGATCACGGGCGAGCTTCCGATAGGCCTTCTTGATCGCATCGGCGTCGGCGCTCTTCGGGACACCGAGCACCGAGTAGAAGTCGTCCGGCATGGCATACCGAACCTAGATCCCAGCCGACATCCATGCAACGGCCGTGCGCATCGTTCGCTCGCGCTCGCGCGGCGACGACGTTGCGCGGAGGAGCAGAGGCCAGCGACACGCCGGAAAGCGGCGCTCTTGGATGGGCGTTGTTAGGATCACCTCATGGCTGGCGCTTTTCACCGGCAGAACCGGAAGAACCGGAAGAACCGGCAGGTCGTCGCGCCGCTCGGCTCTCCCGGGCGAGCCGGCAGGCACGCGAACGCCCGCCGGACCAGCGCAGGAGCCTGCTTCGCCGCCGCCGCGCTCGTGCTCGCGAGCTCGTGCCGCCCCACGGCGCCGCCTCCGACGCATGACGGGCAGGCGGACTCGAGGGGTGCGCCCGCCACGCTCGCGCCGTCGGCGGATGCCGACGTGAGCGACGCGAGCCTCGAGGCGGCGGCACGCGCCATCCTCGATGCGGCCGCCGCGCCGCCCTCCGATGCGGGAACCGTGACTCGGAGCGATCCGATGAGTCTTCATCGCGACACGCGCGAGGGCCTCCTCTCCTTGTTCTCCATCAAGGAGTTCACCGAAGAAGAGAAGAAGCGCATCCAGCCGGATGCGTTCCTTCGCTCGATGTTCAATCCGGACGGGCCAGCGCGCGCGAATCAGGGCAACAAGGCCATCGCCCAACACACCATCAGCCGCGAACAGTGCCTCGAAGGACTCAAGGACGTCGTCATCCAGACGCCCGAGCAGCGCGCGAAGTGTGGTGCGGAGAACATGGTCCCCGTCTGGGTGAAAGGGAAAGACGCCTGGTTCTGCATCGACGTCTTCGAGTTCCCGAACAAGGCGTGCGAGCTGCCGATGGTCTGGACGCAGCCGCCCCTCGCGAAGAAGGTGTGCGAGCTGCAGGGCAAGCGACTGTGCTCGGACATCGAGTGGAACATCGCGTGCCGCGGCGATCCCGAAGGCGGCCCGGATCAGCGCTACGCCTACGGAGACAGGCTCGACCTCGAGATCTGTCACACGAACCTCCGGCACCGGCAGCCGTGTGTCGTCCAGAACGCGAAGACGACCTGGGGCTCGTGCACCACGGACACCGAGCCGAGCGGCTCCTTCCCCAAATGCCGCTCACGGTTTGGTGTGTTCGATCAACACGGCAACGTGGCCGAGGTCATGATGCGCCGCGAGGGCGACAAGGTCTTCACGCAGCTCAAAGGCAGCGCGTGGTTCTACGTGGAGCTCGCGAAGGAGCCGAACGAGCCGGTGCCCGCGACCACCACGAACAAGACCGGCGCGTATCCGGACCACTGCAACTTCGACCCGCGATGGCACGTCGAGTCGCTCGAGTCCGCGATGCACGTCAACTACCACCTCGGCTTCCGGTGCTGTAAGTCGATCCCCTGAGATCGGCTCGTCACCAGTCGAAGAGCTGGTCGACCGGGTTGTCCGGTCCGCGCGTCGCGACCGTCCGCGTCCGGTCGACGTCGATCGTCTCGACCTTCTGGAACGCCTGCGCGCCCGAGTGGATGAAGTAAGAGAGGCGATTGATGCGCGGAACGTCGGTCTGCTTCGTGACGTGCAACACCGAATAGCCGAACATCGAACGCCCGTCGTACTTCTGGCTCGACAGGTCCGCTCCCGACGTGAAGCGAAGGATCGCGAGCTCCCGCCGCGCGCCCGATCGATCGGACAAGGTCTTCATCGTCTTCGGCACCCCACGAAGCATCACGTCGAGCTCCGTACGCCAGGCATCGAACGAGTGCGGCTGGATGCTCGTCTCGATCCGCTCGCCGCTACCCGGGGTGGCGACGAAGCGCCAGGCGCCCGGCGCGGACGGGGTGAGCGCGTCTTCCCAGGCGAGACGCCGGACCGGGTTCGCCGCTTCGATCGACGCGCTCTTCTGCTCCATCGCGGGATCGAGCGACAGGCGATCCGGAAGCACCGCGTCGCCGGACTGCAACACCTCGAGGCTGTTGAAGTGCACGTGCCCGAGCACCATCGTCCGCGCGTGTGAGCTCTTCACGAACCGCTTCAGGAGCTCGACGCCCGAGTGGAAGAAGGCCGCGCCGCCGTCCTTGTCGAGCTCGTCCGGCCCCATCCACTCCTGTAGCCCGTCGTGGAGGCAGCTCTCGCGGTCGTCGACCGAGAGCGACCAGTCAGGCTGCTTGCAGACGGCGGGGACGAGAGCCTCGGCGAGGATGTAATTGAGCGTGCTCTGGGCGACGCCGCGATAGTCGACCATGGGCGAGTAGTAGCCGTGGTCGAGCCCCTGATGCCCGCCGCGGGGGTCGTGATGCATGAGGACGATGACGTCTTCGCCCGCGTTCTTGCCTCGCGTGAGCTCGCGGTCGAGCCACTCGAGCTGCGTCTTCGACACGGCGCCGCCGTAGTTGACGGTGTACATCCCCCAGCCCGTCCGGCGGTGCTGCCGGAGCTCGTAGGAATTCATCGAGACGTAACGGTTCTTGCCGAACGTCCACGACGTGTAGAGCGGACCGTACGTCTTCTGCCACTGGTAGAACCCGTCGTAGAGGACCATGTTGCGCTCGCCGCGCGGGACCTCCTGAAACGACGCGCTGAACGTGTCACCGATCCGGCGTTCGAAGCTGCCTTCGAAGATGTTCCTCGGCACGCCGCCAGGTGTCGCCTGCGTCTCGTCGAGGAACGCGGAGTACGCGCTCCACGAGAAGTCGGGCCACGGGATGTCGTTCTGCTCCTCGACGACCTTCTGCAAGCTGTCGCCGAGCTTCGCGTCGAAGCTCTTCACGAGGCTCGGCACGTGGCCGATCGCGGCGTAGCCGTCGTGATTCCCCGCCGTGAGAAAGATCGGGAGATTGAGCCGCTTCAGCGCGCCGACGATGCGCTTCGCCTCATCCATGTACGTCTTCGCGACGATGCGCTGGCGGATCGTGCCGGGTGAGCCGCCGTTGTGGAGATCGCCGTTGAACGTGATGAATGCTGCGTTCTTCACGCTGGGATCGGTCTCGGCGTTCATGCCGTCGACGAAGTCATCCAGCTTGTCCGCGGTGAACGACTTGTATTCGGCGCCGGTAGCCACCTGTGTGTCGGTGACGTTGACCGCCGAATATTCCTCTCGGGCGTCTTCGAAGACGCGCACCGCGTTGTACTGGTACTCGTAGACGTTCGCGAAAAGGGCGCCGTTCTTCCGCACCTCGAAGCGAGCGTCGTAGAGGCCCGGCGGAACGTTCGCCATCGCCGCGGCGTCGAAGACGAAGCGGAGCGTCTTTCGTCGCTTGAATGCTGCCGGCATGTCAGCCGGCTCGGGGCTCTCGAGGATCTTGCTCGGCTTGATCTTGAACACGCCAGGACGCGCCGGCTGCGTCGTCGTCGACTCGGTCGTGGAAGCACGCGCGCTCCGGGAGACGAGGACGAAGTGGAAGTCGTTCGCATCGTCCTCGGTGAGTGTCACGAGCTTCAGCGGCGAGTCGCCACTCTCGTCACCCTCGCGCGCGCGCACGGGCTTCAGGTGGTCGAAGGCGTCGGGCTCGATGCGGAGCACCATGACGAGCTCGTCATCGGCGTCCGCCTTCACGTACAAGTTCGGATTGCCGAGGGTCGGATAGACGAGGCGATCGATCATCGTCCGTCCGTCGATCGTCCACGGCATCACCTGCTCGTTCTGGCTGGGCTCGGCATAGAAGACGTTCGCGAGATAGGTCTCGCCCTTCTTGCTGATCACCTCCCACGGCCGCTCGCGCAGCGCGGAGGCCGGAACGTCGTCGAAGGTCTCGTCGTCCGCGCCGGGCTCGCCGCCGGGCTTCGTCTTCTTCGAGCCGACATCCGAGCCGTCGTCCGCGCCCTCGCTCGCGCAACCGAGCGCCGAGGAAGCCGCGACCGCCGCTGTCACGACGATCGCCGAGAGCCATCGAAGCCGAGCCTTGTTGGCAGTGGCATTGGCCATGCGGAAACTGTAAGCATGTGTCGTACCCGACCCTTTGACGCGGCGCGCGTATCGAATTGGCGGCAAATTCCAGCGATCCCGCCGGCTTCGGAACGAACGGTGGATCGAGGACGATCCGCGATCATCCACCGGTCCGGGCCGATCGCCGGCTGCTCGGCGGCGCCGGATCGTTGGCGGGGCCGAGGCCTCGCCTCTCGAGCCGCCACGCGCGAATGCGCGGGAAGACGAACCAGAGGACGGCGAGGTACACGCCCAGAAGCAAGGCGAGGACCTTCGGAAGGACGTTGTCTCGCCCCACGATCAACGCAGCGATCAGCTCGAAGTCGAGCGCGATCGAGATCAACATCGGCGCCATCGCAACCGTCAGCGACCGCGACGTGAGGCGGATGAACCTGCGCGACACCTGGCGAGGCTCGGCCTGCCGCCCATAGGCCGACGGCAACATCACGACGCCGATCGCGATCGCGCTCAGGCCGAGCGCGCCGAGATGAACCTGGCGCTCCACCTCCGAGAGCCTGTTCGCGAACGTGTCCGTGAAGACGACGTTGAGCTGGAAGCCGAAGAGCGTCGTGACCGACGTGAGGACGACGCGCCCTTCGAGAAGCGCCGTCCGCGTCGCGTCCTTCAGAGGCTCCGGGGCCTCGCGAGGCTCGCTCTCCTCTTCCCCGTGGCGCTCGTCGTTGCGACCGTCATGGGCCATGTCCGAAGGACATGCATCGGCTGCGCCTCGCGCTACGGCGGAAGGTGCGAGCGCGCGCGACGCGACCGAATGTCACGGAAGGAGCACGGTCGACCCCGTCGTCCTCCGGGCTTCGAGATCGGCGTGCGCGCGGGCTGCCTCGCGGAGCGGATAGGTCTGCGCGACACGAACGTCGAGGATGCCGCCGGCGATGGCCCCGAACAGATCGCGCGCACGCCGTTCGAGCTCCTTCGGCTCGCGGACGTAGTCCTGCAACACGGGCCGCGTGAAGAAGAGCGACCCGTTCGCCGCGAGCAGGCGCGGCTCGAACGGCGGCACCGAGCCCGACGACTGACCGAAGGAGACCATCATGCCTCGCGGCCTCAGCGAGGCGATGGAGTCGCGGAATGTATCCTTGCCGACCGAGTCGTACACGACATCGAGCTTGCGCTGATGCGTGAGCTCCTGCACCCGCTGCGGGACGTTTTGCTCCCGGTAGAGGATCACGCGGTCGCAGCCATGCTCGCGAGCGAGCTGCGCCTTCTCCTCGCTCCCTGCTGTTCCTATGACCGTCGCGCCGTAGTGCTTCGCCCACTGGCAGAGCAGAAGCCCCACGCCGCCCGCGGCTGCGTGCACGAGGATGGTCGGCCGGTCCTCGCGCACGCGCCCGATGTCGAGCAAGTAGTGCGCGGTCATGCCCTTCAACATCGAGGCAGCAGCAACCTTCATGTCGACCTCGGGCGGGATCTTCACGAGCACGGAGGCGACGACGTTCCTCGCCTCCGCGTAGGATCCGATCGGACCGGTCGCGTAGCCGACGCGGTCACCGGGCCGGAAGTCGGTCACGCCTTCGCCGACCGCCTCGACGATCCCCGCGGCCTCCGAGCCCAGCACGGCGGGCATGGTGACCGGATAGAGCCCGGTGCGGTGGTACGTGTCGATGAAGTTGAGGCCGATCGCCTCGTGCCGGATGCGTACTTCGCCCGGACCGGGCGGAGGCAATTCGATCGGCTCCCAGCGCAGCGTCTCGGGGCCTCCGGTCTCGTGCATTCGAATGGCGTGGACCTGGGTCATGGGGACGACGAGTTGAAGACGTCTCGCGACGCGCTGCAAGGGTCCCGACCGTCGTCGCGCGGCTCGCCATTTCGAGGTGCGATGCTACGGTGCCGGCGTGCGACGACTCGTCACGGCATCCAGCGCGATTGCCTTCGGGCTACTGGTCGCATTGACGACGAGGGCGGACACGCCGAAGCCGCTCACGCACGACTGGCGCGAGGTCGGGACGAACCACTGGCAGATCGTCTCGACGACGAGCGAGCCGACGGACGTGACCGACGCCGCCGAGGGGACGCGCGGGGCGTGTGGTCCGGGTATGGTCGAGGTGAAGGGGAACTATCGCGTCACCGCGATCGGCGACACGCTTCAGAAGAGCGTCTGCTCGAAGTGGATCAACCGAGACTTCCCCGAGCGCTGCGCGAGCTTCGACAAGGAGCGCTGGAAGGTGATCCGCGACAAGCTGCCGACGAAGCCGATGCACTTCTGCATCGACCGCTTCGAGTACCCGAACAAGAAGGGCGAGTACCCCGTCATCCTCGTCAACTTCCCCGAGTCCGAGGCGCTCTGCAAGCAAGCCGGCAAACGCCTCTGCACCGAGGACGAGTGGACGTTCGCATGCGAGGGCGAAGAGGCGCTCCCCTACCCCTACGGCTACGACCGCGACAAGGACGCCTGCGTCACCGACAAGCCGTGGCGACCGTACGATCCGAACGCGTACTACAAGAAGGGCGCCGTCGTCGCCGAGCTCGACAAGCTCTGGCAAGGACTCCCCGCAGGCTCGCAGCCCAAGTGCAAGAGCGTGTTCGGCGTCTACGACATGATCGGGAACGTGGACGAGTGGACCAGCTCGTCCGTCGGCGGACGCCGTTCGATCCTCAAAGGCGGCTATTGGGGCCCCGTCCGCACGCGCTGCCGTCCGACGACGCGTGCACACGGCGAGGCGCATGCGTTCTACCAGCAGGGGTTCCGCTGCTGCAGCGCGCCCCCGTGATCCCTTTGCGGGGATGAGCCAGAAGCAGACCGCTGCACTCGCGAGGGGCTGCGCCTGCTTCTTCCCCAGCTCTCATGGCCGTGTCAGCGAAGCACCTCGATCCGGTTGTCGACCGCTTCGACTCCTTTCACCTCGCGGACGCGTTGCTCGATCGAGACCTTGTCCGCAAGCGTCGGAACGAGGCCGCTCAGCATCACCTGCCCACCGGACGTGACCACGCGAACGCGGTCGAGCGCGACGTCATGGAGGGTCGGATCCGAGGCGAGCGCCTTTTCGATCTGCTCGCTCGTCCGCCGGTCCGGCGGCGCCCCCGACGGCTCGGGCTGCGCTGCTGCCGTCATCGGACCGCGCTTCGGGCTGGTGGCGGTGTTGGTGGTGTCGGCGACGAGCGCGGCGCTCGTCGTCTGCGTCGTGCCGACGACCGAGTCGGGCGGGTACACCGTCACGGTCGTCGCCTTGTTCGTGCGGTTCGTGTACGAGACGTCGTTGGCCGATCGCTGCTCGCCGCGGTACCCGCAGGCCGCGGTGACGAGGAGCAGCGGCACCACCACACGCAAGAGCATCATCACCGACCTCCGTTCGTCGGCGTGTGGGAGAGCCGCGTGTGGTGCTCGTCGAGCGCTTGCCCGACGGCCAGCCGTCCGTCGAGCAGCCGACCGTCGACGACGTTCTTCGACAAGCGCTTCGCGAGCTCGGTCGCCGCGAAGGTCATCACCGACAGCGTGATCTTCTCGAAGACGCGCCGCGAGAGCGACGGGCGCGGGAACAGGTCCAGCCGCTGGCCGAGATGCAGGCCGCGGATCCCTTCCCCGAGGCGATAGGACAGCGACCGCCGGCGGCTCGCCCGCAGGGCGAGACTGAACGCGAACGCGCTCGCGCCGAACAGCACCGCGATGCCGAACACCGAGAGAGCGGCCGGCTTCGCGACTGCCTTCGCGTGCTCGCCGATCTCGACGACATGGTGCCGGCGAGCGTCGAGCGCATCGACGGCCCGGAGGAGGCGGGAACGGATCACCTTCGCCCGGCGCTCGAGGCGCTTCATCCGCTCGTCGACGGGCACTTCATTGTTCGGAGGGCTCATGCGATGTGCTCCTTGAGCTGCGTAACGTCGCTCTTCAGGCGATGCCGGGTGGTCTCGAGCGGCTTCTTGGGAAGCAGCGAGTAGCCCGCGAAGCCGGCGATGCCACCGATGACGAGGAGGCCGCCGGCCACGCCGAGCGCAGCGAGCGCGGTTCCGCCGAGCGCCAGGACCAGTGCCACGGCGAGCAGGCACAAGACGAGAACGCCCGCAGCGAGCGCAACGCCGAACCCGACGGCGGCCTTCTTCGCCTGAGCGATCTCCTTCTCGACTTCGTTCTTCGCGATTTCGATCTCGATGCGGACGAGCTCCTTGGCTTCGTCTAGCGCCTCACGGACGAGATCGGCGGTCGATGCCTCCTCGAGCGCAAGGCGTTCGGGGGGCGGGTGGACGTTGCTCATGGTCGTGATCTCCTTGTGCTGGACGTTTTCTTTCCGAACCTGTTCGCCGTTCGCTTGCGCGGCGATCTTCGCGATCCCATCCTCGACGTCGTCGAGCGGCATCACCTCGGCGTCGGCGTGCTCGGTCACGATGCGGCGCTCGACACGGCGCGCGATCGACTCGAGCATCACCCACTCCTCGAAAGGCAGCTCGACCTCGTTCATCTGCTTCCAGATCTCCGCGAGCCGCCGCTGCGCCATCGCACCCACCCTCATGCCCTCACGCTCGTGACGGCGGATGACGTCCAGCAGTCGACCGAGATCGTCCTGGATCTGCTGCCCCTGCTCCGACGCGACGAGATATGCGTCGGCATCGATGTCCGTGCGGGTCATCATCGCGCGGACGCGCGCGACGCTCTTCACCTCACCGCGGATGAGGAGGTCCGACGGATAGAGGATCATCTGCAATCCGTCAGCCCTGACGCTCAGCAGCTCTTCCGCCACGATCGGGCTGACAGCGCCCTTGGCGAGGACGCGAAGGACCGTGGTCGCGATCATCATGCTCCGCGGCGGCGGCTCGATCTCGGGGATGAGACCGGCGCGCGCGCACGCCTCGGCGAGCTCGCGCACGACGTCGTGGTACTCGCCGGGACGCGGCTGGACGTAGACGTGTGTGTCCGTCTGGCGGCGGAAGAACGTCACCACCTTCACGACGGGCACCGTGATCGCCGTGACGACGAACGAGACCAAGAACCCGATGGCGAGCGGATAGCCGGTCAGCGCCGAACGGAACGCAGTGCCCTTCGGGTTGGGCGACGCCCAGCGAACGAGCAGCCCCACGATCGGCGGTGCGATCACGGCGAGCACCGTCCACGCGATGCGCAGCGGCAGCGGCCCGACCCAGCTCTCGAGAGGTAGGAACGCGAGGGCCCATCCGGCCACGGCGGGGAAGAACAACCCGATCACGAAGAGGGGCCACGCGATCGAGAGGACCAGCGCGACAGTGACGGCGAGCTGCTTCTTCGCCGGCAGCTTTCCGAAAAGTGCAGTGACGGACCAGCCGAAGATCGCTTGGATGATGCTCCCTATCTTTCGACCAATGAAGCTGAGCAGCAGCGAGAGGATTGCCACGTGTCAACGTGCTGCATCCTCCATACCGATCGATCGCGGCGGTTCGCCCGAGCCCAGCCGCGCGCGCACGACACAAAACGCGTCGGCCCCGGAGCGTTGGCGAGCTCCGGAGCCGACGGGCTTCTCACGCGCGGACTCCGACGTCAGTACCGCTTCTGCCAGATCGCATCGAGGAGCGCGGTGCCTCGATCGCCGAATGTGGTCTCGAGCGACCAGTTGCGATGGAAGCGATACTCGACGTTCGCGAGGTTCTTGTCCGGCTCGGTGATCGGTGGAGTGCCGATGACGTGGGCGAAGCCAAGGGACACGCGCGGCGAGAGCTGGAACTCGACCTCCGGACGAGGATTGTTCGAGCGTGTCGTGTCGATGCGAGCCGTCGCCTGGATTCCTGCGAGATCGTCGAGTGCCTCGGTCAGGCCTTGCGCGACGAATCCTCCGCCGAGACCGACCGCCGCCTTCGTCGTACCGTCCGAACGCGTCCCCGGCGGCGGCGGGCGCGGGTTCGCGCCATCGGCGGTGCCGAACAGCACGAGCGCGAGGATCTCGTTCTTCGGCCGCGGGGGCTCGGAGCGGAGATTCACCTTTCCGGTCTTCACCGGCCCGACGAAGTCCGCAAAGACGCGAGAGCCGTCGGCGGCCGTCCAGCCCGCCGTCGCGACGATGACGGGATTCGGCGGCGACTCGCCGTTGAAGGTCACCGTGCCCTTCTCGACCTCGAACTTCTTGCCCTGCACGTCGACCCAGCCGCTCTCGACGCGGATCTGTCCTCCGAGCTTCGTCTCGCCGTTCTCGATCGTCACCTTCGGCTCGCCCGAGAGCACGACGCGGAGCTGGTTGCCTCGCTCGATGGTGATCTTGCCGAGACGAACGTCGACGCCGAGCTTCGTTTGCTCCGCCGGCTGCTCGTCCTCGACCACGGCGCGGAGGTCGTCCTTCTCGAGCGGAAGCTCGACGAAGCGGCGATTGTCTCGGTAGACGCCGACACGGACGTTCTCGCGCTCGTCGAGCGATTGGACGCCGCTCTTCAAGACTTGCGGGAGCTCGACGTTCATCTTCGGAATGTCGACCGAGACGAAGGTCTCCTTCTCGTACGGGCTCTGCTTGGCCTTCACCTTGATGATGCCCGAGAGCTCGCCGATGGGCTGCCCCTGCACTGCGACCGCGAGCGGGTTCTTCTCCGGGATGCCGATGTTGGCCGTGGCATCGGCGACGCGCATGCCGTCGAGCTGCACCTGGGCGTCGGCGCGGACCTCGCCCTGCGTGCCCTTCGCGTACACGTCGGTGACGCGGATCATCCCGTCCGGCGTGAGCGCGACGGATGCCCGAACGCCGCGAAGCTCCTCACCGAGCGCGGCGAGCTGCACGACTCCCTCGCGGAAGCGCAGGTTGCCTTCGAGCGTCGCTCCCTGGCGGCCCGGTACGATCCGCGCGGTGGCGTTCGCGTCGATGCGGCCGTCGAGCATCGGTACCGTGCCCTCGACGAACGGCTGGATCGCGGCGGCACGGAAGGACTGGGCCTGGAGCTTCGCCTCGAGCGGCTGCTGATCGTCGAGCTTCGGCGCCAGCTCCGCGCCCCAGACGAGCCCGTTCGTGACGGTGGTGTCGAGGAACCCGTCCTTCTGTTCGAGGCGCACCTTCGCCGCGAGGCTCCCACGCCCCGCGTCGACCGTGATGATGCCCCTGGTGTACTCGGCCTTGCCGACGGCGAGGCCGTCGAGATCGATCCGACCAGACACGTGCGCGTCCTTGTGAAGGTCGGCGAGCGCCAGCTCTCCGCTCACGCGACCACGAACGCGGCGGTCAGCCAGCAGCGGAACGGTCTCCAGCGGAAACGCGGCGAGACGCACGTGGCCCGACGCGTTCCAGGGCAGGCCAGTCCCGCGATCCCGGGAGGAAGCCGCATTTCCTGCGAGCACGTCGCGCGCGCGCGCCTCGACACGCGCGCCGATGTCGACCATCTCCTGCCCGCGTGCGTTGACCTTGGCCGAGAGGTCGGCGACGCGTCCGTCGTAGTCGAGCACGATGTCGGCATCCGCCTTCGCATCGAGCGGCATCGCTGACGAGCGTACGCCGCGCGTCCGGGCGATGAACCGGATCTTCGGATCGAGCACCGAGCCCGTCGCGTCGAGCTCGGCCTCCATCGCGCCCTGGAGATCTTTCACGCCCAGGATCGCAGGAAGCTGATCGAGCCGTCGCGGCGGGATCGCGACCTTCAACGAGATCGGCGCCGCGGTGAGGCGGTCGCGCGCCGTGGACGGGTCCGCCGCGATCTCGCCGTACGGCAGGACCGACTTCATGTCCACGGCCGCCAGCATTCCGTGCCGATCGGTCGCGCGGAACGCAACGTCGGTGAGCCCGCTCGTGCCGTCGTTGCGCACGTCGAGGCCGATGTCGAGATCGCTCGACCGCCAGGCGGGCGGACCGGTCACTTCGATGTCGCCTACTTTTTTCGTCGGCCCGGCGGGGCCGGCCACGACGAGACCGTTCGTGTGCGCGTGGAGCTGCACCTCCGGCGGCGCGTCGGGTGCATCGCGACCGACCCTTCCCTGGACGGTGAGGGTCCCGCGCACGTCGGCGACCGGCAAGGCATCGGCCGGCAGCAACGGTGCCGCTCGCTCCATGTCCACCGATCCGGCGAGATGCACGCGCCCAGACGCTTTCTTCCACGAGCGGGCGTCGTCCACGCGCCCTCCGATGGCGAGTCGTTCGGTGTGCAGGCGGAGCTTCCCTGCATCGCCGACGTTCGCATCGACGTTCAGCTCCACCTGCCGATCGTCGATCGAGACGTCGACGGCCGCCCGGCCCTCGTCGATGCGACGCATGGCGAAGTCGGCGACCTCGGCGTGCACCTTCCCCTTCGCGACGCCGTTCCGCAGCACCGCTTCCCCTTGGATCCCGAGACTCCCGCGGCGGATCCCGAGCTCGTCCTTCTTGCCGGCGATGCGCGCCACGAGAGGCAGGTCGATCCGAGGTGCATCGATCCGTGCACGGAGCTCACGCGCGTCCTTCGACATCTCGGCGCGGATCGGCTCACCGACGCCGCGGACCTCTGCGCCCTCGACGCGCAGGCGGGGACCGTCGATCCGGACGGCCCGCGCGCTCACGGAGATCTTCTCCTCGATCGTGCGCGCCGCTTCGACGCGAGCGTCCCGGATGTGGATCGCCTTGTCGATCATCTCGACATGGGCGCGTGCGTCGAGAGCTGCGAGGGGAAGTGTCCCGGTGACGAGCTGCTTGCCGTGGACCTCGGCGTCGATGACGGGACGATCGATCGTCCCGCTCGCGCGCGCCCGCGCCTCGAGCCGGGCGAGGGAGAGCTGCGTGTCCTTGATCTTGGTGAGGACCACCTTGGCCTGCGCGGACTCGATCTC
Organism: Pseudomonadota bacterium; assembly: GCA_023423895.1. GTDB lineage: Bacteria > Myxococcota_A > Polyangia > Polyangiales > Polyangiaceae > Labilithrix. The sequence goes on from JAFAER010000163.1 coordinate 85,796, forward strand.
TTTCTCCGGAAGAAGCATCCGCGCGGACGCCTCGATGTCGGCGCTCCCACCGATCTTCGTTCCGACCTTCGGCACACGGTGCAGGTCCGGGATCCGCGAGCGCAAGGCTGCAGTGACGAGCTGAGCGTCGGCCGAGCCCTCTCGCGGGGACAGGTCGATGGCGATCTCCGTCGGCATCGTCTCGTCGTGGATGCGTGCCCGCACCCGACCAGCTTTGCCCTCGAACTTCCCGCGTGCCTCGAGCCGCGGGATCTCCTGTCGATCGATCGTGCCAGGGAGCGTGTCGATCGACGCCTCGCCGTAGATGCCGTGCTCGCCGAGCTCTATGTCGGCGTGTGCGTCGAGCCCGATGTTCGTCTCCGGGGCTCCTGCGCTCACGGCGGAGACGTCGACGCTGCGCGCGGACACCGAGCCCTTGATCTGCGTCTTCGTGCTCGCGACGACGACCGCGTTCGCGTCGACCGTGGCATTGCCGAGGACGAGCTTCGCCACGCCTTCGATGCGGGGAAGATCGCCGTGCGCCTCCGCGTGTAAGGTGATCGGGTCACGGACGGCGAGCTCGTTGACGACGGAGCTCGTCTGGGCGCCGGTCGGATCGTGCGCATCGATCCGGGCATCGATGCGCCGGTCGTTCATCCTCGCTTCCGCGGTCGTCGGGATCCCGCCGATCTGGCCGTCGAAGATGGCCTGGACGTCCACACCCTGGCCGTTCGGAGCAGGGATGGCGAGCTTGCCGCCGATCGTCCCGCGCGGGTCCACCCCTCGCGGAAGCGCCCGCGTGACGAGGTGCACGCGATCGAGCTCGGCCCGGACGACGTCGCCGTCGACATGGGCACGCGCTTCGAGCCCGGACAGATCGGCGTCGACGAGCGGCGCACCGGGAGGTGTACCGTGCACCCAGGCATGCGTGAGCCGCACCGTCGGCGCCGCCACACGTACGCCGCGCCCGGGCGGCTGGTCGGGCTTCTTCGGCTCTGGCGGGTTCTTCGAAGCGAACGCGTTCGCGATGCGAAGGTTGCCTGCAGGATCGCCGTCGAGGTTCGCGTCCACGTTACCGACGGACGCGGACGGCACATCGATCACGATGGGGCCCTTGCCGAAGAGCGCCGAGCGCGCAGCGTCGAGGGCACGGATGCGGACACGGACTCCGTCGACGTGCAGCACCTGAACGCCGTCCGGGTCGTGAACGCGGACCTGGACCCCCTCCACCCCGCCGAGACCGAGCCCCGCGATCTGCTCGATGTGCACCTTGCCGGCGAGCGTACTGTCGAGGATGCCGTTCACCTGCGTCGCGACCAGGCGCCTCGTCGCCGGCAAGTCCAGATGCACGACGGCGGCGCTTGCGACGCCCGCGACGAACGTCACGGTGACGCCCACGACGGAGCCAATCACACCTAGAACGCGACGTGCGCGGCTGCGCTTGGGTTCTCGAGTCATCAGTAGGCCTCGCCGATGCCCAGCGAGACTGCGATTGGAATGCCAAGCGGGAACGTCTCCGGGCGCCGCTCGTCCGGGGGCAGGCCTCCGATGACCTGCATGCCGGGGATCCGGTAGCCGATGTCGAGGCGGACGGGTCCGACCGGGGTGTCGTAGCGTCCGCCAGCACCACACGAGAGGTGCGGTCGGTTCAGTCGGATGTCCGTCGTCCGTGGCGAAACGTCACTGGCGTCACAGAAGGTCGCTGCGGAGAGCGGTCCGGTGATCTTGAAGCGGAACTCCGCGGACGCCTCCCAGAGGGTGAAGCCGCCCGTCGGCGTCCGGCAATCGACACCGCCCCCGCACGCGACCGACAGCCGCTGGATTTCGATGTCGGGCGAGATGAACGGAACGATGTCGTGCGGGCCGACGCCACGGAGTGGGTAGCCGCGGTTCGACGTCGGACCACCGGAGAAGAACCCGCGGAAGAACGTGAGCTGGTAGTCGCGCGTCCGCGCCTCGGAGGCCTCGAAGACGCTCGGCCGCTCCCGGACCTGGTTCCCGTAGTTGCGCGGGAACAGAAGTCCGAGCGAGCCACGAACCGCGAAGACGACCCGCGTCGTGATCGGGACGTAGGCCCGGAGGTCCGGCTGGACCTTCACGTCGCTGGCCGGGG
>JAFAER010000190.1 GCA_023423895.1 Pseudomonadota bacterium
GTGACGTAGTACCAGATGGCGCCGACGAGCAGCGCCGGCACCACTGTGCCCACCGCACCAAGGATCAGCGGGAGCTTGTTGAGCGACCGGGGAAAGATCTGCATGCGCGCACTCGCGGGTCTCGGCCACGGGCCTTGCGCCTGGTGCCGGGACGCTTACGTTCCGGCCGTACTTCGACAGGCGCATGTATTGGGGGTGTTTGGGGATCTCCCCAAGTTACGAGGGAAGGCGGGCGTCCTTATAGAGGATGGCCGGGAGCGGCTACAAGCCCTCGTTTCCACATAAAAGCGCGCAAAGTTTTCGGCGCCGCGGCAGGCGCAAAACGCCGGGGTTTTGCGCGGTTTCAAGCGCTCATCGCGCGCGAGGCGACGACCCGTTCGAGCCGCGTCGGGGCTCAGCGCGCCCTCGAGGCGAGCGCCTCGGCCTCGTCTTTGTGCGTCGGACAGTCGCGCGCGAGGACGGTCACGGTGGCCCCGCCCTCTTGGGCAGGCGTCTTCGCCGTCACGGTCTTCGGCGTCGCCGAGACGTCTTCGCGACTGACGGTCTCGTTCATTCGTGCCCGGATCGCCACGAGCATCCCGAGATGGAACTCGAAGCGGGCTTGCGACACGGGCGACTTCGCGTCGCGTGCTGTCCATTCGAGCACCGTGTCGTCGCCCGTACCGAGCGCCGTCTGCCAGCTCCCCTCACCTCCCGGCTGGAACCTGGCGCGGACGTCGCGCGGAGCCATGCCGAGGCGGACGTTCGGGACGGGGTCCTTCTCCTCGTGCGAGCAGGCCGCTCCGAACAGGAGCGTCAGCGACAGCAGAAGGGATGGCACGAACCAACGCACGACGGACGCTCGTAGGGGCGGACCTCGTGCCGCGTCAAGCGCCGGGACCGGGACGGACCGGCTGAGATCGGTGCCCTGGCCTGGAGGAAACTTGCATGACGCATGGAGCTCGCGGTTTCGAGCGCGCGCGGGGATTCGATGAGACAGGGAACAGGGAACAGGGAACAGGGAACGGAGGGCGGACGGGTGACGAGGCAGGGCGCGCGGGGGGAAGGAAAGGACGCGGTGACGGCTCGGGCCGTGCGCATATGCGGGGCTGGGCTATTCTGCGGGCGTGGGTGCGGTCGTGCGATCTTTCGCGGTGGGCTCGGTGTTGCTCATCGGAGCTTGCGCGAGCCTCGCGGGGATCGAGGCCCCGGACCCGGGCAGCGCTTCCATCGCGAGCTCGGAACCGAACGCCGGCGACGACGCGGCGTCGGTGAGTGAAGCGCGCGACAGCGGCAACGACAGCGAGACGAGCGCAACAGACGGAGCGCCGTATGCGGACGCGAGCGACGATGCAGACGGCGCGACCGAACCGCTTCCGACGGAATGTCAGCCGCCGAAGAAGGCGAACAACGCGACGTGTGCGGCGCCGTCCGAGTGCTGCAGCGGCGCATGCAGCGCGGTCGGCCGATGCCGCGACGACTGCCATGAAGACGAGGGCCACGCCTGCAACCCGTTCGCAGACAGCTGCTGCATCGGCCTCTACTGCCTGGGCGCCTTCCCCATCTCCAGGTGCAAGAAGTGCCACAAGGCTGGCGAGAAGCCGGCGATCTACGAGGAGAAGGCGTGCTGCTCGCGGATGCTCGACGGCAACGGGATGTGTTTGTAGGAGGCTCCTGGAGCCTGGAGGACCTGGAGCCCCTCCGAGCGCCGGCTAGGACAGCGGGTTGACGGCCAGCGCAGCGAACAGGAGGACCAGGTACAGATTCGAAACGAGGAAGAGCGACCTCGCCCACTTGTTGCCGGCGCCGGCGCGGAGGCCGTAGCAGCCCCAGATGAAGAAGACGGCGCCGAGGATCGTGGCGATGACGAGGTAGCCCTTGCCCGCGAGGCCCAGCGGGACGACCAGGAGGCTCGCGGCGACGAGGGCGAAAATCCAGCGAATGATCGTGTGCTTGGCCGCGAGGTCACCCGCCACGTTCGGGACGACGACGAGCCCAGCCTTGGCGTACTCGGTCTTCCGGAACAGCGTGATCGCGACGAAGTGCGGGATCTGCCAGATGAAGAGGATGGCGAACAGCACGACACCGGCGGCGTCGATGCTCGCCGTGCCCGCGGTCCATCCGAGCAGCGGAGGGATCGCGCCGGGGACGGCGCCGACGTGCAGCGCGTATTGCGAGTGCTGCTTCAGCGGCGTGTAAGCGAGCACGTAGAGGAGGTTCGCGAGCAGCGCGAGAAGCGCGGTGAGCGGGTTGGCGCCGATCGCGAGGATGGGCACCGAGAGCGCCGACATGGCGACGCCGAACCAGAACGCGAACTTCGCGGGCATGCGGCCCGACGGGAGCGGCCGGTTCTTCGTGCGCGCCATCCGGCGGTCCGAGTCACGCTCGAGGTACATGTTCAGGGCGTTCGCCCCGATCACGATCATCGCGAGGCCGATCAGGGTCGAGAGCACCGTCGTGGCGCTGGGCCCAGGCCCGTCGACCCGGCCCGCGCGCCCCGGCAGAAAAAGGCCGCCGGCCGCGGTGATCACGACCTGCAGGGTGATCCCCGGTTTCGTCAGGGCGATGACGTCGCGGAACGCGATCGACGGCGTCCGGGCCGTCCCCTGCTCTTCGATCACGTGCGACACCGGCTTCTGCATCGGGCTCGGCGCCTATTAGGGAGGTAGGGCGTAGCCGTCAAGGCTTAGTCCTTTCGACCTTCCGGGCGCTTGCGTAAGCGGGTCAGGCGTTCGTGAGACGCAAGATCGGGGGTGTCGGCCCTGACCAGTTGTCGATACTCTCGGTTGTCCACAGCCTCGGCGCCACACAGCCGCGGCCCAGAGCTCGGAGCATGGGTCTGTCCTCCCAGAAGCCACGCGCAGGCATCCCTCCGTTCGACGAGAAGCTCGAAAACGAGGAAGAAATCCTCGACTCGATCATCTCGGCGCTCTCCAAGAACGTCCTGGATCCGACGATCTGGGACGAGCTCCACGACGCGGCGATGAAACACGATCGCGTCTCGGAGCTCGCGTTCGCCTACGAATCGGCAGCGCAGAGCCGCAAGCTGAAGACGCTCCCTCCGGCCGTCCAGGCGGAGCTGTTCTTCCGCGCCGCCACGTTCTTCGGCGACGTGCTCGGCGACGAGTTCGGCGCGACGACGTATCTCGAGAAGGCGCTCACCGTCTTCCCGGCGCACGCCGGCGCGTTCGAGCGGATCGACGCGCAGCTCACGAGGGTCGACGACAACAAGAAGCTGGCCGAGCTCTGCGTCCACGCGTCCGCGCATCGGCCGAAGGGCGAGCAGATCGAGCTGCTCCAGCGCGCGGCGACGCTGTTCGAACGCGCGTCGCTCGAGGACAAGGCCATCGAGACGTTCCAGACGCTCGTCCGCCTCGAGCCACGCGACGAGCAGCTTCGGAACGCCCTCGAGCTCCGTTTCGTCCGTGCGAACCGCCATCGCGACGTCGCGCGCATGCTCGAGCAGGCGCTCGCCACCGATCCGCCGCCGCCGGAAGACGAGGCGGGACGCATCCGGCAGAAGCTCATCGACGTGTTCGCGAACCAGCTGAAGGAGCCCGAACGCGCGATGCCGCACGTCGAGGCGCTCCTCGAGGCGGACCCTGCGAACGCCGAAGCTCGCCGCGTCGCCCATCGCCTGCTGGAGAGCAAGGGGCTCGCTGCTCGAGCCGCCGCCGCCCTCGCTACCGGCGCGACCACGACGGAAGAGCGCGCGAGATACCTCGCCATCGAGCTCGAGCACACGCGCGGCCCGCGCCGCCGCGACGTGCTCCGTCGGATCGGCATCCTCAAACAGGACGAGCTGGACGAGCCCGATCTGGCAGGTGCATTCGAAGCGTTCGAGCAGGCGCTCGGGATCGACCCTACCGACGACGAGCTTCGCCAGCGCTACATGGGGCTGGGGATCCAGCTCAAAGGCCCGCTCGAGGTCGCACGCGCGTTCGCGCGCGTATCGACGGTCGCGAAGGACGCGGGCATCCGCTCGCGCATCACCGCCGAGATGGGCGACCTCCTCCTCCGCGGAGGGGACATGAAGCGGGCGCGCACGACGCTCGCCGGTGTCCTCGCGTCGCCGAGCGCGGACCCCGTCGCCGTCCTGACCGCCGCCCGCGCCCTCTCGAGCGTCTACGAGAACGAGGGCGACGTGAAGAACCTCGTCGAGGTCCTCGGACGCATCGGCGAGCTCTCGCCTCTCGAAGGCGAGAAGCAGATGGCGAATGAGCGCATCGCCGAGATCTGCACGCACCAGCTCGGTGACGCCGACCGCGCCATCGGCGCATGGCGGCGGCTCGTCGACTCCCCTGCCCGCGCCCGGGCGCTCGAAGCGCTCGAGCCGCTGTACCGAGACCGCGAGGAGTGGATCGATCTCTCCTTCGTCCTCGAAGAACGCGCCAAGGACACGAACGACCGCGACGAGGCGCGCGCGCTCTCGTTCCGCGCGGCCGAGGTGCTGACGACGCTCGCGAAGGACGTCGGCAGCGCGTCGGAGGCCTGGCGGCAGATGACTGCCACGTACGGTCCGGCCCGCGACGTCTACGCGCAATGGACGCCGCTGCTCGAGCAGCAGCGCATGTGGCCCGAGCTCGCGGAGGCGCTCGCGAAGGACGCGGAGCTCGCGCCCGAAGAAGAACGTCCGCTCGTACTGGCGCGTCTGGGCAACGTCTTCCTCCAGCGCTTGCGCGATACGGACGCCGCGATCGACGCGTTCAAGCGTGCGCTCGATCTCGACGCAGCCGAGCAGACGAGCCGTACGACGCTCGAGAAGCTTCTCCTGGGCGCCGAGCACCGCCTCGCCGCTTCCGCCGTGCTCGAGCCGATCTACCGCGGCGAGCAGAACGCGCAGGGCCTGCTTCGCGTGCTCGACATCCGCGCGTCGTCCTCGCCGGTCGTCCAGGACCGCCTCGCCGCCCTCGATGAAGCGTGCCGCGTCGCCGAGTCGGTGTCGAAGGACAAGGCGATCGAGATCGCCGCCCGCGGGCTCGCGGAGTCGGTCGAGAGTCAGGAGCCCATCGGGCCGTGGCTCGCACGCTTCATGGAGCTCGCCGAGGGGATCGAGCCGAAGCGACGCGCCGCCCATCTCGCGAAGGCTCTCGGAGAACGGCCGATCGACTCGCAGGAGCTCCTCGGCCTCGCGGTGAACCTGGGCGAGGAGAGCGCGGCGGCAGGCGACGTCGCCGCGGCGCTCGCGGCCTACCGCCGTGCGCTCGCGTACGATCCAACGTCCGCCGACCTCATCGGGCGCGTCGATCAGCTCCTTCAAGAGCAGGGCAACCCCGAGGAGCGCGTCGCGCTCTACCGCGCCGCCCTCGAGCGAGGCGCCGAGCCCGCGCGCCGGCGCCAGCTCCTCCACAACATCGGTACGATCGAGCGTTACGAGCTGCTCCACCCCGAGGCAGCGATCGCGGCCTACCGGCGCGCGGTCCTCGACGATCCCGCGGACCGCATCGCGCATGCAGCCCTCGTCGAGCTCTACACCGAGACGGAAGCGTGGGAAGAGCTCTGCGACCTGCTCGAGGACTACCTCGCGCACGCGAGCTCCACGGAGGAGAAGCGCGCAGCCCGCGCCCAGCTCGCCCAGGTCGCGACGGCGCACGGACAGGGTAGCCGCGGCGCGACGCACGCGAGCGCGCTGCTCGACGACCCGCAACTCGGCGAGCTCGAGCTCGACCTGGTGGAACGCGTTGCAACGTCGCTCCGGGACGTCGTGCTCCTCCGCGCCGTGCTGGAGCGCCGGGTCCGCGAATCGACCGATCCACGCCAGCAGGTCGAGTGCCTCGATCGCCTGGCGACGCTCGCGCACGAGGGAGGCGAGACGGCGATCGCCGTCGAACATCTGCGCCAGGCCGCCGACGTCGCGCAGGGGATGGGCGACGACGCGACGGCGATCGCTCTCTACGATCGGCTTCGCGAGCTCACTCCTCGCGACGAGCACGCGACCGGGCAGCTCATCGCGCTCCACGAGCGCGCGGGCAACTGGGGAATGGTCCCGGGGCTCTACTCCGTGCTCCTCGAGCTCGCCTCCGACACCGTCTCGCGCGTCGCGCTCCTCCGGCGGTTGTCGCAGACGTATGCCGAGCAGCTCGGCGATCTCGACCGCGCGTTCGCCGCGGCCCGGAGCGCGTTTTCCCTCGCCCCCGAGGATCGCGATGTACTGGCCGATGCCGCCGCGCTCGCGGTCCGGACCGGGCAGACGGCGGACTTCGCGAACGCCATCACCGAGGCGCTCGCCGCGACCGCCAGTGGGCCCGAGGAGACGTGGGCAGAGCTCACGCTCGCGAAGGCACGCGTTCTTTCGACCCACGAATCGACATGGGTGGAGGCGGCATCGTCGTTCCGGGACGTCCTCGAGCGGAGTAGCGATCCCGAGATCACCACTCTCGCGTCGCAAGGCTTCGAGGAGCTCCTGAAGGCGACGCCCCGAAGCCAGGCGAAGACGCGTGACGTTCGCTGGCTCCACGCGTGGCGCGTGGAGCACGCGTCCGCCGAGCAGCGCACCCGCGCGCTGCTCGCATGGGCGGAGTCGGAGGAGCGCGAGCTCGGGCACGAACAAACCGCGCTCGAGCTGTACAAGAAGGTGCTCGAGATCGACGACGCCGATCTCGACGCGCTCGCCGCAGTCTCGCGGCTGTCGCTCGCACACGGCGATGTCGAGGGCGCGCTATCGGCTCTCCATGCGCGCCATGCGGCCTCCGAAGGTGAGGCGAAGAACGCGCTCGACGTTCAGATCGCGACGATCCTGGCCGAGCGCCCGGGGCGGGCCGACGAAGCGCTCGACCGGATCGCGGCCGTTCTCGAGAGCGCGCCGCACGATCCTGCCGCGATCGAGCTCGCCGCTCGCCTGCTCGCGAATCCCGACGTCGCCGAGCGCGCAGCCAAGGTGCTCGAGTCGTCGCTCGACGCCGTCGACGACGCCGATCAGAAGGTCCGGATCTTCGACCATCTTCTCGCGACCGGCGAGCCGCGTCGCGATCTCTACGAGCGCTATCTGGACGCGCTCGCCGAGATCGATCGCGCGGACGCCGCATACCAGGTCGCGCTGCGCGCCGTGCGCGACCTCCCCGCCGAAGCCGCGCTCTGGGACCGCGCCGAGGAGCTCGCTCGACAGCTCGAGTCCGCGGAGCCGCTGGCGGACACCTACGAAGACGCGCTTCGCCCGCCGGTCCCGCAAGAGATCACACGACGGAAGCCGCTCGCGAAGGCCGACGCGATCGAGCTCGGGCAACGCGCCGTCGCCTTCTACGAAGAGTGGTACGAGGACAGCGAGCGCGTCATCCGCGTGCTCGAGCGGCTCCTGGAAATCGAGCCGGACGACACGTGGGCGTTCGATCGCCTGAAACTGATCTTCGACTCGCGCGAGCGCTGGGACGACCTGTTCGCGCTCTACGATCGCGCAGCCGCGAACGCCGCCGACCTCGATCGGCGGTTCGAGCTGCTCGAGGAAGCCGCGCAGATCGCGAAGGACTTCGCCAATCACGCGCAGCGTGCAATCCGCTACTTCGAGCAGCTGCTGGAGCTGCGCCCGGGCAACGTCCGCCTCTCCGCGGCGCTGGAACGCCTCTACGAGCGGCATGGCTGCCACCGTGAGCTGATCACGCTCCGCGGCGTCCGCTTGCTCTCGCTCCCGCACGACGAAGCACAGAAGGAGCGCGCGCGAATCGCGACCCTCTGGCTCGACGAGCTGAACGACGCGTCGAGCGCCCTCATCGTCATCGAGGACATCGTCGCGAACGAGACGCCGGTCGAGACCGTCGACGACGGCGCGAGCGCCGCGCAGCCGTTCATCGACGTGACGCCACTGCTGGAACGCGTCCTCGCGACCGCTCCGCGCACGGCGGACATCCGCGAGACGGTCCCACCGCCCCCGGACGGCCGACGCGACTCCTACGTTCCGACCGCGCCGAAACGCGGGCTCGTGCGCCAGCGAGCGGCCGCGCTCCTCAAGGAGCGCTACGGCGTCCCCGGAAAGGAGGCCGACCTCGCGCGCGTCCTCGAGGTCGAGCTCGAGGTGGTGAAGAGCGCCAAGGAGCGCATTCGCCGGCATCACCGGATCGCGGCGCTCTACGCTCAGCTCGGCAACGACGAGGCCGCGCTCGAGCACTTCGTCCAGCTCGTGCTGCTCGAGCCGGAGGTCGCCTCGCACCGGGACGAGCTCGCGACGATCGCCGCCCGGATCGGGCGCTACGATCGCCTGGTCGAGGTCCTCGTCTCGGCCGCGGACGACGCCCACGACGACGTCTTGAAGGTCGAGCTCCTCATGAGCGCCGGCGACGTCACCGCGGAGAAGATCGGCGACATCGAGCGCGCGATCGAGCTGTTCTTCCGCGTGCTCGCGGTCTCCCCCATCGCCGACGAAGCGCTGCTCGAGGCATGCCGACACGTCGAGCCGCTGCTCGCGAAGGCGGATCGGCGTGCCGATCGACTCGACGTCCTCGAGCGCCTTGCCATTCTCGAGCAAGCCGCCGACGTGAAGTGGCACGTGCTCGGCGAAGCGGCTCGTCTCGCGATGACGCTCGACGAAGACGATCGCGCGATCTGGGCGTGGGAAGGACGTCTCGAGACCCGTCCTGGCGATCCCGAAGCGCTCGACGGCCTCGCGTTCCTCTTCGAGCGTGCCCAGCGCTGGCGGCCGCTGATCGCGACGCTCGACAAGCGCGCGCAACGCGAGGACCGCGATGCCGAGCAGCGTCGGGCGGATCGTATCCGTGTCGCCGAGATCTTGAGCGTTCACCTCGATGCGACGGAAGAGGCGATCGACACGTGGCGTGACGTCGAGGGCACGTTCGGCCACTCCGACGAAGGCACGCGGTCACTGGCCAGCCTCTACCGCCAGACGAAGCGCTGGGAGGAGCTCGCCGAGCTGCTGGGTGGCGCCGCGACACGTGCGGCGTCGCCGGCCGAGAAGGCGGAGACCCTGCGGGAGCTCGGCGACGTCCAGCGGGAGCAGCTCGAGGAGCTGTCGCTGGCGATCGCGAGCTACGAGCTGTCGCTGACGACCGATCCGCGGACCGAGGGATCGCGCTCCGGGCTCCGCTCCCTCATCACGCGCGTGGAGCATCGCGCCGAGGTCGTGCGCGTCCTGCTCGCCGCGTACGTCGCCGCGGACGATTGGAGGCTCATCCTCGACATCACCGAGCACCGCCTCGCTGCGACCGAGGACACGCTGGCGCAGATCGCCGTCCTCATGGAGGCCGCGCGCATCTCCGAGGAACGCGGCAGCGATCCGGACGCTGCGTTCTCGCTCGTACGGCGAGCGCTGCTGCTCGATCCGAGCCAGGACCAAACGGTCTCCGAGATCTTCCGGCTCGCCGAGAAGACGCGCGCGTGGCGGCCTCTCGCCGACGCGCTCCGCGAGTGCATCGAAGGCCGAGACGACGTCGAGTGGGCCCGAGTCCTTCGCTTCCGCATGGGCGAGGTGCTCGAGGCGCAGCTCGACGAGCTTCGCGCAGCGCTCGACGCATACGTCCACGTCGCCAACCAGCAGCCGGGCGATCTCGATTCGGCGAAGGCCGTCATCCGTGTTGCTGGCAAGACGGCGCGCTGGGACGCCGCTGCGCGAGCGCTCGTCGAAGCAACGAGGGCCCGCGACGTGCTCGAGCGCGCGCTCGTCGATGCCGTCGAGGACGCCGCGCTCGCGGCGGCTGGCTGGGACGCGATCACGTTCGAGGTCGCGTCGCTCGTTCACGACGGGGGCGGCCTCACGCCTGGACTGGCGCGCGATCTCGAGGAGGCGGTCGCCATCTGGCACCGCGATCGGCGCGGTGATCCGGATGCCGCCGAGGCCGCATACTCGCGGTCTCTCTCGCACGATCCGACGAACGCGCCGCTCCTCGCCGAGCTTGCGAAGCTGCAGCGTCGCGCCCGCGGCCGTCCGCTCGTCGACAGCCTTCTCCGGCTCTCGCAGACCACCGGCGGCGATCTCGACCTGCTCGGCGAAGCGGCGGAGGTCGCAGTCAACAGCGTCGGCGACCGTGCACTCGCGAAGTCGATCTTCGATCGACTCCTGAAGCTCGCGGCCGAACGCTGGCTCGGCGCGACGGAGCCGAACGTCCTCACGAGCGGCACGCCGCAAGCACCCGAGAACTACGTCGACCGCGCGACCCGCGAGCTCGTCCGCATCTACGGCGACGAGGGCGACCACGACAAGGTCGTCCAGCTCCTCACGGATACCGCGCATCTCCCGTGGAAGAGCGAGAAAGCCCGCGCGCTCCGTCACGAGGCGGCACGCGTAGCGGTCGAGAAGCTGGGAGCGACCGATCGCGCGATCGCCATCTATCTCGCACTCATCGAGGAGGATCCGCACGACGCCGACGCGGTCGCACGTGTCGTCGCCCTCTACGAGAGCGGCGGCCGCCAGCACGAGCTGCTCCAGCTCAAGCGGCGGCTCGTCGGCACGGCACGCGAAGTCGACGAACGCCTCGCGCTTCGTCTCGAGGTCGCAGCGCTCGAGGATCAGCTCGGCAACGTCGAAAAGGCGGTCGCCGCCCTACGCGAGAACCTCGACGAATCGACCCGTCATCACGCGTCCGTGAAGATGCTCTCGGCGATCCTCCAGCGCGAGAGCCGGATCGAGGAGCTGGAATCGCTGTTCGGCTCGCAGGCGCAGCTCGCCGAAGACGGTGGCGACCGCAGCGTCGCTGCGGACTTCTTCGGGCGTGCAGCACAGGTCGCCGAGACGCAGCTCTCGGATCTTCCGCGCGCGATCGCCCACCTACGGCGCGTGGTCGCGCTCGAGGAGCGGCCGCCGGCATACGACGCGCTTGCGCGCCTCTCGACGGAGACGCACGCCTTCGACGACGCCGCCGGCTTCCTCGATCGCCTGCGCGAGCTCACGTCGGGGAGCGAGCGCGAGTCGGTCACGCTTCGTCTCGCGGACGCGCTCGTCTCCGCGAACCGCAAGTCCGAGGCACGAGAGCGCCTCGAGCACGAGATCTCCCGCGATCCCGAGGCCGATCGCGTCCGCGTACGACTTGCCGAGACCTATCGGACTGCCCAGGACTGGCCTGCGCTCGCCGTCCTGCTCACCGAAGGCGCGCATTACGCGCCCGACAAGGCGACACGCCTCGCGCGTTTGCGGGAGGCCGCGGAGCTTCACCGCGCGCGCACGAACGAGCCCGAGAAAGCGATCCCGCTGCTCGAGCAGGCCTCCGACCTCTCTCCCGACGAGAACGCCGTCAAGCTCGCGCTGGCCGACGCGCTCGGCGCAGCAGAACGCTTCGACGAGGCTCGTGCGCTGCTGCGCACGCTCGTCGAAGCCTTCGGCGGTCGTCGCCCGAAAGAGCGCGCGCCCGTCCACTACCACCTCGCACGACTTGATCTGGCTGTCGGCGATCGCGCACGCGCGCTCGTCGAGCTCGACGCGGCGACGCGCATCGATCCAGCAAACCCCGAGATCCTGCGCGCTCTCGCCGAGCTCGCCCGCGATGACGGGCAGCTCGAGCGCGCCGAGCGCTCCTACCGCGCACTGCTGACGGTGCTTCGCCGCCAGGAGGGAGCGACCGACGAGACGCCGATCACGCGCTCGGAGGCGATGTTCGAGCTCTCGCAGATCGCGACGCGCCAGGGCGAGACGGATCGCTCGAACGAGATCCTCGAGAGCGCCTACGAGCTCGCCATCGAGAACGTCGTCGAGGCGCGCCGACTCGAAGCTGCACTCCGCCGCGCCGGCGACTGGCCGAACCTCGCGCGGGCGCTTTCGTCACGCCTCGAACGTGGCGGCGCCGAGGACGAGGCCGCGCTCCGAACCGAGCTCGGAGGCCTGTACGATCGCCATCTCGATCGCAAAGACGAAGCGCTCGAGATGATCCTCCGCGCGATCGACCTCGAGCCGGCGAACGAATCGGTTCACGACGCCGCGTTCCGCCTCGCGGCGGACGCGGGCAAGATGGTCGACTACGAAGCGCGCATCCGGCAGCTTGCCGAGTCGCGCGCGGACGAGGACGGCGACCTCGCGGGCATGTTGTATCTCCGCCTCGCTCGCATCGCCGAGACCGAGCGCAAGGACGACGCGGAGGCGGCAGCCCTCTACGAGAAGGCGGTCGCCGTGCGACCGCAGGATCGCGATCTGCTCTCGGCCCTGGCTGGCGTGTACGAGCGCATCGGCGACGACGCCGGCCAGGCGCGCGTGCTCGGCATGCGCGTCGAGCTCGATGCCGAAGCCGGCGGTGCCTCTGCCGATGCCCTCTATCGCCTCGCTCAACTGAGGTTCCGATCGAGCGACGTCGACGCTGGCTGCGACGCGTTCGAGAGCGCCTTCGAGGCCGATCCCGATCCCGACCGCGCCGAGGAGCTCCTCCGCGCGGCTGCAGACACGCACCCCGAGTCGGAGCGCATCGTCGACATCTACGAGCGTCTTGCACGCGCGCCTGGTCGCGAGCGCTCGCTCGTCGACGCGCTCGTCCGGCGATGGTCCCTGCCCGGTACGGGAACCGAGCCGATGAAAGAGGCCGTCGAGCTCGCAGAGACGCTCGAGGACGGGGCGCTCGCGGAATCGCTCCTGCGCCGCTACCTCGAGCGCGAGCGCCCTACCACGATGGGCGACGAGGAGTATCAGGAAGGCCGCGTTTGGGCCCTCGCGCTCCTCGCCTGGCGATGCGAGGAGTCCGGACGCGTGCGCGAAGCGGCGGTCCTCAAGCGTGAGGCCGCCGAGCTCGCCGAGCCGGAGATGGCCCGACGCTTCCTCTTCGAGGTCGCCGGCCTCGCCTCCGGTCCACTCGACGACCTTCGGCTCGCAGCCTCGATCTACGAGGAGCTCCACGAGAAGGAGCCGCAGGACCGCGACGCGTGGGAGCTGCTGCTCGACGTCTATCGGCGCCTCAACGAGTTCTCGAAGCTCGTGGCGCTGGTCGCACGCATCGTCGAGTACGTCGACGACGTCAGCGAGAGATCGAAGCTCCGCCTCGAGCGCGTCAAAGTGCAGATGGAGAAGCTCAAGCTCTCGGACGACGAGGCGGCGCAAGAGCTGCGCGACATCGTCGACGAGAACCCGGCGCAGGTCGACGCCGCGCTACTCCTCGTCAACATCTACGAGCGAAACGGACGCGAGGATGATCTGGCGGAGCTGCTCGCCCGGCAGCTCGATGGCGCGAAGGATCGTCAGGACGCCGAGGCCGTGAGCTCGCTCTCGCGCCGCCTCGGCCAGCTCCTCGAGAAGCGCGATCGCTCGCAGGCGCGCGACGTCTATTACGCGGCGCTCGATTGGGACCCGCAGTCTCGCGAGATCTTGATCGCGCTCGAACGGCTTCACGACGAGGACGCCGACATCGAGGCGCGCTCCGACATCATGGAGCGGCGGCTCGCGTTCGAGACGGGCGAGGAGGCAGAGACCCTCGCACTTTCCCTTCACGACACACGCAAATCGCTCGACGACAACGAAGGCGCTCTCAGGGCGCTCGAGGTCGGCTTCCGTGGCGCTCCGCGCAGCAAGCAGCTCCGCGATCGGCTCGAGGTGCTGTACCGCCAGACGAGCTCGTTCGAGAAGCTCGCCGAGCTCTTCACGCGCGACGCGCGCAGTCGCCAGGATGCCCGCGAGAAGAGCTCGCGCCTGCGAGAGGCTGCGCGCATCTACCGCGACGAGCTGTCGAATCCGGAAGAAGGCTCGAAGGTGCTCCGCGAGGCGCGCACGGCCGAGCCGAACGATCCGCTGCTGCTCGTCGAGCTCGTGGACACCCTGTCCGCCGCCGGTGAGCTGCGCAGCGCGGCCGATGAGCTCACGACGGCGATCGACGCCCTCGACCGGGACGATCCGCTGCGTCCCGATCTCGTCGGACGCCGCGCGTTGCTCCGGAGTCGTCTCAACGAGATGGATCCGGCGCTCGAGGATTTCGAAGAAGCCGTCGCAAAGGGCAAGCAAGACTTGCGCGTCTTCCTCGCCGATCACCTCGGGAAGATGGCCCTCCAGGCAGCAGGCCGCGGCGACGTCGCCGTGTGGCGCGCGCATCGCCTGCGCATCGCCTCCTTGCGCGTCGACATCGGCGACATCGAGGAGGCACGCAACGTCCTCACCGAGCTCCTCAAGACGGACAGCAAGGACAAGGCGACGCTCCGCGCGATCGCCCACGTCGACGAGCTCGAAGGGCGGTGGGACACGGCCAGCGCGACGTATCGCCGACTCGTCGGGCTCGAAGACAGCGAGGGCATCGTCGGCGCCGCCCTCAAGCTCCTCGAGACATGCGAGAAGGCGGGCCGCCTCGCCGACGCCCGCGGCGGGCTCGAACGCGCACGGCTCGCTGCGCCGGACGATACGCTCCTCCGCGAGCGCCTCGCCTGGCTCTACGAGCAGCTCGGCGCGCTGAAGGAGCTCGCAGAGCTGGTGCTCGAAGAAGCACGCGCAGCCGGCGACGTCGCGCCCCGCTTCGAGGGGCTCGTCCGCGCCGGTCAGCTCCTCATCGAGGCCGCGTCCGATCCGAACCAGACGCAGCAGTTCGACACCTCCGCGGCAATCGCGCCGCTCGAGGAAGCACACGCGCTTCGTCCGTCGGACCTCGACTGCGCGGCGCTCCTCTCCGATGCCTATGTCTCCGGCGGCCGGCTGGACGATGCGCAGGACCTTCTCATGCGCACGATCGGCACGTTCAAGGGACGCCGCGCGCGCGAGCTCTCGGCGCTCTATCACCGGCTCGCACGGATCGCCGAGATCCTCGGCGACCGTAACACCGAGCTCCAGCACCTCGTCACCGCGCTCGACATGGATGCCCAGAACGGCGTCGTGGCATCGGAGCTCGCGTACCTTGCGATGGAGGTCGGCAACCTCGACATCGCCCAGCGTGCGCTCCGTCAGATCACGATGCTGAAGGTCCCCGCACCGCTCGCGAAGGCGCTCGCGTACCAGCACCTGGGCGAGATCGCCCGACAGCAGGGCGACAGCCGCCGCGCGATGATGCTCCTCAAGCGAGCCATCGACGACGACCCGTCGCTCGAGAACGCGCGCCTGCTCCTCGATCAGCTCCAGGCGGAGGGCAACTGAACGCGAGCAGGCGTTCAGTTCCTTCGCAGCTCACCACGTCGGCGGCGGCCGTGACGAGCGCCGGCGCAGGCTCGTCTCGCTCGTGGGCCCCTTCACGCTCGGCTCGTCGAGCACGACCCATCCTCGGCGATCGCGCTTCGGACACGCGAGCGGGGCGACCGGTCTGAACGCGAGCAGCTCGATCAGCGAGACGTAGCGAGCGTCCCGACACGCCTCCCAGAAGGCGTCGTCCGTCGCGCATAGCGCCTCGCCGACCTCGGCGCGGATCGCCTCGAGCTTCCCGGGTAGGAGCTCATCGAATCGGGTCGTGCCGACCTCGCACACACCCTCGATCGGGCCGCTCGCCGCCTTGACGATGACGATGTCGCCGCGCGCGATGCGCTGGAACGGCGGGTAGCGCCGGACGGAGAAGCGCGACTCGAGCCGCTTCGTCCCGTCGACGACGTGAGCGAGAAAAGGCTCGCCGAGGACGGCCAGATGAACCGCGCGTCTCGCGCGGTCCGCGAAGACCACATGCCAGTAGGCATCGTCCGCGAGCTCAGCTTCGAATCGACGCAACGCCTCGCGTGACCACGCGCGAAGATCCATCCCCGCGAGTCTCGTCGCTTTCGCGTGGAGCACAAGCAGAGCAGGTGACGGCGCCCGCGTCCGCTCAGTCGCGCTTACAACCGCTCGCGATGCCGTTGACCGTGCACTGATCCGCGCAGCACCGCACTTCGCCCAGCTTGCACCCGATCATTCCGCACGAAACAGCACAGCTCGCTCCGCGGCACTCGACCTTGCCGTTGCACGCTTGAGGGCCATCGCAGACGATCTCGCCGGACGGAGCGTCGACGCGAACATCGCCGTTGCACGCGTGCTCGCCAGTGCACTGCACCGCGCACGCCGCCTGGCTCACGCAATCGACCTTGTCGCATGCCTGCTTCCCCTCGCAGACGAACCGACACGACAGCCCAGGCGGGCACTTCCGCGCTCCCTTGCACGGCGAGGATGCCGAGCAAGTGACCACACAGGTGTCGCCGTCGCATGTGCCGCCAGCGGAACCACACTTCTCGGCGCACGAGCCGCGTGGGCCGTCCGGGCGCCCGGAATCGGTCCCCTGCCCTGCCGAGTCGGGCCCAGCGTCGACGTCGCCTTCAGGGCGCGTCACGCCCCCGTCGCCGTCGTCGACGAGCGGGACGAACACCGGATCGTCGATGCAGGCCACGAGGCATCCACACAAGGCGGCGATGGCCGCTCGACGCGACATGACCACGAGCGTCGCACGCGGCATGCCAGCGCGAGCGTGAGAAGCGCGAGCGAGACAATTCGGTGCAAACAAGGATTTGGCCTATTTTCTCCGCGATTCGAGGCGTGGCGGTGTGCACCGATCTGCGATGTGCCCCGCCACGTCGTGATGAAAAGTCACGCTGGCGCTTGTGAGATAGGTCTCAGCCGCTACTTTCACTTCACACCAACGACGAGTGCAGCTCCGACGCCGCTCGGATGCAACGATGCGTCGCTTCGAGGCGACGAGGCATCACGGCACTCCCTTCTCATCGTGCTCGATCGCTCCGATCGATGCCCCCAACGAGTGCTGCGTCGCAGCGCCCAGGCTGGAGTTTGTGCCATGAAGCTGTCCGTCATCTCCTCGCTCGCTCTTTCTGCCATCGTCGCCACCGTCGGGTGCGCGTACGGCTCCGACGAGGAGGGCGCTGATTCTTTCGACGACGGCGAGACGATCGGGACGACCGAGAGCGCCCTCACGACGACGTCGGCAGAGCGCGCCCTCGCTTCGCGGCTCGGGCTGCCCGGGCGGTTCGCGATCGGTCTCGGGAACGACGCCGATAGCGGCTACGACCCGAACAAGGTGAGCGCGTACACGATCGGTCCGAAGATGGACATCCACTACATGTACCTGTCGGGCCTTCCCGGCGAGGGCGGTTGGACCGACTGGAACTCGCCTTCGGGTCAGTACGTGACGATGCACGTGAACGCGGCGAAGTCGCGGAAGGTCGTCCCGATGTTCACGCTCTACCAGGCGGCGGCGTGGGGTGAGAACAACCTCTCGGCCTTCAACAACAACGACTTCATGACGAAGTACTGGCGCGGCGTGCGCACGATGTTCCAGCGCCTCGCCGAGGGTGGCGTTCCCGCGATCGTCCACGTCGAGCCGGATCTCTGGGGCTACACGCAGAAGCGCGGTGAGGATCCGTCGGCCGTGCCGATGAAGGTCGGAGCGCTCGTGCCCGAGTGCACCGATCTCCCCGCGAACGTCGCCGGCTTCGGCAAGTGCATCGTGCGCCTCGGTCGGCGCATCGCGCCCAAGGTCGCGATCGGCCTCTCGGCGTCGGAGTTCGGCGCGTACACGAACGGCGCGCCGGACGCGGGCCGTGTCGCTCGATACCTCAACAAGGTCGGTGGCGCGGAAGCGGACCTGATCGTCATCGAGACGCTCGATCGCGATGCCGGTTGCTTCGAGAAGGGCACGGACCCGAACTGCAAGCGCGCGGGCTCCTTCTACTGGACCGAGAAGGACTACCTCAACCACCTCGCCTGGGCGAAGACGATCCGCAGCACGACCGGCAAGCCGCTGCTCTGGTGGCAGATGCCGCTCGGCGTCGCGAGCAACACGCCCGGCGGCGCCGCAGGCAAGTACCGCGACAACCGCGTCCAGTATCTCTTCTCCCACGGCTGGCAGTTCGCTGCCGCTGGCGGCATCGGCGCGGTCTTCGGTACCGGCGCGAAGAACCAGACCACCGCTCTCACGGACGGCGGCCAGTTCAAGAACGCCGTCAACAAGTACCTCTCCTTCGGCGGCAACGGCCTGAACTGATCGCTCGTCGACGTCACCTCGGAAGAGGCCGCCGACACGAGCCCGAACGACACACCTCCGCCCTCGGCCCCGGCAGCTCGCTGTCGCGTCCGAGGGCGTTTTGCATTTGGAGTGGGCCGAAGCCGAAGTCGCGTACCGGCGCGATGCTCAGAGCAGGTCGCCAGGCTCGAGGAGGAGCGCCTCGTAGAGAATGTCGAGGCGCTCTTTCAGCTCGTCGTTGTTCGGGTCGTGCTGGTTCGCGGAGATGAGCTGGACCCGCGCCTCGTCGAGCTTGCCCTTTGCGATCAGCTCATCGGCCTTGGCCGCGTACTGCTTCGACTTGGGCGTGCGCGCGATCATGTACAGCGTCCGCTGCTCGTGCTGCTTCTTCGGCTCGACGGCCCGCTCGTCGAGCGTGAGCTGGCCCTTCTGCAGCTCGGCGTCGTATCGCCTTCGCAGCGGCGGCTTTCGAAGGACGTTGTAGGCCTCCGCGGCCTTCTTGAAGACCGCCGAGGCCGCCTTTGCGACCTCGGGACCTTCCTCGACGAAGCGATCGGGATGGCAGCGCAGCGACAGCGCGTGGAAGGCCTGCTGGATCTCCTGCTGCGAGGCATCCTCCGGGACGCGCAGGATCTCGTAGTAGCTCATCGCCTCGAGCGACTCGGCCCACGCCAGGAACGTCGACGACTCCGCCACGGCGCGATGATAACCCGCCGCTTGCGGACGCGTCATGCACGCACGCCAGCATGTCTACGGTCGAGCTGAGTCAGGCGACGTCGTGACGCGCCTGCCGCGCCACCATCGCGCCGATTTCGTCCGAGTCGGTGCTGGCGCCGAGCAGCCTCATGGTGGCCGTCGTCTGGCGCCCGGTGTCCTGATCGCGCGCCCGGACGTTCAGGATGCCGTCGGCGTCGAGCTCGAACGTGACGGCGATGCGAACCTCACCACGCCGAGCGCTCCGGAGCCCGGACAGCTCGAGGTCGCCGAGCCGTGTGTTCTCGGCGAAGCGCTTGGACTCGCCCTGCGCGACGCGGATCGAGACGATCGTCTGTCCGTCGCTGGCCGTGAGGAAGGTGCGCGTCTTCTCGCAAGGGACCGGCGAGTTCGCCGGGATGAGGACGTCGGAGTACCCGCCCACGGTCTCGACGCCGAGGCTGAGCGGCGTCACGTCGATCAGGAGCGGCGTGTTGGCCGAGGTGTTGATCGCGCTGCCCTGCTGGTAGCGCTCGGGAGTGGGCTCGGGCACGCCGTCGAGCTCGAAACCACTGAACAGCTCGCCGGTCATCGCGAGTGCCTGCAGGCCCCCCGAGCTCGCACGCGCCTGCGGAGGCGGCCCGGACGGCAGCGCGATGTCGAGCTCGGGCGCCGCGGTGATCCCGTAGGACGGCTCCGCAGCGCTCGCTGTCCCCATCCCGAGCCCGAGATCGAGATCGGGGACGCCGGGAAGCGCGAGGTCGGGGACGGGCGGCGCGCTCGAACGACGCGCGGGCTTCGGGCCGACGGGGGCGTCGCCCGTACGCGCTCGGACCGGAGTGCCTTCGATCGGTCGTGTCGACGGGCGTGTCCCGCCGACGTAGCCCGTCTGCGCGGCGTGATTCGTGTGACCGCGGCTCTGCACCGGCGAGGCGGCGGGCGCCTTGGGCGTCGAGGTCGGCTCGGCACGAGGCGGAGGCGCAGGCATGGGCGGGCCTGCGCCGGGCAGGGTCTGAGAGCGGGGCTTCGGTACGGGCGGCGGCTGGCGAGGAGCCGGGACGGGGGGCTTCGCCGGCGCCGGCTTCGGCGCGGCAGGCTTCGGGTAAGCGGCGTCCGGCACGTCCGAGAACGAGATGACCGCGGGCGCCTTGTTGAACGAGAAGAACTCCGGAACCGGGGCAGGTGCGGGCGGCGGCATACCGAGGTTCTTCGGCAACGCCGGCGGCTTCGGCACATCTGCAGGCGCGAGCGTCGGATCGGCCTCCGGCGGTGTCGTCGGAAGTTGTTCACCGCTCGCCTTCGGCTGCGCTTTTGCGAGCTGGTCGTGCGCAGAGCGCCGCTTGTGCGCTCCCTTCGTTCGATTGAGAGCATGCGCCTGGATCGCGGCGCCGAGCGCGACGACCTCATCGGGATTGACCCTGAGGTGCGGAGGCTGACCGAAGAGCTGCTCGACCATGCGGGCGACGATCGGGATGCGCGTCGAGCCCCCGACGAGGATGACCCGATCGAAGTCGCGCGGCGTGAGCCCGATGATCTCGATCGATTGCTTGGCGACGGAGATCGTCCGCTCGACGAACGACCTCGTGATGTGCTCGAGCTCTTCACGCGTCATCACGAACGGCGAAGCGATCGGGTGGCCACCTTCGGTGAAACCAAGCCCGGAGATCTCGCGCTTGGACTGGTAGGCGGTCGAGAGCTCCTTCTTGATCTCCTCCGCCATGAACGTGAGCCGAGCCGCACTCGCCGGGTTGCTGCGTGGATCGACGTTGAAGCGCTTCATGACGTCGACCGCGATGCGCTCTGCAAGCGCGCGATCGATGTCGTCGCCGCCGAGCGCCGTGTCACCCGCCGTCGCGAGCACCTCGAAGACGTTTCCGGTGAGGTCGAGCAACGTGACGTCGAACGTGCCACCGCCGAGATCGTAGACGGCGATCTTCTCCGCCTTCGCGATCGACTGGCCGTATGCGAGCGCAGCTGCGGTCGGCTCGTTCAGGATGCGCATGACATCGAGACCGGCGAGCTTGCCGGCGATCTTCGTCGATGCGCGCTGGAGATCGTTGAAGTTGGCGGGGACGGTGATGACGGCGCGGTCGACGGGCTGCCCGAGCGCGGCTTCCGCGATCGCCTTGGCGCGGCGGAGCACGAAGGCGCTGATCTCCGGGAGCGCGTACGCGACGTCGCGCGCGAGCACCATCGTGCTGTTCTTCGTTCCCTGGACGAGCTTGAACGGGAAGCGCCCTTTGGCCGCCTGAACCTCCTCGGAGTCCCACGGACGACCGAGCAGCGGCTTGACCGAGAAGACGGTGTTCTCCGGATCGATGAGCCGACGCTCGCGCGCGGGCTCGCCGACGAGCACCGTGCTCGATGGATGGAACGACACGACGGACGGAAGCAGCCTCCGCCCTTGCTCGTCTTCCAGCGTCACCGCGACGCCGTCGACCACCGCAGCGACGACTGTGTTCGTGGTGCCGAGGTCGATGCCGATCGCGACGCTCATCCGTTCGGTCGAGCAGCTTAGCAACTCTGCGCGCAAGAAGGGCTGCGACTCACCGCCACGGTCGATCGACCACAGCCGTAAGGAGGCTGCCGACCGCAACCTGGCGGCTCTTTCAGCGCGGGATACGTCGCGTACGTGGCTTCGCCGAGCTCGCACGCGAAGAACGCGGAGAACGCGGAGACGCCGGTCGCGGCGACCGCACGTGCGCGCCGGCACGAAGACCGTCGACGAACATCGAGACGAGGCGATGAACACGTTTCGTGTCCGAAGGATCGTCCTGCACGGCGAGCGACACGGCCGTCGCGACGCAAATGACGTCGTCGAGCTCGATGTCGCTTCGGACTGCTCCCGAGGCTTTCACGCGCGCGAGCAGCTCGCTCGCAGCGGCCGTCGCGGCATGACATCCCGGCGAACCGTTCTTGAGCACGACGCCAAACGACGCCGCGAGGCCGCGATAGACGGACGCGTGCAGCGCGAGCGCCACCAGATGATCCGCAAGCGCATCGACCGTTGTGGCCTCGCGAGAGCGCTCTCCTTCGGCCAACGCCAGCAGCCGATCGTCGCACGCAGCAGCGAGGAGCGCCTCGCGTGTCGGAAAGTGACGGTAGAGCGTGCCGATGCCGACGCCGCACCGCTTGGCGACGTCGTTCATCGAAGCATCGGCGCCACGCTCCCTGAAGACCGCATCGGCCGCGGCGAGCAGCCGTGCGCGGTTTCGCTTCGCGTCCGTCCTGAGCTCGCGGGCCGGCGGTTCTGCGCCTCTCTCCTCGTGAATTCCCATGCGCCTTGCAAAGCGGAGGGTAGCTCCGTATTTAAACGGAGCAACACTCCGCTTTGCACGCGGCGCCGGGTCGGCGCTTTCACGCGGGAGAGATGGGATGACGCGAATGGATCGGACGATCGTGGTGACGGGCGCGACAGGCCAGCAAGGTGGAGCGACCGCGCGCGCCCTCCTACGAGACGGTGTCCACGTGCGTGCTCTCGTGCGCGATCCCGCCAGCCCGAAGGCCGATGCGCTCCGTCACGCAGGCGTCGAGCTCGTACGCGGGGACCTCGGAGACCGCGCGTCGATCGACGAGGCGTTGCGCGGCGCATACGGCGTCTTCAGCATGCAGGTCAGCTCCGGCCAGCCGGAGTACGGCGTGACCGACGCGGACGAGGAGCGGTACGGGAAGAACGTCGTCGACGCCGCGCGCGCCGCCGGGGTCGAGCACCTCGTCTACACCTCCGTCGGAGGCCTCGTCCCAGACACGGGGATCGGGCACTTCGAGAGCAAGTGGCGAATCGAGCAGTACGTACGGGCGTCGGGCGTCCCTGCCACGATCGTTCGCCCGACAGCCTTCATGGAGCTCCTCACCCAGCCCCATTTCGGGATCGAGGGAGGCACCCTCACCTTCTTCCTCGACGGGGATCAAACGATGCAGTGGATCGCGGCGGAAGACATCGGCGCGGTGATCGCGCGCATCTTCGCTTCGCCCGAACATCACATCGGCACGACGCTGGAGATCGCCGGCGACGAGCTCACGGGGCCCGAGCTGGCGGCGAAGATGGGCCGTGCGACGAATCGGCCCCTCGCCTATGCGAGGTTCCCGGACGCCGTCCTCGAGCAGAGTCCGCTCTTGAAGCGGCTGGTCGCGCTCGTCGCCGAAGGAAAGGCGACCGGCAACGCCGACATCGCCGCCGTCCGCGCCCTGCATCCGGGGCTGATGACGATGGCTACGTGGCTCGACCGAGGAGGAGCTGCGCTGCTCCGGCGCGAGCAGTCAGGGCATAGGTGACGACGACCTGCCTGGCGTCGCCGCCTCTCCTCGCGGCGACGCCGGACGGTGCGGGACGTCAGCTCACGGCGCGCAGCACGTTGCCGAGCGAGGCATGAATGCCCGCGGCGACGCGGCGGCCGTCGGCGATGGCCCACACGACGAGCGACTGGCCACGAGACGCATCCCCAGCGGCGAACACGTGCGGGACCGAGGTCGCGCCGGAGCGATCCGTGACGATGTTGCCTCGACCGTCGAGGGCGAGACCCAACATCTCGACGATGCCCTTCTTCTGCGGGCCGACGAACCCCATCGCGAGGAACGCCAGATCGCACGGGAGCTCTTGCTCGCTGGCGGGGAGCTCCTTGATCGAGCCACCTGCGAGCTCGACGCGCACGGTGGCGAGCTTCGCGACGCGCTTCCCGCTCGCGTCGGGGAGGAACGCTTTCGTCATGATGGCGAACTCGCGCGATGCGCTCCGGCCGCTGGCAGAAGGCTCCTCCTGGGACGAAGACGTCCTCAGGACGAGCGGCCAATTCGGCCACGGATTTTCCGGCATGCGCACGAGCGGCGGCTTCGGCATGAGCTCGAGCTGCGTCACGCTCGCGGCGCGCTGGCGATTCGAGGTGCCGACGCAGTCGGACCCCGTGTCGCCTCCGCCGATGACGATGACGTTCTTCCCGGTGGCGAGGATCGCCTCCTCTGCAGCAACGACGTCCCCAGCGACGCGGCGGTTCTGCTGCTCGAGGAACTCCATCGCGAAGTGCACGCCCGCAAGCTCACGCCCAGGCACCGGCAGGTCGCGCGGGACACGGGAGCCGATGCACACGGCAACCGCGTCGAACTCGCCGAGGAGCTCGTCCTTCGAAATCGTCGCGCTGACGTCGACGCCAGGACGGAAGCGGACGCCTTCCGCCTCCATCTGCATCATGCGGCGATCGATGATGGCCTTCTCCATCTTGAAGTCGGGGATGCCGTAGCGGAGGAGGCCGCCGATGCGATCGTCCTTCTCGAAGACGACGACGTCGTGCCCCAGCCGAGCGAGCTCCTGCGCACACGCCAGCCCGGCAGGGCCCGAGCCGATGACCGCGATGTGCTTGCCCGTGCGGAACGGAGCACGAACGGGCTCGAGCTCCCCCTCGAACACCGCATGAGCGATCGTGCGCTCGATGTCCTTGATCGTGACGGGAGCTTCCTCGAGCGAGAGGACGCACGACGCCTCGCATGGCGCGGGGCACACGCGGCCGGTGACCTCGGGGAAGTTGTTCGTCGACGCCAGCACACGAGCTGCGTCGGCGAACCGACCGCGCCAGACGAGGTCGTTGAACTCCGGGATCACGTTCCCGAGCGGACAGCCGTGATGGCAGAACGGGATCCCGCAATCCATGCAGCGCGACGCCTGCGCGCGGAGGTCTTCCGGCGACGGTTCGATCGTGAACTCGCGATAGTCGGCGATGCGCTCTTCTGGCTTGCGATCGACGGTCTTCGCGCGTTTGACCTTGAGGAATCCGCGGGGGTCGGCCATCACTTCACCAGCTTCAGGTGCCTCTCGGCACCTGCGGCAAGGCGCGTCTCTGCGAGGACGCGGCGGTACTCGATCGGAATGATCTTGCGGAAGCGGCGGGCGGCCATCGGCCACGACCGCAAGAGCTCCGCCCCACGCACGCTATCGGTGCGCTCGACGTGCTCTTCGAGGAGCGCCTTCACGACGGCCTGATCCTCGGCGTCGGAGAGGTCCTCGACCTCGACCATGCCCATGTTGCAGCGCGAGGTGAAAGCGCCGTCGTCGTCGAGGACGTACGCGACGCCGCCGCTCATGCCGGCGCCGAAGTTCCGGCCGGCCTGTCCGATGACGACGACGGTGCCGCCCGTCATGTACTCGCAACCGTGATCGCCGACGCCTTCGACGACGGCGTCCGCGCCGCTGTTCCGGACGGCGAAGCGCTCGCCCGCCTTGCCGCAGAAGAACGCCCGACCGCTGGTCGCGCCGTAGAGGCACGTGTTGCCGACGATGACGTTGTCCGAAGCGACGAAGGAGGCATCGCGCGGCGGAAAAATGGCGAGGACGCCGCCGGAGAGGCCCTTACCGACGTAGTCGTTTGCGTCGCCCTCGAGCGTCAGCGTCATGCCCCGCGCGGCGAATGCACCGAAGGACTGACCGGCAGTGCCGGTGAGCTCGAGGCCGATCGTGCTCTCCGGAAGGCCCGCTGCGCCATGACGACGGGCGACCTCGCCCGCGAGCATGGCGCCGAACGTCCGATGCGCGTTCGTGATCCCGAAGCTGATCCGCACCGGCTCACGCCGCTCGAGCGCCGGGCGCGCGTGCTCGATGAGGTTCTGATCGGCAACGTACGCGATACCGTGGTCCTGCTCGGTCGTGTTGCGTCGATCGCGCTTGGCGTGTTTCGCCAGCGGCGGCGCGAGCATGCGCGAGAAGTCGAGCGACCGTGCCTTCGCGTGCGCCACGCCCTCCCGCGGGACCACGCAATCGACGCGGCCGACCATCTCGTCGACGGTGCGGAAGCCGAGCTGCGCCATGATCGCGCGGAGCTCCTCGGCGACGAAGAACATGTAGTTGACGACGTGTTCGGGCGCCCCGCTGAACCGCGCGCGAAGCACGGGGTCCTGCGTCGCGACGCCGACGGGACACGTGTTGAGGTGGCACTTTCGCATCATGATGCAGCCGCTCGCGACGAGCGGCGCGGTGGCGAAGCCGAACTCCTCGGCGCCGAAGAGCGCGGCGAAGGCGACGTCGCGACCGGTCTTGAGCTGCCCGTCGGCCTGCAGGACGACGCGCGAGCGGAGGTCGTTCATCAGGAGGACCTGCTGGGCCTCGGCGAGGCCAAGCTCCCACGGTGTCCCCGCATGCTGGATCGACGAAAGCGGGCTCGCCCCGGTTCCGCCGTCGTGGCCGCTGATGAGGATGACATCGGCATGCGCCTTGGCGACGCCGGCGGCGACCGTTCCGACGCCCGTCTCGGAGACGAGCTTGACGCTGATGCGTGCGCGCGGGTTGACGTTCTTGAGATCGAAGATGAGCTGCGCGAGGTCTTCGATCGAGTAGATGTCGTGATGCGGGGGCGGCGAGATGAGCGTCACGCCCGGCGTCGAGTGGCGGACGCGGGCGATCACCGAATCCACCTTGTGGCCGGGAAGCTGCCCGCCCTCGCCCGGCTTGGCGCCCTGCGCCATCTTGATCTGGATCTCGTCGGCATTCACGAGATAGTGCGCGGTGACGCCGAAGCGACCGCTGGCGACTTGTTTGATCGACGAGCGGCGCAAATCACCGGCGGCGTCTCGGAGGTAGCGCACCTCGTCCTCGCCGCCCTCGCCGGTGTTGCTGCGACCGCCGATGCGGTTCATCGCAATGGCGAGCGTCTCGTGCGCCTCCTTGCTGATGGAGCCGAAGCTCATCGCGCCCGTGGCGAAGCGGCGTACGATGAGGCGCGCCTCTTCGACCTCTTCGAGGGCCACGGGGTCGCCCGCGGGCTTGAAGTCGAGAAGCCCACGGAGCGTGCACGGACGCTCGCTCTGGTCGTTGATGAGCCGCGCGTACTCCGCATACGACTGCGCGTCCTCGAGGCGCACGGCCTTCTGGAGCGCCGCGACCGATGCCGGCGACCAGAGGTGGCGCTCTCCCGTCGCGCGCCAGGCGTACACGCCGCCGACGTCGAGATCCTTCTCGAGCTCGTCGAGCGTCACGTCCGCCGCGAAGCCCGAGAGGTGGCGCGCGCGCGCCTCGAGCGCGATCTCTTCGAGGCCGATGCCACCGAGCGGGGACGACGTGCCGGGGAAGTATTCGTCGATGACGACCCTCGAGATGCCGAGCGCCTCGAAGATCTGCGCGCCGTGATAGCTGGCGATCGTACTGATCCCCATCTTGCTCATCACCTTGAGCAAGCCCTTCTTGAGCGCCTTGACGTAGTTCTTCGAGGAGGCCGCGACGTCGAGATCCTTCTCGAGCAGCTTCGCGCGCGCGAGCACCCCGACCGTCTCGAACGCCATGTACGGATTGACCGCGCCGGCGCCGAGCCCGATGAGGAGCGCGATGTCCGCGACCTCACGCGCGTCACCGGTCTCGGCAACGAGGCCGACACGGACACGTTTGCCCTCTCGAATGAGGTGGTGGTGCACCGCCGAGATCGCGAGGAGGCTCGGGATCGGGACGCGGTCCTGCGCTGCGCCGCGATCGCTCACGATGAGGATCGAGGCGCCGTCATCCACGGCGCGCGAGCCGCGCGAGCGCAGGTCCTCGAGCGCACGTGCGAGCGACTCTGCGGGATCGCCGTTCGCCGCGAAGGTCGCATCGACGACGACCGCCCGCAGTCCGAGGTTATTGTCGGCGAGCTTCGCGAGCTCCGAGTTCTCGAGGATCGGGTGCGGCAGCTCGAGGAGCCTCACCTGCTGTTCGGTCTCCTCGAGGAGGTTGCCCTCACCGCCGACGCAGGAGACGAGGCTCATGACGAGGTCCTCGCGGATCGGATCGATCGGCGGGTTCGTCACCTGGGCGAACTGCTGCTTGAAGTAGCGGAAGAGCGGGACGGGCCGATCGGAGAGAACGGCGAGCGGGATGTCCGCACCCATGCTGCCGACCGGCTCTTCGCCCGCGGAGGCCATGCCCGCGAGGAGGATCCGGAGGTCTTCGCGCGTGTAACCGAATGCGCGCCAGAGCCTTGCGCGCGTCATGTCGTCGATGACGTGCTTGATGGGCGACTCGGGGATGTACGCGAGATCGAGCTTGTTGCGTGCGATCCACTCGCCGTACGGCTTTCGCGCCGCGATCGCCGATTTGATCTCCTCGTCGGAGACGATGCGGCTCTGCGCCGTGTCGACGAGGAACATTTTCCCGGGCTGGAGCCGCCCCTTCTCGAGGACGTCGCTCGGGTCGATCGGCAGGACGCCGAGCTCGCTCGCCATGACGACGAGCCCGCTCTTCGTGACGACGTATTTCGCGGGGCGGAGACCGTTGCGGTCGAGGGTGGCGCCGATGACGTCACCATCCGTGAACGCCAGCGCGGCCGGACCGTCCCAGGGCTCGACGAGGCACGAGTGGTACTCGTAGAAATCGCGCTTCGCCTTCGGCATGTCGGTCTGCGTCGCCCACGCCTCCGGGACGAGCATCATCATCACGTGCGGCAGCGAACGGCCGCTCGCGAGCAGGAAGTCGACGACGTTGTCGAGCGATCCCGAGTCCGATCCGTCCGGCCGGATGATCGGCTTGAAGTCCTCGATGTGCTCCTCGAAGTGCTTGCTCGCGAGGAGCGCCTCGCGCGCCGCCATCCAGTTCTGGTTGCCGCGGAGCGTGTTGATCTCGCCGTTGTGCGCAATGCGCCGGTAGGGATGTGCGCGCTCCCACGTCGGGAACGTGTTGGTCGAGAAGCGCGAGTGGACGAGGGCGAGCTTGCTCTCGAAGTCGTCTGCCTGGAGATCGCGATAGAGGTCCGCGAGGCGCTCGGGGAGCGCGAGGCCTTTGTAGACGATGGTCCGCGACGAGCAGCTCGCGACGTAGAAGTCCGCACCGTAGCCCTTCTGCGAGCAGAGCTTTCCGGCGCGCTTCCGGATCATGAAGAGCGTGCGCTCGAAGTCCTTCTTGTCCGCCATGCGCGCGATGAAGAGCTGCTTCATCACGGGCATCGAAGCGCGCGCGATGGGGCCGACCGCACGAACGTCGACGGGAACGGTGCGCCAGCCGATGACCTTCTGGTTGTGATAACGGACGACGTCCGTCAGCATCTTCATCTGCAGCTCGCCGCGGACCGGATCGCGCGAGAGGAAGCACTGGACGACGCCGTAGTCGCCCGCGAGCGGCAGCTCCCTGCCTTCGCGCGCAAGGACGCGCTCGAAGTACCGGTGAGGGATCTGGACGAGGATCCCGGCGCCGTCGCCGCTCGCCGGATCGCTGCCCGCGGCGCCGCGGTGAGCGAGCCTTCGAAGGATCTCGAGTCCGAGCTCCACGGTGCGCTGCCGCGGACGATTTTTCAGATCGGCGACGAATCCGAGGCCGCACGCGTCGTGCTCGTGGCGCGGCTCGTACAGTCCGTGAAGATCGCCTGGATGCCGCACTCCGCCCATCATTGCCACTCACTTATACAGAAGGTTGACGCGCTGCGCCAGATCTATCGCGCCTCAGTCATGAGTGACGCAACGCTCGCGATCTCGGAAAAGCCGCGGGATCGAGCACGGCAGCGAGGAATGGGACGCCGCGTCGCGTCTCGCTGCGTCGGCCCTGGACGCGAGAGGTCACGATGGAACGTGTTAAGGAAGACGGCCGATGAGCGGCAACGAGCGTCGGCGCGACCGGAAGCGCGCACCCGCGGGCGGTTCCACGAAGGGTGGGGCCCGGTCCCGAGCAGGCGAGGCTGGAAAAGGCGGGGACGGCCGACCGTCCGATCGAAAGCTCTACGGCGTTATCGCCCTGGTCGTCGTCGGTCTCGCGGGTCTCGTCTGGTGGGCGCTCCCCGGGGAGCGGAAGACGGCCGCGTCGTCCGACGGAGTGTCGACGGAGGAAACGCCGTCTCCGTCGGCAACCGGCGAGGACGTCGACGGAAGAACCGCGCGGCCGGGGCTCGTGCGGCCGCCGCGGGCGCTCGCGGAGCTTGCCATCCTCACGGACAAGACGGACGACCTCGTCCGGACGATCGCGACCGTCGAAGGGATCGCGAAGCGACTCGATGTCCGGCATTGCGGCGGCACGTGTGACGCCGTGAAGAAGTTCATGTCCGACGAGGACGGGTTCGCGATCGACATCGTGAAGGTCGACGACTTGATCCTGCCGCCGAAGGACACGATGGAGACCGTCGCCGCCGGCCTCACGCCGAGCGAGCGCGAGAGCGTCCACGACCGAAAGAGCGCGGTGAGGATCCGCACCCAGGGCAAGACCTCTCCCGAGCAGATGCCCGCGCGCGCTGCATTCGCGGCTGCGGCCGTGCTCGCCGAATCGCTCGACGGGTTCGTCTACGACGAGGTGGCTCGGCGCATCGAGACGGTCCACGAGGTCGTCGCTCACACGGCGACTGCGGACCTCGGCAAGCCCGTCTTTCGCCGCAAGCACATCGTCATCCAGCTCTATCGCCAGGAGGACGGCACCGCCCGTCTCCTCACCCTCGGCATGGCCCGGTTCGGAAGCCCCGACTTCTCGATCCGCGGCGCCAACATGGCCTCTGGGCCGCTCCTCGCAGAGGTCATGAACGCAGTGGCGAGCCGCGTGGCTCACGGAACGAGCACGACCTCGATCACGGTGACGCTCGACGATATCGCGAGCGTCGTCGGCAAGAAGCCCGCAGAGCTGAACCCGGCTCCGCGAACCGCTCGCGAGGTGGAGCTCCAGATCGTGGAGCCGGAGCGCGAGGAAGGTGATCCCGACAACGAGCTCGCAGAGCTCGTGCCCGGGATGGCCTTGGGCGGATCGACGCGAGAGGGGTGGGACGTCGTCGTTGCGAGCTTGTTCGGCGTGCCGCCCTCCGTCAGCGCGGCGGCCGACGACAAGGAGCTCCTCGAGGTTGCCGAGAAGGCGCGGCGCGCTCTTCCTTCCGCGATCAAGCGATTCGAGGCAGGTGAAGGAGAGCTCTACGTGAAGGGGCCGTTCGCCATCCCGCCGGAGTCTCGCGTCGATGGCGGCGCGCCGAACGAGATGCTCTGGATCGCCGCGGCGTCATGCGACGCGAAGGCGTGTACCGGCGCGCTCTCGAACGAGCCCACGTACGCCACGAACATCGCGCTCGGCAAAACGGTGAGCGTTAAGCATGCCGAAGCGGCCGATTGGCTGCTTCGGCAACGCGACGGCGGGACCACGGGCGGTGAGTCGATCAAGCTGCTGAACGCTCGCATCCCGAAGTGACACGCGACACGCAAACGACGCGCGCTCGCGGGTGACGCGGCGTTACTTCACGCCGAGCTGCTTGAGCGCGAGGTTCGCCCGCCCACGGATGTACGGCGCCAGATCGAGGTCCGTCGCGGCAGTCTGGAGCTGAGCCACCGCTGCTTCGCGGCCGTGGCGTTGCACGAGGCCGTCCGTATCGAGCTTGTTCAGGCCGCAGAAGCCGAACGAAAGCTCTCGCTCGACCGGAGAGAGCACCGGGTTTCCGGAGATGCGGAACGTGCGTTTCATCGCGCGCGGCGACGCATGTGACGGCAACGGCAGCGACATCGTCCTGCCGCCCTCGCCTGCGCCGAAGGCTCGGTAGATCGGAGAACCGCGGTAGACGCGCTTCTGTGTGGGCGACAGGCTGACCGGCCCGTCGATGGCCCCCGCGGCGAACATGACGTTCGTGCGATCGGGGCAGTCGAAGAGGTCGTTCGGATTGCGCGAGATGCTCGCACACGCCGGCGTGTCCTCGAGCGGATCGGAGCTCTGACCATCGAACTCGGTCGTGTGATTGAGTCCGAAGAAGTGCCCTGCCTCGTGCAGCATCGTGAGCACGTCCTGGTCGACCGACTCCGAGGTCGTCACGATGATCCCGGACACGCCACGACCGAAGATGGTCGCGGCTCCCGGGATCCCCGGTGAGATACCGGCCGCGAACGGCTCGCCGTCCTGTCCGATGAAGTTCGTCATCAAGACGTGCAGCGCCTGCGTGCCGTCTTTCTGGCCGCTCGAGATGGCGAATCCTTGCAGCAGCTCCTCGACGCCGTCGAGCTCCTGGTAGGTGCGGCTCTCCTTCGTGATCGTCACCTCACCTTTCTCGATGCCGAGCAGCTGAGAGGTCAGCGCGAAGAACGTCTCCACCCGTTCCTTGATCTCCGGATCGCTTGCCGCCTTCGCGGCGTCGACGACGCGGTTTCCGATCTCGAGACCTTCCGGGACGTGGATGTGGAGGTCGAGCTGTCCTCCGTGGAAGCTCCCGTCCCCGCTCGACTGCACGCGGACCTTGCCCTTCAGCTTCGGCTTCGCGGTCCCCCCGATGACACCGAAGCGGACCTTCCACGTGCCTGCGAGATCCTTCGGCACTCCCTCACCCTGCGGGACGCTCGCGGCGGCAATGACGTCGAACGTGGCGTAGCTCGTCGGGTTCGAGCCGCCCTTCGGCGTGTAGTTGTCGTGCACGACCGTTCCGTTCGGAGCTGTGATGCGCTGGATGCCGAACGGCCGCTCGGGATCGAAGTCGGCGACCTTGCCTTCCGCGATGATGTTGAACCCGAGTGCCCCTTCGGGGATCTCGAAGGTCGTGTCGCTACCGGCGGCCACGTCTCCAAGGTCTATGACCAGGGGCCCGGCCGCGGGTTTCGGCGGGTCCTCTTCCTCCACCGGTTCTTCCCCCGGCGGCGGCTCGCTGGCGGGTGGCGTTACGATGATCTTTCGTTCGGTGCACGCCGGAGCGATGGCGAGAAGCGAGCACGCGGCGAGGGCAAGGAGGGAGCGCATCGAGTGTGGCGAGGCTGCAGAGTGTGTGCCGGTAGGAGAGGCTCGCCGAGCTGGCCGGGATCAGCTGATTTCCCACGAGAGAGCGGGATGGGCGTGTGATCCGCCGTTCACGTCGGCGGGGGGACGCCCGGCTCACCATGGCACATGGTCGATCCATCTCTTTTGATGCTCGGAGACCTCGGTGCGTTCGCCAGGGGCGACCATTCTCTCTGCGCGTGGACGCGAACCGCGAGGCGTCCCGCTTCATCGGCTGCCTCGCGCGATGCCGGTCGAAGCGTCGCGCCGTCGATCAGCAGCTGCTGTCAGGAGCTACGCAACGGAAGCCGCCATCGCAGGACATGCAGACGTCGCCGCCGAGGCATCCGACGCGATCGCAGTCGGGGACGCAGGGATGGTCGCTGCAGCGAAACGTTCCGTCGTCGAGAGGACAGACGTAGGGCTGATGCCCGCCGCACCGGATGTGAAGCGTCGGATCCTCGTCATCGCTCGGCATCGGCATCGGGATGCCGGCGTCGGTCTCCACGCGCTTGTAGCGAGGCGGAGGATCGGGGACGCGTTCGGCATGGTGGAAATCCGGGTCGACGGACTGCGACGCATCTCCC
Source organism: Pseudomonadota bacterium (assembly GCA_023423895.1). Lineage (GTDB taxonomy): Bacteria > Myxococcota_A > Polyangia > Polyangiales > Polyangiaceae > Labilithrix. Next base: position 32,646 of record JAFAER010000190.1, read on the forward strand.
GAAGAGCATGCTGCCGCGCCGACGGCGAGCGCCGCGCCTCCGACGAGTGCGAGCGTGACGCGAGCAACGCTCATCTTCATCCAGGGGACACGAACCGCACGAGGGCGCCAAGAACGAAGACGGCGGCGCGGCGAATTTGTGGGCATGCGGCTACCTCTGTGCTCCCTGCTCGTCCGCGCGCCGCGCGCCGCGCGCCCTGCGCTCGTGCTCGCGTTTGCTCATGCCCTGTCGTCTCCGCTCTCGTCTCGCCTATGCGCGACGCTCGCAGCAAGCGGCGGGCCGTCGTTGGGTACGGATGGGCTGCGTCGAATGCGGTGCCGCAGGGCCGCGCCATCTCGGACGCGACTGCGTGACGCGACCTCGGTCCGGACTCCGCGCGGCGTGGGGCACGCTGGCTCCACGACGTCACCGTGCGCCGTGCGCTGCGACGGGCCGAACGAACCCAAGCGCGAGCCTCCCGCCTTCGAGCTTGATGGAGAGCATCGCCCCCCGATCCTTCGACGACGATGACGCGCGGCGTGCAGGGTGCCATCCCGAGCTCGTTTGGTCCGACGCTGCATCAATCCATCGGTTGGTCGAGCATCGAAGTGCATGCGCTCGCGGGGCTCGCCTGGTAGTCGCATCGAACCGCATGACGCTGACTCGAACGCGAACTCGGCCGCAACGTCTTCTCGGAACGGAGTCGGTCACGACGGCGGAGAAAGCGACGTCCAAGAGGGGTCTGAGCGTGACCGGCGCGACTCCGAACGCCGTCGCGCGGGTCCTCTTGCTCGACGGCTACGCAGAGAGCCGCGAGGCGTCGGCTGCCGAGCTCCGTCGCGCGGGCTTCGAGGTGATCGCGGTCGAAGAGGAGGAGCAAGCCGTCGCCGCGGTCGCGGCCGCTTATGCCTCCGCGTCCGCCGCGGCTTCCGTTTCTGCGTCCGTCTCTCCTTCCGCTTCGACGCGAGCGGCGCGAGCGGCGCAGTCGCGCGCCGTCGACATCGACATCGTCGTCCTGGACGTACCGCTTGCGGAAGCGCGAGAAGCCGCCAAGGCGCTCGAGGAGGCGGCGAGCGGCATCCACCCCGCGCCACGGCGGCGCCCATCCGTGATCGCCCTCGCCTCCCCCTCCGACGCGCGCCCCTCCCGCGAAGCCGCACACGCCAGCGGCGTCGACTACGTCCTCCTGCGCCCGTGCCCCCCACCGGCCCTAGCGAAACACCTCCGCCGCCTCCACCTCCCCCGCGCGTTGCCGGGCACGCAACGTCGGTGAGTTTTTTTTGGCCGCCGGCGCGAAAGTTCGCAACCGGGGCGGGCGGGGGCCGATGGGGTCGGGGTGAGCCAACCGCGTCGAATCGTGCCTGGGTCGTTCTACATGATCACGCGCCGGACGGTGCAGCGCATGTTCCTGCTGCGGCCCGACTCCGAGATCAACGCCATCTTCGAGTATTGCCTGGCCGAGGCGGCAGCGCGATTCGAGATCGGCATCGTCGGTTGGCTCGCGATGAGCAACCACTATCACGCGATCGTCTTCGACCCCGGTGCGAAGCTGCCCGCGTTCCTCGAGCACTTCCACAAGATGGTGGCGAAGGCGGTGAACGGCCATCACGAGCGCTGGGAGAACCTCTGGTCGACGGAGGAGACCTGCGTGACGCGTCTCGTGACGCTCGATGATGTGTTCGACAAGCTCGTCTACACCCTGGCGAATCCCGCTGCGGCCCATCTCGTCGATCACGTCGCACACTGGCCGGGTTCGTCGTCGTGGACGCGGATGGGCAAGGGGCCGAAGCCCGTGAAGCGCCCTGCCGTGTACTTCAAGAAGAACGGTGTGATGCCCGAGACGGTCGAACTGCGGGTCATCCCGCCGCCCGGCCTCAAGGGCGAGAGCTACGAGTGCTGGATCGCTCGCGTGCGTCAAGCCGTGGAGCTTCGTGAAGCAGAGGCAGCCCAGAGCCGCCGCTCGAAGCGCATCAAGCTCGTAGGCCGCAAGAAGGTCCTCGAGACGGACCCGTTTGCTGCTCCGTCGACCGACACTCCGCGCCGGCGCCTTCGTCCTGCGCTCGCGTGCAAGGACGGTGAGCGGATGTCCGAAGAGCGCGCCATCCTATGCGGCTTCCGCCAGGGCTACCGCACGATGTTCGAGGCATACGTCACGCAGAACCGGAAGGAGAGCGCGCTCGCGAAGGCCAAGTCGGCCGGCAAGTCCGCCAAGCGCCAACGCGCGACACGAAAGACGCCGATCGAGTTCCCGGCTGGGACGTATCGCTTCCGCATCCTCGGCCTCCGCTGCGCCCCCTTCCCAGCCGCCGCCGCCGCCGCCGTGTAGAGCCGCCGTCGCGCTCCGTCCTCACCCTCGCGCCACTCTCCACCGCCCAAGCCAAGCCGCCGCAGCCTGCGGCGGCCACGTGCCCGTGCAGCCACCGTGCGCCTCCGAGCGTGCGGTGGCCGACGCTCGTCCGGCGTCCGGCCCCGCCGGCAGCAGCATCGCCAGATGCGTGCGCACTACACATTTCCGCGTGCGCGGCCGGCGAACGTAACGTCGGTCGGTTTTGTTGGGTCGGTTTTGTTGGTCGGTTTTGTTGGTGGACTTTTGGGGGCTGGTTCGAGTGCCAGCTCAGCCGCACCGGATGTGCCGTAGGTTTCGGGGTGGGCGCGGTTTGCGGGTATGCTGCTGCGGTCGTGTCGGAACGTAACTCACGTACCTCTCGGCCTTCGTCGCGTCCGTCCGCGTCGCGGATGAGCTCTGATGTTTCGGGCGTTCCCAGGAACGTGCGCGTGAAGAAGAGCTCGGACGACATCGCGTATGCCGACACCGTCTACGATCGCTCGGAAGAAGGAGCGGCCCTTTCCGCCGCCGCGAAGGCCGTCGCGCACGAACAAGAAGTGGCAGCGAGCGGCGCGACGGGTGCCGCCGCTGGCCCCGCTGGCCCCGCTGGCCCCGCTGGCCCCGCTGAGCGCTCGGGTGCGGCGGATGCTCCGCCTCGACCCACGCTGATGGCTCAACTCCGCGAGGCCGAGCGCTCTGGCTCGCGGAGGTCGCGCGCGTCGTCGACCGGCGGCGGTGGTGGTGGCGGCAGTGGCAGTGGAGGCCGGCACGAGCGCCTGCTCCGCGCCGCGAAGACATGGGCGATCCGCCTCGCCATCGCGGCCGTCGTGCTCGCCGCTGCGATCGTCATCACGGGCTGGCTCCTCGTTCGCCACTATGAAGAGGGCTTGCCCAGCGTCGCGGAGCTCGAGCGCGGCTACCGGCCTTCTCAGGTCACGCGCGTCCTCGCTCGTGACGGCACCACGCTCGCCGAGCTGTTCACCGAACGGCGCACGGTCGTGCGCGTCGAAGACCTTCCGCGGCACGTCACCCGCGCGTTCCTGGCCGCCGAAGACGCCAGCTTCTACGAGCACGAAGGCATCAACTACCTCGGCATCGCACGCGCCTTCGTCGTCAACCTCCGCTCCGGCCGCACACGACAGGGCGGCTCGACGATCACGCAGCAGGTGGTGAAGAACATCCTGCTCGAATCGAATGAGCGGACCTACCGTCGCAAGATGCGCGAGGCGCTGCTCGCGCGACGGCTCGAGCAGGAGCTCTGTCCGACCTGCGGCAACGACCGCGAAGGCCGCGACAAGCGCAAGGACAAGATCCTCGAGCTCTATCTCAATCACATCTACCTCGGGCACGGCCGCTACGGGATCGAAGAGGCCGCTCAGGACAACTTCGGCAAACCCGCCAGCAAGCTCACCATCGCGGAAGCTGCGATGCTCGCCGGCGTCCCCGCGGCGCCCGAGGCTTACAACCCGAAGCGCGATCTCACGAAGGCATTGAACCGGCGCGCCTTCGTCCTCGATCAGATGCGCGCCAAACACTTCATCAACGACGTCGAATACGAGACCGCAAAGAACGAGGCCGTTCGCCTCGCCGCCACGCGCGAGGTCGACAGCGAGCTCGCTCCCGAGGCCGTGCAGATCGCGAAGAAGCTGCTGCTCGAGCTCGAGCCGGAGCGCGGCCCACGCGGGGGCTTCACGATCTCGACCACGATCGACCCTGCCCTGCAGCAGGCCGCTCGCAAGGCGCTGCGCGACAACCTCTCGGCGTACGACAAGCGCCATGCGCTCCTCGCGCCGATCAAGGGGTCGTCCGTCGCGCAGAAAGGGCGTTCGAAGACGACGAAGGACGCGCAGCCGTTCGAGGGAACACCGAAGTTCGAATCCCACAAGGTCCTCACCGGGGTCGTGACGGCGGCCGACGACGTCGCTGGCACGATCGACGTGCGCGTCGGGACAGTGCTGGGTTCGGTGAAGCTTGCAGATTACAAGCGATACAACCCACAGAACCTGCCGCCGAGTCAGTTCGCCGAGGTCGGCGCACGCGTGCGCGTCAGCCTGCTCGCACCGGTGCCGAACGCCGTCGCGCAGGTCGCTCCCTCGCAGGAGAACACGCCCGTCGCCAAGGTCCCGCTCAGACTCGAGCTCGGTCCCGAGTCCGCGATCGTGGTGCTCGACGTACGCACGCGGCACGTCCTCGCCATGGCAGGCAGCTACGAGGCGCAGAGCGGCGGCCTCGATCGGGCAACACAGGCCCGACGACAGCCGGGCTCGACGTTCAAGCCGATCGTGTACTCGTATGCGCTCCATTCGCGCCGGTACACGCCCGCGACGCTCGTCGACGTGACGCCTCGCAACTACGCTGGCGGCTACAAGCCGTCCAACTACGAAGGGTGGTCGAGCCCGGACCCGCTCCGCCTCCGTGAGGCGCTCGCGAACTCGGTCAACATCGCCGCCGTGAACGTGCTCGAGGACGTCGGGCCCGCGAACGTCGTCGACTGGGCGAAGGCGCTCGGCATCGACTCGACGCTCAAGCCCGACCTGTCGCTCGCGCTCGGCTCGTACGAAGTGCGCCCGATCGAGCTCGCCGGGGCCTACGCCACGTTCGCCGCCGGCGGCATGTACGAAGAGCCGCGGATCGTCACTCGGATCGTCGGCCCCGACGGCAAGGACGTCGAGCTGAAACCTCCCCCGCCCCCGCGGCGCGTGCTCGAACCGGCAGAAGCCTACGTCATCACGAACATGCTCGAGAGCGTCGTCGATCGCGGCACCGCTCAGAAGGCCAAGTCGCTGGGCAGGCGGGTCGCCGGGAAGACCGGCACGAGCAACGAGTCGAAGGACACCTGGTTCGCCGGCTTCTCCCCCGAGATCGCCACGGTCGTGTGGGTCGGCTACGACGACAACAAGCCGCTCGGCTCCGGGGAGGCGGGCGGAGCCACGGCGCTCCCCGCATGGATCAACGTCATGGACGCCGCGCACAAGGGCAAGCCGCGCGCGGAGTTCGCTCGTCCGCCGGGAGTGCTCACCGTCGCGATCGACCCGAAAACCGGGAAGTTGAAGCCCGAAGGCTCCGACGGCGACCCGATGGACGAAGTCTTCCTGGCCGGCACCGAGCCGACCGAGGTCGCCGAGCCGAGCAGCACTGCGACGGAGGCCGGCACGGCTCCGGCACACGCCGACGACGGCGCGAACGCGCCGCCGGCTTCCGAGAAGACCGAGGACGAGCCTTGAGACGACGGCGGGCGCTCGCCATCTCGCTCCAGGCGGTGGGGGCGCTCGCGCTCGGGATCACGCCGCTCGCGATTGCGCAGCAGCCTCCTGCGAGCAAGGCGCCTTCGAAACCGGTCGCCTCCGCGCCGTCCGCATCCGCGTCCACGCCAGCTCCGCACGTGGGTGCGATCGTGCACATCGCGACGGAGATCGTGCGCGGGCTCGGGCAGGTGCCTGCGGGAGCGCTCGTCGCCGCGTCGGCGGTTGCTTCGGATGTCCCCGCACCAAAGGGCGACGAGCTCGCGGTCCGCGTCGCGACGCAGATCGCCGGCCGGCTCGGTGTCGCTCATGCACATCCGCAGCCGGCGACGCTTGCTGCTGCGCGCGGATCGTCGGGCCGCGCCGCCTCGCTCGTGTACGTCCAGCTCGAGATCGCAAAGGGCGAGCTGCGCGCGACCGCCGATCTCTATCCCGTCGTCTCGAACGCATGGGAGCGCTTGCGCAATCCCGCACCGGAGCCGCGCGCCCACGCGTTCGCAGGCGCCCCCCTCGACGCCGAGGTCCGCACGTTCCTCCAGCCGATCGTGCTCGAGCAGGCAAGCATTCACAAGGCCAAGCACGAGGAGGCCGACGTGCTCGCGATCGGCTGCGGCGACGTCGACGCCGACGGTGGCAACGAAGTCGTGCTCGCAACACGCACGCGGGTCGTGCTCGGCAAGCTTCGCGGCGGCAAGCTGGCCATCCTTCGCGCCACGCCATGGACGCAGCTCGCGTCGCGCGCGCCGGTACCCATGCGCGAACCGATGGGTGCCGTCGTCGTTCCGACGACCCACCGCGGAGAGCTGCTCGTCGGCATGACCGATCGCGGCGCGGTCGCCGTCGACGCATCGCTGCTCACGCGTCGTCAGCTCACGGGCCTGCCCATTCCAGGCACGGACGGCGAGGCATGTGCCGCTGCAAGCCCGGAGCTCGGTGCGTTCGAGGGGAGCGGCATCGCTTGTGCGCCGCCGACAAAGGGCGAGCCACCCGCCGTGTTGCCAGCCCCCGCGGCGCGCTTCGACGCGATCGCCGCGCTCGATCTCGTCGCGAAGGACGGCTCGGTCTCCCAGGTCGTCGCGGCCCGCGAGCCCAACGGCAAGCTGCGACTCCGCCGAAGCGACGCGACGGGCAAGTCCATCGAGGCGCCGATCGACAGCGCGGGCGCTCAGATCGCGCTCGCTGACCTCGACCTCGACGGCACGCCGGAGATCGCGTTCAGCGCCGACTCGACGGACAACGATGCGCTCGCGGTGTGGAGCTGGCGACCGAACGGTCTCGTACAACGACTTCGGTATCCGGCGAAGGAGGGTGTCCGTGCCATCGCGGCCTGCCCTCCGGAGGAGAAGGGCCTACCTGCCCTCGTGGCCGTCGTCGGCAGCGAAATCTGGCTCGTTCGCTGATGAAGCGCCGCGGCTTCCTCGCGGGTCTGGTCGCTTCCGCGATCGCGTCGAACACGTCGAACGCGTCGGCCCGCGGTCGTACGTGGGTCGGAGGCCGGCTCGCGCTTCGTCTGCCCTGGCCCATCGGCGCGATCGATCCGCATCGCATCGACGATCCGCTCGCAGCGATCTTCGGCGAGGCCCTCTTCGACACGCTTTATGCCCAGACGCCCGACGGGCAGCTCGTCCCGTCTTTGGCCGAAGCGGAGCCCGAGCCCGACGGCGCGAACCTTCGCGTGAAGCTCCGCGCAGGGCTGCGAACGGCACGCGAGAAGCCGCTCGGAACGAAAGATGCCGCCGCTTCGATCGCTCGTGCGCGTGCAGCAGGCGGTCGTGGGTGGCTGGCGGACATTCCTGCTCCGAGGGACGACGGGCGCGCGCTCGTGTTTGCGACCAAGGACGCCGCCCGGCTAACGCGCGCCCTCGCGTCACCCATCGTCGCGATCGTCCCGACCGGATTCACCCCCGAGAGTCCGGACGGGACCGGCCCGTTCCGACATGCGATCCGCGACGGCGCGCTGCTGCTCACGCGCAATCGCTTCGCAGCCCGCGGGCCTGCGTTCCTCGACGAGATCACGGTGCGAGCGGCGCCGAACGTCTCTGCGTCGCTGCTCGCCTTCGAGGGAGGAAGCGACGACATCGGATGGTTCGAGCGCGGCCTTCATTCCGTTCGCGCCGGCTCGAGCCGATTCGACTTCGGCGCCGTCGGCTGGGCAGTGCTCTTCACGGGCCGCGATGCGAACGACTGGGACGGCCCCGGCATCGCTCAGAGCATCGCGGACGGCATCCCCTACTCGCGAGTTTCCAATCTCCACCTCGGCGCAGCATGGAGCGAGACCTCGGTCCAGGGCTGGGGCGGGCCGCCCACGACGCTGCTCGTGCGCGACGACGCGCCGTGGCTCGTCGACGTGGCCAGCGCGATCGCCGCCACGATCACCCGCCCTTCACACGAAGTGACGGTGAAGCCGGTGCCTGCCTCCGAGATCGCGTCGCGGCGCTCGTCGCGCATGTTCGGGCTCGCGCTCGACGTCGTTCGCAACGTCTCCCCGGGAGGAGCGGCAGTGATGGTAGCGCTCGCGACCGCCGACAATCCGACGCGAGCTCAGCAGATCATGCAGCATCCGCCGAAGCTCGGCGACGTGTCGGCACGCACCCTCACGCGAACACTGCGCGCAGGCGTCATCGGCGAGGTCCGCGTCGTCGGCGGGCGGGTGAACGACCTCGCCCTCGCGCCGTCCGGCAACGGGTTCGGCTTCGATCTCGGCGCGTCGTTCCGCATCCGCAAGCCCTGATCCCGGCCATTTGCCAACAATGACATCCGGCGCAGCGACGCGAGGATGACCCGGCCCTCGTTCTTGCAAGCAATCTGTCATGGCCCCCCACGTCCCGGAGCTCGTCCGCGAGTATATGACGCCGTCCGTCGTCTCGGTCACGCCTGGCGCGTCGCTGGTCGAGGTGCTCCGTACGATTCATGAGCACAACGTCTCGTCCGTGCTCGTCCGCGCCGACGATCATTCATCCGTTGGCGTGATCTCGATCACTGACTTGCTCCGGGTTGCGAAGCAGCGCGATGTCGACGTGACCGTGTTGAAGCCGCTTCCGCTCATGCCTGCAGGGCTCGTCGCGAGCGACATCGTCAGGCGACACCTCGTCACCATCCCGGCGAGCGCGCCCGTGGGCGAGGCTGCACGAAAGATGCTCGAGCATGCGGTGCATCGCCTCTTCGTCACCGAAGGTGAACGCGTGGTCGGCGTCTTCAGCACGCGCGATGCTCTTCGCGTCGTGCTCCTTCGGCACATCGAGACCCCGCTGAAGGACGTGATGAGCAGTCCGGTCGCGACCGTCGGGATCGGGGAGACGATCGACGTCGCGCTCGAGAAGCTCGACGAGTCGAACCTTCGCGGGCTGGCCGTGGTCGACATCAAGGTGCCCGTCGGCATCTTCACGCAGCTCGAGGCCATCCGGGCCCGCGCCCTCCCCTCACGCTTGCGGGCGCGCCCGGTCGAAGAGGTCATGAGCTACGAGACAACGTATCTCGATATCTCGACGCCGCTCTATCGTGCCGCCGGTCATGGCATCGCCACGGTGGTCCGGCGCATCCTCGTCACCGACCAACGGGCGCTCGTCGGAATCGTGACGGGCTACGACCTCGCGAAGGTCCTCATCGACTGAGTGCGTGGGTCCACGACCTTCGACCTCCAGATGCGCAGAAGCCGGCTCATCGCGAGGATGATCCGGCTTCGTGCTTTGTACGCGCGGAGCGTGCGAGCGACTAGCGCTTCGCGGCGGCGACGACCTTCGAGAACGCAGCGGCGTCGACGATCGCGAGCTCGCTGAGGATCTTGCGGTCGAGGCCGATGTTCGCGCCCTTGAGCGAGTGCATCAGGCGCGAGTACGACGTGCCGTTGGTGCGCGCAGCAGCGTTGATGCGCGTGATCCAGAGACGGCGGAAGTCACGCTTCTTGCGGCGGCGGTGGGCGTACGAGTAAACCCACGCCTTCATCACCACCTCTTTCGCGTATGCGAAAAGGCGCGAGCGGGCGCTGTGATAGCCCGAGGCGTGCTTCAGGATGCGGTTCTTACGGCGGCGAGCTTTGAATCCACGTTTTGCGCGGGGCATGGTCGGTTCCCTTTCGAATCAAGTCTTGCGAGCGGCTGCGACGGGCGGCGGCTCAGTCGTAGGGGAGAAGACGCTTGATCTTCCGCTGCAGCGTCTTCGGGACCATGTCGTTGTTGCGCAGACGGCGGAGGCGCTTGCGGCTCTTGTTGATGAGGCCGTGGTTTCCGCCCGCCTTGGGACGGCGCACGCGGCCCGACCCGCTCACCCGGAACCGCTTGGCCGCGGTCTTGTTTGTCTTCATCTTCGGCATGACGCGCCTCTTTCTACCGCTCCCCTGGGCCGCTCGAGACTCTTTCCAAGGAAAGCCGAGCTGTTGTGGACCTTCTAGCCTGGGGGATGCGAATGGGGAGCGCGTTATGGCGAAGCGCGCAGAGATTGTCAAGACAGGTCCCTGGAACCGCGGGAATTCCGGCGGTTCACGAGCTCGACGGCGGCGGGGGCACGGCTTCGTCCGTCGGCGCTGCCGTCGACCAGGTGGCCTCGTCCGTCGGCGCCGCCTCGACCGGGAAGGGCTCCGCCGCCACGTACGGCGCATCTGCCACTGCCACGGCTGCCTTCTGCGAACGGGCCGCCGCGTAGGCCGACGGTGTATTGGAGGCCGTGAGGATGTGCTCCGCGGCGGGCAGCGCCGCCGCCCGACCGAAAGCGCCTTCCAGATACACCGGCGTGAGCCCCGCTGCCCAATAGAGAAGGTCCGTGAGGTTCGGCTGGGTCGTTTCGCGTTCGGTCCGCAGCGCGGCCGTGCCGTCCATCCGTTCGAACTCGAGATAGCCCTCCCACAAGCCGTCCGCCCGCAGGCGCCCGAGCGCGCGCGCCACCCACGCTGTTCCGTCGCTGTCGACGAGCGACGAGGGATAGTCGGCGATCGGCTCGAGGCTCGCGACGCTCATGGTCCTCGTCCGGTGCAATGGCCGTTCCGGCGAGCTGCTCAGGTGCGCGCCGCGCCCTGCCTCGTCGGCCGAGCTCACGCGCATGCTGGGGATCGTCGATTGCAGTCTCGCGTGAGGAACCCCTCGCACAGCGAAAAGGAGACAGACGATGGGAACTGCAACCTGGCAGCCGAAGTGGTGGACGACGGAGCACGCGAGCTCGTGGGAGCGAGCGAAGGAAGCGATGCGTCGCGACTGGGAGCAGACGAAGAACGATCTCGGCCTCGGCGGCCGCGACCTCGACCAGGACGTCGACGACACCGTGAAGCAGGCTGCCGGCAAAGACGTCATTCCGCCGCCCTCACAGCCGAACGCGCCTGGCGGTACCGACGCCAAGCTCTCCACGCCGACGAAGTCGTCGATGAGCTGGGACGACGCGGAGCAGCCGCTCATGTACGGCTACGGCGCGCGTCAGCAGTACGGTGGACGCCATGACGAGTGGAACGACGACCTCGAGCAATCGCTCAGGACCGACTGGGAGTCGGGCGGGGGTCTCGGACGCAAGTGGGAAGAGGTGAAGAACCTCGTTCGTCGCGGATTCGACCGCGCGCGTCGGTGACGCGAACAGCGACGTCGATGGAGCCCGTCATGCTCACGAGCATGGCGGGCTCGATTCATTGGCGCATGTGATGCGGGTCGAGACGACGTCAGCCCCAAGCGCTTCACGAGAGCTCGGTGCGTCGCCACGAAGCACCCGCCGCGCACCGAGATCTCGTGATGGATGGCGCCACGGTCCACTCTCGTCGGACAAATACGAGACGACGGTCCGTCACGTGCCGACAAGGCGTTTTCGTATCTCGTTCACGCGCGCTCGAGAGCGCAGCGCGGTCGTCCGGGAGCGATCGAGCGCGTAGAATCACGAGCACGGGTGAATGGCCATGCGTCCTGCTCACACGTCACAGGGTGAGGGTGCTTCGCGCCCGATCGCGAGGAACCGGCGCGAAGGCGGCCGCAGCTCGTCGCACGTGCGACGCGTGACGGCGCTGCTCGTCGTTTCGTCGGTCGTCGCCTTCGCGGCGCCGGCGTTCGCTGCAGACGACGAGTCCGACGAGCGCCGCATGCAGGCTCAGTCGCTCTACGACCAGGGCATCAAGCTCGAAGGCACCGACCCAAAGGCAGCTCTCGTAGCGCTTCGATCGTCTTACGAGATCCAGGCGAACTACCGTGTACTCTACAACATTGCACGGGTCTGCCAGAAGCTCGGCGACAAGGAATGCGCAGTGCGCTCGTTCGGGCAGTACCTCAAAGAAGGCGGCACCGAGATCCCGGCCAAGCGGCGCAAGGAGATCGAGCACGAGCTGAAGTCGCTCTCGAGGAACGCCACCGCGATCGCGGTCAAATCGACCGTGAGCGGCGCCTTCGTGAAGATCGACGGGAGCGTCGTCGGACGAACGCCTCTACCGCATCCGGTTCCCGTGAGCGCGGGCCACCACAAGGTGGTCCTCGTCGCGGACGGGAACGTCATCGAGAAGACGGTGCACGTGCACGCGGGCGCGTCGGAGACCGTGGAGCTCGAGCCGAAGAAGGACGACCCGCCCGCCCCTGCCCCCATCCCCGCAGCGCCCGCGCCTGTCGAGGAAGCCATCGCGCCGCCCGCGCCGCCTCCTCCTTCCCCAGCGCCCGTCGGGACGAAGGCTCAACCAGCGCCAGCGCGACCTGCGCGATCGGAAGGCGGGGTACCGGTCGTCCCGTGGATCGTCGCAGGCACCTTCGCGGCCGCCACGGGCGTGACGGGCTACCTCACAGCCTCTGCGAGCTCCGACTACGAGGCGCTGAAGACGCAATACCCTGTCAGCCGGCAGGAGCTCGACGACGCGCACGGCAAGGGCCGCGACCTGCTCCTCGTCACGAGCGTCCTGGGCGCAGCCACCGTGGTCTCGGTGGGCGTAGCTGCGTACTTCACCTTCTTCCGCAGATCGCCGGCGCCGCAGGACAAGAAGGTCGGCGTCGCCGTAGGACCGACCGGCATCAGCATCCATGGGGCCCTACCGTGAAGGCGCGCGCGCCCATCGCCTTCATGCTCGTCGCGGCGGCTGCCGCAGCGGGCGCGTGCGCGCTCCTCGACGAGCCGCAGCAATGCGCGAACGACAGCGACTGCGCCCGCTTCGACGCCGTCTGCGACATGACCCAGGCGATCTGCGTGGCACGCTCGCAGAGCGATGCGACGGCCACCACCGATGTCCCGAACGCGCCGCAGACGGACGCGACCGCGGACGCGCCGCCGATCGATCCCGCATGCAGCGTGAGCCCGAAGCCCGTTGCCAGCGCCACGGACGGACTTCCTCCCGGCCCGGACGGAGGAACGCAGATCGCGAGCGCACTGACGCTGGGCTGCGAGAAGGATTGGACGCTCGACGGTCCCCTCGTCGTTGCTTCGGGCGCGACGCTGACGATCGCCGCCGGGACCACGATCAAGGCGAAGAAGGGAACGAACGCCGCCATCGTGGTGCAGCCCGGCGGGCGCATCGTCGCCCAGGGACAGCAGGACGCCCCGATCGTCTTCACCGTCGACCATCCGGCGCCGGCCGCCGGCGACTGGCGCGGCGTCTTCCTGCTCGGAAGGGCGCCACGCAATGGCACCGCGCCGTACCAGAATGATCCCCTTCTGGCATACGGCGGCGACAACCCCGACGACGACAGCGGCGCGCTCGGCTTCGTCCGCGTCGAATACGCGCAGAGCGGGCTCTTTTTCGGCGCCGTCGGAAAAGCGACGAAGGTCGACAGCGTCCAGGTCCGCTTCTCGAACGACAACTGCTTCCTCTTCAACGGCGGCACCGTCGACGTGAAGCACCTCGTCTGTCAGTTCCCTGCGGACGAGCAGTTCGAGATCCAGGAGCGATACACCGGACGGATGCAGTTCCTCTTCGGTCAGCAGTCCGCGGCGGGCGGCGGGCACGATGGGATGCTCGTCGACGGCGCGAACACGTTCCCCGTCGTTTACAACGCGACGCTGTGCGGCGAGGCCCAGGTCCAAGACGTCCTCGGCTACGGGATGGTGATCCGGAACAACACCAAGCTCGACGCGAACAACGTCATCGTCACCGGTTGGTTCTCCGGCGTCGACACGACGGGCGCGCTCGGCACGCCGCTGCAGCTTCGCTCGATGATCGCCTTCGGCAACCTGCACAACCCCATCCTCGACGAGGACGGGGGCGCCGGGCCTCTCGCAGACGATGACAACGGGGTGAGCGAGCTCGACATCTTCCGCGACGGTGGAGGCCGCGACACGAACCCGAACCTCGTCGCCCCGCACGATCCGAAGGCTCCGCAGCCGTGGCCGAACGCGCCGCTCACCGCGGGCGCGCGCACGCCGCCGAACGACGGCTTCTTCGACACGACGGCCAACTTCGTCGGCGCGTTCAAGGACGCGAACGACGACTGGATGGCCGGCTGGACGCGCTTCGACGACAAGTAGCGCGCCAAGGCGGAACCAGTTCCGCCGATCCTGCACAGAAACGAGCCGTGATCGGATCTCGAGCTACCCGCTGGAGATTCGCGCCGCTCGCCCGACGGGCGGCGCGAATCGGAGGCTCAGGTCAACCGATCACGGCTATAGCCGGCTTCAGCGACGAAGCTTGCCGTGCGGAGTGCCTTCTCCGTACCCGGCGGCCGTCTGCACGCCGACCACGGCCTTTTCCGCGAGCTCGGGGAGCGTGCGAGCGCCGGCATACGTCATCGCCGACTGCACCCCCGTGATCATCTCGACGAGGAGCGCGCCGACGCTCTCCTGGCCCTCCCGGATGTAGATCCGTGACGTCGAGATCCCCTCGCGGAAAAATCCCTTCTTCGCACGCTCGAAGGGATCGAGATCGGCGGTACGGTCGCTGACGGCTCGCGCGCTCGCCATCCCGTAGTTCTCCTTGTAGAGGAGCCCGTCCTTGTCCTCCTTCACGTCGCCCGGGCTCTCGTAGGTGCCGGCCAGTGCGGTGCCGACCATGACGCGGCTCGCGCCGGCCGCCAGATAAAGCGCGACGTCGCGCGGGTGCTTCACGCCGCCGTCGGCCCAGACGTGTTTTCCGAGCGCATGCGCCTCTCGCGCGCAGTGGAGCACGGACGTGAACGTCGGCCGGCCAACGCCGGTCTGCATGCGCGTCGTGCACATCGCTCCAGGCCCGACGTTGACCTTGACGACGTCGGCGCCGGCTTCGATGAGCGCTCGCGTGCCCTCGCGTGTGCAGACGTTCCCCGCGACGACGGGCACCTTTCCTGCCACGACGGCTTTCACGGCACGGATCGCCTCGAGCATGCGCCGCTGATGGCCGTGCGCGGTGTCGAGGACGATCGCCGAGACGCCGAGCTCGCAGAGGTTTGCGGCGATCGAAGCGGCTTGCGACGAGATGCCGACGGCGGCGGCGACCATCAGCTCGCCTCTCTGGTCGAGCGAGGGGCGGAGCAGCTCCAGGCGGACTGCATCCTCGCGCGTCAGCACTCCGACGAGCCTTCCCTCGTCGTCGAGCACCGGCGCGGCCTTCACATGAGCCTCCATCATCACGAGGAACGCGTCGCGATTCGAGATGCCGGCCGGAAGCGTGACGAGCTTCCGAGCCATGAGCGCCGAGATGGGAGTGTACTGGTCGCTGTCCAGATTCTCCTGCGTGACGACGCCGATCGGACGGCGTTCGTCGTCGACGACCACGACGAGATCGTGGGAGCGCTTCCGGATGATTCCCTGCACGTCGCGCAGCGTCGCCTTCGGCGAGACGGAGAGCGGCGTGTCGTAGCGGGGGTCCGCGGCCTTGATGTGCGCGATGATGCGTTCGGCCGTATCGAGCGCCATGTCCTGCGGGAGCACACCGAGGCCGCCGAAGCGCGCCATCGTCTCGGCCATGCGCTTGCCGGTCACCGCGTTCATGTTCGCCGACACGATCGGATGCGAGCCGCCGGCGAAGTCGGGAGGTGTGAGATCGGTGTCGAGGCGCGAGTGCCCGTCGAAGTACACGGGGCTGATGAAGACGTCGTCGGTGGCGAGCTCCAGCTCTTCGTCGCGGTCGGGATGAAGGAAGTTCACGCGCCGAGGTTACACGAGCCAACGCGCTCGTGCTCGTGCGCCGGAGCACCACGCGTTAGCGATCGTTCGAGAGCAAACGACGAGGAGGCAGCGATGTCCGTCCAGCTGAACCACACCATCGTGCGTGCCCACGACAAGCAGTCTTCGGCTCGGTTTTTCTCGGAGATCCTCGGCCTCGGAGAGCCGGAGCGCTTCGGTCCCTTCATGACCGTGCACGCGGACAACCACGTCACGCTCGACTTCGTCGACACCGAAGGTGAGCTTCCTTCCGAGCACTACGCCTTTCTCGTCGAGGAGCAGACGTTCGACGAGATCGTCGAGCGCTTGCGCGCCCGAGCCCTGCCGTACTGGGCGGACCCGCACCATCACCGTCCCGGGGAGATCAATCGGCGCGACGGCGGGCGCGGGGTCTACTTCGAAGATCCGAACGGCCACAACCTCGAGATCCTGACGCGCCCGTATGGCAGCGGAGGCTGAGGATGAATGGCAGGGCCTTCGCGCGCAACGGAACGAACGAGTGGCCGTGGCTGGTCGCGACGAGCGGCTGACCTGAAGGCGTACGCGCCGCCCGCGTCGAATCGGTGATCGATTCGTCGCGACCGCGAGATGTACGTCGGGCCGACGGCCAGCCGTGTGCTGCGCCCGCTTTACTTCACCTGCTCGGAGATCCACGCCCTCATGCACTTCTACTTCGGCCGCGCTCGAGCGGCCTCCTTTTGCTCCGTGCTCGCTCTCGTCTTTTGTGCGCACTGCAGTCCGGACAGCAACGACCAAGCGCCTGTCGACGACGACGCCGACGCCGGCGGAGATGCCTCCGTCGATGCGTCGCACGCCGATCGTGATGAGGACTCCGGGGATGGCGGGACCGATGCTGCTGGAGACGCTGATGACGACGCGCCTTCGTGTGCAGCGGCGATGCGCGCAGTCCCGGCCGGCACGTTCGAGCGCGCGGAGGGGACGGTCACGACGTCCGCGTTCTGTCTCGACCGCACGGAGGTCACGGTGGGTGACTTCGAAAAGTGCGTCGCGGCGGGCGCATGCGACGCGATTCCGGAGAGCGTCGACGTCCGCTGCAACGTTCGTGTCGGCGGGCGCAACGAGCACCCCGTCGATTGCGTGACCGCGGCCCAGGCAGAGTCGTTCTGCACGTGGAAGAGCAAGCGCTTGCCCACGTCGAACGAGCTCTCATGGGCCGCACGCGGCGCAGTCGCGACCGCGAAGTACCCCTGGGGTACGGACGATCCCGCGTCGACCGACGAGCCGCCGCGGCTCTGCTGGGCACCGGTATCGCCGGATCAGACGTGCGTGGCAGGGAGCTTCGAGCGCGGAGCCAGCCCGCAGGGGGTCTTCGATCTCGCTGGCAACGTCTGGGAATGGACGTCGACGGACGCGGGCGATGGCGATCGGCGTGTGCAGGGCGGAGCCTACTGGGACGAAGCTCCGCTGCTCCTCTTCCAGGCCGATCATTGGGAGCCCATGCCTGCAGATACGGCGGCGCCGGCCTACGGCTTCCGCTGCGCGGCGGATCCGATCGCGGCTTCATCGCGGCGCCACTGACGAACGGGGCCCGGTCCAAACATTGCGGGACGACGCTCGGCGCGGGGCGTCGCTCCCGCCAACGAGCTTCTCTGGCCACGCGCCGGACGGCTATCCTGCGGCGGCGTGCGCAAGGCACTGGGTCCTCTCCTCGTCTGCCTCCTCTGCCTCCTCGCGATCAGCGGCTGCCGTTCCAAGCGAGCCCCCGCCCCGACGGCGAAGGAATCGCCGCCCCCATCGAGCACGTCGAGCGCATCGAGCGCCGCGCTGCCGAGCGCGCCGGCATGCTCCGCGCTCGATGTCTCCACGTTGAAACCGTTTGCGACGTGTGGAAGCAACGTCGTCAAGACGGCCGTCCCCGAGATCGAAGACCCCGCAGGCTCGCTCGCGCCGTTCTTCGATCGGCTCGCCCAGCTCGAGCGAGGCGTCGCGAACCGGCCCGTCCGGATCGCGATTTACGGCGACAGCAATCTCACGAGCGACTTCCTTCCGGGACACCTGCGGAGAGTGCTGCAGCAGCGCTACGGCGACGCAGGCCACGGGTGGGTCTCGCTCTCGCGACCGTGGGGCAGCTATCGCCACGAGGACGTCGCGCACGGCGGCTTCTGGCCGATGTTCAAGCTGTTCGCGCCGACGACACATCTCGTCCACGACCGCCACTACGGCTTCGCGAACATGGCTGCGCAGAGCCGGGAGGTCGGCGCTGCAGCGTGGGCCGGCACCACCGCCGACAGGAAGGCGAAGGTCGGTCAGAAGGTATCGCGCTTCGAGCTGCACTACTTGAAGCAGCCGTTCGGCGGTTCGTTCACGGTGCTCATCGACAAGAAAGAGGTCCGGACGATCGAGACGCGTGCGGCGGCGTTCGAGGCGGGCATCGATGTCTTCGACGTCGACGACGCACCGCACGAGCTCCGCTGCGTCGTCCGAGGCGACGGTCCCGTGCGGCTCTTCGGGACGTCGCTCGATCGGACGCCCGTGGAGGACGGCGCGAAAGCCGGCATCCAGATCGATTCGCTCGGCGCGGGGGCGCTCAACTACCAGCGCATGACGTGGGTCGCCGAGGGCACACGTAGCGTACAGCTCGCGCGTCGCGCCTACGACGTCGTCATCATCTGGCTGGGGATGAACGTCATGTTCGTCCCTCCCAACCGTGAATGGTCCAAACAGGTGATCGCCGATCTGCGAGCCGCGCTACCCGGCGTGCCGGTGTTGATCCTCGGACCGGGCGACACGGCACGGAGAGGAGCGACGAAGTCGGACCCGCGCATCGTCGCGGTGGAAAAGCAGATGCACGAGGTCGCAATGGAGACCGGCGTCGCCTACTGGAGCTTCCGCGAGGCAATGGGCGGGGACGGCTCGATCGTCGGCTTCACGAAGCGTGGGCTCACGGGCGCCGATCGGATCCACTTCGGTCCAGAGGGCAGTCGCCTCATGGGCGACCGACTGCTCTGCGCCCTCTCGTCGTCGTTCGCGCGACACGCAGGCGCGCCCCCGGAGACAGGCTGCGGAGCCGCCGAGGCAAGCACGCGCTGACCGCTCCACGTTCGGACCGGATCCGGTATCGTTGTCCCATGCGGCGCGCGCTCGTGGCGGCTCTGGCTCTCGCCGGTACAGCGGCGTGCGCGTACATCTTCGACCTCCCGTCCTCGAGCGTCGCGCCGACGGATCCGGACGGCGTCGGCGAGGGTGGGCTCAGTGGAGACGAACGGCCTCCGTACGTGCCGCCACCGCCCGTCCCCTTCTGCGAGACGCAGCCCGCTCCGTTTCTCTATTGCGCCGACTTCGACGACGAGCCCGCGCCCGATCTCGCGAGCATCGGCTCCGCCCAGGAACGAGACGGCAGGGTCTCGTTCTCGAGCGCGGTCGCGCTCTCGCCACCGCGCTCGCTGCTCATGGTCGCTCGCGGCGCGAACGCGTCAGCCGCGCTGACCCGCGACCTCGCGACCGCTCCGGAGGCGGTATCGCTGTCGTTCGACCTCCTGGTCTCCGCATGGACGACCGATCTCGCCGAGATGTCGGAGCTAGTCTTCGGCGATCCCGCAGCGCAATGCTCCGTCCGGCTCGGAGGAACGGCGTCGACCTGGACACTGACGCAGGTGTGCACGGCGGGCGGCACGGAGGTCGCCCGCGTGACGAACGACAGCCCGTCTTCGATCGTCCGCGGCGGATGGCAACGCTTCCGGATCGGCGTCGTGTTCGCTCCGGCGAAGACCGTGTTCCTCGAGATCGACGACACTCGCGTCCTCGAGGTACCCGGGGCCGCCCCGATGCAGCAAGCGCCGACGTCGATCGGGCTCGGCATCAAGGGCGTCCCGGATGGCAGTGTCACGCTGTTTCAGGACAACGTGCTCGTCACGTCGCCCTGAGGCAGCGTCAGCTCACGTCGCGATCGCGACGAACGCGTCGGCGAGCTTCTGCATGGTCGCGGCGGCGCGCGCCTCTGCGACGGAGAGCGGCTCGTCTCCGCGGATCGGCTCGCGCACGTCGAAGTAGAACTTCGCCTTCGGCTCCGTCCCGCTGGGTCGTGCGATGACGCGACTGCCGGTCGCGAGCTCGAACGCGAGGACGTCGCTCTTCGGAAGGTCGAGCGGCCGCTTCGTGCCGTCGGCTGTCGTCGTGACCTGCTGGAGATAGTCGTGGACCGTCGCCACGGGGTGATCGCCGATCGTCCACGGCGGCTTCTCGCGCAGTCGCTGCATGATCGCCCGTAGCTCGGCGAGCCCCGAGGCTCCCTTCCGCGTCAGGTTCACCTGCGAGCTGACGAACAGTCCGTAGCGGCGATACAGGCCTTCGAGGTGGGCGAGGACCGTCGTTCCACTCGCGCGAAGGACAGCGGTCAGCTCGGCGAAGAGGACGGCCGCGCTGATCCCGTCCTTGTCGCGGACCAGCTCCCCGACCGTGTAGCCGAGCGCCTCCTCGAAGCCGAAGACGAAGTGATCGCCGCTCTTCTTCTTCCTCTCGAGCGCGCGGTTGGCGATCCACTTGAAGCCCGTCAGCACCTCGTCGTACTGCGCGCCGAGCGCGTGCGCGATGACGCCGAGCATCGGTGAGCTCACGATCGAAGCGATGACGAGCGGCTCGCCGACCTTCGGCTTCACCGCGTGCTCGATGCTCCGGAGCCCGCCGGTGAGCAGGTAGTGCCCGAGCAGCACGCCGACCTGGTTGCCCGTGAGCTGGACGAAGCCCGTCGGCGAGGCGCTGCTCGGAAGCGCCACCGCGAGGCGATCGGCGTCGGGATCGTTCGCGATGACGAGGTCCGCGCTCCTCGCACGTCCGAGCGCGAAGGCGAGGTCCATCGCCCCCTTTTCTTCGGGATTGGGGAACTCGACCGTCGGGAACGCGCCGTCCGGCTGCTGCTGCTCGGGGACGGAGACCACGTTCGTGAAGCCGGCCTGATCGAACGCCAACCTCGCGAGCTTGTCGCCGACGCCGTGCATCGGCGTGTAGACGATCGCGATCGACCGGTCGCCGTCGTCCCGCACGCCGAGCTTCTTCACTTCCGCCAGGTAGGTGCGCTCGAGGTCCTCGCCGAGCAGAGTGACGAGGCCCTTCGCCTTCGCCTCCTCGATCGGCAGCCGCGGCACGTCCTTCGCGGCGGGTGCCCGATCGATCGCGGCGGCGATGCCAACGTCGATGGGCGGTACGATCTGCGCCCCGTTCCCCCAGTACGCCTTGTAGCCGTTGTACTCGGGCGGGTTGTGGCTCGCCGTGATCATGACGCCGGCAGCACATCCCAGCCGGCACACGGCGAACGCGAGCAGGGGCGTCGGCACGACGTCTTCGAAGAGCTTCGCTTCGATACCTGCCGCTGCGAGGACACATGCCGTGTCCTCGGCGAGCTCCTTGCTCATCCGCCGGCCGTCGTAGCCGATGGCGACGCCCTTCTTCGCAGCGGTCGGGCCGACGGCATCGAGGAGATGACTCGCGAGCCCCGCCGTCGTTCGAAGCACGACGGCCCGGTTCATCCGGTTCGGCCCAGCGCCCAGGATCCCCCGCAGACCAGCTGTCCCGAACTCGAGCGAGCCGGCGAAGCGGTCTGCGAGATCGGTCTTCGCCGGATCGGGCGCGGCGAGCAGACCTTCGAGCTCAGCGCGAGCGGCGGGATCGGGATCGGCGTCGGCCCACACACGGGCCTGCTTGATGACATCGGCGAGATCGGACATCGCCCCGGTTATACAACGACAAGTGCCTCTTCAGGCGCCGGCCGTTGCGCTGCGGCAGCGTGGCCTGGACCTCGTCCTCGTCAGTTCTCGATCTGGCGCATGCCCGGCGCCTCGCGGCCCGTCGTCGAGACGTACTCGTCGTAGTTCCCGCCGTAGACGTGAGGGCCTTTCGGCGAGAGCTCGAGGATGCGCGTCGCGATCGCCCGGAGGAAGGCGCGGTCGTGGGACACGAACACGATCGTTCCTTCGTATTCAGCGAGCGCTCTCACGAGGGCGCGCTTCGTGACGATGTCGAGATGGTTCGTCGGCTCGTCGAGGACCAGCAGGTTCGGCGCGTCGAACAGGATCTTCGCGAGCGCGAGCCGCGCGCGTTCACCTCCCGAGAGGACACGAATGGGCTTGTCGTGGTCGTCGCCGTGGAATCCGAATGCGCCGGCGAGGTTCCGGAGCGTCCCGAGGTTCGTCGTCGGCGAATGCGCGACGAGCTCCTCGATGACCGTGCGATCGGCCGTGAGCTGCTCCATCTGATGTTGCGCGAAGTATCCCATCGTGACCGATGCGCCGACCGTGACCTTGCCGGCGTCCGGCTCGAGCGCGCCGGCCATCATCTTCAGGAGCGTCGTCTTGCCGGAGCCGTTCTCGCCCATCACGGCCCAGCGCTCGTTGCGTCGGACGAGGAGGTTCAGGCCATCGTGAATCGAGCGCTGGCCATAGGTCTTCTTGACGCCTTCGACCTTGATGACGTCATCGCCGCTACGCGGCGCCTTCTTGAAGTCGAAGGTCTTCTCGATGATCCGACGCGGCGGCTCGACCTTCTCGATTTTCTCGAGCTTCTTAACGCGTGACTGCACCTGCGCGGCGTGGCTCGCGCGGGCCTTGAAGCGCTCGATGAACGCCTTCTCCTTCGCGAGCATCGCCTGCTGGCGCTCGTACTGCGCCTGCTGCTGAGCCGCCGCGAGAGCACGCTGCTGCTCGTAGAACTCGTAGTCGCCCGAGTAGCTCTTCACTTCGCCGCCGTCGAGCTCGACGATCTTCTTCACGACGCGGTTCATGACGTCCCGGTCGTGGCACGTCATGAGCACCGCGCCCTGGTAGTCGCGGAGGAAGCCCTCGAGCCAGAGGATCGACTCGATGTCGAGGTAGTTGGTCGGCTCGTCGAGGAGCAGAGCATCCGGTCGCGCGAGGAGGATCTGCGCGAGGGCGACACGCATCTTCCATCCGCCGGACAGATTGCCGACATCGCCCGCGACCTGCTCCGGCGAGAAGCCGAGGCCGGCGAGGATCGCGTGAGCGCGCGCCTCGAGGTCATAGCCTCCGAGCTCCTGGTAACGCGCCTGCACGTCGCCGAAGCGCTCGACGGCGTCGTTGAAGCCCGGGTCCTCCGGGTCGGAGAGCTTCGCCTCGAGCTCCTTCAGCTCCTCGCCGAGACGTCCTGCTTCACCGGCGCCGGAGAGCGTTTCGGCCATGACGCTTCGGCCCTTCAGATCGCCGACGTCCTGCCGGAAGTAGCCGATGGTCGTGCGCTTCGGCCGGTCGACGACGCCGTCGTCCGGGTGCTCTTCCCCGGTGATCAGCCGGAAGACGGTGCTCTTGCCAGCGCCGTTCGGACCGACGAGGCCAACCTTTTCGCCGTCGCCGAGATGGAAGCTCGCTTCCAAAAAGAGGATCTGGCCGCCGTACTGCTTCGAGACGTTCGAGAACGAGATCATGAAAGGCGAGGCTCAATAGCACGACTCGCGGCAACTGGCCGCGAGCGCGACCGGCCAAATGCCTCGGCACGGCCTGCGCTCGCGCTAGCGACGAGTCGGCGGACGAAGCTGGCCTTTCGCCGGATAGGCGTCCTCTCCCGGCGAGGGTCGCTATAGTGTCCCCGCATGCTGGCGTTCGCGCTCCGGCGCGCGATCTGGGCGATCCCGACGCTCTTCGGCGTGAGCCTCGTCGTGTTCCTGTTGACGACGCTCCTGCCCGATCCCGAAGCGGACGCCACCATCGCTGCCACGGACGTCGCCGCACGCATCCGCCTCGACGAGCTCCGCCGCGCGCGGTTCCTCGATCTGCCGCGGCTCGTGAATGTCGAGCCGCGCGACGTTCGCACGACGGTCGAAGAGTGCACGGTTCACATCGTGGCCGACGACGAGAGCGCTGCCTTCTGCGAAGAACGGCTGGCACGCATCGGCGGAGCGGCTCTGCCGCACCTCTTGCCGCGTCTGGACGACCTCCCGCCGGCCGCTCGTGGGCGCATCGCGCTGGCGCTCGCCCCCGTCGCACGACGGATGGGGCTCGGCGACGAAGCAGAGCTGACGCACGCCGATCGCGCCGCGCTCTTCTGGGAGCGCTTCTGGGAGGATCGGTCGGTCGACTTCACCGAGCCCGCGGTGCGCCGCTCCGTCCAGCGCCTCTCGACGAGAGAGAGCGATCTGCTGGAGCAGGAGATCCGCCTCGTGGATACCTTTGCGCTCCAGCAGCTCATGGTTGCGCTGCGGACGACGCGCGATCCGGTGGCGCTCTCGCGATTGACCCGGATGGCCGCCCACGTGACCGGGCGAGACGTTCCTGCCGCCGACGGCGCGAGCAAGTACGTCGTCGAGCCGACCTCCGAGCGCGCGCGTGTGCGCGCCGTCGTCTCCGAGTGGCTCTCGTGGTGGTACGTCCACGAAACCGACTACATCGTTCTCCAGGGTGGCGAGAAGGTCACCGCGAGCATCGCGCAAACGCGCTTCGCGAAGTGGGTTCTCGGCGCGATCACGGGACAGCTCGGGCTGAGCACGCGCGACGGTCTTCCCATCTTCGACAAGCTGCTTGCACGCGCGCCGCTTACCCTCGGCATGTCGATGCTCGCGCTGCTCGTGAGCGCGCTGGTCGCGATTCCAATCGGAGTCGTTGCCGCGTGGCGTCGTGGACACGCCGTCGATCACGGCACCGCGGGCGTCATCTTGCTCGTCTATTCGGTCCCGACGTTCCTCGTCGCCGAGCTGCTCGCGACCTTCGGCCACGCGAACGGCGCCGGCCTCGTGCTCCCCGTGCTCGCCCTGTCGACGGTCTCCCTGTCGGTGATGACCCAGCAGCAGCGGGCTTCGATGATCGATGCGCTCGGGCAGGACTACGTCCGCATGGCTCGCGCGAAAGGCGCGCGAACACTCCGCGTCGCGGTCGTCCATGCGCTTCGCAATGCGCTCGTGCCCACCGTCACGGTCGCGGGCGTTCAGTTCCCTGCCCTCATCGGCGGCGCGTTCGTCGTGGAGGAGGTCTTCGATGTCCGCGGGATCGGCTGGGAGACGCTCCGGGCGATCGAGTCGCACGATGCAGCGTGGATCGTCGCCGTCACCCTCCTCTGCGCGGTCGTGACGACGGCGTGCCTGGTCGCGAGTGACATCGCCTACGGCTTGCTCGATCCGCGGGTACGCGAGACGCAGACGCGGAGGCGGACGACGTGAAGGACCGTCCCTCGTCGAAGCTGCCGAGCGGAGCGCCTTCCGACGCGGAAGGCCGCGAGAGCATCCCGCTGCTCCTCGCGCGGCCGTCACGCGTTTCAGCGCCGCCGGAGACGCCGCGCCGGCCGACGACCGTGCCCAAGGACGCAGCCCCGCCGCTCGCCGGTGTCGACTGGACGAACCCTGGCGCAGCCACGCTCCGTCTCGGAAAGGTCGGGCTCCTCGTCGCGGCCCTTCTGATGTTGCTCTCCATCTTCGCGGACCTCGTCGCGAGCGACCTGCCGCTTCTATGCAAAGCGCACGGGACCGTCTTCGTGCTTCCGAACATCACACGGCCGGCGGCGCTCGACACGATGGACCGTCGCACGCTCGCGGCCGAGGCGGACTGGATGGTGAGCCCGCTCGTCGCGCACGGCCCGGCGGTCGCCCCGGGAGAGGAGCGTCTGCCGCTGCTCGCTCCTGGGACCGCCGGGCATCCGCTCGGCACCGATCGCGAAGGCCGGGACGTGTTCGCGCGCACGGTGCACGGAACACGCAGCTACCTGGTCTTCGCCCTTGCGGCCGTCGCGGCCTCCCTCGCGCTCGGCGTCCTGCTCGGCGCAATTGCAGGTCTGTTCGGCGGCGCGATCGATGCTCTCGTGAGCCGCGTCATCGAGTCGGTCTCCGCTTTCCCGCCGCTGGTGCTCGTTCTCGGAGCGCTCGCGGCCGTGCCCCGACCGACGCTCCTGACACTCTTCTTCGCGATCGCCCTCACCCGCTGGCCCGAGGTGGCTCGTCTCGTACGCGGAGAGGTCATGCTGGCGACGACCCGCGACTACGTCCTCGCGGCGCGCGCTCTCGGCGCATCACCGCTGCGGGTCCTCCGGCGGCACATCATGCCGAACGTCCTCGGGCCGCTCGTCGTGGCCGCCGCGGTGGGCATCAGCTCGGTCGTGCTCACCGAGGCGTCGCTCGACTTCTTGCGGGTCGGCACCCCCGGCGGAGCGGCCTCGTGGGGGGAGACGATGAGCCAGTTCCGTGATGCCCCCTTCGCGTGGTGGCTCCTCGCCTTCCCCGGCCTGCTCCTCGTCATCACGATCGTCGCCTACAACCTGATGGGCGAAGCGCTCCGGACGGCGCTCGATCCGCGCTCGCGCTGAGCGGCCGAGCTCATCACGACGAGCGCGCCGAAGCGAGTGCGGCGCGTTCGAGCCAATCTGCACGCATTCGCGGCGCTTCGTGGCGATTCGTGGCCACCCGAGCAACGCCGACGCAGCGCCCGTCGCACGAAAGCTGTGTGCGGGCGGGCGAGAACGCCGCGAAGGGCTTGGCGAGCACCGGATCATGCGTTACGTCTCCGCCGACATGCACATCTTCGGCGGTGGGCCGCGCGGCGGGAGCAAGGCAGGCATGGGGGGAGCCGGCGGTGGAAAGGGATCCATTCCTTTCGTCACCGAACGCGACTTCGAGCAGGAGGTCCTCCTCGCCGAGGTCCCCGTGCTCGTGCAGTTCACGGCCGACTGGTGCCAACCCTGCAAGACCATCGCTCCCGAGGTCGAGGCTTTCGCGGCCGAGATGGAGCCGAAGCTGAAGGTCCTGCGGGTCGACATCGACAAGGCGCAGGCGCTGGCGCGTCAGCTTCGAATCCAGTCCGTGCCGACGTTCATGCTCTTCGTCGATCAGCGCCTCGGCGACGTCCAGGTCGGTGCGCTCGGCAAGAAGCAGCTCCGTGCGATGGTCGAGCCGTTCCTTCCGCGTTCCGCGGGCGCGCTCAAGGCGCGTGAGCTCTTCGAGCTGATCCGCCAGGGCGCCGTCGTTCCCGTCGACGTCCGTGACGCGGCCGCGTACGGCCGAGCGCATCTGCCCGGCGCGAAGAGCATGCCGCTCGACGAGCTCGAGTCGCGGCTCGCCGAGCTCTACATGCTCCCGGGTCAGCCTGCGCTCTACGATCGAGCCGGAGACAAGACGAAGGAGCTCGCCGAGCGGATGGCCGACCAGGGCACCCCGGTGGCGTTCCTCGAGGGCGGCATCCTTGCGTGGGAAGCCGAGGGCCTCCCCGTCGAACGGCCCTGAAGCGCTCAGAAGATCCAGCCGAGGCTGACGATCCGGCCGCCTGGCACCGAGGTCGTCGAGAAACGCGCGCTCCTGACGAAGCGCAGTGACGCGTTCTGCTCGTTCGCGATCGGCGGATGGAAGAGGAGCGGAACACCTCCTCCGACGACGAGCCCGATGGCTGCGCCGCCCAGCGTGTCCGTCATGTAGTGCTTGTCTGCGGCGATTCGCGCGTACGCGGTCGCGACCCCGAGCATGATGCCGGTCGCCCAGATGAGCGGAGCGAGACGATAGCCGCGCATCGAGGCGACCATGCCGCTCGCAGCCGCGGCGCCGAACACGGCTGTGGTGTGGCCGGAGGGGAACGAGCGCATCGACTCTGGGTTTGCGTACTCTTCCCGCCGCGCCTCGTCGTCCTCGATGGCGTGTGCGAACGGCCGAGGACGGACGACGAGCGGCTTGAGGGTCTCGGTCACGAGGATCGCCGAGATCGCGCCCTGAGCTGCGATGAGCAGATCCGGCCCGATGCCCGACGCGCGGCGATCCACGGCGGCGGACAGCGCAAGCAGACCGCCGGCCGAAAGGGGGCCGAGCCCGAAGGCGAGCACGTGACTCGTGAGGCTCGCAGGCGTGGTGTCGGGACGACGGAGCGCCGTGCGGAACCAATCGTCGAAGCCGTTGATGTCGGATGGCCTCGATCCGTCGCACCATCGGCACTCGCCCGGCTGGAGCTCGTCGCGCACGAGCATCGTCGTGACCGTCGAAGCGGCGAGGATGGCCGTCACGGCAGCGTCGACCCGGACGTCATGCCGAAGCTCGACAGGGTCCGAGAGAGGCTCGGAGCGCGCCGGGGCCCGTCCCGGCTCGCGAGGCTCATCGCCTACGTTTGCGATCGGCTCCGCGGCTCGAGCGTCGCCATGAACGGCGGCAACGACCGCTAGAACGGCGAGCCCGCCGACGCCGGTCAGCCCGCCACGAGGGCTCTTCGACCGCAACCGGGTAGCGCTGAGTCGGTTCCGACTTGACGGCTCGCGAGGGCGGCGCGACATCTCTTGGACGGATGGGAGGCGGTCTGAAAGCCAAAACGGCTCACGAGGATTCGACCGAAGCGCCGAATCTAGAGCATTTCCGCGCTCTGCTCCATGACCACATGGTCAAGCGGGGGCTGCGGTCCACCGATCAGCGCCGACTCATCGTCGAGACGTTCTTCAAGGCGCCGAATCACATCAGCATCGAGGAGCTCCTCGCGGAAGTCCGTCTGAAAGACTCTCGCGTCGGGTACGCCACGGTCTATCGCACCCTGAAGCTGCTGACGGAGTGCGGCGTTGCGTTCGAACGCAAGTTCGGCGACGGGCTCACCCGCTACGAGCTCGCCGACGAGTCCTCGCACCACGATCACCTCATCTGTGTCGAGTGCGGGAAGATCATCGAGTTCGAAGAGCCGCAGATCGAGGAGCTCCAGGAGCGGGTCGCTGCGCGGTACGGCTTCGTGCTGAAGACGCACAAGCACGAGATGTACGGCACGTGCGGTGACTGCCAGCAGAAGTTGGGCGCGCGCGCACGACGCGGAAACTGAGCCGGCGAGCGCGCGAGCCTGGAGCTCGGGCACCGATGCGTTCGTCGTGCGGGTCCGCCGCCGCGGTCCGGCGCCGCGGCTCGTGGGCCGGCGCTTCCCAGCGACGAGCACCGCTTCCCGGACCGGTAGCCCCGCTTCCCTGACGACGGGCCCCGCTTCCCTGGCGGCGGGCTCCGCTTCCCAGACGGCGGGACCGCTTCCCAGACGGCGGGCTCCGCTTCCCTGGCGGCGGGCTCCGCTTCCCAGACGGCGGGCTCCGCCTCCCGGACGGCGGGACCGCTCCCAGACGGCGTGCTCCGCTTTTCTGGCGGCGGGCTCCGCTTCCCTGACGGCGGGGCCCGCTTGCTCGACGGGGGCCCGCGCTTCCCGCACCGGGCCGGCGCGGCGTTCCTGGACAGGGCTCCGCCCTTCCTGGACGAAGCCGCGCGTCCTTCCTGGACGGAGCCGCACGCCCTTCCTGGACGGAGCCGCGCGTCCTTCCTGGACGGAGCCGCGCGTCCTTCCTGGACGAAGCCGCGCGTCCTTCCGAACGGGCAGGCGCCCGTCCTTCCTGGACGAAGCCGCGCGTCCTCGGTGCCCGACGCGTTTGGTCGGGCGCCGTCAGCCGATCCTGCTCGGGATCAGCGCCTGCTCAGGGGCGTCAGCGAGCTGCGCGGGCGTCGAGCACGCGGAGATCGGTGACGATGGAGTCGACCTGCACGTCGCCGGGCGTCGCCGGCACCTCGGCCACGAGCTGCCAGTCGTAGGCGACCGCCACGGCCGCCGCAGGCGGCGCGTACTTCGGGAGCGTCCGATCGTAGTAGCCGGCGCCGTAACCGATGCGGTGGCCCGTCGGATCGATCGCGAGCGCAGGAACGACGACGACGTCGATCTCGCCTGCGGCCGCGGCGGGCGCGTCTCGCGACGGCTCCGCGAACCCGTACCCCGCGTCCTCGAGCTCCTTCGGATCGCCGACGAAGCGGAAGACCATGTCGCCGGTATCCGGGTCGATCGACGGGTAAGCGACGCGAGCACCGCGGGCGCGGAGGAGCACGTCGAGCGCGCGCAGGTCGACCTCGTGACGCTCGAGCATCGGCCAGAAGAGCGCCACGCCTTTCGCGGTCTTCACGGCCGGGTGTTCCGCCAGCGCGGCGACGATCTTGGCCGAGCGCTCGGCGCACGCCTCGAGCGGAGCCGTCTTGCGGACCCCGCGCATCCGCTTGCGGAGCTCGGCCTTCACCTTGACCCGGATCACCTCCTCGGGCGCGAGCGAATGCGAATGCGGCTCGGACGGCCCAGGGTCGGTCCCGCGACGGTGAACGCTCACGACGATCTCTTGCTCCTGCCGCTGCTTCGTACCACGACCTCGGCGAGCTTGCCGCGTCGAGCCGCGTTGGAGTTTACGCTACGTGAGGCGTAGACGACGTGGATGTCGAACCCGTCGTAGAGCTCGCGGACGAGCGGCGTGTCCGAGTTCGACAGCATCACGTGGACGCCACGGGCAGCGAGCTTCGCGAACACCTTGGCGAGCTTCCGCTGCTCGGCCTCGCCGAAGCCCCCCGGTATGTACGCGGTGAAATCCGACGTCGGCGACAGCGGCACGTACGGCGGGTCGAAGTAGACGAAGTCCCCCTTCTTGGCGCGCTCGAGGACCTTCGAGAAGTCGTCATGCTCGATTGACACCCCGCGGAGCGCACGCGCGCACGCATGCAGGTTGTCCACGTCGCAAAACAGAGGCTTCGTGAAACGACCGAACGGGACGTTGAATTGCCCCGATCGATTGACGCGGTAGAGCCCGTTGTACCCCGTCTTGTTGAGGAAAATGGTGCGCGCCGCGCGCTCCGCCGGCGCGAGCTCGGCCGGATTCAGCGCGCGGACCTTGTAGTAGTGCTCACTCTCGTAGACGTGATGCCGGAGCGCCTCGATGACCGCGTCGACGTCGTCGCGCACCACCGTGTAGCAATTGACGAGCTCGGCGTTCACGTCACTCAGGAACGCAGGCATCTCCGGACGCTGGGCGCGGAGCTCGAAAAAAACCGCCGCGCCGCCGACGAAAGGCTCGAAGTACCGGTTCCAGGTCTTCGGCATGAGCGGCTTCATCTGCTCGAGCAGCTGCGTCTTCCCTCCGACCCACTTCAAGATCGGGCGCGGGGCCGGGTCGCTGCTCTCGACGCTCCCGGGCGCGACCGAGCGCGCAGCAGCGGGGTTCGCGGTACGTCCCATTTCGTATCGATCACGCTAAGGTCGGTCTCGTCCGGGCGTCAACGCAGGAGCCGCAGGCCAGGGGCCGCGCGGGGCGGGTGCAACGGCGGCGCGGGGCATCGCGGACGGCACGGCGGCGCGGGGCATCGCGGGGGGGCACGGCGGCGCGGGGCATCGCGGACGGCACCGGTCACGAGCGGGTGGCGCGGGCGCCGCCGGTCACGAGCGGGCGGCGCGGGCGCCGCCGGTCACGAGCGGGCATCGCGGACGGCACCGGTCACGAGCGGGCGGCGCGGGCATCGCGAGTCGAAAAGCAAGCATCGCAGGCGTCACGGGTCGCGGAAGCGGACGTCACGGGCGACCAGGCGAGCATCGGGGCATCGCGGGCGTCACGGGTCGCGAGGCGGGCATCGCGGCATCGCGGATGGTCGATCGCGACCATGCCGACGGCGCTGTACCGTAGGATGCCAAGCCGGCATGAGCACGAAGACGAAGCATTCCGGCCGGCGCCCCGCCTGGCTCATCGCGCTGATCTCGCTCGGAGCGCTCTTCGTCATCGCGGTGGTCGTCGTCGTGGTCGCTCGCTTCACGCTCTACATCCCGTACAAGCAACCTTCCGCCTCGATGTACCCGGCGGTGTTGCCGGGCGACCTGCTCTTCGCGAACGGGCTCGACACCGCGCCGGCGCGAGGCGCGGTCATGGTGTTCCGCTACCCTGAGCACCGCAATCAGGTCTTCGACAAGCGCGTCATCGGGCTCCCGGGAGACACCGTACGAACGAACGGCGCGACTGTGTTCGTCAACGATTGGGAGATCCCCCGATGCTCGGTCGGCCAGCACTCCTTCAAGGAACCGACGGGCGAGGAGCACGCCGGCGAGCTCGTCATGGAGTACCTGGGCGACGCCGTCTACCTCATCTTCCTCGACGAAGTCGCGGTGTTCTCTCACGAGGGAGGCCCGTGGCACGTCGCGAACGACCAGTACTTCGTCCTCGGCGACAACCGGAACAACAGCCACGACTCGCGCATGTGGTTCGGAGGCACGGGCGGCGGCGTTCCACTCACCGACACGATCGGACGTGTGCGCGGGCATCACGTTCCCAAGCTCCCGCCGGGCGCCGAAGCGCTCCAGCCGGCCCTCGAGGCATGCCTTGCCAAGCCCGCTCCGCAGACGTCGCCGCCGCCGCCGAAGTAGTCGAGAAGCGTCGAGAAGCGACGGGAAGCGACGAGGGGAACGGATCGCGCGAGCGCGGGGCACCTCGCAGCGGTCGAGGACGTAGCGGCCAGGGCAGGCCAGAGGCCCACGGTGGGAGGATCGTGGGACCGCCCGCGACGGCGGCTGGCCCCAGCGACGAGCCGCTCTGCGTGGGCCGTCGGAGGGCGTCTCTGACGACGATCGTCTCGATGGGCGTATCGCTGTCGACGCTCGTCGCCAGCCCGGTGATGACCTCCCGCACCTCGGCCTCGAAAGCTGAGCGTGCGAAGGCCACGCGCTGCGGTCTCGAACGACGGTGCCTGGGCGTCCGCAGCGTACTTGCGTGCAGCCCGAGCGACCGCGACGAGCTCCGGTTCTGATGCTCGGGCGGCCGCCGCGTACTTGCGTTGTCGCGTTGTCGCAAGTGGATCTGCTCATCGACGGAACGACCGACGACCGGGTGCCATTCGCGGCCGCGTGCTTCGCGAGGGGACGCCCTTCGCGTTCGACAACGGCCGTCCGACCGCCCGGACGCTTCGCCTGGCGGGGCCAAATGAGCGAAATCTCTACTTGCTCCGGAGCAAGGTTGCGCTGCTTTCGCGGCATGCCGTCGCAGCCACGCGCCGCGAGGAGCTACTTCTTCGGACAGCTCTGCTCGGCTTCGTTCTTCACGAGCAGGTCGATCGTCTCCGGGTTCATGCTGCCCATCGCCTCGTAGGCTTCCTTCAGCGACTTCTTCCCCTGGTCGCACTTGCCCGTCAGCATCAGGCAGACGGCGCGGACGTTGAGCATCCCCCTCGGAAGGGTCGAGAGCCGGGGCGAGTTCGGGAACTTCTTGTCGGCCTCGTCGAAGTCGGCGAGGCAGCCGACGCCGTCCTTCGCGACCCGCTTGCGGGCAGCGGACTCACGAAGGGCCGTCTCTTCCTTGCTCACGGAGCTTTGGTCCGTGCGCGTCGCGTTCGCCGCGGCTCCCGGTGTGCTTCCAGCGGCGTTGCCCTCCGGGTTGTCGCCATCGCTGATCTCCCGGAGCATGAGACGAATCGGGACGGAGCACGTGCGGCTCTCCTTCGTCGTCTGCATGTCCTTGCAGGAGTCGAGCAGGCCGCCGCGCTTCTCGGCGTTGCTCGATGACGAGTGCTGACCGCCCGCGCCGATGTTCTTCACGCCGACCTCCGCCGACGAGCTCGTCTTCCTCGTGGACGCGAGCTCGAAGGCTCCCAGCGCGTAACCGTAAACGTAGTGCGTCGCGCCGGTGCAGCCTGGGATCCCCTTCAGCTCGCCGCGGTAGACCGCCGGGCGGGTCGACGTTCTTGTCCCGCTGACGAAGTACTGCATCGAGAACGTCTCGCCTGCCTTCACGCGACCGCCGAGACTCGCGACGCCGAGGGGCAGCTTCGCGAAGAGCTCGCCCTCGTTGGCGACGTCGAGCTTCTCGACCGAGCCGCTCGTCCACTCCGGCGGCTCGTACCGACCGAAGTAGGTCAGGTCGTTGTCCTTCGAGCAGCGGTCGAGCACCTGGAGGTCGCATCCCTCGTACTTCACGAACACGACGCCGGTCTTCTCGGCGCGGCCCTGGAACATCGACATGTCCGTCGCGTCCCACTCGATCACGAACGGTCGCTCGTGGTTCTTCGGATTGCACGACTGTCCAGCGAGCGTGTTGCCCATCAGCGAGCTCTGGCCAGACTCACGCGGCGCGGTCGCCGCGGGCACCGCGCTCGCTCCGCCACAGCCGAAGAGCAGGCCAGCGAGGACGACCGACGAGACGGACGAGACGACGAACGTTCGAACCATGACTCGCGATGATACGGGCAGCCGGGTCCGGATCTCCCGCAAGATCGCTGGGCCGAGGCTCTTCACGAGGCCGCGGGCGCCCGCCGCTCCGCCCCCACCCAACCTGCGTGCACCCCCTCGATCAGCGCGCGTCCGGGGTCGAGGCGTCGGCCGGCCTTCGGACGAACGCGTCGACGACGTCCTGGCGAACCTCGAATACGGCCTTCACGCCCGGCGTCGCACACCGGCGACGGGGGCCTCTCGGCGACTCCTGCGGCGCGCTGCAGAAGACGCGTTTC
This sequence comes from Pseudomonadota bacterium, assembly GCA_023423895.1. GTDB lineage: Bacteria > Myxococcota_A > Polyangia > Polyangiales > Polyangiaceae > Labilithrix. The sequence goes on from JAFAER010000190.1 coordinate 66,373, forward strand.
GCCGCGCCGGCATCCGCGAGCACGATGGTGATGTCGACGTCCACGGGCCCCACGTCGGTCGTTCCGAGCGCGGCGACGCGATCGGCGAAGAGCGCTCCCACGGCTGCGCGGAGCGCCTCGGAGGAGGCCCCGTCACGATCCGTCACGAGCTTCCCACCGGACGTGACCTTCACCGCTTCGATCGACGCCGGCTCGGCGCGCAGGGCGCCGTGATTCACGTAGATGCGCTGAGCGAGCTCGAACAAGGAGCGCGGAGCGACGAACACCTCCGGTCGACCGTCGACCTTGCCGTAGATGCCGCCCTCACCTTCCGCGCCGAAGCGCACCGTTGCCGGCGCATTCCCGTCCGCAAACGTCAGCACCACGCGGCAAACGTCCTCCGCGCCCGCGCCCGCGCCCGCGCCTGGACGCCTGTCGAAGCCGAACGACCCGTCGTCCACGTCGGCGACCCACGCGAGCACCTTCCCGCGCGTGAGGCCGTCCACGAGTTGGACGATCGAGCCGTCGCTCTCGTATCCAGAAGGCTCGACGAGCTTCAGGCCCGAGCCGTCGTCGACGAGCTCCTGGGGCGTGCCGCACCGGAGCACGACACGCTGGACCCGACGCGTCTCCGCGAGAAGCGTGCGCGGTCGCACGGAGGTCGCGCGCGGAACGAGCCGTCGTGCGACCGCGGCCGACACCTCGAGCCGCGCATCGTCGCGGACACGCCGCAACGTGACGGCCCTCTCGGCCCCCGCGGCGCCGCCGTCCCGGGCCGGAGCGAGCGGCAACACCGACGGGAACGGCCCGACCTCGACGACCTCGTCGTGGTCGCCCGAACGCACGCGCGCCCGCGCGATCGCCGCGAACGCGCCCCCTCCGGCGACGACGTGCGAGGCGCTCCCGTGTTCGATGAGCGAGAGGAGCTCGCTCGCCGCGTCGGCCTCTTCGGTCGTCAGCTCGCGGTCGACCGGTTCACGCTGATGGAACCCGCTCCCGCGTCGCGCCAGCTCGAGGACGCGCGGTGCCGCGCCCGCGTCGGTCGTTCCTGCATCGTCGCCGCCGATGGCCTCGAGACGAAGCTCCTCGATCTCGTCATGCCGGAACGAGAACGGCTTCGCGTCGACGAGTGCGTCCGGCGTGATGGCGAGCAGCGCGTCGATCGCCCCTTTCGGCGCACACGCAGCAACGCGGGACGGCTGCTTCCGCAGGACGACCACGTCGTTGGGGTGACCAGGACACTCGTCGCCGACGACGAGCTCACCGGCTGGCTTTCCGGAGTCCTTCGGCTGCATGAAAATGGACAGCCGCGGATTCGCGGTGAGGCGGTCGGCGTCGGCGTCTTTCGGGAAGACCTCGGCGCGCATCTCCGCGAGCGCGCCCCACACCTTGTCGAGCGCAGAGCGCGATGCGAGCACGCCTGGGCCCTGGACCTTGAACGACCGCTCGTCACTCCGCTCGACGACGAAGCCTCCCGCCGGGTGCTTCACCTCGAACCGGGCCAGGTCCAGCGAGAGGTATGGCACCACGGTTCGATCGCGATACGTGTCGGAGTGAGCGAGGAGCGTATCCGTCAGCTCCTTCGACGCGACGAACGGCGCTTCGTCATCCACACGGAAGTAGCCCGACCCCTCCGGCCGCGGCGACGGACCTCCGAGGACGAAACGGAAGACGAGCGAGCCCATCGTGACCAAGCCGCTCGCTCGCGGCGCATCGAATCCGAGGTCGGCATCGTCGGTCACCTTGCGCACGCGAGTCGCGAACTCGAGCGTCGTCATCAGCCGCTCGGCGGCGGCCTGGTCGACACGCTCCTGCCGGGGAGACGTCATCCGCCAGGGCTCGTCGCCCTTGGTGTTGCGCTCGAGGACGATCGTCTCGCCTTCGTGCGCGATCTCGAGGCGTGACACGTCCTCGCGGCGCCATGCGGTGAAGACGTTGTTCTCGCGGCGCTGTCGCTCGCTCTCCGTCACCTTGTCGCGATCGAACCAGAGCCACAGCCCGAGAACGACCGCGACGAGGAACAGGAGGATCGTGCTCGCATGACGTTTCACGCGTCCTCGCGCTTCGCCTTGTTCTTCGACTTCGAGCTCGACTTGGACTTCGTCCCCGACGGTGCTTTCGCTCGCGGTTTCGGCGGAGCGCCGTCCTCGCCGAGGCTCGGCGCGCCCTCCGTTCGGCGACGCCACAGCGCGATGACGATCCCGAGGACGGCCACGGTGCCCGGCATCATGAAGACCACGTAACGTCGGACCGCGGCTCGGTCGTCGTCGGTGATGCGGATCCCTGCGGGGACCGCGGCTCGGTCCGGAACGTCGAGCACCTGCGGCTTCGACGCGAGCCACGAGATCCCGCTCTCGACGAAGAGCGCGGCGCCTCGAAGCGGGAGCGGCTCGCGGAACGTCGGCGACGTGAGCGGGCTCGCGCTGCCGATGACGACGACGCGTGGCCCGTGCGGCGCGGAAGGCGACGTCTTCGGGCGCTCGGCGGCCATGGCGATCGAAAGCGGGCCGCCGAGATCGCCTGCCTTCTTCTGCGGGGCGTCCTTCCATTCCGATGCCCCAGCGATGTTCACGAGCCCGAACGACTGCTGGGACGTGAGGAGGAGGTCCGCGGGCGTGGCGCTGCCCGGCTCGGTCACCTTCCGAAGCGATCGTGCGAAGTGCACCACCGTGCGCGGGACGTCGCGCTTGTCATCTCCGCGCACGAGCGCAGCGGTGAGCGCATGGGGCCGGGGCTGCACCACGAAGCGGATCCCGCCCGTACCCGGGAACGAGAGCTCCGGGTCTTCCTCGATCACGAGGTCCTCGTCGAGCGCGATGCCGAACGGCGCCAGCGCACGATCGAGGTTCGCCGGCACCATGCCCGTGTCGCTCGCGCCCGTGATCGGGCTCGCGGCGAGGAGCAGGTTCCCGCCATCCAGCAGGTAGGTCCGGAGGCGTTCCGTCTCGTCCTTCGTGAAGCCGCCGCGCAGCCCAGCGATCACGACGACGCTACAGCCCTTGAACGGCTCGCTCTCGTTCAGCGCACCGGGGTCGACGACCGTGAGCTCGTAGTTGTCCTTCTCGAGCACGTCGCGGAGCATGCCGGCGCCTTCGCGGCCTGGATCGTCCGGGCTCATCTCGCCGTGGCCCGTCGTGAAGCAAAGCTTCGCCTTCTCCGAGCCGAGGACGTTCCGGATGGCGCCCGTCAGCGCGCGCTCCTCCTTCGGCCTCACCTGCGTGTCGTCCCCGGCGGAGATCTCCACCATGTCCGACGTGCTCAAGAACCAGTGCTTGTCCCCACGGGCAACGACCACGATCGCATCCGCGACGACGTGACCTTGCTCCGTTCGTCCCGTCTCGATCTTGAAGCGCTTCTTGACGTCCTCGAGCGCGACGACGTCGCGATCGGGATCGACGTAGTGGATGTCGAGCTTCGGCGTCTCCGCCTGATAGGCGACCAGGAGCTGCTTCACGCTCTGCTCGAGCGGATCGGCAGGACCGAGCAGGACCCAGATCTGGATGGTGTCGGGCAGCTCCCTCAGCGTCTGAACCGTCGCCGGTGTCAGCGAGTAGCGCTTGTTCGACGTCCAGTCCCAACGGGTGAAGCGTCGCGTGGAGATGACGTTCACGAGCACGACGACGATCATCGCGAGGACGATCCCGGCGAGGACCGACGCCTGCGACGGGTCGATGCGCGGCAGCGCGAACCGCTTCTTCTCGCGCGCCATCAGCCCCACCTCCACGCGTCCACGGCGCGCACCGTGACGAACAACGGCAGCACGATCAGCGAGCCGTAGAACACGAGCCGGCGCGAGTCGACGACCCCCGAAGCGAAGTCGTTCATGTGCGCCCACACCGAGACGTGCGAGCAGATGTCGTGCATGAGCGTGCCCTCGCGCGTGACGAACTCGCCGACGCCGAGGATGAAGAGCGCCAGGATGATCATGGCCGTGAGCACGAGCGCCAGGAACTGGCTCTTCGTGATCGCGCTCATCAGCATCCCGAGCGAGAGATAGCCCCCGCCGACGAGCAGGACCCCCAGGAACGCCGCCGCCGCGACGTTCCAGTCGATGTCGCCGGTCTGCCGAAGGATCACGAGGTAGAGGACCGTCGGGAGCCACATGGCCACGTACGTCGTCACGACGGCGGCGTACTTCGCGAGCACGACGCCGACACTCGACACAGGCGCCGTCATGAGGGACTCGATCGTCCCGCTCCGGCGCTCTTCGGCGAAGAGACGCATCGTCATCGGAGGCACGAGCAGGAAGAGGACGAGGTAGAGGAGGACGGTGTTACCGAAGAACGCCTGGAGCGGCGTCTGGTCGCTGACCTGCTGACCCATGCTCGCGAAATGGTCGACGAGCAGGAAGAAGTGCATCCCCTGCACGAGCAGGAACACCGTGATGAGGACCCAGGCGAGCGGCGTGACGAAGAACGCGAAGAGCTCGCGCTTGTAGATCGGCCAGAAGCTCCTCATGCGGCCGCCTCGTCGTCCGAGCCCTCGGCCTCTTCGTCGGCGCGTGCCCCCGTGAGCTCGCCGAAGAGCTCCTCGAGCGTGCTCTTCAGCGGGCTTGCCTCGCGGACCGACACTCCCGCGCCGACGAGCGCGGCCACCGCTCGCTCGGTCGCGAGCTGGATCTGGGGCTCGTCGAGCTTCTTCTGCCACCGGCAGCGGAGCGCATGCACGCCCTCTTCCGCACGCTCCTGAGGCGTCACCTTCGCGATCCCCTCCACGCTGCGAAGAACCGACTGCGCGGCGTCGAGGTCCCCGCGAACGACGACCAGAAGCCCGGCCGAGCGGCGCTTCTTCGCGATCTCCTCCATCGTCCCGGAGGCCACGAGCTTGCCGCCGGCGATGACGACGACGCGGCTGCAGCTCGCCTCGACCTCGCTCAGGATGTGCGTGGAGAGGAGAACCGTGTGCTCCTTGCCGAGCTCCCGGATGACCTCGCGCACGTCGCGAATCTGGTTGGGGTCGAGGCCGGCCGTCGGCTCGTCGAGCACGAGAAGCGGCGGGTTGCTCACGAGCGCGTCCGCGAGGCCGACACGTTGCCGGTATCCCTTCGAGAGGTGACCGATGACGACGTTCGCGACATCGCGCACGTTCGCCTTGCCCATCGCCTCCCAGACCGCGCTCTTGCGCTCCGACCCCGCCACTCTCTTGAGCTCGGCACGGAACTTCAAGTACTCGACGACGCGCATCTCCGGGTAGAGCGGCACCGCCTCGGGCATGTAACCGAGCTTCTGTCGCGCCTCGAAGCTCTCCTTCGTGATGTCGTGCCCGGCGACCTTCACGGTCCCGCTCGTCAACCCGAGGAACCCCGCAATGACGCGGAGGGTCGTGCTCTTTCCGGCGCCGTTGGGCCCGAGAAAGCCGACGACCTCGCCCTTGTCGACCTCGAAGGAGAGATCGTCGACGGCGACCTTCGAGCCGTACCGCTTCACGAGGTGCTGAACGGAGATCATGGCCGGACGTGACGACGCTCGACGTCGTTCGGCCTTCCTACCACGAGGAGCGGACGGCAGCGCACGTTTGCGCGGCCACGTCCGCTCGTACGCCCGCGCGCCCGAGCCGGCGGCGTCCCGTCAGGGCAGCGTGAAGTAGAAGCAGGTCCCGTCGGTCGAGGACTCTGCCCAGATGCGCCCCCCGTGCCGGGTGATGATCCGGCGCACAGTCGCGAGGCCGATCCCGGTACCTTCGAACTCCGCGGTCGTGTGCAGCCGCTGGAACGGACGAAAGAGCTTCTCCGCACGCGCCATGTCGAAGCCGACGCCGTTGTCCCGGACGTAATAGGCGCGCACGCCGTCGACGACCGTCGCGCCGACCTCGATCGACGTTCGCTCGCGCTTGGAGCTGAATTTCCAGGCGTTGCCGATGAGGTTCTCGAGAGCGGCGCGAAGGAGGCCGGCATCCCCCTCGACCTCGAGTCCCGCTTCGACCGTGATGTCCGCCACACGCTCCGGAGCGCGGGAACGCAAGTCGGCAACGACGAGATGCGCGAGCGCGGTCAGGTCGACCGTTCTCCGAACCAACTCCGCCCGTGTGACCCGCGACAACGCGAGCAGGTCGTCGATGAGATCGCGCATGCGCGCGGCGGCGCCGAACACACGCGCGAGGTGCTCCCGCCCGACGTCTTCGAGCAGATGCCCCTGGTCCTCCTCGAGAGCACGCGAAAATCCCTCGATCGCGCGGAGTGGAGCGCGGAGGTCGTGGGACACCGAATAGCTGAAGGCCTCGAGCTCGGCGTTCGCCGCACCCAGCTCTGCGTTCTTCTGTTCGATCTCGGCGAGCAGCTCGGCGCGCGTCTCGGCCAACTTCTCCGCCGCGCGCACATCCGCGATCGCCAGCTCTCGTGCCACCGCCGCATCGCGTTCGCGCGCAGCCTCCTCGTCGGCTTGCTTGCGCCGGAGCTGCGCTCGGACACGCGCAACGAGCGCCGGCACCGGTGTGCCGATCGGAACGACTTCGTCGGCCCCTGCCGCGAGGCAGTCGATCACGAGCTGCGCATCGCCGTCCGTCACGAGCGCGAGGACCGCGCTCGAGCGCTTCACGGCTGCACGCAACGTCGAACATCCGCCAGGCTGGGCGGATGCATCGAGCAGCACGCACGCGGGCACCTCGAGCTGCAGGACGAGGGCGGCCTCCTCGAGCGTGGGCGCGAACGCCACGTCGAACGCCTCGCCTCGAAGCGGCCCGGCGAGCTGCCCAGCCGCGGCCCCGACCAGGAGCAGCTTGTTCGCGGCAAGCGCACTCCTGACGGAGGCGACGGGCGGCGCGCTCGAGATCAGTGATGCGACGCGGGCGACGATCTCCTCGGGAGGTGTCCGCTTGTGGAGGAACGCGTCGACTCCCGCCTCGAACGCGGTCAGCTCCGCGCCCGCGATGTCGGAAGCCGTGATCATGATGCAAGGCGTCCGCCGAAGGGGCGCGTCGAGGCGCAACCTCCGGATGACCGTCGCACCGTCGATGCCAGGGAGCTGACCGTCGACGACGACGAGCCCTGGTCTCATGGCCGCCGCTCGCTGCAAGCCCTCTTCTCCGGAAGCAGCCGTCACGGCTTCGAAGCCCGCCTCGACGAGCGCTTCTCGAATCCTCTCGCGGAACGAGACGCTGTCGTCGATCACGAGCACGGAGCGGTTCTGCCCGTGTGGAGCATCCGAACGACGCTGAGCGTCGGCGAGCTCGCGAGCTCGTTCCACCACGTACGAGAGCACGTAAGGCTTGCCGACGTACTCGTCGGCGCCCGTCTTCAGACCGCGGATGCGATCGCGGACCTCCGCTTCGGACGAGAGCATCATCACCGGCGTATGAGCTCCCTCCGACTCACCCCGCCGCAGCTCGCACAGCAAATCGACGCCGTCTCCATCGCCGAGCCGGACGTCGAGGATGACGACGTCGAAGCTTCCCCCGGAAAGCGTCGCGCGTGCCTCCGCGAGTGATGACGCGCCGGTCGCCTCGAATCCCGCCTCGCCGAGCGCCTCGACGAGGTCCATGCGCACGGTCAGGCTGTCGTCGACGACCAGAGCTCGCCGAACGTTCATCGCACACCTCGTTTCACGATACGGGCCAGCGCAGGGCCGATGGCCTCGAGCGGAAGGATGCTGCTCGCGGCGCCGATCTCCGCCGCTGCGCGCGGCATCCCGTAGACCACGGAGGACGCTTCGTCCTGGGCGATCGTGTGGCCGCCCGCACGTCGGATCGCGAGCAGGCCGTCGGCACCGTCCCGCCCCATCCCCGTCATGAGCACCGCAGCTGCGGAGGAGCCGACCTCCGCGGCGATCGACTCGAAGAGGACGTCGATCGACGGCCGGCACGAATGCCGCTCCGGCCCCGCATCGAGACGAATGCGTCCCTGGCTCAGCGACATGTGCCTCCCCGCCGGCGCGAGGAGCACCCGCGGAGGTCCGTCGAGCAGCCGCTCGCCGTCGACGGCGAAACCGACCCGATGTGGGCTTTGAGCATCGAGCCAATCGGCAAGGGTGACATCGAACGGCGCGCCGATGTGGAGCACGAGCAAGATGGGAACGGAGAACGACGCCGGAAGATCCATGAGAACGCGCCGCACCGCGCCAGGCCCGCCGGTGGAAGCGCCGAGCGTGACCAGCGACACGCCCGCGGTCGACGGAGGCGGAGCGGTCCGCCCGATCCCGCCCGAAGAAGCCGGGCTGCGCGACAGGCGAGCGCGAACGTGCGTGACGACCTTGATGCGCGAGGCGATGCGGAGGATGGAGATCAGCTTCGCCGCCCACGCGGCGCCGTTCAGCTCCGCGTCCGGCTTGGGCAGGACCTCGACGGCGCCGGCCGCAATGGCGTCGTACGTACGAAACACCTCGCCGCGGTTCATCGATCCCGAGACGACGACGATCGGCGTCGGGCAATACGCCATGATCCACTCGGTCGCCGCGAGCCCCGTCATGACCGGCAGCATCATGTCCATCGTGATGACGTCGGGCTTGTGCTTCCCGACGAGCTCGATCGCCTCACGCCCGTCCGCGGCCTCTGCCACGACCTCGAAGCCCGGGTCCGACGCGAGCACCTCGACGATGTGCTTCCGTGCAGTCAGCGAATCGTCGACGACGAGTACGCGGATCCTGGTGGACGCAGTCATCCGATCAACCTCCGCACCGAGTCGAGGAACTGATCCTGGGCAAGCTCGCCTTTGACGATGTACGCGCGAGCACCGACCTCGTGTCCGCGTCGCCGATCTTCGGGCGCAGAGCGAGAGGTCACCAGCACCGCAGGAGTGCCAGAAAGCGCCGGATCGCTCCGGGTCCGCGCCACGAAATCGAAGCCGCTCATCCCCGGCATCTCGACGTCGACGACGAACAGGGCGAAAGTCCGCTCCCGGACGATCTCCAGCGCTTCTTCGGCCGAGCTCGCCGTCACGACGTCGTAGCCGGCCCCTTCGAGGATGCTGCGCTCGAGCATGCGGGACGTGAGCGAGTCGTCCACGACGAGGACCACCTTCTTCTCCTTCGCGACCGCGGTCCTCGGTGCGCCAGGGAGCTCCGTGACGCGCTCCGCGAGGACACGGGGGTCGAGGGCCAGCCGCGGGTTCCCTCCCGCATCCAGAGACGCGCCGACCACCAACGGATCGGCGATCCCAGGCGCCGGCAGTGGGAGCACGACATCGTTCGCGACACCGACGATGCGATCGACCGCGATCGCCGCACGCTTGCCATGAGCGTCGATGAGGACCACGGTGAATGCGGCGCCGGTCCCGGGGTCGCCTGTCGTGCTTTGCCGGAGGACACGAGCGAGCGAAGCGAACGGCAAGGCTTCCGCGCCGTCCTCGTAGCTCAGCACGTCACCTTCGGGGGAAGTGACGATCGCTTCTGCGGTGACCCGCGCGGTCCGCATGACGGCGTCGAGCGGAACGAGCGCCGGCACGTCACCGGCCTCGACGACGAGCGCCGGAGCTGCGGTCACCGACACTGGCACGTCGAGCTCGATCTCGGTGCCTCCTCCAGCCTCGGTGCGGATCGCCACGGCGCCGCGCAGACGGTCGACGACGGAGCTCACGAGGCTCATCCCGACTCCGCGCCCCGCCAGCTCGGTCGCGGTCGTGCGTGTCGTCACGCCCCGCCGCATGACCGTGGCGGCGACCTCGCCGACATCCATGCCCCGGGCCTGGTCCTCGGTGGCGATCCCGCGCGTCACGAGCGCCCGACGCATCGCCTCGACGTCGAGCCCGCGTCCGTCGTCCCGGCACGTCACGCGGGCTCGAGCGCCGTGCAGCTCGAAACGCACCATGATCCGGCCGACCTCGGGCTTCCCTGCACGAAGACGTTCGGGCGGCGGCTCGATCGCGTGCGCGACGGCATTGCGCACGAGCTGAAGCAGCGCATCACGGAGCAATTCGAGAACGGAGGCATCGAGACGGATCGCACCGCCCGACGTCTCCAGCTCCACCCGCAGTCCCGTCGTCGCGGCCGCGTCGCGTGCCGCCCGCGCCAGCTCACCGAAAAGCGTGTCGGCCGGGACGAGGCGCAGACGGCGCGCGTCTTCGAGCGCATCGCCGGCTCGCCGTTCTGCGCTCTCGACGAGCTCGGAGAGCGACTCGCGCTCGCTCCGGACCTCGTGCCGAAGGCGATCGACCAGCTCGGCAGCGTCCTCCCAGTTCGGTGCGGAGGTCCGATCGATGCGCCGCGCGTCGTCGATCCAGCGGCCGAGCTGACGCGCGATCGCCTCCGCACGCGTCAGCCCGGATGTCCTGGCGCGCGCGCTCGACAGCCGGACGCTCACGTCCGCGATGGCTGCGAGCAGCCCGTCCATCTCGAGCACATCGAGGCGAACGGACTCGGCAGCCGGCGCCGGAGCTGCCGGCGGGATCGAGCCAGCGCCGACGACCGGCGCCCCGAGCGACGAGAGCTCCGTGGCGATGGCGTCGACGATTTCGAGCAGGACGCCGACGCCCGGTGGTGCTTCGCCGGCGTCGGGTCGTGCGTACGCGGCGATGCGCTCCTCGAGGCCATGCGCGAGCTTCGCGATGCGCTCGTGACCGACGACGCCCGCCGCTCCTTTCAACGTGTGCGAGGCGCGGAGCATTCGCTCGATGTTCGCCGTCGGCGGCGCGCCACCTCCGACCGCTTCGAGGTCGAGGATCTGCTTCGAGAGCTGGTCGAGGATCTCGCGAGCCTCGAGCCGGAAGTAGCGGTACGGATCTTTCGCCATCCGTCAGCCCCCTCCTGTCGAAGCAACGCCGATACGTGCAAGCATCGACGTCGTATCGAGCAGCCCACGCACGGTCGCGTCGCCATCGAGGCGAACGAGGCCGGTCACGTGACGGCGTGCGCCGGTCGGCGCGGCGACGACGGCGGTTTTCGGCACCGCGATCTGACCTTCGAGCACCTCGAAGCCGAGCGCCAGCGGGCGCGCTCCCGCCGTCACGGCGATCCACTCGAGGCCAGCGACTGGCACGTCGTAGCCAAGCAGCGCGGGCAGCGAGAACACCGCCACGAGCCCGCCGCGTATCCCGGCCACGCCGACCTGGGCCAGAGGCGCGCCCGGGAGGGCAACGATCTTTGCGCGACGCGACACGGCGGAGAGGCCGTCGAGCGGCAAGACATAGGCGTCCGAGCCAGCGCGGATCGCGAGCGCCGGCATGCCGCTCTCCTCCGCGACCCGCTCGGGAAGCGCAAACGCCCGATCGAACGCCTCGGCGAGCTCGCGCGCCCGTGATGCGCTGTCACTGGTGCTCACGACGGGCCTCCCAGCGAAGCGAGCTCGCTGCGGCAGAGCGCAAGGAGCCCGTCCCGACCGAACCCGCCGCCGAACAGGACGAGACGCGCCGTCGACTCCCGCGGCAACAGCTCCAGCGCCTGGCTCAGCTCGTGACGGGCCTCCGCGATCCGCCCCGCCCGTCGTTGGATCCGGCCGAGATGAAGGTGCGAAAGCGCAAGGTCGGGATCGAGGTAAACGGCAGCGCGATGATGCTCGATCGCCTTGTCGCGATCGCCTCGGCTCTCGGCGATGAATGCCAGAACGACGTGCGCCTCCGGAGGAGGATCGGAGGATGCGATGAGCCTCACGGAGCAACGCTCGGCGGCATCGACATCTCCGATGCCGAGGTAGGCGACGGCTCTGAGGACTTCGGCCCGGGCATCTTCACCCTCGGGCGCAAGCTTCGCGAGCACGTCGAGAGCGCGGTCGAAGTGTTCGACCGCAACGAGCTTGCGGACATCGTCGAGCAAGGCCGAAGGAGTCGGCGTGGATTGCGGAACGACCTCGCGAGGACGCGCGGCCTCCGCCGCAGGCGGGTGTGTCGGCATGGGAGCGCTCGGCTTCACGAAGTCCGCACGGAGGTCCGGACGACGGTAGTAGAACGTGTCGTGCGACGATTCGAGCACGAGCTCCTCGTCGGCGACCCCGCGGAGCGACTCGGCGTGGCCGAGAAAGAGGTAGCCGCCCGGCACCAGCAGCTTCGTCAGCTGCTCGACGACCGCGCGCGCTGCATCGGGCGCCAGGTACATGATCACGTTGCGACAGAAGATGGCGTCGAACGTCTCCGGCGGCGCGAGCGGGTTGAGCTCGCCGACGAGGCTCCGCTGCTCGAAGGTGACGTTCTCGCGAACGGCGCCCTTGACCTCGAATCCGCCGCCGTGCGGTACGAACCAGCGCTCTCGCAGCTCGTGCGAGGTCGCGCGCAGCGACCACGCGGAGTAGACGGCCGCATTGGCGCGGGCGACCGATGCTCCGTTCAGGTCGACACCGTGCACGCGCCAGCGAACCCAGCTTGCCGGGCGGCCTTGCCGCTCCCACTCGCGCATGACGATCGCGAGCGAGTACGCTTCTTCACCGGACGAACATCCCGCCGAGAGGATGTTCAGATCTGGACCGCGCGAGCGTGGACGATTGGGAAGAACGACTTCCTCGAGCACGTCGAGCTGCTCGCGAGCGCGAAAGAAGTAGGTCTCACCGACGGTCAGCAGCTGCGCAAGAGAGCGGAGCTCGTCCCGGTTGGTCTCCAGCTCGTCGAGCCAGGCGTCCACGGTGATGCGTCCACGCTCCCTCATCCGGCGATGCGCGGCGTCGGCTAGCTCCGCGCGACGCGTGTCGTCGAACGCCAGTCCGACGCGCCGAGCGAGAATCGCCCGAAGCCGCTCGAGCTGCTCAGGGAGCATCGCGGCCCTCTGACGGATCACCGCTGCGTGGAAGGTCCCTGTCCTCCTCCATCGAGCGCCACACCTCGTCGGGCACGATGCGCGCCGTCTCGAGGACGACGAGGAGCTCACCATCGAGCACGGAGATCGCGTTGACGGCAGCGCGCGATGCCGTCAAGAGGAGCGGTGGCAGAGCCTGCGCCGACGTTGGCGGCAATCGGTGCACGCCAAGCACCTCGGCAACGGCGAGCGCGACAGGGCGACCGCCGACGTCGAGGGCGATCCACCGGCGGGCAGGGACGCGCGCCGGCACCCCGAGGAGCGCCGCCCCGTCGACGACTGGCGCGGGCCGCCCCCGCAGCAGCGTCGCTCCAATCACGAGATCGGGCACGCCCGTCAAAGGCTCGTACGGAAGCGGGCGCATCGTCTCGACGACGTGGCGGCAAGGCAGGGCCGCGCGAGTGCCACCTCCCGCTCCGAAAAGGAGCACCAGCTCGCCGTTCGTCATGCAGAGGCGTCGACCAACCGAAGCAGCTGCCGTGAGAGCTCCGTGAGCTCGCTCGCTGCTTGTAGCGTCTGCTTTGCGCCCGCGTCCGACTCGCGCGTGGCCTGCGCGACGTTGCCGATCGCCGAGCTCACCTGCTCCACCGCGGTCGCTTGCTGCTTCGTGCTCAGCTCGATCTCGCGTGCGGCTTCGGTCGTGGTGCCGATCAACGTCGCAATGCGCTCGAACGACGTCGTCACGTCCGCGAAGCGGGTCGTGCCCGCCTCGACCGCCTTCACCCCGCTCTCGGTCGCCATCACCGTCGTATTCACGGCAGCGCGCATGTCGTCGACGATGCCTCGGATCTCTTTCGTCGAGCCACCGACCCGGTCTGCGAGCTTGCGGATCTCGTCTGCGACAACGGAGAAGCGCCGTCCGTGCTCGCCTGCACCGGCGGCCTCGATGGTCGCGTTGATCGCGAGGATGTTCGTCTGCTCGGCGAGCTCGTTGACGAGATCGAGAATGCCGCCGGCCTCCTGGGACTTCTTCCCCAGCTCGAGCATGTGCGTGACGACGAGATCCACCTGGCGCTTCATCGCCTGCATCGTGTCTCGGGCGCTTTGCACCGTATCGCTGCCGCTCCGTGCCCCGGCCAGCGTATCTTCGGCCGTACGCGAGACGCGCTGGGCGCTGTCCGTGATCTGCCGTGAGGTCGCAAGGAGCTCCCGGATCGTCGTCGCAATCTCCGTCGTCGCGGAGAGCTGCTCGCGCGAGCCCGACGCCTGCTGGGTGGCCGCAGCCTGCAGCTCGGCCGAGGAGCTGCGGATGCTCGCGGCAGCGGAGCCGAGCTGCGAGGTCAGGGAGCGCGTGATGGTCGTCGCCGCGATGGCGACGAGGAGAAGCGCGACGACGACGCCAAGTCCGACGCCGAGCTTGGCGGCGCCTGCCCCCGCTTCCGCTTCCGCGTTCCGCTGCTCGAGCAGACGACGCTCCTCCTCGGCCATCTCGCCCGTGATCCTGCGGATCTCGTCCATCTGGCGCTTCCCGAGGCCCGCCTGGATCATGGGCGCGGCTGTCTCGATGCCCGCCGCCCGCCGCGCGTCGATCACTCGTCTGAGCTCCGCGGTGCGCTCTTGCGAGAGAGCCTCGAGCTCCGTCAATCGCGCCTGCTGGCGCGCATTGTCGGCTGTCAACCGACGAAGGTCGATCACCTGGGCGTGAACGGCACCAACGGCGCTCTCGTATGGCTGGAGGAACGCCGGGTCGCCCGTGATCACGAACCCGCGCTGTCCCGTCTCCGCATCTTTCAGGAGTGACAGCACCGTTCCGATCTTCTCGAGCACGCCATGGGTATGGGTGACGCGCGCATTGTTCGCGATGAGTGTATCGATGCTCCGATAGCCGAGCACTCCGACGAGCAGGAGCATCGCAAGCGACAGCCCGAACCCGAGCCCAACTTTTCTACCGAATGTCCTCGTCATCCATCCTCGCTGAGCGAGAGCCCATGAGCTCATTGGGATAGTCGCGTAATTCGGGTACTTCGTCGAGCACTCGCCGACGCTTTCGTCTCGGCTTCCGTTCGGAGCGCTGCCGCGGCAGAGTGACGCCGGGGCGTCGACCGACGCTCCCTCGAGCCAACGGTCCCCGTGCAGCTTTTCCCTACCTTCCGCTTCGCCCTACTCACCACGGTCGCGCTCACATCAGCCGCCTGCCAGCCGACCGGTTCGCCAGCGCCCGCGCCGCCCGCGCCGACGACGAATCCGAGCGCGAGCACCACTGCCGCACCTGCGACGGACTCCGTCGGCTCGACGCGGGACGGAGAGCCGGAGGATGCTTCGGCCGATGCCCGCCTCGCGGTCGAAGCCGAGGCGGGGACGGGCCCCGGCGCCCCGCCACCGGAGGGCATGCTTCTCGTCGCGGGCGGGACCTTCAAGATGGGCGCCGACCAAGGCGGCGAGGGCGACGAGCGGCCCGCGCACGACGTGACGGTGGCCTCGTTCTGGCTCGACACGACCGAGGTCACCCAGGCCGCTTACGAGGAGTGCGTCGCGGCGAAGGTGTGTACGCCGGCGGATCCCGAGATCCTATCGACGTTTGGCGGCCTGTTTCGCGGTTCGCAGAAACCGGTCGTCGGTATCTCCTGGTACGCGGCGCGCGACTACTGCCAGTGGCGCGGCAAGCGGCTGCCTCGCGAAGCCGAGTTCGAGCGCGCGGTGCGTGGGAACGACGGCCGACGGTTTCCGTGGGGCAACGAGCCGCCGACGAAAGAACGGACGGTGTTCTCCGCGAATGCGCCGGAGGACGTCGGGACACACCCGGCTGGGAAAGGGCCCTACGGCCACGACGACCTCGCAGGGAACGTCTGGGAATGGATCGAAGACGACTACGATCCGTTCGCGTACACGCGCCCCACCGCGAGCGAAGGCAAACCCGGAAGCTGCGAGGAGATCATCGCCGCTCAAAATAAGCTTCGCGCCGAAGGGAAACAGGGTTTCACGGGGAGCAATCCAATCCCCACCGACTGCGAGAAGTCGATTCGCGGCGGCGCGTACAACTATCCCGCGCAGGGCCTCCGTAGCACGAACCGGATCCACCATCCCCCGCGCTTCAAGCTGCGGATGACCGGAGTGCGCTGCGCGAAGGACGCGTGACAGTCGCGATCTGTCACGCCGCCGATTGGCAAAGTGCCACATCTCGCGTTTTCGAGCGTCGACCTAAACTCGGGACGAGGGCGGGGGTCTCGAGGACGTCTTCGCGATGAACGATCCGGCGGTCTTCCACCACGTCTTTCACTCGAGCCCGAATGCCTACATGCTCGTGGATGCGCAGCTCCACTTGGTCGCTGCGAACGATGCCTACTTGGCGATCACCGGCACCCGTCGCGAAGACATCGTCGGACTACCGGTGTTCCGGGCGTTTCCACACGACGCTGCGCATCCCGAAAACGAGAACGTTCGCCGGATCCGAGCGTCGTTCGAGAAGGTGCTCGAGACGGGCAAGCGCGACGATATCGCCTTCATCCACTATCGCGTCGCGCGCGAGCCGGGCGGCCCGCTCGAGGACCGCTATTGGAGCGCGACGCACGTACCCATCCTCGGAGCCGACGGAAAAGTCGAGCTGATCCTCCAGCACACCGTCGACGTCACCGACGTCGGCCGACTCAAGGCAGGCGGAGGTCAGCAGACGCCCGCGCCGGTCGTGGCGCAGATCGAAGCCGGCCTGCTCGGCCGCGCTCGGATCATCCAGGAGACGAACGTCTCGCTCGGAGAAGAGCTCAAACGCCTCCGCACCGTCTACGAGCAGGCTCCCGGCTTCATCTGCATCCTCCAAGGGCCAGAGCACATCTTCGAGCTCACGAACGCGGCGTACCGCAAGCTCGTGGGTAACCGGCAGCTGCAGGGCAAAAGCGTGCGAGAGGCGCTTCCGGACATCGCGGGGCAAGGCTTCTACGAGCTGCTCGACCGCGTCTACACGACCGGCCAGCCCTTCATCGGCAATGCGATGAACATCGTCCTCCAGGATCGGCCGGATGAGCCGCCTCGCGAGGCGGTCCTCGACTTCATCTATCAGCCTGTCGTCGACGCATTCGGGTCGGTCGTCGGTATCTTCGTACAAGGCAACGACATCACCGAGCAGCGAAAGGTGCAGCTCGAACGTGAGCGCCTGGCCGAAGAGCGAGGGTTGCTGCTCCTCGCGGAGCAGGCGGCGCGTGCCGAGGCGGAACGCGCCAATCGCTTGAAGGACGAGTTTCTCGCCACTGTGAGCCACGAGCTGCGGACGCCCCTGACCGCGATCATAGGCTGGTTGCAGCTTCTGCGAAGCGGACAGCTCGACGTCGCGCGAAGGGAGCGCGCCCTCGACACGATCGAGCGCAATTCACGCGCTCTTGCGCAGCTGGTCGAGGACATCCTCGACGTGAGCCGCATCATGAGCGGCAAGATGAAGCTGCAGGTCGAGCCCGTGTGCGTGATGGATGCGACCGAAGCCGCCATCGATGCCGTGCGACCCGCGGCAGACGCCAGGAACATCCGGATCCACGCGGCGCTCGACTCCGACGCGGTCGTCATGGGCGACCCGGGCCGCCTACAGCAGATCGTCTGGAATCTGCTGTCGAACGCGGTGAAGTTCACGGCGAAAGGTGGCCGCATCCACGTCGTCGTCGAGCGCAGCGCGTCCTCGATCACCATCTCTGTGCGAGACACCGGCGCCGGAATCGAGCCGGAGTTCCTCCCGCACGTGTTCGAGCGATTTCGTCAGGCCGAGGGCAGCACGACCCGTCAACACGGCGGGCTCGGACTCGGACTCGCGATCGTGAAGCACCTCGTCGAGCTCCACGGAGGGTCCATCACCGCCGAGAGCGATGGACTCGGCAAGGGCGCGCTGTTCGTGGTGGCGCTTCCCGTCGCGCTAACGCGACAACACGTTCCCGAGCCGCTCGAGCGGAACGTCGATTGTCCCGACGAGCTCCGTGGGCTGCGGATCCTCGTGGTCGAAGACGAGACGGACACGCGGGAGCTACTGCGCGACATCCTGACGGGGTGCGGAGTCATCGTCGACGTTGCGTCCTCGGTCGCCGAAGGGCTCGAGGCGATGCGGCGTGCTCCGCCGGACATCCTCATCTCCGACATCGGGATGCCGGCGGAGGACGGCTTCAGCTTCATCCGCCGCGTCCGCGCGCTCCCCGAAGACGAAGGCGGCCGCGTTCCTGCCATCGCGGTGACCGCCTTCGCTCGCACGGAGGATCGAACGGCGGTACTACGGGCCGGCTTCCGCGCGCACGTACCGAAGCCGATCGACATCGCCGAGCTGCTCGCGGTCATCGCGTCACTCGCGCCGGAGCGGCGGCGGTGACGCACGCGAAATGCTTCTGCTCAGCACGAACGGCGGCCGCCATCGCGCGGAGCGATCAGCCGCGGATACGCCAGTTCCCGACGAAGCTCTTTCCGATCTCGTCACACGTCGGGTCGGTGACGATGAGCTCCGGGCGGCCATTCCGGTTCACGACGATCGTGTTCTGGCGAAAGACGCGTCCGAACGAGACCGCCTCGTCCCGATCCATCCCGTGCACGAGCCACGACGGCTCGCGCCACGTGCCTTCCGGATCCTCCTCGTAGCCGACGCACTGCTCGACGCGATAGCAGCCGAGCACGAGCATGTCGCGCAGGACCGCGTGGCGCGCGTCGTTCACCTTCCGAGGCAGCAGCATCGAGCGAGGGTTGAAGGCCGTCAGGACGGTGAACGGCTTCGTCAGCAGGTCGGGGAGCGCGGACACGTCCTGGACCACGTCGCCGTCCATCGAGACGCGCAACGGTCCGGTCGTCGAGGGCAGGTCGTAGACGGTGGAGAGGTACTGACGGAGGAGGCTGTGGTCCATACGGGTCGACGTTCCTTCAGGTCTTTCCCGGCTCGACGAGATCGAAGCGGTATCCCACGCCACGCACCGTCTGGATGAAGACGGGATCTTGCGGGTCCGCCTCGAGCTTGGCCCGGAGCTGCTGGATGAAGTTGTCCACGGTTCGTGGCGTACCGTGATGATTCGGCCCCCAAACTCGACGGAAGATGTCCTCGCGTGACAGCGCCTTGCCGCGCTCTCCGATGAGGCACATGAGGACGTCGAACTCGGTCGCGGTGACGTCGACGGATGCCCCACCACGCTTGATGGTGCGCGCGGCGACATCAACCTCGACGTCGCCGAACGCGATCTTCGCGCGGCTCGCTTCGCGGATGGCCGCGGCGGCGGCGCCTCGCCGAAGGGCGCCACGCACACGCGCGAGGAGCTCCGCGAGGCTGAATGGCTTCGCGACGTAGTCTTCCGCTCCGAGCTCGAGACCTGCGACCTTGTCCATCTCCGCCGACTTCGCGGACAGGATGATGATGGGCATCGTCCGGCCTTCGTTGCGGAGATCGTGCAGGACCTCCAGACCGTTTCGTTTCGGAAGCATGACGTCGAGAACGATGAGGTCCGGCTCCATCGTGCGCGCCAGATCGAGCGCGCGATCTCCGTCCTCGGCGATGAGCACCTCGTACCCTTCGCTCTCGAGGTTGATGCGCAGGCCGATGGCGATGCTCGGATCGTCCTCGACGACGAGAATGCGCCGTCCTTGCAGACTGACCGTCTTTCCTGGTCGCGGACCCGGCTGCACGAGCATCACCTTCGTCCAGGGCTTTACCGCGAAGCCGCGGCGCGCCGCCAGCGCTTCGTGTGTTCAGTCAGCAACCTGGCGCTCCTCCGCCCCACGGGTGTTCATCCGGCGGAGCCCTGCGAGCGCGCTTCCTCGAGCGTCGTCTTGGAGCTCTCCTCGCGGGGAATCGCCGGCAGGACGAGCGAGAAGGTCGACCCCTTCCCCTCGGTGCTCTCGACCAGGACGCGTGCCCGGTGTGCTCGCGCCACGTGGTTCACGATTGCAAGGCCGAGCCCGGAGCCCTCCTTCGTCCGCGAGAGGCGATCGTCGATCCGATAGAACTTCTCGAAGATGCGGCGGTGCTCCGGCCGAGGAATGCCGCTCCCGTTGTCGGTGACAGCAATCGTCACGTTCCCGTCCGCGGCCGAAACCGCGAGGCGAACCCTCGGGGGCGTCCCTCCGTACTTCTGCGCGTTCGACAGCAAGTTCACGATTGCATCGACGATCGCCGCGCGATCGACGACCACGTCGGGAAGGTCGGGCGCGGCCTCGACCCCGAAGTCGAGCTCTCCGCCGACCTCGAGATGAGGAGCGTAGGCGCGCAGTGCATCCTCGAGGATGTCGGCGACCTTCTCCGTTCGAAGCTCGTAGATCTTGCGGCCCGCCTCCATCCTTCCCCAGTCGAGGAGGCGCTCGATCATCTTCGACAGACGTTCGGACTCGGCCACGAGGAGCGTCGCGCACTTCTCCCGCGTCGCACTGTCGGCCTCCGGTCGCTGGAGCGTCTCGGCGAAGAGTCGGATGGCCGTGAGCGGCGTTCGCAGCTCATGGCTGACCTTGGAGACGAAGTCAGCCTGGAGCTCGGAGAGGTTGGCCTCTCGTCGCACGAAGACGATGACCAGCACGATGCCCGTGATGACGACGGACACGAAGCTGACCGTGAGGATCCCGAAGAGCAGGTTGATGCGGGCCTCGAGGAACATCAGGATGATGCCGATCGAGAGAAGCAGGACCGTCGGGATGATGACGAGGTAGACGAGCAGCTGGACGATGCGTCGATAGCCGAGCCGCTGCAGGTTCTTCGCGGTCACCTGGCGGATGCGCTCGGTTGCGCCATGTGAGGAAGAAGGCCGGTCGATCGTGCCCATGGATCTCCGACGGCTATAGCACCGGACCTCCGCCGCGGAGAGGTATGCTCCTGTGGTCGACGGGTTCAAGCGACGACGGCTGGCGGCGCGCTCGGCTACGTCCCGCCGATCGCGTTCGAGCAGCTCCTCGAAAGCTCTTCGACCCGTTCAGCCCGCCACCCGGCGCCGCGTCTCGACATGCGCGCGCACGGGATGTCAGGACGAGTCGATCGACCGTCGGAGTGAGCCGGCGTGAGTCAGCGAACGAAGACTTCGCCCTGTTCGCCCATCAGCCCGGCTCCGTAGTTGCAGTTGGTGTACTCCAACTCGAAGCTCCCGGGCTGCAGCCCGTAGTACGTGAGCTCGTACTGCTCCGGTGTGTCACGAAAGAAGAAGGCCCTCTGGCTCGACGTGAACCCGGCGTAGCGCAGCATGCCTGGGCCCCTCGGCCGCGCGCATGTGCCTTGTACGGTGGTGACAGGCCAGACTTCGACGGCAGCGTCGGCGTAGGTCGCAACGAACCCGCCCGGTACGGTCATCGTGTACGCATTGTTCGAGAACGTCTTCGTGCCGGAGTGTGCTCCGACGAGGATCTCGGTGAAGCCGATCCCCGCGTCCACGACGGCGAGGGCGTAAGGCGCGTCGTCCGCTCTCACGTTCCCGCGGGTCACGGTCCAACCGAGCTCGCCGCCTCCACCTGCCACGCTGCGGCCGACGAGCAACGCCCCTCCTCCCGCGGTGGTCATGTCGCAGTAGACATCGAGGTTGGGGAGCGGGCCATTGCCGTCGGCGTCGATGCGATAGAACCCGTCCGGCGGCGGCGGGCTCGCTGCATCAGCTCCTTGCAGGACTTCGGCAGTGGCGCCCCCGTCTCCGCCGCGCCGGCGTCCGCCGCGCCCGCCTCCGCTGTGCCTGGTGCAGCGGGCGCAGGCGAGGTCCCGCCGTTCATGCCGTCGAACGACGTCGTGAGCATGCAGCTCGTCAGTCCCGCAGCCCCCAAGAGCAACAGTGCCGCTCCGACTCGCCGGGCACTACGCTCCTCGGGTCGCACAAAGAGGCTCACATGGCCCCTCACCACGGCAACGGTTGGCCCTGTGGCTCCGCCGGCGTCGCTCTTACGTCGCACGAAGGGCTGAAACGCGAAGCCGATCTCGAACAGCGTCCTTCCGAACTTCCGAGCTCCCTGTCTCCTGTCCCTCTCCTCTCACATCGCACGCTCAGAGGACGGGGATGGGCGTCCCAAGGATCTCGAGCCTGCCATCGCGAGAGACTTCACAGGACGCTGAAGCGCGGAAGAGGAGCGAGCGCGAACGAGGAAACGCTCGTCTCGGGCGTAGGCCAACCAACCTTCCTCCGTCCCCGCTTAGCCTCCCTCTATCGAAGCGAGATCGACCTCTCCCGAGAGCGCCATGCCGCGCGGAACCGACAACGAGAGCGCGTTCTCTCGAGCCGCAGGAGCCAGCCAACCGAAGCCTCAGACCCCGCATGGAGGAGGTTCCACATGCCCGACCGGCCGACGCGCGCCCATCGAGAGCGGCACGGACCGCCTCACGATTTGCGCCCAGGGACGTCCCCCCCGGCGCCGCAATCGGAGCCACATCCTCCTCGGAAAAGGCCCGAACGCGACAGCCGCACGTCGTGATCGACGAGGCAGGGGGCAGTCGCCGCCGAGCACGCTGCACCGGCCGGCTCGAGGACCAGAGACAGTCAGCTCGTCCCCCATCCCCTTCCGATCTTCCGCCCTTCCTGTGGCTCCGAAAGCGAACGCGACACCGTCGCCGCCGAGCGGACGCTGGCATCAGCCCCAAACGCGCCCGGCGTCGCCGAGCCGGAAGCCCACGCGCTTCAGCGCGAGCCGACGCTGGCATCAGCTCCAGACGCCCCGCATCGCCGAGACGGAAGCGCAAGCGCTGCACCGCCGCGAGCGCATCAAGCTCGAGCGTTCGACGAGCACCGCAGCGAGCCGAGAGATCGGAAGACAAAATGCAAAAAGCCCGACAGTCGCGCAGTGCGCGGTCTCTCGAGCTTCTTTTGGGAAAAATCCCGGCGGCGTCCTACTCTCCCACACGGCTACCCGTGCAGTACCATCGGCTCCGAAGAGCTTAACTTCCGAGTTCGGGATGGGA
>JAFAER010000253.1 GCA_023423895.1 Pseudomonadota bacterium
CCGTCGGACTTCGCGATCGGAGCCCTCGCCGAGAGCGACCGGCGCGTTGTAGGGGGCGGCGGAACATTCAACGGATCGGTTGACTGTTGGCGGGCGCGCCGCTAATGATCAACTGGATGGTTGAGGAACGCGTCGACGCGCTGAGCCGCGTGTTCCGGGCGCTCGGAGACCCGACGCGGCGCGAGATGTTGCGGCGTCTGTCGGCCGGTGAGCGGACGGTGACGGAGCTCGCCGAGCCATTCGAGATGTCATTGGCGGCGGCGTCGAAGCACGTACAGGTGCTCGAGCGCGCTGGGCTCGTGCAGCGGACCGTCGAGGGACGCAAGCACCACTGCCGCCTCGTGCCGGATCGGCTCGCGCAGGCGCAGCAGTGGCTCGCGTTTTACGAGCGTTTCTGGAACGACCGGCTCGACGCGCTCGGCGCGATGTTCGCCGCTCGAACCAATGCGAAGAACGCGAAGAAGGAGAGCTCCGACCCCGGCGCGAACGACCGGGAGCGGAAGCCGAGGAAACGACGATGAAGATCACCCTGACGAGTGTGTTGGTGCAGGATCAGGCGAAGGCGCTCGCCTTCTATACGGATGTCCTCGGCTTCGTGAAGAAGCAGGACATGCCGATGGGGGAGCATCGATGGCTCACGGTCGTCTCGCCGGAGAGCTCGGAGATCGAGCTGCTCCTCGAGCCGATGGGGTTCGAGCCGTCGAAGGCTTACCAGAAGGCGCTCTTCGACGCGGGGATCCATGTGACGTCGTTCGGCATCGACGACTGCCACAAGGAGTACGAGAGGCTCACCGAGCGTGGCGTGGTGTTTCGCCAGAAGCCGACGCGGATGGGGGACATCGTCTTCGCCTCGTTCGAGGACACGTGCGGGAACCTCATCGGCATGCATCAGGTCTGAACGCGGATGATCGAGTCACTCGAGGCGCAAGCGCCGAGCATCACCGTCGTTCGTGTCTTCGCTGCGCCGATCGCGGAGGTCTTCGAGGCTTGGACCGATCCAGCGCTGCTGCAGCAATGGCTCGCGGCGGGGCCGTGTGTGGTCGCGGAGGCCGCTGTCGACGCTCGGCCAGGCGGGCAGTATCGGGTGGTGGCGGTCGACCCGCTCGGTAACCGCCACGTCACGACCGGCGAATATCGCGAGCTCGTTCGCGACAAGCGTCTCGTGAAGACGTGGGTCTACGAAGGTCCCAACTACGCCGACCCGTATCCGACGTTGCTCACGGTCGACTTTCGCGAGGCCGGGCCGGGTTCGACCGAGATCACGCTCCGGCAGGACCAGCTCCTCGCGCCGGAGGACCGCGCCGGAAATCGCGAGGGATGGCGCGTGTGCTTCGAGAAGCTCGACGGACTGATTGAAGCGCGCCGGCGCCGCGCCTGACGTCATCGCCGAGCGCGCTTCACTGCGTCATCACCAGAGCGTGATGGCTGCGGCGACGATCCCGCCGAGGACCGCGAACAAGAAGACGACGACGAGCGAACGAAACACGCTCGATCGGAAGAACCGCTCGGAGCGCATGACGAGCGGCGAGGGCTCCGGCTCGAGATCGTGAACGACGAGCACCTCCTCCGCAGGAGGTGAAATCGCTGGCGGAGGTGGAGGCCGGAGTCGCTCGAGCGCCGCGATCTCCATGATGCTCGTCCGCGCGGCGAGCGCGGCGTCGGGCGCCTCCGTGCGCATCGCGGCGAGCACCTCTTCGGGCAGGGTCCCGATGCGTGTCGCTGCGCTGTACATGTCCCTCGCGCCGTTCGGCGGTGGAACAGTCTCCGGCTCCGGTTTGCGATTCTCGTCGGACATCAACATCTCACATCTTTCCCCTCAGAGCAGCGGACGTGCCGTGTAGCTCGGTGCGAGAACGGGGACTCCGTCCGCAGAGAGCTCGATCGGATCGATCCGGAGTGAGCGTGCGCCGCCGTTGCTGTACCCGACGACCGGGCTCGACCAGGCGTGGTACGCCATCCAGAGCTTTCCGTTCGTGTCGGTGAACAGCTCCTGACCTCCCGGGCCGAGGGTCTCACCGACGGACGTCACGAACGGGCCGTCGAGCGTCTGCTTCACACACGGCCCGGTGGCCGTCGTGCAGATTGCGTAGCCCATCCCGTAGTTCGAGCTCTCCCACCAGTTCGCCGAGTAGAACAGGTAGTACCGGTCCTGGAGCTTCACCATGCTCGGCCCTTCGATGAGCGGAGACTCCCAGCCTCGATCGCGTCGAAGGAGCTCCGTCGGTGCGCCGAGGAGCGAGAGGCCGTCGACGCCGAGGCGCTGCGTCCAGAGCCGGGGAGCCCCCGCGCACTGCGTCGCGTTCTCGTCGCTCTTCCAGAGGAGATAGGCGTCGCCGTTCTCGTCCACGAACGGGCTCGGGTCGATCGACCCGCACATGGGATCTGGGCCGTCGACCTGACAGATGAACGGACCGCTCGAATGATCGACGTAGGGCCCGGCGGGCGTCGTCGAGGTCGCCCGGCCGATGCACTGGAAGCCAGACGCGATGTCTCGCGCCGTGTAGTAGAGCACGAACGTGCTGCCGCGCTTGAGGACGGATGGCGCCCACGTGAGCGAAGCGTTCGCCTTCGCCCACGCGGGCAGCAGGGGCAGCGCGTCGGGCAGCTCGGTCCACGTCGCGAGATCGGTCGACGAGATCACACGAACGTTGCTTCCGGCGGAGTTCGTCGCGAAGCCGTAGTACCGGCCGCCTTCGCGAAGCACGAACGGATCGGGGAAGTCCTGCGCGAAGACGGGATTCGTGTAGCTCACGCCCGGCGCTTGCGAATCGACGCCCGGGTCGGCGTCGGTCTGCGGCGAGGCAGCGTCGCCTGGCGTCTGGACGCCGCCGGCGTCCGTCCTCGGAACATCGGGTTCAGCCGGCAAGCCTAGCTCGACGCTGCAGCTGAACGAGAGCGAGATCGCTGTCGCGATCGGAAACACAGCGAGGATCTTGCCCCCGCGTAAAGCGTCGAACATGGGCTCCTTGAAACTGTCAGCGCAGATTGACGGTGACGTCGTCGTAGCGAAGCGACCAGCCGGTGTGCGGGCTCGCGGCGAAAACGGCGCCGAGAATGAGGGTGGGGCGTGGATCCATCCCGGGCGTCGGAGTGATCGCGTAACGTGCGCCGATCGCGGCGCCGTCGAGCGTGATCTGAGCGCCCGGTGTCCCGCCGGACGCGACGACGTCCATGCCGATGCGGGTCCACTCGTTCAACGGGATGTTGAAGAACGGGTGGTAGGAGTCCTTGTTGTTCGGTGGCGGAACGAGATTGGACTCCTCGAGTCGAACGCTGCCGTTGGAGTAGACGAGCCGCAGCGAGTACTTGTCCTCGCCTCGTGCCCACTCGAGGGCGGCCAGCATCAGGAAGGCGGAGTTCTCCGTCGTCCGTTCCGGCTTGAAGTCGAAGCCGACGATGAGGTTCGTCGATGGATCCTCGAAGTTGTGCGAGATTTTCGCGACGAACGTGCCGCCGGCGGTCGTCGCGGGTGCGTTGACGAGGAACACGTTCGGGACGGACTTCGGCGAGTAGCTCGTCAACTTCCCGAGCACACCCTCACGGATCCACTGCGCCGGTAGATCGGCCGTGTCGAAGTCCTCGCAGAACGTCGCCGACGAGCCGCCCTGCGAGCAGAACGACCCGCCGGAGACGAACACCGGCGGAATGTTCGGGTCGGGGGCGTCGGTGTTGGCGTCGTCCGAGCCGCCGTCGCTGCCCGGACCGTTGTCGCCACCGTCACCCGAGACCGAAGGTGTCGACGCCTCCATGACCAGTCCGTCTCCGCCGTCTCCGCGCTTGCCGTCCGCGGGGCCGACGAAACCGTCGAACCCCACGAGCGAGCAAGCTGCGGATGCGGCGCAGAGCACAAACCCTCCGAGAGGGATCGCGATCGACGTCGACTTCATTTCATCTCGACCACGTGGTTGTCCCAGTGGATCGCGAGGCCCGCGCTTCGTTCCTTGTTGAAGACGAGCGGCATGCCTGCGATGCGCGCGAACGCGGCTTGCTGGCGCGTGATGCCCGGGTACTCCTTGTCGAACGCGGATGCGCCGTCGATCTTGAGCGTGTAGCGGGCGGTGTCCGTCTCGGTCTCTCCCGCCGCGAAGGTGAACTTCACCGTCTGCTCGACGTGGAGCCACTTCCCGAGCTCGACCGTCCCGGCGGGGAGCGCGGGTTCGATCACGTAGTCGCCTCCGTTCGCCTGCTGGTTGTGCTCCACCTTGAGCTCCTTGATCGCGTTGCCCTCGGCGAACATCACGAGGCGGAAGCCGTACGTGTCGGGACCGGTGGCGTCGGTGAACTGGAAGTCGTCGAGGAAGAACCCGTCTTCGGTGCCGACCTGGTCGAAGTAGACGTCGTACGACCAGGTGACCTCGGTGAAGTCGGCCTTCGTGACCGTCTTCGCGAACTTGGCGCCCGGCGTGTCCTTGTCGACCACGCGCGAGAGCAGCGAGCTCGGCGCGGAGACGGCCCTCGTCGACGACAGCGTCGCGACCGGCTGATCCGTCGGCTCGATGAAGTCCCACTTCGTCTTGTTCGGGGTCAGCGCGTCGGGTGAGTCGAAGTCGTCACAGAACGCTGCCTCGGCATGCGCGGCGCAGCCCGTGGGCGGCTCGCATCCACCGTCGGCGCACGCGTCCGTCTCCTGCTTCGCATCGGTCCCGGCGTCCGTCTCGGTCGATGGCGAAGCGTCGTCGTTGGTCTTGCCAGCGTCCTTCGTCGGCTCGGTGACGTCCGGGTCTTGCTCGGCCTCGTTCGTCACCTCGTTGCAGCCAGCGGCGACGGCGAGTGCGCTCAGCGCAACCATGGCGAAGATTTGGCGCCCGTGCGCCAGGCGAAGCAAATGGGGCATCGAATCGGCTCCTCTCATCTCACGTCGGATCACGATCTCGTGGTCGAGACGTTGTGGATTTCGCCTCACTGCAAGTTCCGCGCGCCAACCGCGGACGGCGCTCACGACGTCTTCGCGCACGACGGATGAACGGTTGCTCGGCACCAGCCCCGCGTCCGCGCAGCGCACCGACAAGCCTCGTTTCCAGGCCTGGGTACTGCTCGTGCTACGGCCCTCACGGTTGCGCTGCTGCGCGAACTATCCACGGAGCCACCAAGCGCTCGGTGTACGCGAGCCACGCCGATCCCCGCATTGCCGATTGATGAAACGTCACAGCAGTCGATTGCGGGTAACTCCCCGCGCATTGCGGGGTCCAGCAAGCGGTCTGCATGTCATGACGGACGTAATCGTGCAGCAACGATCGGCGCACGTCGTTTGCAATACGTCCCGACGCCACGATGAGCATCGACGAGATTCCACGACAGCTCGGCCGTTACGTCCTCTACGACCGGATTGCGACCGGCGGGATGGCAACGGTCCATTTCGGCCGGATGCGAGGAGCCATCGGCTTCTCCCGGTTGGTTGCGATCAAGCGGCTTCGGCCGAACTACGTGAACGACGCCGACTTCGTCCAGATGTTCCTGGACGAGGCGCGGCTCGCCGCGCGGCTCGAGCATCCGAACGTCGTCTCCACGATCGACGTCGTCGCCGACGAGACCGAGGTGTTCCTCGTCATGGAGCACGTGCTCGGCGACTCGCTAGAGGCGCTCATCCGCGACGGCACGAGCCGGCGGATCCCCATCCCCGTCCCGATCATCTCGTCGATCGTCTGCGGCGTCCTCGAGGGCTTGCACTTCGCCCACGAGGCACGCGGTGACGACGGGGCGGCGCTCGAGATCGTCCATCGCGACGTGTCTCCTCACAACATCCTCGTCGGTGTCGACGGCGTCGCGCGCGTCTTCGACTTCGGCATCGCGAAGGCGTCGACCAACACCCAGGAGACGCGTGAGGGCGTCATCAAGGGCAAGGTCGCGTACATGGCGCCCGAGCAGGTGAGGGGGCTCGCGGACCGTCGAGCCGACATCTACGCGGTCGGCGTCATCCTCTGGGAGCTGCTCGCCGGTCGGCGTCGCCATGCGGGCGAGCGGAACGACACCCTCTTCCTCAAGCTCGCGAGGAACGAGCTGGCGCCTCCGCAGCCTCCGAGCACGATCCGCAGCGATTGTCCGCCGGAGATCGACGAGATCGTCGCACGCGCGACCCACGCGCACCCCGAACATCGGTTCTCGACCGCGCGCGAGATGGCGGTCGCGCTCGAGGCCGTCGCGCCTCCGGCGCCGGCGCGTGAGGTCACGGAGTGGATCCGCGCGGTCGCCGGGACGCGAATCGAACGGGTCGAGGAGGTGATGCGCCGGATCGAAGCCGATCGCATCGGCTCCGACTCGCGTGTGATGTCGGCGGCCGTCGGGTCCGTGTCGTCGAGCAGCGTGCACGTCCTGACGGCGTCGATTCGTCCGACGGACAGCGCATCGGGGTCGGCCGCGTACGAGCAATCGCGCGCGAGCCAGCGGCCGGCAGACGCACCTCGGTCGAGGAGCTGGACGATGCCTGCGGCGCTGCTCGCGTTCACGGCGGCCCTCGTCCTCGTTGGGGTTCGCACGCTCGCGAATCGGAGCTCCGACTCCCGAGCCGCGAACGATGCCTCGGTCGCGACCACGGCGGTCGTCGGAGCTCCCGGCGCCCCGGCGCAGGAGCTCGTTCCGGTCGGGATGCCTCCGACGGCGTCCGCGACCGCCACGGGTGCGGCCGAGCGCGAGAGCGCCGATTCGTCCGCGAACGAAGCCGGGTCTCCGCGCGAGAGCGCGGGAGCGGCCGCCGACAGTGGGCGAGCGGCCCGCCCCTCCTCGCCACCCGTGCACGTGCCCCAGCGGTGGACTCCGCCGCCGACCCGACCGAAGGAGACCGTCGCAGCACCTGCTGCTTCTCCGCCGCCGAAAGCGGAGCCGGCCGCGCAGACCGCGGCACCGAACGGTCCGAAGCCTGGCTGCGAAAGCCCGTTTGCCATCGGCCCCGATGGCATCCGTCAGATCAAACCCGAATGTATGTAGGATGCACCTAATGAGCTCGAGGTCAATCTCGTCATCTCCCCGTCGTATGCGCACGCAGCTGCGTTCCGTACTCGCCGTGGCGCTCGCGTGTGGAGCGATCGTGCTCGTGCCGAGTGCAGCCCCGGCCGCCGAGTCCGAGAAGCCCGCCGACAAGGCGCGGTGCGCCGATGCCTACAAGAATGCGCAGGTCCAGCGGAAGAACGGGACCTTGAAGCGTGCGCGAGAGTCGCTTCTCGTCTGCCTCAGTGATCGATGTCCGTCCGTCATGCAGCCCGACTGCACACGATGGCTCACCGAGGTGGAGGCGGCGCTTCCGTCGGTGTCGTTCGCGGCGAAGGGCGTCGACGGTGCGGACCTCACGTCCGTGCGCGTGTCGATCGACGGGCAGCTCGTGACCGACACCCTCGACGGCAAGGCGATCTCGGTCGATCCCGGTTCACACGCGCTCCGCTTCGAATACGCCGACGAGGCTCCGATCGAGCAGACGATCATCATGCGCGAGGGCGAGAAGGCCCGCGTCGTCAGCGTGAGCTGGGCAAAGGAGAAGGCGGCCGAGAACGCCACGGCGCCCGCAGACGCCGAGTCGCGCCGGAGCAAGGGGCCGCCGGCGAGCGCATGGATCACGGGAGCCGTCGGCCTCGGCGCCCTCGCGACGTTCGGCGTCCTCGGCATCCACGGCATGCAGCGTCGAAGCGAGCTCGAGAAGGAGTGCTTCGGCCAGTGCGCGCAGTCGCAGGTCGACTCGGTCAAGACCGAGCTCACCATCGCAGACGTCGCGCTCGGTGTCGGTATCGCGTCGCTGGGTCTCTCGGCGGTGCTCTTCTTGACGAGCGGAGGCTCGTCGTCTTCGGAGCCGGCGACCGGGAAGGCGAAGCCGACGGGACCCTCCGTCTCGTTCGGGATCGCGCCCACACGACAGGGCGGTGCCGCGAGCTTCGGCGCTCGATTCTGAGGTAGGCCGAGGTGTGATGCGCGATGCGCGCCGCGCGCGCGCATGCGAGAGCGAAAAAAAGATCACGACGCCCGCTACAGGGAGGACTCCGCCCGTGTCTTCCCCGCGGAAGGCAAGGACCGGCACGGAGCCGGCCTCATGCCCTTCTGGCGAGGCATCCAATGTTTCTTGTGTCGATGGTGATCGGAATTGCGGGCGGGCTCTTGGCGATGTCCTCTCTCCTCGTCGGCCGCTCCGCTCAGGCCGCCGAGAAGCTCGCGACGCTCGCGAAGTATCAGGGGTGGATCGGGCTGACGATGTTCGGCTGGGGCGCCTGGGAGCTGATCCAGTGCGTCCTCAACATGGGGCTCCTGGCGAGTCATCCCGTCGTCTTCGCGTTCTGGGCGCTCTCCGGCATCGCCGACTTCACCGTCGGCCTGCTCCTCGGCTTCGGTTTGATCTCGACCTACGTCTTCCGCGGCAACGCGATGGCGATCTCGAAGGGCGATGCGATCCGCTCGAAGCTCGTCAACTTCCAGGTTCCGCTCGGCGGGCTCGCCGTCGTGATGTCCGTCGTCTACGGCGTGCTCCACTTCATTTGAGCCACGCGGTCGAAGCCACGGGCGAGGCCTCGCTCTCGCCCGGCTTCACGGCGCTCGAGAGCGCGCGCAGGCCGTCAACCGGCCTTGTTGCGCGACTCCGCGAGCGCGTGCTGCAAGCTGACGTCGAGTCGGCTCTGGATCATCCTGAGCAGGCTCTCGACCTCGGGAGGTGCGAGTCGCAGCTCGACTTCGAGCCGCTCCTTCGTGCCTTCCGACAGCTCGTGGCGTGCGCGCTCGAGGCGTCGCAAGACGGTGAGCCGATGGACGCCGAGCACCTTGCCCACCTCCTCCATCGAGAGGCGATCGAGGTAGTGCAGCTTCAAGAGCAGTCGCGTGCCGGGAGCGAGCGCGTCGACCGCCTGGAGAAACGCACGGCGGAAGTGCTCGCGGTACTTGCCCTTGAGCAGCTCGAGCTCGAGGTCGGTCGTCGCCTCGGTGACGAGCGCATCTTCGACGCTGGGGCCGTCGTTCGCGAGAGGCATCTCGCGTTTCATGTTGAGCCACGCACGGACCGCCGCGACGCGTACCCAAGCGCGCAGCTCGCCGCGTCCCGCGTACGTCATGATGCGTGTCCGCTGGCCCGGCTCCGCGACGAGCAGGCGATGTCGGAGCCGCTGGACCACTTCGTCGGCCTGGGCCGGGGGGGCCCGCCTCGCGCGGAGCACGTTCGCCAGGTCGGCGAAACACGTGGCATCGAGCGCACCGACCGCGGGGGCGATCCCGAGTCCGGCATGGAACGCAAGCCAGAGATCGGCTGCGCGAAGGGTGTCGAGAGGAGCGCGCCCCTCCGGGCCTTGCTGGAGCTCCTCGACGAAACGAGCGAAAGCAGCCTCGTTGGTGTTCGGCCACGGAGGCCACGCTGCTCGCGCCGTCGCCACGAATTCCGCGAGGTTCATGGGTTCACGAGAAAGCTAGGTCGAAACGCTGGGCAATTCTCGCCCCGCGAAGGGCCCAAACGCTATCACGGCCGACGTCCACCCCGGTAGGCTAGGCGAGCACGAACGACATGTCGCAATGCCTCGACGAGAACAGCGCCCTCGAGCTTCTTGACGGCAGGCTTCCGTCCGGTTCGCGTGCACACGTCGAGCGCCATCTCGAGGAGTGTGATGCTTGTCGTGAGCTCGTTGCCGAGCTCGCGAAGGTGGAGGGGGACGAGAGCGGCGGATCCATCGACACGCAGCGCACGCCGATCTCGGAAACGAGCTCCGGGCTCACGCACGCGGGTCCGTACCGGATCGAACGCGAGGTCGGCAGTGGCTCCGCCGGGACCGTCTACCGGGCCGTCGACGAGCGGACCCGACAGGTCGTTGGGCTCAAGTACGTTACCGAACCGGGATGGCGCGCGCGGTTCCGCCGCGAGGTCGAGACGCTCTCGCGCCTCGTTCATCCAGGGATCGTCCGCTACATCGGTCACGGCGAGACACCCAACGGCCTCTATCTCGCGATGGAGTGGCTCGACGGCGAGGACCTCGAGCAGTGTCTCCGTCGAGGACCGCTTCCCTGGCAGGCCGCGCGGATCCTCGCGCTCCGTGTGACGTCCGCGCTCGCTCATGCCCACGCGCTCGGCGCGGTGCATCGCGATCTCAGCCCGCGCAACATCTTCCTGCCGGGAGGACGTGTCGAGAACACGAAGCTGCTCGACTTCGGGCTCGTTCGCGTCAGCGACGACCTCGAGCGCACCGCATCGCAAGCCGTCCTCGGTACGCCCTTCTACATGGCTCCCGAGCAGGTGAAAGATCCGAAGAACGTCGACGCGCGTGCCGATCTCTTCGCGCTCGGCATCGTGCTCTTCGAGGCCGTCTCGGGCGTGCGTCCGTTCCAGGGCGACGATCTCTTCAGTGTGTGGCTGAAGATCGTCGACCATCCCGCGCCCGATCTCCGCAGGCTGACCCGCGGAGTGCCGGAGGCATTCATCATCGTCGTCGAGGCGCTGCTCGCCAAAGATCCGATGGCGCGTCCGGGATCTGCTGCCGAGGTCCACCACCGTCTCGTCCAGCTCGAAGGCCTCGCCAACGCGGTCGGTCCCATCTCCGCCCCGATGCAGCCGGCTCCGATGCAGCTCGCTCCGACGCAACTCGCTCCGCCAGCGCCGTCGCCTGGCAGCTTCGGCACGCGTTCGGATGGCCCTCACGTCTTCGTCGGATCGCGACCGGCGCCGTTCGCGTCGACACGCACGACCGGTCCGGCGTCGTCGCGGCGCAGCTCGGGCGTCTTCATCGCGGCCGGCGTTGGCGCCACGGCCCTCGTCGCCGCCTCGACGCTCGCGGTCGTGGGACCGAAGCTGCTGCGCCGCTGGGGACCCGATGCTGGCACGAGCGAGGTCGACGCCGCGCCCGGCGCAAACGCGAACGAGAACGCGAACGCAAACGCGGAGACCACGCCCGACCTCGACGACGTCCCCGCTCGCGTCGAGAGCGCGGCGTCCGCTAGCGCTTCTGCACCTCCGAGCAAACCGCCGAAGGGATCCAACAACGCCGCCACGGATGCGGGCTCGCCGTCGAAGCCGCCCGCACCCGCGCCTGTGGGCTCGGAGACCCTGTTTTGCGGTGGCGAGAGTGTCGAGCACCGACGCGGCGGCAACTATCAGCCCGCTCCGGACTTCCCGCAGCAAGCGCCGGTGATCATCGGCGCAATGTGCAAGGCGACGCTCGAAGACTGCGTCATCGGCGGCACGCAATCGGTCTCGCTCCTCGGCGAAGGGGAGCTGACGCTCCGCCGCTGTCGCGTGCTCGGAGCGGTCAGCCTCGTCGGATCGCCGACGCTGATCCTCGAGGGCACGACCCTTCCCAAGCCCCCGAAGATCGTCGGCAAGGGCCGCGTCATCCGTCGCTGACCAACCGCCTCGCCTCGATTCAACGTGCTCCGCCCAGTGGTGCTGCCGTCCCCGGAGGTACCGGCTTTGCCCGTGCTGTGTGCTCCTCTCGACTCGTGACTTTGCCGCTCGCCTGCCGAGGAACCGCGTCTTTGACGCTGTTGTCTCGACGGGCGATCGCGATGACGCCATCGGCCCTCGTGCCGTCAGCGGACCTCGAGAGGGATCACAGGGAGAAAGGGAGACGGGGAGAGATTTTTTTGTGCGTTGATTTGACGGGTACGTCTGCCGACTTGCCGCGTCTGGAGGTTTCACAGGGAGGAAGGGAGACACGGAGGATCCAGAGACAGGGACTGTGCAGCGAGCCGAGTGCCGGTCTGGGAGGTTCGGCGACTTCGCTCGCTGAAACGGTGCGGAAGCTAGAAGCTATCCGATGGACGACACGCTTACCGTGCTCGCCATGCTCGAGACGCTCACCGTGCTCGCCGTGCTCGAGACGCTCACCGTGCTCGAGACGCTCACCGTGCTCGAAACGCTCACCGTGCTCGAGACGCTCACCGTGCTCGCCATGCGCGAGGCGAGTGGAGTGCCGGCGTGTGGGGTTGGGCGATCGCGCTCGATGAAGGCTTTCGAGCGAAGGTGTGCACGCTCGGGAGAAGGCCTGACGGCGGGCCTCTTTTGTCTCTGGATCCTCCGTGTCTCCCGTTCTCCCTGTGAAACCTCGAGCGCGCCAAGTCGGCAGACCTACCCGTCGGATCAGCGCCCATTAACAACTCTCTCCCCGTCTCCCTTTCTCCCTGTGAAACAAACGCGGAGCAGCAGCGCGGCGAGCAGCCTGAGCGAGCGACCTACGTCCTACGTCGATTGGAGCGAGCGCCGCGCAGACGCTGCCCAGGACGCTGCCCAGTGCAGCGACGGCGCGGAGCACCCGCGGGCGTGCGAGCGTTACAGCAGCTCGACGCCGTCGGCTACGAGCTCGAGCTTGGCGAGCGGACGGCCGAGCTGGTCCTCGGCTTCGGCGCGGCAGCCTTTCTTCTCGGCCGGCTTTCCGTTCGCTGCTGCGGCTGCCATTCCTTCGTGACCTTCGCCTTCGCAGGAGCCCTTCTCGTCCGCCTTCACGAGCTTCGCGAGGACACGGGCTTTGCGACCGGAGGCCGTCTTCGGGACGAAGAACGAGTGGCCCGCCATCTTGATGTGCGCCTCGCTCGCGTCGTCCTTGATCTCCATCCAGCATCCCATGTGCTGGCAGACCGCGGTGACGGTGCCCGTCGTGGCGAACGTCTTGCCGACGTAGGCGTTGGGCGACTTCGCGACGTCTGCGAGAGCGACTTTCTGCGCTGAAGCCTCGATGGGAGCTCCGAGCCGCAACGCTCCCTCGGCCGCGGCGGTCGGCGCCGCAGCAGCCGAAGCCGGCGGCGTCGCCGTGGACGTCGACGCTGGGGCCGACGTCTTCGAGCCGGAATCACAAGCGGCAAGCGCGAGCGCCGAGGCGGCGCAGACGACGATCAGCGAAAGGCGCATGACGATCTCGTAGCACCGCGCCGGCGCTTCGTGAAAGAGACAACGATTCCGTCGCGAACGGCTGGGCGAAGCCGTTTCCGGTCCGAGCGCAGATCGCCCTAGAAGGTGCCCTGGAGGAGCACCGGGAACGCCGCAGCCGGAGCCGCCGCAGCACGCTCCGAGCTCGAGACGTTGCGCCACGTCGGCTGCCGGATGAACGCGTCGAGCGGGCCGCGTCGCGACGCAGCGCCGGACGAATCACCCTTGCCCGTGGTCTGCGAGATGTCCGTCTTCGCGCTGTTGAGGAAGATGAGGATGCCGCCGATCGTCGCGGCTGCGCCAACGCCCATCGCGATGAGGCCGCCGTTGCGAACGGCTTCGGCGTCGCTCTTGTTGTTTTCGCAGTAGGTCGAGCCGGTGCCTCGCAAGTAGCAGTCGTCGTTCGCCTCCGCGGCACCGACGAGCGCGAGCAGCATGCCGACGTAGGCGACCGTCGCTCCGCCGCCTGCGAGGAAACCACCGAGCACCATGCCTCCAGTCGACGGAGGATCGATGGCGACGTCGACGGTGCCGCCCGGGTTCGCGTCGAGCCGGAACTCCTTCGACGCCGAGATGCCGTTGCCCGTGACGCGGTACGCGTCTCCGATCGGCAGCTCCTCGTTGCACGGCGACGTGCAAGCCTGGACCCACGACGTGGAGCCGGCCGGGCGACGATAGAGGATCACGTTCCTCGAAGAGGTGATGTGCACACGCGCGCGCGGTCCGACCATCGGTGCGGCCACCGGCGGAGTCGCGGGCGCTACTCTTCCAGGTGCAGGCGGCGCCGGTACGGCGGTCGAAGCGACGATCACGCGATCGACTTCTGCCCAGGGCACGCGCTTGGTATCGCCCTGCTCGATGACGACGGTCACGTGATCGCCGGGGACGATCTCCGTCACGCGTCCGCGATACAGACCTCCGTTACGGAGGTGCACGCTGTCGACGGTCGCGCTCGCCGACGGTGTTGCGGTCGTTCCACCACTCGACGCCGGCGGCGGCAGGGGCGGGGGCTCCTCCTGCGCGAATGCACTACCCGACACGAACAATCCGGCCGTCAAGGCCAGCACACCCAGCGAAGCCGCCCGCTTCATCATGACCTCGGTTTTAGTCGAGCTCCGACCCCGGCGGGGGGCGGACTGCCCGAAAGGAGAGCCCCTCCCTCGTGCACGGAGCATTCCAGACGGGAAAATCGCTGTTCTCTACGAGGGATCGGCCGCTGAACGCCCGAGACCGCCGTTCCAACCGTCACTCCTGTGGCCACCCGTTGATGGCCCTACTGGGAACGCCCCGTCACACCACGTCAGATCCCGTCGTCAGAGTGCGCAGGAAAAATGAACCGAGGCGCGGGTCGGTCGACTCCGCGCCTCGGTTTCATGCTCTCGGCCTTCGACGACGCGTCGTCGTCGGCGTCGTTCGTTCAGAGGCTCTCGAGGTACGTCGAGAGGTCGTCGATCTGGGCGCTGGTGAGGCCGGTGATGTCACCGTGCTTGTCGCCGCCGCACGAGCCGTCGAAGCGATCGCGCAGCGTCTTCGCACAGCCGTTGTGGAGGAACGGCGCACGCCAGGCGACGCCGACGAGCGACGGGACCTGGAAGGCTCCGCCTGTTCCGACATCGCGCGTCTCGTTGTTCGTGAGCGCTGCTCCCGAGTGGCAGCTCGCGCACCCGCGTTGGTTGAACAGCGCGTGCCCGCGCTCCACGGCGACCGCGTCCTTCGCGACCTTCGGCGGCGCGGGGATCTTGAAGAGCCACGTCTTGAGCGTCTCGACCTGTGCGTCTTCGACGTTCGGTCCGCTCATTCGCGTCGAGAACACGTGGTCGACGAGATGACGCATGTCCTTCACCGTGCCGTCCCAGTGGAAGGGCTCGGTGTGCGCGATGGTGCCGCGCATCGAAGGCGTACGGCGATCCCCTTCGATGAATCGCCAGGTGTGCCCGTCCTCGCCGCCTTCGGCGTGGCAAGACGCGCATGCGAGGAAGCCGCCGCTGTTCGAGTGGAAGATCGCGTGCCCCGTGTCCTCGCGGCTCACGTCGGACAGCTTGATCTCCTTGAACACGCGCTGCCGGTCCGGGGTCATGATGTACAGCGCAGCGGGCTCGCGCGACTGGACGATGAGCTGGTCATCTCCGTCGTAAACGGCCGCGATGGCCTGGCCAGGGAGGAAGCCCTTCGCCATCTGCGTGCAGTCGTAGTTCGACCCGAAGCGCCCGCCCGGCGTGAACCCGCCCGAAGAGGATGAAGACGAGGACGACGACATCGCGGCGGGCCGAACGCGGTGAACGAAGACCTGCGGAAGCTCCGCGGTGTGACCGTTGCCCGCGGCCACGATCGCGTATTCGCGTCCGTTCGTCGCGAGGTCGACGGGGAGCACGGCGGGCGGAATGAAGATGCTCGGCTGTCCGGGGATGTCGAGGCGCGTCGCCGTGATCGTCGGTGCAGAGCACGCATCCGTCGCGCCGGAGCCGTAATACCCGACCCCGCCCGGCGTGGGGCTCGGGTCCGTCGGCTGCTGCGAGATGATCGCGGGCTCGTCGTCGTTCTCCGGCGGCGTCGGCTCCGTCTGCTCGTCCTCGGGAGGCGGTGCCGGTGCACGCGCGATGCGCCATCCGAGGTTGCCGCCGCGCGTCGAGCTCTTGCCGATGACCTCGCCCGCGCGCGAGAGCTCGATGACGTCGGCCTGGCGGAAGCGGCTCACGAGCAGCTTGTTCTTCGTGAGCATGACGTCGCGGATGTCGCGATCGAGGCCGATGCGACGGACCTCACCGCCGGCGAGCGGCACGGAGACGAGGAAGCCCTCCGCACAGGCGACGTGGACGGTGTCGATGTCACCGTCGTACGCGACGCCTCGAGGCGCGGCGCAGATCGCGCGTTCCGTCAGCGCGCCGGTCGCGAGATCGACGCTGGCGAGCTTGCCCGAGCTGCGGAGCGCGACGTGCGCGCGGCCTTTCGCGTCGATGGCGACGCGGCCCGGCTCGGAGCCTTCGGCGAGCTTGATGGTGTGCTTCACCGTCCGCGCTGCGATGTCGACGACGTAGATGCTGTCGCGATCCGAATCGGCCGCGACGACCGTACGACCGTCGCTCGCGACGGCGAGCGTTCCACCCGAGATCGGGGGCGGCGAGGCGGAGAGCGACGCTGTCGTCGTGAACGTCGGCTGAGGCCCCGGCGTCGGCGCGATTGGCGCGGACAGGCCATCGTCGAAGTTCTCATTGCCCTTGGTGTTGCAGGCGATCCCGAGAGTGACCGCGAGAAGCGGCGTGACCTTCCACCATCGGTACATGAGCTCTTCTCCCCTTGGTTCGAAAGTGATTCGAAAGTGATTCGAAAGTGAAGTGATGGATATCCAGACCGAGACGACCGGTCCGAGAGTTTCACAGCTCGCAGCGCTTCTCCGAGGACCAGGTTCCACTGTAACAACGCATCCTGATCCCGTCCTCGAATAGACAGTCGCCGTAATCACACGTCATCGGCCGAACGCAGTCGCTGCCGATGACGGGGCGCATACGGGGGCATCCGGCCTCGGCCTTGATGCATCGCCATTCGTAGCGACGGAGTGATCCCGCGTCGGTCTCACCACCATCGGATTCGCCTGCATCCTCGGCGTCTTCGCCCGCGTCGCCGGCATCGCCTGCGTCAGCATCGACCGGAAGGACGGGCGCACAGCCGCAGGTGCCCTCGAAGTACTCGCAGATCAACGTGCCCGCGTTCGGGATTGCGCAGGCCTCTGGCTGGTCCTCTCCGTACGCAGCGGGGCATTCGGACGCGCAGGTGCTTCTCGCTGCCGGCCGACGCTTCCAGACGGATCCCGTGCAGTCGAGCGAGCCGTTGCAGGTCGGGTTGGCGTGTTTCTTCGTCTCGCAGGCGTCGGCCGT
The DNA here is from genome assembly GCA_023423895.1 of Pseudomonadota bacterium. GTDB lineage: Bacteria > Myxococcota_A > Polyangia > Polyangiales > Polyangiaceae > Labilithrix. The sequence continues at coordinate 16,678 of JAFAER010000253.1, forward strand.
GGGACCGAAGCACGAGTCGCCTTCGTCCACGTCGCACGTGTCCGGGTGCTCCCTCGGCGCGCCGGCATCGAAGACCGGCGCAGGGGCGCCACCGAAACCGGGCGGCCCGAACGGGTAGTCCACTCCGAGATCACACGCGATCACGAGGGTCGACGTCCCGAGCGCCATGACGGCCGCGCCGACGAGCGGGCGGAACATGCTCAGTCGCATTGGGCCGTCTCCGTCTGCCAGACTTCGTCTTCGCAGATCATCCGCATGCCGCGCTTGGACTCGCACGAGCCGTAGTCGCACGACCAGTCCCCCGCGCAGGGCTTGCCGAGCAGCGGTCGTTCTGCCGGGCAGCCGTCTGCCGGTTGCTTGCAGACCCACTTGCGCGCATGAGCGTGCGCGCCGTCGCGACCCGTCGTGCAGATGCACGTGCCGACGGGTGTCGTGCAGTGAAGCTCCGCCTCGTCGCCGCCGGCGTCGCTCACGTCACACGGCGCGCCGTCCTGGATCTGCGCCGAGTCGGGGCATGCGAGCGTGCAGCTCGGGATCCTCTGCTCCGTCCAGTAGCTCCGGCTGCTCGGATTCGGCGCGCAGACGAAGAGGGTGTTGCATTGCTCGTCCGGGCTCGTCCCGATCTCGCAGACGGAGCCTGTCTGCACGCAAGGGCTGTTCTCTTGCGGCACCGTCGTGCAGGCGACCGCGGGCGTCCGCGATGTGGTGAGACCGGAATCGGGAATGCCGCTGAACGGCGAGACGAACGGCGTCGTCACGGGATCGGCATAAACCTGATCGCACGCGAAGAGGGCGCTGCCGAGCGCCGTCGACGTGAGCAAAACTCCAATGGCGGCGAGCCCGCGGGTCTGCGAGTGGCCGTGCGCGCGTTTGTTCATTGGACCACCCACTCGCCGCGAAGCGCGAGGCTTGCCAGTGGCACGCCCCACTGCGCCGCCCGCTCACCGCCGATGCGCACGACCATGTGGTGCGACGACGTGCCGGCCATCCCTTCGGCCGCGATGCGGAAGCTCGGCGTCACCTTGAACGAGGTCGCCGCGCTCACGTACATGATCGGCGCGAGCAGATCTTCGGGTGGACGCGCGGTCGCGGTCCCGACCACCGATTCCGGGGAGACGTGCATCCAGAGGATCCCGTACCCCGCGCCGAGTCTGGGCACCACGAACGACGACGGCCGGAGCAGCGGGATGCCGAACCCGAGCCCGAAGATCGTCGGCCGGAACGACGCCGTCCCCGCCGGAGCTTCGGCGGTCCGGTTCGCGGGCACGAACTGGATCCATGGGATGAGCGCCACGTAGCGGCTGACGCCGATCTCTGCTTCGGCCGAGATCGCGAACGAGTTTCCATGTCGGCTCGCGGCGAGCGCGGGGCCCGCGCCGAGCACGAACGGAGGTGTGATGCGCTCTTTCCGCGACGGCGTGGGCGCCTGCGCCGGGCGGTCTTTCTCCGGCGGCGCCTCGGCGGGTCGCGCGTCGTTCGTCGGCACCACCGTCGCGGTCGGGCCGTTGGCGATGATGGTGTATCCACCGCGCTCCGGTGCGCCGTCCGCGCGCGCGTCCTTCGCCGCGGGCGCGTTCTTCGGAGGGAGCGCTTGCAGCGCCATCGCTGCACGTGCGGCCGCGAGCTCCTGTGCGCGTTCATCGGCGCTCTGGACGACGACCGCTTCCTTGAGGACGAGCCGCTCGCCTTCGATGACCCACACGCTGATCTGATCGCCGTCGGTGCAGACCGCCGTGTCGACGCGGAGCTCGCCGATGAGCCTCGTGACGACGTCGCGTGTGCACACGGAGACCGTGGCATTCAGCACGTCGAGCTTCAACGACTCCATGTTGCGCTGGAGGCGCGGCACGATCGGAGCGTCGCTCGGACCGAGCACGGCGATGCGCGACGGCGCAGCGTGCGCCGTCGACGAGCCGAGCGTCGCGGCGAGCGAGATCGAGAGCGCAAGGCCGAGCCTCTTGGCGCGCGACGGCCATTCCCCCTTCATGAGCATGCCGACCCCGGCGTAGCGATGACCGCGTGCCCCGTCAACGAGCGCCGTCGTAGTCGTTCATGGAGTGAATCGTTCGCGTGCATCGTGCTCCAACGGGGGCGCTCTCGGCTGGCTCGACGGCCCCGAACCATGATGTCCGGCGCCGCTCGTTCCGATCGCCGGTCTCGCCGATTTCGGACGAGGCGGGCGGCGACCCAGTTACAGTGCCCGCCGTCGGGAGCAAGGGGCGTACCGTCTTCGCTCGGGCCGGTGATTCGCTGATTACGCACCTCCAGAGCGAGCGGTACACCATGACGTTCGAGTCGCGCCAGGTGAACCGGTCACCACACTCGACCCGTCGCCCAGGCCCCCGGCTCGTGGCGACTACCTTCGGCTTTTCGCGCTGTCGGCGACCGCCTCACTCGTAGAGGAGGAAGGCCTCGCGACGTTCCTTGAACGTTCCGAGGTCGAGCGCCCACGTCGCCTCGATGTCCGCGAGGCCCTTGCCGGTGCGAATGGCGTTCATCGCCGGCGGATGTCGCAGCATCTTGTCCAGGTTGTCGAGCTCCCACTCCGACGCGTGAATTTCGTGGAGTACGAGCGCGATGCCCATGGCAGTTCGCACCGGTTCGAAGCGTGAAGGGGCGTTCACCGCGATGCGAACACCTGGACACTTCTTCTTCGCGTGCACGCTCGACTTCGGGGTCACCTCGGTCACATCGAACGTGACGCCGCCGAGGCCCATCTCGTTCAGCCTCTTGGCGACGGCGACGGCGTCCATCCACGGGGCGGCCACGATCTCGAACGGCATCTCGGTCCCGCGGCCGACGGAGACGTTCGTGCTCTCGAGCAGACCGATCGCGGGGTAGAGCTGCACGGCCTTGTACGACGGCAGGTTCGGTGAAGGCGCCGACCACGCGAGCCGGGTGTGATCGAACGCGTCCTTGCGTCGCCAGCCACGCATCTTCACGACGTCCAGCCGCAGCTCGAGATTGTCGTCGTGGGCGAAGAGGCGGGCGAGCTCGCCCATCGTCATCCCGTGACGGAGCGGAAGGGGATGATGGTTCACGAAGCCCTTCACGTCCGCCTCGGACAGAACGGGGCCCTGCACCTCGACGCCGCCGATTGGATTGGGTCGGTCGAGCACGACGAACCGGAGGTGACGCTCCGCTGCGACCTTCATCGCGCGCTTCATCGTGGCCGCGTACGTGTAGAAGCGCATCCCGACGTCCTGCAGATCGAAGACCAGTGTGTCGATCCCCGAGAGCGTCTCCGACGTCGGAGTGAACCGCTCGCCATAGAGGCTGTAGACGGGCACTCCGCCGTACGTCGAGTCGGCGATCTTGCCTTCGCGATCGCCGTGGATGCCGTGCTCCGGCGTGAAGATCGCCGAGAGCGTGACACCCGGCGCCGCGCGGAGAACGTCGAGCGTGCTCGTGCCGTCCTTCGCCTTCGCGCTCGCGTTCGTCACGAGGCCGATGCGCGCCCCGCGAAGTCGCTCGAACGACTCTGCGCGCAAGACGTCGATGCCCGTCTTCACCTCGGCGGCGTCGACCGCCAGCGTGGCGATCTCGGCGACGAGCGGATTCACCGCGCCCTTGCCGTCCGGATGAACGCGGTTCGAGAGGAAGAGCACGAACAGATCGCGCCCCGGATCGATCCAGAGCGCGGTCCCCGTGTAGCCGCCATGACCGAATGCCTTCGCCGACAGCAGCGCGCTCCGATGGGTCGCGAAGGTGCTGTCCACGTCCCAGCCGAGCGCGCGCCCGCCTTTTGGCGTCGTATGGCGCGTGACGAAGCGCTCGAAGGTCTTCGGTCCGAAGAGCCGCCGTTCGTCGAGCTCGCCTTTCGCGAGCATCGCCCGCGCGTAGCGCGACAGGTCGCCGGCCGTCGAGAACACGCCGGCGTGACCCGCGACGCCGCCGAGCGCGAACGCTCGCGGGTCGTGCACCTCTCCGATCATGAATCCGCCGTCACGCTCCTCGGTCGGCGCCGCGCGTGCTCGCAGCGCGGGCGGAGGCAGAAAGCCCGTCTCCTTCATCCCGAGGGGCGCGAAGATCTCTTCGGACGCGAACGTCGCGAGCTCCTTGCCGCTCACGCGCTCCAGGATTTCCTGCAGCACGACGAAGCCGACGTCCGAGTAGAGGAACTTCTCGCCGGGAAGTCCCCTTGGAGTCAGCGCTGCGATCCGGCGCAGCACCTCGGCCCGGTCCGGGGACCAGTCGGACAAGGGCGTTCCGGACGGAAGCCCGCTCGTGTGGAGCATCAGCTGCCGGACCGTGAACGGGGGGAGCTTCGCGAGCTCCGGGATGTACTTCGACGCGCGCGCGTCGAGGTCGATCGTACCGCGATCGACGAGGATCATGACTGCGGTTGCCGTCGCGATCGGCTTGGTGAGCGACGCGAGATCGAAGAGCGTCTCTTTCGTCATCGGCGTGCGCGCGGGTAGAAGCGAGCGCCAGCCGTACGCTCGCTCGAAGAGGACGTCGTCGTGCCTGCCGACGACGACGACGCACCCGGGCATCTTGCCGGCTTCGATCGCCGCTCCGACGACCGCGTCGATGCCACGCCATTCCTCGGAGCTCTCTTCGCTGACGTGCGCCAGCACCGCGCCACCGTCGCTCGGAACGAACGTCTCCTTCGGCGCGACGGCTTGCGGTGACGTCGGCGTCGCCGTTGCCGGCACCGTCGCCACCTCGTGACGCGCGGCATGACAGAAGACGAGCGACGCGCCGAGCGTGCCCACGAGCACGCCGTGGAGGAGCCTCTTCATGCCGGTCGGGAATTCTAAGCGTCAGGCGCGAGGACGGCAGCTTCCGTGAGTGGTTGAGGTTGATGCGTCGTGGCTTGCGCTCGACGGTCGTCGGGGTCGGGCTGGGGGCGCCGGGGACTCCCTTGCCGGGCAGTTGCCTCGTTGACGAACCTAGGCAACTGCCCGCGAGCAGGGCAGGCGCGGCGGTCACTCCCCCCGGGGGCCAGTTGCCTTCGCGGGCCAGTTGCCTCGTTGACGAACCTAGGCAACTGCCGCGCGAAGGCAGCCCCCGCTCCTGGTCCCGCGCTGGCAGGTCACGCGCAGCGCGTCTCGTCTTCGTCCCGAACCTGGCGTAACTCAGACCTGAGTGACTTTGTGCCTGGCGCACGACGGGCTGCGTGCTACGGCTTGGGCGCGATGAGGCGCTTGCTGTTCGGAGGTCTGTTCGCGACGTTCGCCGCCGGCTTCGCATGCAGCTCCGATCCGCTCTCCGAAGCGGGCGAGCAGCGGCCCGACGCCGGCGATCTCACGGTGCCCGGAACCGACGGCGGACCTGAAGGGCCGCCGTTCGATGTGCCGTCATGCGTCGTGGCGGACGGCGAGCCCGCAGCGGGCGCGAGCGAGCTGTCGGACGGCACGGGGACGGCCTCCGTACAGGTCGAGGGCACGGGCTGCGCGCGCACGTTCATTCTCACGAGCACCGCGCCGCGGAAGGACGAGCTGCCGACGAGCCCGCGGACGATGAAGGAGGACGGCGGGAGGCCGAGCCTCCAGACGACCAGCCCGATGTTCGACGCGCTCTACCAGCTCGCGCTCGACGAGGCGGCGGAGAACTCGGTCGAGGCGATCAAGGACTACGCCTTCAACGACGGCAAGGAGCTGCCGTGTCCGGCGGGGGGCTGCTTCGAGACGGGGCGGAAGTGGAACTACGTCTGGACGCGGGACACCGCGTATGCGGCGAACCTCGGCCTGCCGTGGGTCGATCCGATCCGGACGAAGAACTCGCTCGAGCTGAAGATCTCGACGCGTCGGGACGGCTCCGATCTGCAGATCGTCCAGGACACCGGGACGGGTGGGAGCTACCCCGTCTCGACCGACCGCGCAGTGTGGGCGCTCGGCGCGAGCGAGGTGCTCCAGTACCTCACGGGCGAAGCGCGGACGGCGTTCCGCGACCGCGCGCTCGAGGCGGCGAAGAACACGATCGCGCATGACCGCGTCGTCATCTTCGACCCGGCCGACGGGCTCTATCGCGGCGAGCAGTCGTTCCTCGACTGGCGTGAGCAGACGTATCCCGGCTGGACGAACCCGGACACGGTCCACATCGGGATGAGCAAGTCGCTCTCGACGAACGTCGCGCATCTCGCGCTGCTGGATCTCACCGCGAAGCTCGCAGAGGAGGTCGGTGACGGCGCGACGGCGACGAAGATGAAGGGATGGGCCTCGGAGCTGCGCGACGCGATCCGCGCGCGCTTCTGGCTGCCCGAGGAGAAGCAATTCTCGACGTTCGTGACGACGGAGCTCGACCCGTCGCCGGTGCGGAGGTTCGACCTGCTCGGTACGTCGCTCGCCGTGCTCCTCGACGCCGCGACGGCGGGTCAGGCGAAGGACGCGATCGCGACGTACCCGTCGCTACCGAAGGGACCGCCGGTCATCTTCCCGCAGCAGAAGGACACGCCCGTCTATCACAACCGGGCGATCTGGCCGTTCGTCACCGCCTACTGGGTCAAGGCGGCGAAGAAGGTCGGGAACGACACCGCGTTCGACGCCGGCATCCGCTCGCTCGTGCGCGCCGCAGCGCTCAACCTCTCCAACATGGAGAACCTCGAGGTCGTCACCGGCAAGGCGTGGCACGACGACGGCGCGTTCTCGGGGCCCGTCGTGAACTCGCAGCGGCAGCTCTGGAGCGTCGCCGGGTACATCGGCGCGGTGAACGGTGGCCTCTTCGGTGTCGAGGCCGTCAGCGGAGGTATCCGCGTCGCGCCCTTCGTGCCTTCCTCGCTCGCGGCGTCGCTCTTCGGGAAGGCGAAGACGATCGCGCTGAACGATCTTCCGCTGCGTGGAAAGAAGCTCTCGGTTTCCGTGAAGCTCCCGGAGGGGGACGCTGGAGACGGCGGCGCATACGTCATCGCGGCGCGTCGGCTCAACGGCCAGCCGCTCGAGGGCAACGTCATCCCGGACGCGAAGCTGCGGGATCGCAACCTCGTCGAGATCGAGCTGGCTGCGCCCACGACGGCGCCGGCCGCGCTGCGCGCGATCACGAACGTCTCGGACTACCGCTCGATTTTCGCGCCGCGGACTCCGGCCGTGACCGGGCTCGGTGTCGAGAACGGCAAGCTCGTCGTGTCCGCCAGCTTCGCCGGTGAGAGCCCGACCGAGATCACGTGGAGCGTCTATCGCGATGGCGTCCGCGTCGCGTCCGGGCTCGGCGCCAGCATCGGCTCGTGGACCGACAATGCGACCACCGGCGATGCTTCACCGGGGCACTGCTACACGGTCGAGACACGCTGGGGGACGAGCGGGAACGTCTCGCAGCATGCCCCGCCGGTGTGCTGGTGGGGGCCGAGCGCGACGCGGATTCGCTCGATCGGTGCGGACGGGCTCGTCGCGACCGGCGGGGTGAAGGTCGGGAACCACTTCGAGCAGTGGGGCGATCCCGGCCACGAGATCGTCGCGACGTTCGACAATGTCGACCGTATGGGCACGCATCTCGTGCAGGTCCGCTATGCGAACGGCGCCGGACCCATCAACACGGGCATCACGTGCGCGGTGAAGAAGGTGACCGTCGAAGAGGTCCCTTCGGGTGCGGTCGTCGGTACCGGGTTCCTCATGATGCCCCATCGCGGCGACTGGGGCTCGTGGGGCGACTCCTCGTTCGTCCGCGTGAACCTGAAGTCCGGCACGAGCTATCGCGTGCGCCTGTCCCACGACGATCGCGCCGTGAACATGTCCGCGTTCGATCACTTCAGCGCGTACACCGGCGGGACCGGCGGCAAGGGCGGTCCGTTCTTCCGCGTGAACGTCGCCGAGGTCAGGCTGCTCGCCCTCGTGCCCTGAACCGCGCTCGTGCGCTGCGGGGGGCGCGCGTCGGCGGTCAGCGGTGGAAAGATCCAGCCGAGGGGCGCGGGTCGCCCGCGATCCACCTGTGATTCAGCGGGGATCTTTGGTGTAGGCTGATGGCGCACATTGGCACGTGCAGTGCTGAACGACGGCCATGCTCCGTCGTCGTCTCGGGTTTGCCGTCGCTGCCATCGCCGCCCTTGCTGCCTGCGCGGCACCGGCCGACGAAGAGATCGAGCAGAGCGAAGACGAGATGGGGAGCTGGGAGCCGCTGTCCCGGGCGCTCGGCAATCCCCCGAACTTCGCGCAGCTCGGCAACGGCTCGACGATGTCCGTCGTCTCGCGGGCGTGGGGTCGTGGCGCCAAGGCCGGCGCGCTCGTCGAGCTGTACTGGCCACACTACGACGCGGACAACCTCTGGGACTCGTACGTCGGTGTGAAGACGCGCGGAACGAAGCTGCGCTGGGCGCACGACCTCGTCTTGAAGGGGCAGCGGATCGTCGCCGACTCCGGCCTCGTCGTCTCGGAGTTCGAAGGTCCGGGCCTGAAGCTCACGATCGAAGACGTCGTTCGCCCGGAGAACGACGCGCACGTGCGGCACGTGGTCGTGGAGAACACCGGCAAGAAGGCGCTCGAGGACGTCGACGTCGCGTTTTATGCATTCTACACGATCGGAAACCTCCCGGGCGGAGACCGCATTCGCTTCGACGCCGCCCGCGGCGCGCTCGTGCAGACCGACGACGGCGCGGCGATCGCCACGCTTGCGGATCGCCCTCCGAGCGTTGCGCATTGCGGTCATGCGAACTGGGGCTTCGGGCGCGAGAAGGATGCCCGGGTCGCCGCCGAGAACGACGAGCTCGCCCCGTGCACCGACGGTGCCGGCGCGTCGGTCGCGGGGGTCAACGGGACGCTCCTCCACAGGCTCGACACGATCGCGCCTGGCGAGCGCAAGGACATCTCCTACGCGATCGGGCTTGGATCGAACGAAAGCAAAGCGCTGGCGGAGGCGACGGCCGCGCTCGGAGGAGGATTTGCTGCGCGTGCGAAGGAGGACCGCGATCACTGGAGCGCCGTGCTCGCGCGGGCGCCGCTCCCGCAGCGTCTGCCGCCCGATGCGCGCGACGTCTATCGGCGTGCGGTGATCACCGTCATGCAGCATCGCGTCGACAACGGCGCCTTCATCGCGGCGCCGACGCTGACGAGCCCTGTCTACAAGCTGGTGTGGCCGCGCGACGGCTCGAAGACCGCGATCGACATGCTGGAGGCCGGCTTCGCCGCAGAGGCGAAGTCGTTCTTCGAGCTGCTCGAGCGGCTGCAGAAGGACGATGGGAGCTTCGCGATCAACTACAAGCCCGATGCGAGCGGAGCGTTCCTCGATCTCGGCTCGGCGTGGAACGAGAACGATCAACCCGGCATGCTCCCGTGGGGCGTGAATCGCGTCTTCGAAGCGACCGGAGATGCCGATTGGACGAAGGCACGCTGGCCCGCGGTGCGCCGCGCGGCGGAGCACTTGCTCGACATCACCAGGGACGGGCTCGTCGCCCCGTCTCGTGATCTCTGGGAGCTCGAGACGGGCGGAAGCTGGACGTATGCGAGCGGTTCTGCCGTGGCCGGCCTCGAGGCGGCCGCCAACATCGCACGTGTGAGCGGCGCCGCCTCCGACGCGGCACGTTACGAAGCGCGCGCAGAGGCGATGCGGAAGGCGATGGGCGAGCGCCTCGTCACGCCGCAGGGGTTCTTCGGCCGTGGCCTGAAGGGCCGCAAGGTCGACGAGCGCCTCGAGATCGCGAATCTCGCGCTCGGCGCGGGCGGCTTCTCGCTCTTCTCCGACGCCGATCCCCGCCTCGCGAAGATCGGCGATCTGGTCGCCGCGCGGCTCGGGACGGAAGGAGGCGCGGTCCGTCGGTACGAAGGCGATCGCTACTACGGTGGTCAGCCGTGGCCGGTGGCGTCGGCGTGGCTTTCGCTGCATCGGCTCGCGCGGGGCGACCGGCAGGGCGCAGAGGCTCTCTTCCTCGTGATGACCGCTCAAGCGCGAGCGACCGACACGCTCATGCTCGGCGAGCAGTTCGACGAGAAGAAGAAGGCCTGGCTCAGCGCGATGCCGCTCGTCTGGAGCGAAGCGGCGTACATCCGCACGGCGCGCGCGCTGTACGCGGATTAAGTTCTCGAGGTGAGCAAAGCCTTCACGAAGGAAGACGACGCGGCCGGGTTCTCTCTGTCGAGCTCCGCGCTCGCGATTCCGCCGGGCCCGTTTCGAATCACCACCACCGGAGCTCGCCTCGCCGAGGAGCACCTGGACCCCCGTGTACGCGAGGCGCTCGCGCGTGCGGAGATCCTGCCTCCCGTCAGCCGACCCGAGCGCGCTGCGCTGGGGGTCACCGTCCGGGTGAAGAACGAACAAGACGAGGAGAAGGTGTACCGTCTCGTCCCTCCCGAGGAGCTTGCGCTCGTCGGGCTCGATGGAGCCGTCGCGAGCGTGGACGGTCCGATCGGAAGGGCTCTCCTCGGCGCGCACGTGGGCGACGTCCGCGAAGTGACGCTCCCTCGTGGTCGGCAGGAGCTCGAGGTCGTGGCGCTCGAGGGTGAAGACGAGGGCTAGGCGTAGGCGTAGGCGTAAGCGCAGCGTGGCGCAACTAGGGCATGGGCGTACGCCGAAGACAGGCCGGTCGATCTGAAGGAGGCGGGGTCGGAGCAGAGCGCCAAAGAAATGGCCATCCGCTCGTGCTTTGATACACCCCCCGGGGACCGACCTCGCGAGTGTTCCCGCGAGCGGATGTTCATGATCACAACGGACAACACGAAGACGGTCGAACCGCAGCGCCTGCTTCCGGTGGGGCGCGTGTTCGACACGGAGAGGCGTCTCGCCTGGATTCGCGTCCTCGTCGTGGGCTCCGGGGTCGTCTTCTTTCCGTTCGTCGCCGATCGTCCCGGTTGTCACCCTCTGCTTGCCTGGACGCTCCTCGCGGCGAGCGCGGTCTACGCACTCGCGGTGGTGCGCTTCGAGCCGTACCGCCGGGGCCAGCCACCCGGCGCGGCGACGGACGGTCGGGCCTTCGTCGACGCGGCGCTGGCCCTCGTCTGGGTGGCAGCGACCGGGGGAGCGGACTCGCCTTGGGTGGCGGCGATCTTGATGGCGCTCGCGATGAGCGCGTATCGCTACGGTGCACGGGTGACGACGGCCGTGACGGTCTTCTATGCCGTCGGCTACATCGTGATGACGGCGCTGCTCGGGCAACTCGCGACCAGCGCCATCGACGTTGCGGTCCATGTCACGTACATCGGGTTCGTCGGAGCGGCGACGACGCTCATGGTCGCCGGGCGCTCGAAGAGGCTCGCGTCGCGGATGCGTCTGCTCAGCACGATGCAGGAGGTCGCGCGCGTCGGAAGCTGGGAGTGGTCACTCGGGACGAATGGCCTGACGTGGTCGAGCGAGCTCCGTCGCATCTTCGCGCTCGCGGAAGGGGTCGAGCCGACGCTCGAGTTCTTCACGGAGTCGATCCATCCTGACGATCGCGACAGCTTCCTCGCGGACGTCGACGAGGCGGTCGCGGCGCGGCGACCTTTCCACGTGAACCACCGCATCGTCTTGTCGGACGGGACCGTCCGCTGGCTTCATTGTCGAGGCGTCGTCGTCGTGGGGGACGATGGGCACCCGACCGCCGTCGTCGGATCGTCGCAGGACGTGACCGATCAGAAGATGCTCGAGGCGAAGCTGTTGCTCAGCGATCGCCTCGCGTCGATCGGGACGATGGCGAGCGGCATCACCCACGAGATCAACAACCCACTCGCGTACATCGCGACGAACCTCGAGCTGATCGAGCGAGACCTCGCCACCATCGGGGCGAGGCCGGAGCTCGCACGCGTGCGCGAAGCGGTCCAGGCTGCGCGCCATGGATCGGACCGCGTTCGCGAGATCGTCCGCGGTCTGAAGACGTTTGCGCGGCCGCAGGACGAACGCCTCGAGCTCGTCTCGCTCGCACGTGTCCTCGATTTCGCGGCGCGGATCGTCTCGGTGGACCTCGAGTCTCGGGCGCGGCTCGTCCGGGACTACGCCGACGTCGGCCAGGTCCACGCAAACGAGGCGCGGCTGACGCAGGTCTTCGTGAACCTGCTGGTGAATGCGGCCCACGCCATCGAGCGCGGCACGCCGGAGGAGAACGAGGTCCGGATCCGGATCGCGGCCGGGAGCGACCGTCGGGTCGTCGTCGAGATCACGGACACCGGCGCCGGCATTCCGAAGGGCAACCTCGAGCGGATCTTCGATCCGTTCTTCACGACGAAGCCGACGGGGCTCGGGACCGGGCTCGGCCTGGCGATCTGCAAGGGCATCGTCTCCGACCTCGGAGGAGAGATCACCGTCGAGAGCGTCGTCGGCGCCGGGAGCACGTTCCGCGTGACCCTGCCGGTCATCAGCGTCGCCGTCGCCGTCGCCGAGACGCGGGCGGAGCCGGCCCCGAGCTCGAAGACGATCTGCCGGCGCATTCGCATCCTCGTCGTCGACGACGAGCTGCGATACGCGAAGTCGCTCGAGCTGCTGCTCGCCACGGACTACGAGGTCTCCATCGCGAACAACGGCAAGGATGCCCTCGAGCTGTTCGTCAGAGGCCAGCGCTTCGACGTGATCCTCTGCGACCTGATGATGCCGCACATGACCGGCATGGATCTCCACGATGCGCTCTCGCAGACCGACCCGGACCAGAGCCGGCGCATGATCTTCCTCACGGGCGGCGCGACGAATGAGCGGGCGCGGATCTTCCTCGCGCGGAGCGACATCCGGCACCTCGAAAAACCGCTCGAGCTCGAGGAGCTCGAGGTGGCGATCGCGGACGTGAGCGGGACGAAGCGCGAATCGCAGAGCGTCGCGACCTAGGCGGCCGCGCCGCGGATCGGGGGCGCCTGGCGATGCGAGGTAATTAGAGAGTTTCCAGGTAGCTCACGAGCGCCCGCCGCTCGTCCGCCGACAGTGCGCTGCCTGAGCCCATCGACCTCGCCCCGACGAGCAGCGCATCGAGGTCCTTGTATCGGCCGTCGTGCATGAGCTGCGCGCGCGAGCCGATGCCTGCGAGCGTCGGCGTCATGAACGCACCGCCGGTACCGACGTCATGCACCACGCGATCGCTGCCGCCTTCTCCGTGACAGCTCTCACATTCGGCAGCGGCGAACAGGCTCTTGCCACGCTCGACGTCGGGGGACGTCCGCGCCGGGGGCTTCGGCAGCGCACGCACGTACGTCAGCAGCGCGGCAAGCTCCGCGTCCGGAAGCCCGGTGCCGTGCAGCTGGCGGAACGTGATCTTCACGTGCTCCTCGAGCGTCCGATGTTCACCGCGCCAGCCGTACGGGGCGGTCGCGACTTGACCGGCGAGCGTGCGCGTTCGTCGCAGCCCTGCGGGCGTCGACCAGGTGAGCCCGTCATCACGACCGTCGACATGGCACGTGGCGCACGCCCGGTTGTCGGCCGAGATGCGCGAGTCGTTGTTCGAGAAGAAGAGCTCCCGACCGCGAAGGAACGCTTCCTCCCGCTCGACCGTCCGAGGAACCTCGAGCTCGGACGATGGCCGGCGCTCGATCCCGTGGCGCACCGGGGGCGGCTGTTTGGTCGGCTTGGACACGACAGGGGCGAGGCGAACGTTCGTTGCGAGCCTGGAGAGCTTTCGAGCGAACATCGACCAGACGACGACGTGCTCGCCGTCGCGCTCGGCGGCGATCGCCGAAGGGCCTTTCGGGACGTCCGCGTTCGTCTCGATGATCGCCATGGCGGGACGGCCGTGCGGATTCTGGAGCTGCTCGATCCTGGAGGAGCCGAGGCATGCGACGAGGACGCGATCGTTCACGGCGATGGCCGCGCGCGGGAGGAGGCAGGTCGTCCCGCTCCGAAACGATCCCGCTTTCACGAGGCTGCCGTCGGCCGCATCGAGGGTCGCCACGTCCATGAAGACGGCGGCGGCACCGAAGCTGCCGATGCCGTATCCAGAGATGCTGCTCGTCGTTCTTTCCTTCGGCCCGGGAACGGGAAAGGAAAAGGAGTCCTCCGGCGGATTGGGCAGCGCCTGGGCGGCGGGCACGACGATCCCCCGCTCACCGATCCGCACGAGCGCTTGTGCGTTCCGCGCATGGCGCCGCGCAACGCACGGCCCCTCGGTCAAACACATCGATCCGTGGCCGATGTCGCGCTGCACGAGCTCGTTCGGCTCCGAGCGAGACACGATGCTGACGACCGACTCGGACGCGTGCGACACGAACACTTTCCCGTCGGCTGATGCGAGCACGGCCCTCGGCTCTCGCGGCAGATCCCATCGCCTTCGCTCGTCGAGGGCCTTCGCTCCGAGCGCCACGAGCATGTGGCTCGCGCCCGTCGATACGAACAGCTCTTCGTCGTCCGTCGAGAGGCCCATCGCCATCGGCTCGACGGGCGTCGTGACGCGCCGGACCTCGCGTAGCCCGCCGGTCTCCTCGCGAGCGAGCACGACGACCGCGTTCGTATCGGGAAGCGTGGCTGCTAGGGTGCCGTCGGCGAGCAAGAGGACGTCGCGCGGCCGGGTCCCGAGCGACGTTGCACGCGCGACGGTGTTCGTCTCGAGATCGACCTCGACGATCGCCGCGTCGTCTTCGTCCGCGACGAAGGCGTGCCGCTGTCCTTCGATGCGACCGAGCACGAGGCCGCTGCTCTCGCGCATCGTGGTCTCGCGCTCGATCGGGATCGTGCGCGGGGGTTGCGGGGGCGGGGGAGGCGCGGGCGCGACCGGCGCAGGAACCTCCGTCGAGCCATCGGGTGGCGGCGTGCGCCGGCAGCCCGAGCTGGCGAGGACAGACAGGAGAAGAAGCGCCCACGAGGGGCGAGCGGACCTGCCGAGTACCATGCGAGGGCGTCGTGCGAGGCCGACGTACTGTGACAGGTGCTGGCGGGTGGATGAGCCGAGTCGTACGCGGCGAACCGCGGCACGGATGTTCGCCTCGCCCAGCGTCCGCGCTCATTCGCAAGCGAGCTCGGCTGTGCCCGTCGAGGAGCCAGCTCGCTCATGACGCGGTACGGCACTGGCGGAAGGGGAATCGAGACTCGATGGTCGCTTGCCGTTTCGGGCAATCGCACGTAACGCGTTGTTACCCCGCAGAATTGCGCGGGATGCACGAAAGGCAGTCCATGAGCGTTCTTCTTCGCCAGCTTGGTCTCCTCTCTTTGTCACTCCTGATGGTCCCCGTCGTTCTCGCCGCTGGGTGCGGCGCCGACGAAGCCACGCCTGGGCCGAAAAACATCGATGGCGGCACGGGCGAAGGCGGCGCGCCGCTCGAGCCGTTCAAGGCCACGGTGCGTCGCACGTCGCTCGGTGTTCCGCACGTGAAGGCCGATGACCTCGGTGGCCTCGGCTACGGCTACGGCTACGTCTTCGCCGAGGACAACCTCTGTCTCCTCGAAGAGGAGATCCTCACGGTGCGCGGCGAGCGCGCGAAGTATTTCGGCGACGTCCCCTACGATCTCGGCAACACCGGGTCGCGGAGCAACGTGGGCAGCGACGCCGTCTACAAGATGCTCGCGACGCAGGACGTCATCGACAAGTCGCGTGCGGCGCTCGATGCGGAGATGCAGGCGATGGTGCGCGGCTACGCCGCTGGCGTGTCGCGCTACGTCCGCGAGCTCAAGGAAGGCAAGCACGAGGGCCGCCACGTCGCGTGCCGCAACGAGCCGTGGGCCCGCGAGATCAACGACGACGACATGTATCTCCGGTTCTACAAGCTCGCCCTGCTCGGCAGCTCGGCGAACGTCATCGACGGCATCGCCCTTGCGCGACCGCAGGGGACGCACTCCGCGCCGCCGCCGAAGGATCTCCAGAAGGCGAAGCGTGAGATCGCCGAAGGCCTCGCCGCGATCGCGCCGAAGTTCATGGCGTACCGTAACGGCGAGGTCGGCAGCAACATGTACGCCTTCGGCAGCGAGGTCACCGGTGGCGGTGGCATCCAGTTCGGCAACCCGCACTTCCCGTGGTTCGGTGGCGAGCGCCTCTACCAGGTGCACCTCACGGTCCCCGGCAAGATGGATATCCAGGGCGCGTCGCTCTACGGCGTGCCTGTCGTCCTCATCGGGTTCACCGAGAACTTCGCCTGGAGCCACACCGTGTCGACGGCGTTCCGCTTCACGCCGTATGGGCTGAAACTCAAGGCCGGCGATCCGTACACGTACATCCAGGACGGCGTCGAGAAGCCGATCACGCCCGTCGATCTCCCCGTCGAGGTGAAGGGCGAGGCGGCGCCGCGCTCGGTGCGGCTCTTCAAGTCCGAGTACGGTCCGATGATCTATCTCGGCAACTCGGCGTTCGACTGGACCGCCGATCAGGCGTTCACGATCCGCGACGCCAACGCGGAGAACTTCCGACTCATCAAGCACTACGCGCGCTGGAACATGGCGAAGAGCTTCGACGAGTTCAAGCGCATCCACGCCGAGGAAGTCGCGGTTCCGTGGGTCAACACGACGGCCGCCGACAAGGACGGGAACGCGTACTACGCGGACATCACCGTCGTCCCGAACGTCCCCAACGAGCTCGCGGACAAGTGCAAGTTCTCGTTCCTCTCCGACCTGCTCAGCCAGGTCCAGCCGGGCCTTCCGCTCCTGAACGGCGAGAAGAAGGAGTGTGACTGGGTCGTCGACACGGCCTCGCCGCAGCCCGGCATCCTCCCCGCGGAGAAGCTCCCGAAGGTCGAGCGCAAGGACTGGGTCGTCAACTGCAACGACAGCTACTGGCTCACCAACACGAAGGCGCCGACGACGGGCTTCCCGAAGATCGTCGGTCGCGAGGCCTATCCGCAGTCGCTCCGCTCGCGCCTCTGCCACCAGCAGGTGCTCGATCGCGTGGCCGGAGCCGATGGTCTTCCGGGCACGAACGTGACCGCCGACGCGGTGAAGCAGATCGTGGTCGGCTCGCGCGTCTTTTCGGCAGAGAAGTTCAAGACGCCGATCGTCGACGCGGTCTGCGGACAGGCGACGATCAACCTCACGACGGATCCGCTCACCGCCGAAGCGGTGACCCCGGCGGTCGACATCCAGACGACCCCGGCGTGTGACGCCCTGAAGGCGTGGGACGACCGCAACAATCCGGACAGCAAGGGCAGCATCCTCTGGGACGAGCTCTGGTTCCGGATGGAGAAGCTCCTCGACAAGAAGGCCGTCACCTACAAGGTCGCGTTCGATCCGGCCGATCCGGTCAACACGCCGGGCGACATGGATCTGGCCTCGCCCGAGGTGCTGCAGGCGTTCGCCGCGGCGATTCGCGCGGTGACGGGAGCGGGCTTCGCGGTGGATGCTCCGCGCTCGGCGGTCTCGTGGCGCGCCGGCAAGGGCGGGATGACGGACCGCATCCCGGTGCCCGGCGGCTTCCAGCGCACGGGCAACTTCACGATCGCGCAGGTCGACGGCCTGCCGACGCTGAAGCCCGACACGGGCTACGGCCCGATGCTCTACGGCAACAGCTACATGCAGGTCGTCGCCTTCACGCCTGCGGGCGTGGATGCGAGCACGTTCGTGACGTACAGCCTGTCGACGGATCCGGCCTCGCCGCACTACGACGACTACACGAGGCAGTACTCGCAGAAGCAGTGGCTCAAGGCGTCGTTCGTCGAAGCGGACGTCGCTGCCGACACGAAGGCAACGCTGGAGCTGCAGCAGTAGCAGGCTGACGAGGTGCAGACGCCTTCGGCCCTGTCACGGGGCCGGAGGCGTCGCGCAGCAGCGGAAGCCACCTTGCGGGTAGCCTGCATCGCCAGGCTGCGGATCCGACGCGCCGCAGTGAAGGCTCCCTTGTGGGAAGCCGAAGTTCCCGCCCATCATCGCGCACGCGCTACCGTCCCCGCAGTCGTCGATCCACTCCGCGACGTTGCCCGTCATGTCGAAGAGGCCATCGTATCCGCCGACGCAGCCCGGAGAGCTCGCGACCGGCTCCCGATGCCCGGAGCCGACACCGTTGCACGCCGTTCCGTCGAAGTCGTCGCCATAGGGGTACAAGCGAGCCCCCTTGCGTGAGCATGCCACGAACCATTCGCTCGCAGTCGTGCTCACCTCCGAGGCGGCCAGCGAGGGACCGCCACCGACGCGGCCGCAGAGTCGCTTGCCCGCCCAGGCGCAGAACGCACGCGCATCACACCAATCGACGACGGTCACCGGCATGGAGTCGACCTCCGCCGAGCTCAGACCCGCGTCGCTCTCGAAGGGCGTCGCTCTCCACCAGTAGTCGGGTCGGAAGGTCTTGTTCCACGCGCAGCCTGGCGGCTGGTCGTCGGGAACGTCCGGAGCCGCGAGAAACTCGGCGTATTGAGCGACCGTCACCTCGGTGCTGTCGATGCAGAAGCCGCCGACCCGCACCATCGACGGGCCATGCCTGGACGGACAGTCGGTTTGGGACGGCGCGCCATCGCCTGAATCGGACGTCGCATCGGGCTGCGCGCCGGCCTCCAACTGCTCCGGGCCTTCACTGTCGGCCCCCGTTCCGAAGCGCTCACAAGCCGCCGTCAGTCGCAGCGCCGATGCAAACACGAGGAGCCCGAGGATGCGCCGCATCGAGAGGGCAATGTTAGAGCATCCGCGCGCGCGCGCGAGCCTCGACGGCTGAGCGCGGAGGCGAGGCCTGCGGAATAGATGGGGCAGGCTGGTCCCGTTCAGTGCTGGTCGTCGAACTGGAGGCTCGTGTCCACGTGCATGCGCGTCGTTCGATTTCAGAAAGGCATGGGGTGCGCCTTGCGAATCCGCGCTGCTCCACCGGTGATCCGGCGATGGTGATTCCAGCCGCGAGACCACCGTTGGACACTCAGCGAGTCCTTGGGCAGTCGAACCCTCGACTGTAACATGTAGTGCTCATGCGTCGCCGTCCGCTCACGAACCTGGTCTCGGCCATCTTCATCACGATGCCGCTCGGAGGTTTCGTCGCTTGCGTGGGCGAGGACGGCGCGTCGCTGGTCTCGACCGGCGGCGTCGATGCGGGGCAGTCTGTCGACGCGACGGGCAACGGCGACCCCGAGGACGACCTCAGGGATGGTGGGGGCGGGACGGACGACGCCGGGTCGGAGGACGCTGGAGCTCGCGGTACCGTGTTCGTCACGACGGCGAAGGTCGACGGAGCCTTCGCGGTCGGGGCCGCATCACCGATCGCGGCCGCCGACGCGATCTGCGCGAACGAAGCGCTCGCCGCGGGATTGCCGGGCACCTACGTCGCCTGGCTCTCGTACGAGGATGGCAACGGCACGAAGTTCAACGCGGCTGCCCGCATCGGCGAGATGCCGTACTACCTACCGAAGGGCGACGACGGGAGCGCGCCCGTCCTCTTCACGAAGGGGAAGCTCGATCTCGTGACGAACGGCTCCGACGTCCCGCTCGATCGGACCGCGACTGGAGCGCCGGTCGACTCCGACGAGAACCCGCTCGTGGCCTGGGTATGGACGGGCACCTCCGGGACCGGCGAGGTCGGCCTCTCGACTTGCAAGAGCTGGACGAGCGCGTCTACCGACGACACCGGAATCACGGGAAACGCACGAAAGATCCTGAGCCCTACGAACGCGGATTGGACCTCCCTCGGCAGTCGCCCGTGCAACCTCCGACGTCGACTGTATTGCTTCCAGAAGCCCTGAACGGAAGCCGGCGGTATCTCCCCACCGCGTCGATGCCGACCTTCGCGGAATCCACCCGAGAGTGCAGCTCGAGAGCTCTCGAGGCGGGACCTCGATGCTCCAGCTTCGCGCCGTCCGGACTCCTAATGTCTTCGACGCTGTGATCTACGTGCTGGCCAATCCAGCGGCCGCACATCTGATCAAGCTGGGGGACTTGTCGAACGACGAGCTGGTTGTTCGTTTAGTTGCCGACGAAGATCGCCGCTTCGCCTGCGCCGAGCGAGAGCGTGAGGTCCGAGCCGCTCTTCGTTGCCGTCCCGATTCCGAGGGCGCTCGTGAAGCTTCCGACGGAGCCGAGCTGCAAGGCGCTCGCGCCGATCGTGCGGTTCACGGCGCCGCCGCGGTTGATCGCGATGACGGCGACCTCTTTCGGGCCCGTCTGGTACGCGTAGACCCAGAGATCGCCCTCGCTCAGGAGGGTCGTGCGGTCGCCACGGCGGAGCGCGCGTGATTCCTTGCGGGCCGCGCCGAGCTTTCGGACCCACTCGCGGAGATCGACCTGAGAGCCGGTGAGCGCGGGCGCTTGCGTGCCCGGGCGGGCCATCTCGAGCGCGGTGAGGTTCTCGCCGAAGAGCATGTTGCGCCGCATGTCCGGATCGGCGCCGCCGCCGAAGGCGACCTCGTCGCCCTGATAGAGGTAGGGCACGCCGGGCATCGTGTAGAGCACCGTGAGCGCGCGCTTCAACTTCACGTAGACCTGCGGATCGGAGTAGGCGAGCGGCGGAAGCTGATCGTCGCGGCAGCCGCTGGCCCAGGAGCAACCGAGCTTGCCGTCCTTCGCGGCGATGCTCGCGATGCGCGGGTTGTCGTGACCGTTCAAGAAGCGGACGTGGCGGTTGCCCGGCCGGTAGCGCGTCTCGGCCTTCTTGATCTGATCTTCGACCTCGTTGAGCGGCTTGTCGCCGTTGACGAGGCCGTCGGCCATGTTGTGGCGCGTCGGGAAGTCGAACTGGCCGTCGAGCGCCGTCGGTCCCGTGTACGCGTCGATCCACGCGTAGCCGTCGGAGAAGCTCTCGCCGAAGAAGTTGCCGCTGTCGAACTCACCGACGGCCGTCTCGCCGACCATGAAGATGCGGGCGCCGCCTTGCTCGAAGCGGCGCGTCAGCTCGGCGCGCATGTTGTAGACGCTGTTCGCCTCGACGTGTTTCACCGCGTCGACGCGGAAGCCGTCGAGATCGAAGTTCGCAATCCAGCTCACAGCGTCGGCGATGAACTGCTTCTCGGCATCGGCGTTGTTCCAGTTGATGTCCGGCAAGTAGAACTGGAACAGGCACTCGAACGGTTTCACGCTCCAGCCGCAGCCGTTCGCGTCGTCACCGCACTGGCACACCTTGCGGAACCAGTCGGGGTGCGTCTTCACGTATTCGTGGTCGTCGTGGACCTGGTTGTTGATCAGGTCGAGCAGGACGCGGATACCACGCTTGTGCGCCTCGGCGACGAACGCCTTCAGCGCAGCGTCGCCGCCGAAGCGGGGCTCGACCTCGCGCGACTTGATTGGCCAGTAGCCGTGGTACGCGCTGTAGATCTGATTGCCGTCGCCAGTGTGCCAGTTGTCCGTCTGCGCGTTGAGCGGTGAGAGCCAGATCGTGCGGACCCCGATCTTCTCGAAGTAGCCGCTCTTCAGCACCTCGAGCGCGCCCTGGAGGTCGCCGCCGTGCCAGTCCGCGTCGTAGTGGACGGGCCCGGAGACCGGTCTGTCGTTCGCCTTGTCGCCGTTGGCGAAGCGATCGATGAGCATCATGTAGAGGACGCCGTCGCGATAGTCGAACGGCTCGTCCTCGACCCAGAACGGCAGGTCGACCGGCTCCGACTCGCGGCCCTTCTTGTCGAAGGTTCGGAGCGAGAGCGTGTGCTTGCCCTTCTCGAGGCTGGCAAAGGAGAAGTCGATCGCGCCTGCGCCGGCGTCGATGGTGAAGCTGCCTGCGGGGACGCCCTTGCCGTCCAGGCTCGCCTTCACGCGGTCGGCCGCGTCGCCGTCGGCGGCGGTGCGAACGGTGATGCGGACCTTCATCCCGCCGCCGTTCACATCGACCTTGCTCGAGAGCGTCTCGGGCCCCGCCTCGCACGTGGGTAGCACGAGTCCGGAGTTCATCTGGCCGTCGACGATCTTCCGATAGCGGTTCTGCGGATCGAGCTGCCAATTGCCGTCGGCGACGATCTTGTATCCGTAGACCTTACCGGCCTGCAGATTGGCGCTGGGCGAGAGCACGATCTCGTGTGCGCTGCCGTTCTTCGTCATCGAGAGCGCGCCGTCCGCCCAGCTCGTGAACTCTCCGGCGAGCTTCACGTCGTTTCCGCCGCCGTCCCAGCGGACGGTGAGGGTGCAATCACGCTTCTGGAAGGTGGTCCCGTCGCCGAAGACGATGTCCGTCTCCACCTTGCCGGGATCGGTGTCACCCGGACCGCCGTCGTCTCGTCCGACCTTCCCGGAGTCCGGCCCGTCGGGCTCCGGCCGAGCCCGGTCGTCCGCGTCCGACGAACATCCCGCCGACCAAGCGACGAGACCGGCAGCGAGGAGCGAAGAGAGGACGACGGACAGCTTCATCGGGGCCGGTGAGGCGTACCTCATGGCAGAGTGACGAGCAAGGCGCGCCCCGTGCTTTTGCGGGCAACGTGCGCGTCTCCGTCACGTCCCAGGCATCGGGCGACCCCGCCGACGAGACGGAGGTATCGCGCCGACCTCGAACTTGCCGTCGACGCCGCTGGCGCGGGACGGGGAGACGTCTCTCGCTTCTCGAGGACGGGAGAGCATGGCCTTGCCCATCGCGGGAGCGAGCAGGGAACGGAACTGCGTATCTCACCTCTCTCATTCGAGATGACGACGCGCGGTAGGTCTGCTGCCCGGTGGCATTCGATTGCCACGCACAGATTCATCATCTGCGCAATCCGCCATGGACGCTAAGCGTACCAAGCCGACGATCGTGCTATCGGGCTTCGCATGATCCGAACGTTCGTGGGATGTGTCTTCATCGGCGCTGCTGCTCTGATGATCGCGGGCTGCAATCAGTGCGAGAAGCTCGGAGAGAGCATCTGCAAGGATCTCGGGCCTGAGGACTGCGCGACCTGGAAGGAGCTCGGCGGGCCGGAGAGTGTGATCCCGGGAGGACGCAGGCCGGGCCAGGCGTGTGGGCAGCTGGCGAGCAACGAGCGGGCCTACAAGGCAACCGTGCTCGGTGCGCGTGGCACGGTGCTCGCGCACCGGCTCGGCGAAGCCACGAAGACCAACGACAAGGAAGCCATCGCGAAGGCGAAGGCGGCCATCGACGAGAACACGAAGGCCATCATGGAAGCCGCCAAGCAGTAGCGTCGACCGCTTCTTCGGACCGATCGCGAAGGACGTCGGGGCGAGTACCGGCTCGAGACGCCGGCTCGCTACGGGGGGTCACCTCGTGAGGTCGGGGTGCTTGATATTGGGCATCTTCGTGCGCGGCGCGTCGCCGGCGTCGCTCGCTTGGAGAGCGAAAGTGGCCGCGCCGCGCGTCTCTGCCGTGGAGGTATCGACGTGGACGTCGTCGCTCTCACAAATCGGAACGTCGCCCTCGCCGCTCGTCGCCGCGAGATTCTGCTGCGCGGTGCACCCGAGCGTCGAGGGCTCCTCACTCCCGATGCATCCCACGAGACCGAGCACCGCTGCGAGCCCCAAGATCGTCGAACCGTTGGTCATGATGGGGGCCAAGAGCACGGGTGATGCCAGTGCAAGACCGTCGGAAGTCCGCGGAATCCAGGCCGCCCGACAGTCGCGTCTCGGGTTCTCGTCGCGGAATTTCGTTCGTCGCAAATTCTCGCGACAGCGACGGCGGTCTTCGTGCCGCCGAAGCTCGCGCCGTCCGCGAGGGGCGCAGCGTTTCCGTTCCCTCCGCCGCTCTGATCGCCTCGATCGTGGTGCGCGCATTCCGCTGGGCCTCCAGCGACCCACCACCGTCGCGGCAGTCTGGACCTCGTTTTCCGGTTGGAATCCGGGGGCCGTCCCATGGCTCTCGCACACGATACGACGCTCTCTTTTCGCGGCATCGCCCGTGCTCTCGAGCTCGTCATGACGTTCCGTCGAGTGCTCCCGTGGACGATGTCGATCGCGGCCGCCGTCGGGATGGCCGGTTGTTCTGCCGAAGCTGTGAGCCTCGACTCGCGGAAGACCACGCTGTCGAACCAGTTCTTCGAGAACTCGGTCCGTCGTGATGCGACTGCCGCAGAGGCTTCGCGCGTCGCGAAGCTGACGACGAGCCAGTGCGCTTCGTTCTTCCTCGAGAACACGGCGAACAAGACGTACATCGTGACGGCCCGCCATTGCGTCGAGTTCGCGATCACGTCCTGGTGCACTCGCGACGGCGCCATCGTCGACAACAATGGCGTGAGAGGGCGATGCATCCGCGTCGTCGCCGCGGACAGGAATCGCGACATCGCCGTGATCGAGGCGAACCTTCCGCATCCGTCCACCGGCGACGCGACGTTGCGGCTCGCGGCCTACGTTCCGAGCGTCAACACGAAGCTCGTCATGACAGGTTATCCCGGGGACGACGACCCGCTGACCGCTCGTCGGGGGCGGCTCACGACCACGGAGAGCTGCTGGGTGATGGGCGGCGCGGTCCAGAGCCCGTACGCGAGCATGGACCAGAACACGCTCGACATGTCCGCGCCGCACAATTGCTCGACGTATGGCGGAAACAGCGGCGGCCCGATGTACATCCAGGGGACGCGCGAGGCGATTGGGCTTCCGTTCACGTACGTGCCCGACGACTACACGCGCAACAGTGCGACCGACCTCACGACGGCGGCGTTCCTCGCGTTGACGGCCGACTTCGTCGGAGCGCATCGAGGCGAGCTCACTGCGGCGGGAATCGTGATCTCGGAGAGCCCAGTCCAGTCGGACGCGACGTCGGAGGCGGGTGCGCCTCCTCCCACGACCGACTCCGAGGGCTCTACGGGCCAGGAAGGGGACACGGCGCCAATCTCCGACGACAGCGCAACCGACGAATACGAAGCCGAAGACGACTCCGAAGAGTTCGAAGAAGAGCCGACGCCGAAGAAGAAAAAGAAGAAGCGCCCTGCGCCGATGACGATGAGCGCGGGCGGGTGCGCGATGAGCTCGTCCCCCATGTCGAGCGCCGCGTGGCCGGGCGCCGTCATCGGTCTCGGCGCCGCGCTCGCATCGATTCGGGCGCGTCGTCGTCGCCAGTGACGCAACATGCTCGGTGCCGAGGACGCTCCACGTGGACGGTGACGATGCTGGTCGGTGACGCCGAGTGCGTTGCGACAGTCGAATGGACCATAAGACCGGTATACGTACGCCTGGGCCATCGACGACGCCGGCAAGCTCTTGCTCGTGGATCAAAACCTTCAGTCCCGCATCGTGAATCCGGGATACGCGAGCTGCAGGACGACGCTCGACCCTCGGTGAGGTTGGGCGCCGGCTTCACCGTTCAGCGCCGAGCACGGAGGTCGCGGATGCCGACTCCGGTCTTTCGGCGAATCAGTGTGCCCAGGGTCGTGCCGCTCGCGTACCCGACGGCGGCGGCGATCTCGTCGATCGTGCGCTCCGTCGTCTCGAGTTGATGGACTGCCTCCTCGACCCGGAGGTCCTGGACGAACGCGATCGGTGACTTGCGGAGCGCGTGGCGGACTCGGCGCTCGAGCGTCCGCTCGCCGGCGCCGACCGCACGCGCGGCGGCGGCGACGGAGAACGAGCGAAGGTGCGCTCGCGCCCACGCCTCGAACCGCTCCACGACCTCGTCGCTGTGCTCGAGATGATCTGGCATCGCGTACGCCGCCTGAGAAGGGGAGCGTTGGAATGCGAGGTGACGGGCCGTCACGCGCGCAAGCGATGGGCTGCGCTTCCGCACGACCCAGAGCGCGAGATCGAGATGCGCGAGCGCGGCGCCGGCGGTCACCGCGCGGTTCGCCTCGACGATCATCCGTGACTCGTCGAGCTGCACGGCGGGGAAGCGGCGGCGAAATGCCGACGCGAGCCACCAGCTCGTCGTCGCCCGTTCGCGGTCGAGCACTCCGGCGGTCGCCAGCAAGAACGTCGCCGTGCAGGCTCCGCCGATCCGCGTCCCGGCCGCGGCCCAGCGCTTCAGGAGCTGAGCGGCGTCGCCTACGTCGGGACGCTCGAGGGCGGCCGCGAGATCGTGCTCGGTCTTCGCGCCGAGCGTGGGCACGAGCGCGAGCTCCGGGGCCTGTTGCGGGACACGCTCGGTGGGAACGGAGAGTCCTTGTGCCGTCGACACCCTTCGCCGAAGCCCGACGCGCATCGCGTCGAACTTGCGCCGGCGCTCCGGTACGAGCGCGTCGGCCGTGGCGAGCGCGTCGGTGAATGCGGCGAGCCCCGTATCGAAGACACCGTCGAGGACGAGGATCGCGACCTTCATGTCGGAAACGATATCATCATTGTCGATTCCGACCGTGGCGCCGCGCGGGGCCTCCGGCCATGTTGAGGCTCGTTCGAAGGAGGCTCTCATGACGAAGGTCGGATTGGTCGTGCGTCTCGTGGCGAAGGCGGGCAAGGAGGAGGAGGTCGCGAAGTTCCTCGCGGGGGCGGCGCCGCTGGCGCGCGCCGAGTCGTTCACCCCGGCGTGGTTCGCGCTCCGGACGAGCGCCGACGTCTTCTGGATCGTCGACGCGTTCGCGAGCGAAGCCGAGCGCAAGCGCCACCTCGACGGCGAGATCGCCAAAGCGCTCCTCGCGCGGGCGTCGGAGCTGCTCGCGGAGCCGCCGGCGATCCACGAGGCCGAGGTGCTAGGAGAGAAGCTGCCCGGCTGAGCGCGGTCGCGTTCCACAGCGCGCGCGGTCGAAGCGGTCGTCGGACGCGCGCGCGAGCGAGCCGCTGGGTGACGGGCTCAGACGGCTTTGCGCATCGGCACTGCCGCTGGCAGCACGCGGCAGGCGCCGCGACCCGGGTAGACGCGCTTGTTCGCGCCGGGCGCTGCGTACCCGTTGATGAGAACGCGACGCGGCTTGTCCGACAGGTTCGGCATGCTCCCGTGCACGGCGTATGGGCCGAAGAAGAGCACGTCCCCCGCGCGGCCCGTGACCGAGACGGCGCGCGAGGTGTCGACGCTCCCCTTCACGAGCCGCCGTGAGGTGTCGACGGTGACGGCGTCCATGGGGACGAACTGGAGCGGGCCGTTCTCCTCCGTCATGTCGTCCACGAGGAGGATGGTCTGTACGAACGAGCCTCGGCCGTTGACGTCGCGCCAGGTGTCACCGCCCTTGTCGCGATGCTGGATGTCCTGGTGCCAGTCGAACGCGACGCCGTCGTTCGGCATCTTGTAGTGCGCCTGGCAGAGGAGCTGCTCGCAGCAAGGCGTGCCGAGCAGGTCGCGCGCAGGCTCGACGAGCCGCGGATCCTCGCTCAAGCGGAGGAGCACGGGCTCCGCGCCGCCCGCCCACACGACGCGGTGCACCACGACGGGCCCGTGCCCGTCCGAGGGTTTGCCGACGACGAAAAACGCGCCGTCGTGATCGCCCGTTGCGGGCAGCGTCTGCGCCGTCGTGTACAGGCGCTCGAGCGCAGCGCGAGCGGCGGAGACTTCGTCCTCGCGGAAAAGGCCCCGCTTCACGACGACGCCAGAATCGTGAAAGGTTCGCGTCTCCTCGCTCGAGAGCTTCATGGCGCTTCAGCGAAAGGATAGCGACCCGAGCCCGACGACCAGAAGATTCCGGCAACCGCCCCGGCGCCGCTGAGCTCAGGTGCGCGGATCGAGGCGCCAGAGCGCACCGAGCGCGACCGCTTGCGGCTGTTGCCGCGATTCGTCGAGTCACCGGACGCTAGAACCAACCTCGGCCGAGGCAGGGCAGGACGAAGCCCTGGCGCCCGACGGCGCGTGGGTTCATGCCCTCGATGGATGCGCGGCGCGCCGGTGGCCGGTGAGATGAAGGACGCACGATCTCGTGCTCGACCGCATTTCGATCGTGACGGCGAGAGGCGTCCCGTCGTAAAGATTCCTTCGCTCGGTTCGCCGAGCTCCGGGTGAACCCGGAAGGTGACGCGCGGTGGAGCAGCCTGGTAGCTCGTCGGGCTCATAACCCGAAGGTCGTAGGTTCAAATCCTGCCCGCGCAACTCGATTCGAACCTGCGGTCCTCGCGGCCGTGGGTTCGATGCGTTTTGTGGCCGAAAGGCAAGGCGGGGAACCTTGCGTGCAACTGCCCCGTCAGCTGAGCGAGGCGACCGTGCGGAGCTCGGCGAGGAGGGCGCGGGGGGTCATCCCCGCGATCGCTCGGAACTCGGCGATGAGATGCGCTTGGTCGTAGTAGCCGGCCGTCACGGCGATCTCCGCCCAGCCCGCGGCGCGCTCTCCTCGCGCGGACTCGACTGCACGACGGAAACGCACGAGCTTCGCGAAAGCCTTCGGACCGAGACCGGTCCTCTCGAGGAAGACTCGACGGAGATGACGCTCGCTCATTCCGAGCTCGTCGGCGACGGCATTCACCGGCGCATCGACGAGCTTTCCTGCAGCATCGAGCACGAGGGATGACACTGTCGGAGCCGCTCGTGCCTTCATCATTCTTTCGGCCAGGACGCTGTCCACGATCCTCGTCGACTCGAGCGCGCTCTCGGCGTGTGCGAGACGATCGAACGTCTCTCGCGTCGCCGCCGGGCCCCAGAGATCGTCGAGCGCGACGACGCGGCCCGCGATTTCCTTCGCGGGTACTCCGAGGATGGCTTCGGTCGCGCCGAGACGAATGCGTGCCGTGACGATGCGAACGACGCCGCGAGGGGTCTTCCGATGGACGTGTGCTCGCGCACCGAAGGCATACGCATCGAGACTGCCTCGTGCCGCGGCTCCGAACCGGAAGATCAAATCGATCTGGGGATGCGGGATCGCGACGTGGGGGACGTCGGCGACCTCGTAGCCGATGAGCGCTTCGACGGCGCGCGCGGCGCTCGGGCTCGGGGCAACGCGGACGTGACGAACGACCCTTTCCGGCACGTTCTTTCGATGACGTGGAGGGCGGTTGCGTTCCGCTGTCCGTTTCTTCCAATTCTCCGAGCGCGTGCGTTCGTACCGTCGAGAGCATGAAGATCCTCATCACCGGAGCAACGGGAAAAGTTGGAAGTCGTCTCGCCAAACGCCTGGCGGGCCGCGGCGATCGAGTCCGGGCGCTCGTCCGCGATCCGCACCGCGCAACCGAGCTCGGCCTCGATGTCGAGCTCGTGAAGGGCGACCTCCTCGACGAAACGTCACTCGCTGCCGCAGTGCGCAGCGTCGACGCCGTCGTCCACTGCGCCGCTTTCTTTCGCGGAGCCACACCGGAAGAAGCGCACGCGGTGAATGATCTCGGCACGCGTCACCTTGGCGCAGCCGCGCGCGCGGCAAACGTCGAGCGCTTCGTCTTCATGAGCACCTGTCTCGTGTACGGACCGAATGCCAAACAACCGGTGCAGGAAGACTCTCCATGCGAACCGGTGGCCGCGTATCCGGTGAGCAAGCTCGTCGCCGAGCGCGCGCTCCTCGCGCAGGAGGGGCTCGATGTGCGTATCCTTCGTCTTCCGTTCGTCTACGGCGACGGCGATCCTCACATCCAGGAGGTCGTCCCCCTGATGCGTGGCTTCGATCCGAAGCAACGCATGTCCATCGGTCATCACGCCGACGTCGCGCAAGCGGTCGAGCGCATCCTCGACGTACGCGAGGCTGCCCATCGCATCTACAACGTCGTCGACGACGACGCGCCCGATCTCGCCACGCTCTACGCGGCGGTAGGTGCTCCTCCGCCCGACGGCGCCGACGCCGAACGTGGTCGAACCTTCGCAGTCGTGATTGACGGTCGACGCATCCGCGAGGTCCTCGGCTTCCGGCCGGAGTTCCCGCGGCTTGCCGATGCGGTCGCGCGAGGGCGTCTCTGACGCGTGTCTCCTCCAGGTCGAGCTCGCGCAGCGGTGTCTTCTGATGGCGCTCCGTGCGAGCCCAGGATCACCCTTCACGGACTCGCGCGAGCCAGTCGTCTCGCGACCACCTGCAGGTGATCGCGCAGTGCGCTGGACGACTCGAGGATCTCGAAGTCGACGCCGAGCCAGAGGATCCTCGAGACGAGAACGTCGAGCGTCGGCGCGCCGAGCTCCAGGGTGCACGTCGCGTCGGTGGCGCGAGAGAAGAGCCCGTCGAACGGCCCAATGCGAGGACGCACGTCTTCGATCGCGGCGTGGAGCAGGACCTTGGCGCGATGGCCGTGCGCAGACGACGAGACCGACCTGGTGACGTACTCGACGAGGTCCTCCGCAGGCGGGGGCCGCGCTTTGAATCGCTCGCTCGTCGACTCGACGCTTGCGATTCGGTCGAGACGGAAGGTGCGCCACTCCTCCTTCGAGGGATCCCACGCGACCAGGTACCAGAGGTTCCCGACCCGAACGAGCCGGAACGGTTCCACCCGACGGTCCGTCTTGGCTCCGTCTCGAGCAACGTAGGTGAGCCGCGTCACGAGCCGTTCTGCGCACGCCGCCGCCAGCGCTGAGACGTTCCCGAGCGAGAGCGACCGCGGGCGACCGCCGACCTCGAGCACCACGCCGCGGAGGGTGCGGAGGTTCTTCCGCAGTCGTGGCGGCAACACGCGCTCGAGCTTCGAGAGCGCGCGCATGGCTGCGGTGCCAGCGCCCGTCACTTGGGTGCCCGCCGCTGCGTGGAGACCCACGAAGACGGCGGTCGCTTCGTCCTCGTCGAGCGAGAGAGGCGGAAGCGAGGCGCCGGGGCCGATCATGTATCCGCCCGCAACGCCCGTCGCTCCGTCGATTGGATAGCCGAGGCTGCGCAGTCGATCGATGTCGCGCCGCAGCGTTCGTGCGGTCACCTCGAGTCTCTCCGCCAGCTCGGCCCCGCTCCAGGAGGACCTTGCTTGAAGGAGCGTGAGTAGACGAAGGAGGCGCGCCGACGTCTGAAGCATGCGAGGCATCCTCGCACACGCTGAGGACCGAATCTGTCCTCAATGGGTGTCAGAACTCCAACGTGGACTGCGGCGGGATCCGGTCACCCGGACCGCGCATGTCGCCACTGCGGTCCCCGCATGCAGGTCCACCCATTGGAGGTCATCATGAAGCTCGCGTCCGTTCGTCTCGTTGCCGCCGACATCCGGAAGATGGTTGCCTTCTACGAGCTGGTGACGGAGCGCTCCGCGGAATGGCTGGCACCCGTCTTCGCAGAGATCGTCACCCCAGGAGCTACGCTCGCGATCGGCGCCGCCGAAACGGTTGCTCTCTGGAAGGAGGGAAGCGGAGAGCCGGGTGCCAATCGAACGGCGTACATCGAGCTCCAGGTCGAGGACATCGACGCGCACTACGAACGCCTCGAGGGCAAGGTCTCCCTCGTCCACGAGATGAAGACCATGCCATGGGGCAACAAGACGTTTCAGTTCCGCGATCCCGAGGGCACGGCCGTCTCGCTGTACATGCCCGCCACCGATGCCGCGCGGAAGCGCTTCGCGTCCCGATAAGGACCGCGTTCTACCTTCGACATTCGTTGTCGGAGGCGACCCCGGATATGTGCCTTGGCTACGATTCGTAGGGGGCATCATCGCGGCGCGGCCGGCATATGAAGCTCGCGGAGGTATTCGGTCGCGGACGTCGGCTTGCGGCCGATCAGCTTTTCAAGGTCACGGGGCGTGTCCTCCCATTCGCCGCCGGCCATGCCCCGCAGCCATTGCTGGACGAACGGCCGGACGTGTTCGGGAAGCCCGGCGGCCTCGAGGATCTCGAGGTATTCGTCGTCCGAGACCGTGACGTAAGGCACGTTTCGGTGAGACAGCTCGGTCAGGACCTTCGCAATGTCCTGGAAGGAAACAGCCGGGTCACCGGCGAGGTTGTAGCTCTTGCCCTCGTGACCTTGGCCCGTGAGGATCGCGGCGTGGGCGGCCGCCAGATCGTCGCGCGTCGCGGCGGCGAACTTGCCCGAAGCGGCAGGCCCGCGGACGCCCGTCTCGAGCACCTTCGGCCCGAGATAGACAGCCAGCGAGTCGATGAAAGGTGGATGCTCCGCGAGCGTCCACGCCACGCCCGAGGCCTTCAGCTTCCCGACCGTGAAGATGTCCTCGTCGGTGACCTCCTTCATCGAGAAGGAAGAGCCAGGCTTGCGGTGGACGGGCATGAACACCAGATGCCGAACGCCGGCCGCGGCCGCCGCGTCGATGACGTTGCCGTGCGCCTCGTTGCGGGGCGTGAAAGCGTGCGTCGAGACGAGCATCACCTTCTCGATGCCCTCGAACGCCGCGGGGAGACTGGCCTTGTCCAGGTAGTCGCCCCGGCGCAGCTCGATCCCGAGCGCTGCGAGGTCCTGGGCCTTGCTCGGATCGCGAACGAGGCCGACGAGCTGAGCAGCAGGCCGGAGTTTCAGGAGATGGTGAAGCGTCTTCCGGCCAATGCCGCCGCTGGCGCCGGTCACGAGGATCTTGGTCATGGGTTTCCCTTCGCTGCGTGAAGGTACGTCGCGCGACCGGGACGATCCATGCGACGGCGTCCACATGATTTTCGAATTCGTCCAAACTAGCCGCCGCCTCGAGACTCGCTAAGGTCACGACCATGGACGCATTGAGCGAGGTACTGGGACACGTTCGTTTGAAGGACACGAGCTGGGCGTGTGTCCTCGCGGGGACGCCCTGGGGTCTCGAGCTCGAGGAGATGAAGGGGTGCGTCCGCTTTCACTACGTCACGCGTGGAAGCTGCTGGCTCTCGGCGGGAGTCGCGCAGCCGCGCATCGCGCTCTCGGGTGGCGATCTCGCCGTCCTGCCGCACGGACATGCCCACACGCTCCGAGAACAGCCGCGGAGCCGCGTCACTTCGCTACGAGAGGCGATGCAGAGTGCAGCCTCGCGGTCGACCAGCACGGATCATCACGTGAAGGTCGGCGGCGGTGGCGCCGAGACGAACATCGTGCACGGCGCGTTCATCATCGACGACCCGGACGACGCGCCGATCCTCGCGACGCTGCCGCCCGTGATCCGGATCACCCCCGATGCCGGCGAGCCCGTGCCGTCCTTCGTCCAGAACCTGCAGTTCATCTCGCGCGAGCTCGATCTGGGACGCCCCGGATCGAAGCTCGTCCTGACTCGCATGGCGGACGTCATTCTCGTCCAGCTTCTCCGCGCGTACATCGAGAGCCTCCCCGAGGGATCGGAGGGATTCCTCGGTGCCCTGCGCGACAAGCACATGGCCGCGGCGCTCGGAATGATGCACCACAGTCCGGAGGAGCCGTGGACCGTCGCGCGACTCGCCGACGAGGTCGGACTATCGCGCTCCGGCTTCGCGGCGCGCTTCTCCAAGCTGGTCGGCGAGACACCGCTCGCGTATCTGACTCGCCTCCGGATGCGGCGCGCCTCTCTCCTCCTCCGAAAAGGCGCGACGCTCGCGAAGGTCTCTCGAATGACGGGATATTCGTCGGAGGCGTCGTTCAGCCACGCTTTCAGGCAATGGGTCGGCGTCGCGCCGGGCGCCTATCGGCGAAAGGAGCGCCCCGAAGAGCGGCAAGATTGACCGCGCCGTCAGCGTCTGTGCGCGCCTCCGACGACGACCCTGCCCATGCGAGGACTTCGAAACCGATGCTGGCGCGTGGACGCGCATCGGTAGCGCCGCCGTTGCATACACCGGCGGCTACGCGCCGGTGGCCGCTACCGGTGCGAGTCACGATTCCGGCCGGGCAGACCTATGCCTTCTACGTGACGAGCACGCAGACGTCGGTCAGCCTCAACTACGGGTGCACGCGGGCATGGCTGCGCCGTCAGCCGTAGCCGAGGCCGACGAGGAGCTCGTCGAGCTGGCGGTGCACCTCGTTGACCATCGTCTCCTCGGACGAGCCCGTGAGCGCCTCTTCGAGCGCCTCCTTCGACGGATGGAGCTCGGTCAAGACCAGCAGCGTCTTGCCCTCCTTCTCCTCGAAGGTGACAGTCGTGATCGACTGCCCCGCGTCGCCTTCGTCGTTCGTCCAGACGAGGCGCTCGTTCGGGATCACCTCGGTGTACGTGCCGAAGAACGCCATCTCCGAGTCGCCGGCGGCGAACACCAGCTTGTAGGTGCCTCCGACGCGAACGTCCTGCTCGCACGAGACCAGCGTGATGGGCATCGACCTCGGCACCCACCATCGCTTGAATAGATCCGGCTTCGTGAACGCATCGAACACGATGCGCGCCGGGCCGTCGAACGTCCGCGTGACGACGAGCTCGCGCTCCGACTTGCGCCTCACCGTCGTGACGTGTTTTGCCGCCGCCATCCCACGCTCACTACTTCCGTCCATCACGCTTCTCCTTCCGCTTCTGCTCGTCGATGATCGCGTCCAGCTCGTCGAACCGGTCGGCCCAGAGCTGACGGCACTTGGCCATCCATGCGGTCTCTTCTTCGAGTCGTCGTGGGCCGATCCGGCACGTGCGCACACGACCGACCTTCTCGGTAGTGACGAGCCCCGCCTCCTCCAGGACCACGACGTGCTTCTTCATGCCCGTGAGGGTCATGTGGAAGCGGTCGGCGAGCTCCGAGATCGAAGCCTCCGAACGTCCGAGCTGCTCGAGGACGCCACGCCGCGTCGCGTCCGAGAGCGCGGCGAACGAGGCATCGAGGCGCGGATTCGAATACTGAACCATGTGGTTCACTGTGTAGCGTATCGTCGGCGCCTCCGCAAGGAAGGACGCGGCGGCTCCCGTGCGCCGTGGAGCTGGTCACCGCAGCCGTGCCCGCCGTAGGCTCGACGCGAGGGGTACGAGCACGCGGGTGGACGGCCGTCGACGAAGGCCGATCGCGTGCGAGGTCGTCGACGTCGAACGCTCGCTCGAGGAGAAGACGTGGGCGCCTCCTCTCGAGCTCGTCAGGCGAGGCCACGACGACGCGAGCGCGAATGCGATCGATCGCGCGCAAATCGCGCGGACGTATGCGCCAACGGGGCGCCGCGTCCGTGCTGGCGGCAGCTTTCGACAACGGGGAAATTCGTTAACTGCGTGGATATGGTCTCCGGAGCGTCTCTGGGGGGGCGGCTATGGATGAATCATGACTATATCTTTTAAATTGTGTGTTCTTACTTCGGAGCTCGGTGCGTGAATCTGATTGCCATCAATCGGTCGATTTGGTGATCGCTTGACGGTCTTCCTGACGATGTGAGGCGTGGGAACGCGCGGGGGGCGGGGTCGATGCCGTACGGGTCGTCGAGCAGTGTCACGTTCGAAGCAATGACGCCGTACATCTTCACGCTCGTGCTCGCGCGGGCCGATGTCGTCCTGCGTGGACACCGAAGGCGCGACGAGCCGACGTGCCCGAGGGTCGCAGAAGTCCGCGCTCCGACGGGTGGTCTGCGACGGCCGGTCACGACGCCGCGGCGCCCGCAATGAACATCATCACGATCTCAGAGGCTGGACAGGAGTAATTGGAATGAAGCGGATTCTTGCTTCGATGGGGCTGGGGCTCGTTGTCATCGGTGCATTCCTGGGCTGCAGCGCCACTGGCGATGTTGTCGTCGTCGACGACTTCCAGGAGCCCGAGGCGCCGCAGGAGGACGGCGGAAGGAGCAGCACTCTCCCTCCTCCCAGCAACGATCCGGACGATGACGAGCCAGGCGTCGAGGATGGCGGAAAGAAGGACTCCGGCGGCGGCGGGGGAGACGCGGGGAAAGATTCGGGACCGCCTGCGCCGATGCCGGGAGATACCTGCCTGGCGAAGAACCAGATCGTTTCACGGCTGTGCGGCAAGTGCGGCAAGCAGGAGACGATTTGTGAGGCCGCGGACGACGCGGGGGCGCTCGAGTGGAGCGACTACGGTACCTGCAACGGTGAATCGGGCTCGTGCCTCCCCGGCGAGACGCGACCGTGTGGGAACTGCGGTACCCAGACGTGCACCAGCACGTGTGGCTGGAGCGCATGCGGGGGACAGCCCACCAACCACTGCACGCCGGGATCTGTCGCATTCACTGGAGCCGGCTGTCCCTCCGGTGGGCTCAGGAGCCGCGTGTGCAACCCCACCTGTCAATGGAGCGACTACTCGGCTGCTTGCGAGAGCGGTCCGGCCGTCGAGCTCTGGGGCGGCATCGCCAGTGCCACCTATGCGCGGACGAACGACGGCAAGCTATACGCGTGGGGGGATGGTACGGACGGTCAACTCGGCGACGGCACGACGGCGCACAAGCAGAAGATGGGGCTCGTCCCCCAGCCGCTCGGCGCCACTGTCTCCGTCTCGGTGAGCCACTACGGGTTCACGTGCGGCAGCTTCAGCGACGGGAGCGCGAAGTGCTGGGGCGCCAATAGCTCCAGCTACGGACTCGGCGACGGCACCAACTACACATCGTTGGTCGGCGTCACCCCCAGCGGGTTCGGCGCAAACGTGGTGCGGATGTCTGTCGGGTACTACCACGGGTGCGGGCTCTTCGCGGACGGCTCCGCGAAGTGCTGGGGATACAACACCTATGGGCAGCTCGGTAATGGCAATACGACGACCTCGAAGACGCCCGTCGCCGTCGGCTTGAACGGGATCTCGCAGCTCTACTCCGGCTACTACACCGTCTGCGCCCGAAAGGACGACGAGGGGTACTGCTGGGGCTACAACAATTACGGCCAAGTCGGTGATGGGACGACGACCAACAAGAGCGCGCCGACTCTGGTGCTCGAGAGTGGCGTCTCGTCGATCGCACCGGGATACTACCACACGTGCGCCCGCATGACGGACGGCACGAGCATGTGCTGGGGGTATGGCCTGTACGGCCGCCTGGGAAACAACACTACGACGAACGCCTCCGTTCCGACCCAGGTCTCCGGTATCGACGGTGTCGGGCAGCTCACCGGCGTCGAAGAAGTTTGCACGGGGTATGCCCACAGCTGCGCGCGGCTCGCGGACGGCCGGATCGCCTGCTGGGGCTACAACAACTACGGGCAGCTCGGCACCGGCACGACGACGGAGTCGCTGGTCCCGAAGGTGGTCTCCGGTATCGCGAACGCGTCCAAGCTCGTGTGTGGCTACAATCACACCTGCGCAATCGATAACGGCTATGTCAATTGCTGGGGGTACAACAACTTCGGCCAGCTTGGCGACGGCACCACCAGCAACAGCAGCACTCCTCACCTGGCGCAATTCCTGTGATTGTTTGCAAGTGTCGCGGCGCCGCGCTCGACATGGGATAGCGTCCGCGAAAGGCGCGAATGAGTGATGGGTGACGGGATGGGGAGTCGTCGGCGATCGCGGTGTATGACGGCGCAGACGAAGCCCCGAGGGGAGGCAGGAAGCGTGGCCTGCCTCCCCGAGTCGACGCTGCTCCATGTCGTCCGCGGAGATGCCGTCGTCGTGCCATCGATCGTGAAGTGACGCAGCCGCTCATCGAGCCTGCGAAGGAGGCGCTCGCACGAGGAGAGCGCCTCCAGTTCGGTCGTTCACGCTCGAGCTGACGGGATCGTCTGACCCGGTGCTCCACCGTCAACGGGTGACGTGGGCGTCCAGGCCCGTCTGGCCGGGAGCGACATCGTCGGCGAGCTGGTGGCGGTCCGGGTAGTCTCCACCGTTTTGCGCGCGGAACGGGATCGGCCGCTCGTCGAAGAGCGCTGCGAGCTTCTCGCGATAGCGGCTGAGAGCATCCGCAACGGCGGGAGTATCGAGGTGGTCCGCGCCGTAGACCGCGAAGGGCGGCAGCACCGTCATGCCGGCGAAGAAGAGCGTGCCGTGGGTGACCGGGAAGAGCAGCTGGTCGAGCGGGCCGTTGATGCCGCGCGGGCCGTAGTCGGCGTGCGGTCCGCCGACCGTCACCGAGAGGAGCGCGCGCTTTCCGGCGAGGCCGCCTTCACCGTAGCGATACGTGTTGCCTGCACCGCGGTAGCCGTAGGCGAGGCCATGAGCGAAGACGCGATCGAACCAGCCCTTGAGGATGGCGGGAGGGCCGAACCACCAGAGCGGGAACTGGAAGACGACGGCGTCGGCCACGGCGAGCTTGTCCTGTTCCGCGCTCACGTCGAGCGCCTGCGCGCCGCTGCGGTAGGCGTGGCCTGACTCCTCGATGAACGCGAGCCGGTCGAGTCGCTGACGGTCCGGGAAGTCCGTAGCGTCGAGGACCGGCTTCCACTGCATCCCGTAGAGGTCCGACTCGAGCACGCGATGGCCGCCGCGTTCGACCGTCTGGCGGGCCTCCCGGACGAAGCTGCGATTGAGCGAGCGCGGAGAAGGATGCGCATGAACGAGGAGAACGGTTCGCATGACGGGGACCTCGAACCGGAGTCTTCATCGTCGCGGCATATTCGCAAAACTCGAATCGTTCTGGCCTACCATCCATGCGGTGGATACCTCGCGCATCGACCTCAACTTGCTCGAGTCACTCGAGGCGCTGCTCGCCGAACGCAACGTGACGCGTGCAGCGCGGCGGCTCGGGCTCAGCCAGCCTGCCCTCAGCGCGCAGCTCGCGCGCCTGCGGACGTTCTTCGATGACGCGCTGCTGATCCCGGGACGCAGAGGCATGACGCCAACGGCGAAGGCGCTCGAGCTTCAGGAGCCGCTCCGTGCAGCGCTCGATCGACTGCGCGGTGTCGTGACCGCGAACCGCTCGTTCGACCCGCTGAGAGCCCGTTTGACCGTGCGCATCGCGGCGTCGGACTACGTGCAGGTCGCGGTCCTCCTCGAGCTCGCGCTCGCGTTGAGACGCTCCGCGCCGGGGGTGAGGATCGCGATCCGGAGCCTCGACGTTCCCGCGCTCGAGGCGCAGATGGAGCGCGGCGACGTCGATCTCGCGGTCCTGACGCCGGAGCTCGCGCCGGGCGCGCTCCGCCGCCTCCCGCTCTTCGAGGAGCGCTACGTCGCGGTGGTGCGGCGCGGTCATCCGACCCTGCGGAGGCGGCTCACCCTCGAGCAGTTCGCACGGCTCGAGCACGTCATCGTCTCACCACTGGGCGGCGGCTTCACGACACCGGTCGATGCGCTGCTATCTGCGCGCGCGAGGAAGCGCAGCGTCGTGCTCTCGGCCTCGTCGTTTCTGTTCGTGCTCGAGACGATTCGGCGCTCCGATATGCTCGCGCTCGTTCCGGCACGACTGATCGGTCAGAGCGAAGGTGGGGTGTGTGTGTTCGAGCCGCCGCTGCCGGTGAAGGGCTTCAAGATCGTGATGGCCTGGCACGATCGCACCCACGATCACGCGGGGCACCGCTGGGTCCGAACGGCGCTGTCCGAGTCGGTGAGCCCCCGTTGACCGCCGCCAGATCGGCGACTCGCTGCTCGACTCGCCGGCGGCGGATGGCGCACGAGCTCGGATTGCTCGGTTCGAAGCCGCCGCGTCCTTCCGAAGCTACGTCGACCGTGCGCCGACACGCCCCGCTCGTTCGGCGCGCGGTCGACGTGGCCTCCCGATCGAGGCCAGAGGGCCTGACGCAGCTCTCGATGCGACCCGCTTCTCTCGACGACGAGGTCGAGGCTCACCGAGGCATCACCCCACGCTCCAAGCCATGCGTGCCGTCGCTCGCCTCTCGGAGGATCGCGGTCGCGAGGCGATCCAGAGCACGCGACGATTGCTTCAGGAAGAGTGAAGGCTCGATGAGCTCGAGCTCCATGATGCGGAGGGGCTGCCCCGCGTCGTCCCCTGCCAGAGAGTCGCTGTCGTCGGGCACGACATCCACGCGGGCGTACAGGAGGTCCTTCGCCAGAGGCGCGAGGACGTTCTCCGCGAAGGCGCGTTCGGCATCGGCGATGGGGACCTCCTCGGAGACGACCTCTACACTGCCGACGCGGGTGGAATCTCTGGCGACCGCGTGGTACTCGAGGCGCTCGGCGCGTCGATGCCGGCGAGCGGCAGCACATAGAATGAGCGTCGAGAGCAGCGCGGGAGATCTGGGCAAGGTTGTTGCGCTGCTGGGCGCGGCGGTCGTGAGCGTTCCGCTCTTCCGCCGCCTCGGCCTCGGCTCGGTGCTCGGCTATCTCACGGCAGGCGTCTTGATCGGGCCGTTCGGCCTCGGCCTGCTCGGTGATCCGGAGGGCGTCCTCCACATCGCCGAGCTCGGCGTCGTGATGTTCCTCTTCGTCATCGGCCTCGAGATGCGTCCTTCGCACCTGTGGGGACTGCGGCGCGAGATCTTCGGCCTCGGCGCGCTGCAGATCGCCCTCTGCGGAGTCGGGCTCACGGGCGTCCTCCTCGCGTTCGGAATGCCACCAGCCACGGCCTTCGTCGGAGCGATGGGCTTCGTGCTCACCTCGACCGCCGTGGTCATGCAGCTCCTCGGCGAACGCGGCGACGTGACGCTCCCGCGCGGCCAGAAGATCGTCTCGATCCTCCTGTTCGAGGACCTACTGATCGTCCCGCTCCTCGCACTCGTCGCCTTCCTGTCACCCGAGGTGCCCGAGAGCGCGAGCGGCTCGCGCCTGCTCTCGATCGGCATGGCGCTCGGCGCGATCGCCTTCGTCATCGTGGCCGGCCGCTTCCTCTTGAACCCCCTGTTCCGCCTCCTCGCCGCCGCAAAGGCGAGGGAGGTGATGACGGCGGCAGCTCTCCTCGTCGTCCTTGGCGCCGCGCTCCTGATGCAGCTCGGCGGCCTCTCGATGGCGATGGGCGCGTTCCTCGCGGGCGTCATGCTCTCCGAGTC
This sequence comes from Pseudomonadota bacterium, assembly GCA_023423895.1. Taxonomy (GTDB): domain Bacteria; phylum Myxococcota_A; class Polyangia; order Polyangiales; family Polyangiaceae; genus Labilithrix. Next base: position 56,599 of record JAFAER010000253.1, read on the forward strand.
GACCTTCCGCCACCAGCTCGAGGCCGACATCGAGCCCTTCCGCGGCCTCCTGCTCGGTCTCTTCTTCCTCGGCGTCGGCATGGCGCTCGATCTGTCCGTCGTCGCGGGAAGCTGGAAGCTCGTCGTCGGTGCGGTCGTCGCGATGATGGTCGTGAAGGCGCTCTGCATCTTCGTCGTTGCGCGGGTCCTCGGGGCAAGACGCGAGGACGCGCTCGACCGCGCGGTGCTGATGGCGCAAGGCGGCGAGTTTGCGTTCGTCCTCTTCTCGGCGGCGGTCTCCAGCAAGCTCATCGATCCGAAGGTGAACGCCAACCTGAGCGCGGTCATCATCCTGTCGATGGCGCTCACGCCGCTCGCAACGCTTGCGGCCCGCCGCCTGACCCCGAAGCCAAGGGTGTCGCTCGACGGCATCGAAGAGGCAAACGACCTCCACGGTCGCGCGCTTCTCATCGGCTTCGGGCGCTTCGGCCAGGTCGTCAGCCAGTCGCTCCTCGCGCGCGGCGTCGACGTCACGATCATCGACAACGACGTCGACATGATCCGCAGCGCGGCCGAGTTCGGCTTCAAGGTCTATTACGGCGACGGTACGCGCCTCGACGTTCTCCGCGCGTCGGGCGCGCACGAGGCGCAGCTCATCGCCGTCTGTGTCGACGACAAGGAAGCGACGAAGCGTATCGTCGAGCTCGCTCATCACGAGTTCGCGCAGGCTCGCTTGCTAGCGCGCTCGTTCGACCGACAGCACGCGCGAGAGCTGGTCGCGGCGGGCGTCGACGTCCAGATCCGCGAGACATTCGAGTCGGCGATGCTCTTCGGCGGCGAGGCCCTCGAGGCGCTCGGGCTCACGCCGGACGAAGCGGCGAAGGTCGTCGCCGAGGTCCGCCGCCGCGACGCCGAGCGCTTCCAGCTCGAGACGACGGGCGGACTGGATGCGGGCAAGGTCATGCTCCATGGCAACGTCCAGAAGCCGACGCCACTGACGACGCCGCGTCGCGAGGGGAGAGCACTGAACGCCGCCGCCGGCGTGGACCCGAGCTGACGCGCGCACGCCCCTGGGGCACGGTCGTACACCGCCGCGTCATCGACGGGACTTCTCGTTCATCGAGCGCCCGAGGGGGGCTGCGTCCGGTCTGGCTTCTCCGCGACGAGCGCAACCAACGACGGCAGCTGCTCGTCGGCGACCGGGCGGGTATCCGCCGCCGATCGGATCCGGCGTGAGGTCGCCGCGCTCTCGCTCTCGAGGTCGCCTCCCGCCAAAGCGAGGTCTCAACCGAAAGGGAACCTGCGCTCAGCGCAGCCGAGAGCGTCGCACGGCGAGGAGCCACGCCCGAAGCTCGTCCTCGTTCGTCGGAGCCTCCGGTAGCGAGCTCGTCGCGCGCGCCGTATCCAGGCGGCCGAAAAGCGCGTCGATGCGCGGGCGCCACGCCTCGACGAGCGTCGGGTCGATGCCGACGCGCTCACCCGCGCGCTTCCGTTCGATCAGAGCGGTCGCATCCGACATGCCGTAGTCGACCACCAGGCGAGAGAGGTCGGCCTCGAGCTCTCCGGTCTCGAGGAGATGAATCCCTGTGAGCGTCGTGCGAAGCACGTAGAGGAGCTTCTTCGCCGTCGGCTCCTTCTCGAGGAACCGGAGCTGGTTGTTCGCGAAGCCGCTGTAGTGCCGGTGAACGCGCGTACTCAGAGCTCGCTGGACGAGCGGACGGAGTTCGTGGAGGAGGCTCGAGGAGTGAGGCGTCATCCTGCCGAGGACACGCTCGATGAAGTTCCCGTTGCCTCCGAGGATGCCCGCGAGCGCGTGCGCGAGCTCGTTCGAGGTGTAGTCGACCTCGACGCCGTCGATGATCTCGGCGCGATCGACCGTCGGCGTGGACGGCTCGAGACCGACGAGGTCCGCCGTGTTAGCGACGTGAATCGCCTTCAGATCCAGGTCGCTGTCGGGTGACGGAAACCCGTACGCGTGTGCGCCGCTCAAGTACACGACGACGTGCTCCCGCCGCGCTTCCTCCTCGTCGACCACGCGCTTCATCACGGCGGACTGCTCGGCGGTCAGCAGCTCCGTCACGCACGAGGGAATGGTTACTCGTTCCACACTACCTCCGGCGCCGGCGGCGCATCTTTTCCGAAAGGCCCTTCGGCGCGAGTGATCCATCGATGGGCGAGCTCCTCACCGATGCGTCGGAGGATTGCGTCGATGCGAGCCACGTCAGGTCGCTTCGGCAGCGTCGAGACGTCCCGAGCGGCTTCGAGATCAGGAGCCATCGCGTCGGCCTCGGCGAGGACTTCCGAGAGCGCGACCTCTCCGCGCTTGATCGCGAAGAGGCGCGAGCGGAGCGGCTCCTCGACCTCGAAGGTCGGCGTCCCTTCGCGTAACCAGCGGGTCGCGGTCGCGATGAGTCGCACCAAGTTGTACGCGTTCTTCGGCCGGAGCTCGCGTGGCAGCTCGAAGTCGACCGCCTTGTCGCGCGAGAACCGTACGAGGGCTGAGAACTCGTTCGCATCGAGCAGCCCCTGATCGTGCATGGATCGGTAGAGCTGCTTGATGTACTGCTTGGCTTGATGGAGACGGTCCGCCTCCGTGGGCGCGGCGCGCATCGACACGTCGGCGAGCCTCCTCGCGACCGCGTCGAGCGTGAGCTCCGGATCCTCGCGCAACCAGTCGACGACTGCGGTGCGGTGCTCAGCGAGGCGCAACCCTTGCTCGAGTCGACGGAGCTGGCCGAGCGCGTAGCGGCCGAAGGTCCCGTAGATCTCGATCGAGACGAAGGCATCCCGCGCCTCGAGCAACCACTCGCCGATGGGATCGAGTGGCGTCACGCCCGGGAGGAACAACATCTCGAGCGTGTTGGGATCCGCGCGCAGCGCCTGTCTCGCCGCCTTTCCCGTGGACCAGTAGCTGGCGCTGCCGTCGGCGCTGACGAGGTCTTCGGGCGCTGCGACGAGCCCCTGCGTCCAGGGGAAGGGCAGGGCGAACACGCCGCGCCGATCCTCGTCGGACGCCGCGTGAGCGAGCCCCCACGCGCGCGATCCCACGACCGCATCGAGCACGACGCAGGAGCGGAGCGCCTCCCAAGCCTCCTCACGTCGGTGCGCGAAGAGCGCCTGTCCGAAGCGACGTGGCGTCAGCTCTCCGCGTGCGTAGCGGAGGACGCCGACTCCCACGACCGAAACCTCGACAGCGTCGCCATCCAGCTTCATCACCCGCCCCACCGTGCCTTGGGGAACACGCCGCTCTCCGGCGATGCGGTCCACGCGCGTCACCACCTCCGTCCCGTGAGGGAGCGGCACGGCGCGCGAATCGAGCCGTTCTAGGTTGCGCAGCCGAAGGTCCATCGGATCGCCTTCCAGGCTAAGGCTTTTTCGCACTCATCCGTCTGCGTATTCCGCTCGACCCGAGGCGCAGCTCAGCGTCAGACTGCTTTAGGAACAGCGGAGCTCGGTGGACGCCGCACGCAACCGTCCGGCGACGCGTCGGCCGGGTTGTCACACAAAAAGCCAGACGCGCGGAGCATCGAGACTCGATGCTGCGCGCGCGCGTCTGGCGGAGACGATCAGGAGTCGCTCAGGGGCGGGTGAGCGGGCGGGTCGTGGCGGGGCTCAGGACGACCCGGGGCGTGCCGGCCGCCGCGGCGGCGGAGACGGGCATGACGACGGTGAAGGTGGCCCGGCCGATGGCTTCGTTGCGGCCGTCCGAGACGGTGTAGATGAGGGACTCGGAGCCCTGGAAGCCCGGGCCGGGCGTGTAGACGAGGGAGCCGTCCGGGTTGATCTGGACCTTGCTGCCCTTGCCGCCGTTGGGCTGGCTGTGGTTCACGACCTTGAGGTTCGCCGTGAGCACCGGGGAGGTGTCGTTCGCGAGGACGCCCTGTGCGGCGCCGAGCTTGAGCGGACCGTTGCCGACGACGGTGTTGAACGTGTCCGCCACGGTCGTCGGGCGCTCGTTCTCACCCGCATCCGTCAGGGCCTTCACGATGAACTTGCTGAGCTCGGTGTAGCCGGCCGGGTTCGGGTGGATCGTGCCCTGGGTCTCGGTCGTGTCGCTCGGCCCCTGGATCTTGGAGGACTCCTCGGCGCGACGGACCCAGCGCTTCGACGCGCTCGCGCAGTAGCCGTGTCCCTTGAAGGCGTTCCACACGCCGCCGACGTACTCGAAGTTCGCCTTCTGGGCGCCGGTGCGAACCGCGCCGTGCAGAGCCTGCTCCGCGCCGGTCTGGATCCAGTTCGACTCGTCCCGGGTGATCGCGAAGGGGTACTGGACGTCCGCGAGCGTGTACTCGCAGGTCTTGCCGTCGTCACCCGTGAACGCGTTGGGGTACTCGAACACGAGGGTGCGCTTCGTGAGCGGCGCGAGCTCCTTGCCGAGGCGCTCGTAGCTCGCCGTGACGGCGGCGGCGTCGGCCGCGAACCGCTTCGAGAGCGGCATCTCCTTGTTGTTGTAGCCGATGACCTCCGACGGGCACTCCTTGAAGAGGATGCACGTGGCGAGCATCCGGCTGAACCCGGCGTCGTTGATGCCCGCGCTCATGATCACCGTGTCGATCTTGCGACCGGCCAGAGCGTGCTTCAGCTGCTGGAGCTGCGAGGGCACGCCCTTGCCGTTCTCGGCCTGGTACTTCGGCATGTCCCAGCTCATGCCCGACGGGGAGGGCGACTCGATGCCGAGGTACCAGCCGAGGATGCCGGAGCCCTTCGACTTCGTGCCGTCTGCCTTCTCGTAGGCGTCGAAGGTCTTGCCCTCGAGCGGCCACGTCTTGTCGATCGTCGCGCCCGAGCAGGCGAACGATAGGAAGGTGACCGAGGTCGTCGGGTCCATGTCCTCGATGGCCTTGGCCGCGAGCGCGCCCGGAGCCCAGCGCGACCGGTGGCACTGGGGGTCGACCCAGCGCGCCTTCGCGCCTGCCGTCATCGGCACGTCAGGCGAGCCCTCGCCGGACGACATCGAGTCGCCGAGCACCACGATCAGGAGGTCGCGCACGCGCACGTCACGCGTCTTCGAGAGGAGCTTCTTGCCATTGACGTCTTTGACCTCCATCGTGACCGGGAAGGTCCCCTGCGCCTTGAAGGAGAGATCTCGCACGCACCGCTTCCCCGTCTGCGTGACGCCGTTGAACGTGAAGCTGTACGTGTTGAGCGCGTCCTTGTTGGCCATGTTCAGGTCGAAGTCGGCCTTGTTCACGCAGCCCTGGACCTGGATCACGAAGGACGAGGGGTTCACGTACGCGGGGTCGTAGACCTGCGTGGCGGGCCACGCCTTCTCCGGCCAGGTCTGGGGCTTCGAGGCGGCGGCCCAGCCCTCCATGCGAGGCGCGGCCTTCCAGGAGAAGCCGTCGGGCGACTTCGTGTACGTATACGTCGGGGCCGGCGGCTTGGACGGCGTCGCCGGATCGCCGCCCCCCGTGGTGCCCGCGATCGGCGCCGCGTTCGCGGCCAGCGGGTACGAGAGTCCGAGGGCCAGGATGAACGCCGGCAGCAGCGAGCGGCCGGCCGCTCGGAAGGACCGGGTCGCAGGGGTGGTAGAGGAAACCGGGAGGGCGTTCATCATCGTTCAGAGCTCCTTGGGGCTGCGGCGTGCAGCGGACGGAGACCGCTCAGCAAGGTCTCCGCCATCCTGAAGAGCGCGCATTTGTCGATGCTTTGCTGGGGCGACACGCGCGTCGGCCAGTGCACCGCACGCTGCCGAACGTGCGCGCACGGCGAGCTCCGGGGGCGGCGTCACGTGGAAGCCGACGTCTCGGAGGGATGGCGTCGTCTCGTCCTCCTCGCCGCGATCGTCCCCACGAACCCCGTGGAAACGCCGGGACGCGGCGCGCCCACCGCCAGACACGATGCGTCGGGCCTCCTCCCGATGATGAAGGAGGCGCTCGCCCAGTGGGAGCGCGCGTTGAAGTTCTCGCCCCCGGACGTGGAAATGGTGGAAGCGTATCTAGATTGGATGCCGGCCAGCGCGTCGGGCGCCGCGGTGGTCAGTCCGTCTCGCAGGAAGCGCGTTCGCGCAGGAAACACGAGTCGATCGACTGATGCGCGTCGCGCTGCAAGGCCGAGCAGAAGATGATGGGAACGCATCCACGATTGCGAGCCAGATCGCAACGGGTGACGTGTGAGCGCGGGCCGAGCCTCGCCGCCGGCCGCAGCGCGTGTCCACGGGTTTTTGGAACTCTAGGGTGTGTCCAGCGCACCGATGCCCTTCGCCTTCAGTTCCTTCCATTCGATGAAGCGCACCTTGGCCATCCCCCCCAATGTCGATTGCCACGGCCACTTTCTGGGTAACGTCCTGGCTTCCGAGCATCGCGGTCTCAGGCGGTAGCCGGTGAATGCCGAAGCTCCCGTCGGCGGCGAGGAAGAGCCCAAAGCTCTTCTCGCCAGACGCATGTGCAGCCAGCACCTGGTTCTTGATCCATGGCCAATCGAGATTCCCCTTCGCGAATGTCGGCGACTCCTTTCGCGATGCTTTCCACATTGCCGGGCAAGCTCACGCCTAGAATGCGCTTCACCGCGTTCTTCGCCGTTTCCGCTTCCTTGTCAGGTCCGACCCAATCGGAGAGCGCGAGGGCGATCTCGTCGACGACCCGCACGATGACGTCGCGCGCGGGCGCGAGCGAGCGCGTTCGCTCTTCCGGCGTACTGCGCGAGGCCCAAAGATCGTCCAGTACGCCGCACATCTGCGCGCCGGTGGCGAACGCGAGCTGCGAGAGGGGGGAGCTTGGCAAGAATTCGTTCAAGAACCACCGACGCCATGCCTCGAGCGCTTCGACGCCTTCGCGCGCTCGCGCGACGTTCGCGAACACTAACGGCGGAGGCGTGTCTACGTCGGCCGCCGAGCGGTATCGAATGTTGATGGCGCGGATGGCGGGCAGGAGCTCGTGGCAATGCCATGCGAGCAGATCGTTCATCGTGTCGTCCCCTGTAGCCTCAGCTTCGGCGAGCGTTCGTGCGAACGAGCCTATCGTGGCCCCGAACCGGACGAGCGCTGGGAGAGGGAACGAGGCCGCGAAGGGCACGCGACCCAGAAGCTCGTTGATTAGCGGAAGGGCAAAGGCGGGATGTTGCCAGTCGGTCGGCACGCCCACCTCGCCCTGGCGCTCCGCCATCAAAGCTGGGCGCCACGACGCCTCGCGTGCGAATCGCCGGGCACGCCCCAGAAGTCCGCCAAACCGACGCGCCCCCCGTCGCGGATTGCATGCCATACGTCGAGCCAGCTCGCCTCATCTTCGACGGTCACTTCGACGAACGGTTCCAACAGTTCTGCGGCAAGCTTGGCGATCATCGACAGGCTTGCAGGGCCGCTACGCTGCTTCGAGCGATTGGCGGCGAACCATCGGGTGATTGCGTTGTTCGCCGAGCCGAGGAACCCTCGGTCTATCGACCGTGCAAGCATGGCCCATGGATCGACGACGCCGATGGTCAGCGCCCATCCCTCGCGGCGGCGCTGCCAGAGAAGGGCGAAGCCATGAGATCCGAACCGCTCGGCCTCGCACGTCACGCGTGCGAAGGCTTGTACGGTCAACGCCTCAATTGGATCCTCGTCGCCGGGCTCGTTCGCTATCGCGACGGTGATGGTGCGTAGGGCCTGCGTGGGGATGCCGAGCTGGCCGATGCGGGTCCACGCGCCGGGAAGATGAACGTCGAGCCGCGGGGCACTCCCGTCGACCGAATAGCGCAGGCATAGAATCTGCCGACCGCCCCACACGATCAGCGAGCTAACTGCGTGCTCCAGCAGAGGTGCGAAGTCCGTCGCGATGACGACGAGCATCCTCACTCCGGAGATCTTCGCCGTCGCGAAGGCGCGGCTCGCCGAGGGCGGAGGCACCATCGAGCGCTTTCAACTCCTGCACAACATGCTCTCGAGCCAGCCGATGTGCTTCAACCTCTTCGGGGCGCTCGTCCGGCAGCCCGAGCGTGCGGTCCGCCTGTTGCGACCGCTGCTCGGGGACGATGTCGCCCGCGTCCGGCGCGTCGCGATCGAGTGGGCGCCGGCGCCGACAACGAATTACCTCGGTGACCGGACCGCCTTCGACGCGATGATCGAATACGAGCGGCCGGATGGCTCGCTCGTGCTGGTGGGCATCGAGACGAAGCTCACGGACTCGTTCTCGCAAAAGCCCTACGACGGCGAGTCCTATCGAAGGTGGATGCGCTCCCCTCGATCGCCGTACCGCACCGAGGTATGGAGCGAGGTGGCTTCGCCCCGGCACAACCAGCTGTGGCGCAATCACCTCCTCGCCATCGCGGCTCGCGACCTGCCCGGCTCGCGCTACGCGGGCGTGAAGAGTATCGCCGTCCTCCACCCTGGTGACGAGGAGGGGAGGCGCGTCGTTGCGAGCTATCGCAATCTACTGAGGCCCGACGACGACACGTTTGCGGCGCTGACGCTCGACGATGTCGTCGCGACGTTCATGAGCGTCGCGCACGCCGACGAGCTGCCATGGCTCGACGCGTTCCGGCGTCGCTACCTCGCGCTCGACCTCAGCGAAGACGCGTGGCGGGGGAGGAGGTAGATCACGAGAACTCAGGGCTTGGGGGCGAGCGCGACCCCGCGGAAGGCGGCTCCGTTCGGCGCTGTCGCGATCATCGCGGACGTCGGAGTACCGGCGCCGGTATCCACGAAGCGAAGGAGCCTGTCCCCTTCGGTCGTGGTCGTGACGATGACGACGTTCGAGCCGTCCTTGTAAGCCGTGAGTCCACGCACGCCCGTCGTCACACCGTCGGTGAACGTCGCGTCGAGGGTCCAGGTGGTGGCCTGCGCATCGTAGACGTAGCGCTGCACCCCGCCGCTCACCCCGTCCGCCGAACGGGAGCCATCGACCGCGACGTAGAGGCGCTCGGCACCGGGCTGTCCGTCGAGATCGATGAGCTCGAACTCGAAGAGGCCGTCAGCACCGTCGATCACCGTGGTCACGCTCTGTCCGGACGTCGTTGGCAGTCCCATCCCGAGCTGCTTGATCATCCCCCCGACCGTCGAGGCGTAGAGCTGTCCCTCGAAGATGCGAAGCGCGAGATGGGGCTCCGCGGGCGAGATGATGTTGCCGCCCGTCGTTGCACCACCGTTGAGGCTGTTGCCGAGCGTGAGATGTTGCACCGGGCCGGCGCTCCCGGTGGGAGTGCCGGAGAGCCAGACGTCGCTGCCGGAGATCGCGGCTCCGGTGATGTAGGTCGCATGAAGCGAGTCGGAGAGGAGCGTGGTGGTGGTGACGGCGCCGTCGGCCGCGACGCGTGCGACGACGCGCGGGCGGCTCGAGATGTCCGGCGGCCCCATCACCACGAAGGGAGGTATTGCCGTATCGGTGTAGTAGGACGTGTAGCCGCTCACCGCTATCGCGTGCTCGTCCGGGGATCGCGAGATCGCCCCCTCCGGGCCCCCGACCATCGGCGCGCTCAGGACGAGCGCGTGGTTGTCGCCCTCCGCTGCCGTCGGCAGAGCGATCGTGCGCGTGAGCGTATTGGTCCCGAGCTCGTATTCGTCGAGGAACGCCGCTACGGCCTGCTCGCCGAGCGTCGTCCCGTCCCCGGCGCGGAGAACGACGACCTTGGGAGGGCCTGCGTCGATCCCGGAATCAGCGTCCGCTGGATCACCCGCATCGCCGGCGTCGCTCGCATCGGGTTTGCTGCCGGCGTCTTTCGCTCCGCTGTCGGTCGATGCCGGCGGCTCATCTTCGTCGTCACCAGTGCTGGGGCGTTTCCCCGCGTCTTTGCTGTCGCCAGCGTCGGTCTCGGGATCCACGAGCGTCGTCGCGTCGCTTTCGTCGCTGCAGCCGTACGTGAACATCACGAGCCCCGCCGCTGCCAGGAGGACTGCACCCGTATGAAGCTTTCGCATCGCCGCTCGCTCTCCGTTTCCGCGCGAGGGCACGCCCTTGGCCCCGCTCGAGAAGGCCTAGTGTCGGGCGAGCGCCGGCTTCGCCAAAAAATCGCTGGCGCGCGTGCGATTTTCTTCAGAACGCGACGCCGAATGTCCCCAGCACCTGACCACGGACTGCGGATTGCTCGTGGAGCTCGCGGCGTTGGCCGGATGCGTGCTCGACCATGTAGGACGGGCGGCGGAGGGAAGGGCCCGCGCGCAGGTCGAGCCCGACCCGAAGGTGCTCTGCGATCGACCACTCGGCGCCGAGCCCGCCGAATACGAGGCCGGTCGTTCGTCGAGACTCGAAGCGCTGATCGCCGATCCCCGTCGCGCTCACCTGATCGAGCTCGCCTCCGACGCAGACATGGGGACGAATGGGATGGAGGGACACACTTCGACAGAGGTCGATGCTTGCGCCGAAGAGGTTGAACGTCGCGCCGAGTCCCCGCGACGCTTGCTCCTGCTCGAGCGCGACGGAGAACCCGATTCGAAGACGCCAAGACCCGAGGCCCCACTCCAGACGAAAGCTCGGGCCGACGGCGAGGCCGGGAAGTGCGCCACCATCGACAAAGAGGCCTCCGCTCGCGAGGAAGGTGGGCGCCTCGCTCGACTCTGCGAGCGGCGAAGACTCGGCCGACGGTCCCCGCTGCGGGGCTTCGATGAAGAGCGGAGGCGCTTCGAACCGATTCGCCTCCGGTACGATCTCGTCCGTCTCGTTGTCGAGAGGCTGCTCATCGGTCCGCAGCGCGGCGAGGGCGACGAGGAGCGCCGTCGCCCGTCCGAGCTCGTCGCAGGTGCGCGCCTCGAGCACGCGTTCGCCCGCACCTCGGATCGTCCGGGTGCGAATGCGAACGCGCCATGGTTCACCCACGAGAGAAGGAGCAGTGATGTCTGCCCGCGCGAGGACGCGATCGGCTTCGGTTGCGTCCGCGATGGCCCGTGCGGCCAAGGTCGAGACCGTCTTCTGCGACGGACATCCGGCGACCGACGGCCATTCGATCGTGAGCAGCTCCTTCGGTGCCGCTCGCGCCTCCGTAGCGAAGACGAGCACGCCGACGCTGCACCCAGCGAGTCGTCGTGCACGGAAGCGCATCGCCCTTCAGTGTAGAGCGTCCGCGCTGCCGTTGGTCTGCGAATTGCCCTCGCGATCAGCGAACCACGGGCGCGACGACCTGATTGATCGGGCGGCTGCCGACGCCACCGGCGTAGCCGTAGCTCGCGTAGCGCGCCATTCCCCAGACGGTCACGGAGAACGGGCCGTCGCTCCGAGCCTCGTGCCGACCGTAGCCGCAGGTGCCGCCCGGGAACTTCTGCGGGAAGGAGGATCGCGTGAGCTCGACCCAGGCGAATTCGTATTCACCTGTCGAGCCGAGCGGCAGGAAACCACTCACCTCGCCGGCACAGCCGAGCGTCACGGGCTCGAAGCCATTTTCGGTCTTCTTACGAACGATCGTGATGCTCGTGTCCGGATACGTGTTGTCCGCGAAGAACACGTAATGATCGAGGAACTGATCGGAAGGAGCCACGTTCACGAAGTCGGGATCTCCGAGCGTCTCGCCCGTGACCTGCGTACCGACGCCCGAGGTGAGCGTTCCATTGAAGAGCGCGCCGGTCATGAAGACGCCGGCGTAAAACGGATGGGCCGTGTCCTGACTCTTCACGACGACGAGCGCGTCGGTCATGAAGTTGACGACTTCACCGGCTGAGAGCCATTCCGGAGCGCCCGCGGGGGTGACCGGATCGTACGTGAGATGGGTCCCGTCGACGGCTCCGACGAGGCGCCACGGGACCAGCTCGCGTGCAGAGATCCCGCCCGCAGCTTCGATTCGAGGCTTGAACGGCACCAGCGCATACGTGCTTCCCCACTGGGCCAGGGGCGAGATCTGCTGCCGGAGGATGTCACAAGCGGTGTAGCTCGATGGAACGAAGGAGCATTCGGCACCGCCGAAGAGACCAACGGGCTTGTTCGATTCGATCGGACTGCCAGTGAGATCGCCGAGCTGAGCGATCTGGAGAACCTGCCCTTTGGCCAATGTCCAGGATTGCACCGAGCCAGCGGCAGCACCCATCGCGCCGCCGCCTTCATCGATGTCGATCCGCGGAAGGATGCGGATCTCCGTGTCGTCTTCGTCGGCGATGATCTGCAGCGTCGACTTGGGATTGGGGGCGGAAACCGATTGCCCGCCGGAGCGAATGACGTGGCCCGGGTTCACCGCCAGGTAGTTCGTTCCCCACGCGGAGACGGGGAGAAGGAGCGTGGCGGAGGGATAAAACGACGACGCGCCGCCATAGGGGAAGATGGAGTAGGCGCTGACTGGCGCATCGGTCGTGATGTGAAACGCGCGCGTGATCCCGGTCGAGTGCTGTAGCGGATCGCCCGCGAACGCTGGCTTCACGCCAGCCGGACACTCGGTGAACTCGTCCGCGCTCTGCCCTGCTCTTGGGGCTTGGGAGAGGAAGACGATCGCGACCTGCCCGACCGGTAGCGGTCCGACGAGGGGCGCATACTGGATGGTGCCGTCACTGGCGGTCTCGGCGGTGTAGACCGACTCGCCGAGCGCGAGCGGCTGGCCGTCGAACGTCGCGCCGAGAGTGACGGGGCGCTCCCACGTGTTCGTCACCATCGTGGCGAAACACGAGCCGCGACCGATCGCGTCGTCCTCTGCCGGCAAGGTCCAGAACGAGCAGCCCGTCGAGCCCTTCGAGAGCGCGGCGCTCCGACATGGATCGACGCAGGCACCGCCACCGCACCCCTGGTCCTCGCCGCACTCCGCCAGGATCGTCTCGGTCTTGCCATCGCAGCGGCCGAGGACCTTCTTCAAGTCACGCGAACAATAGACCTCGGCGCAGGGCGGCAGTACCGGGCCGCCGTCGTCCGAGACGAGCGGGCGCTCGCCATCGCCGAACGTTGACTCACGCGAGGAGCAGGCCGCCCCCGACAAGGTGCACCCTACGCCCAGCACCAACAGCGCCGCTCCGATTCCGAGCCGCTGGAATCGTTTCATCGGAAAACCACCTTGCTCGGGATGGAGTGGGCGAGCGCATCGCGCGTCGCGCCCCCCAGCTCTCCGTGGGCATTGCCGCCCCAGCACGTGACCACGCCGTCACGAAGGAGCGCGCAGGTCGCCTCGTCCGCCGTTGCGACGTGAACGGCATGAGCGACGCCACTCGCCGGACGAAGAGCGAGCTCGCGGATGCCCGCGTCGCCGATGCCGAGCTGTCCCAGATCGTCCTTCCCGCAACATTGCACCTCGCCGCTCGTGAGTCGCACGCAGGTCGTGTTCTTGCTGACCGAGACCTGTTGCACATGGCCCGCCCCGTAAACGGGGGCCCGGCGCGGTTCGAGCTCCGCATCGGGGAGCCCGGTGCAAAGCGGAGCATCACGTGCGCCCCAGCAAAAGAGCTCACCATTCTCCGCGGCGCACGCATGGGCAGGGCCGACGGCGAAGTCGTTCACGTTGGCGAGCGCCGGCACCATCGCCGGCGAGGGATCGACATCGATCGAAGAGGGGCGCGCTGCGGTGCGGCCCCAGGTGAAGAGCCGGCCGTTCTCGAGGAGCGCGTAGCCGGTCTCGGTGCTCGCTCCGGTGCGAACGACTCGAGGTCCGTCGAGGTCCGCGAGGACCGGCCCCGAGCTCGAGGCAACCTCCGTGCGTGTGAGCTGGCCCTTGCTGTTGTCGCCCCAGCAGTGCACGTCCCCCGCGTCTGCGACGCCGCACGTGCTGCCGAGCCCGAGATCGATCCGCGCGAGCGGAGCGATCACCACGTCTGCTGGAGTCGAGTGCGCCGCCTCGTCGGAGAACGGCTCTTCCGTCCGAAGCCCGAGCTGGCCCTTCGCGTTGCTTCCCCAGCAGCGCGCGACGCCGCTCGCGAGGAGCGCGCAGGTGGAATGTCCGGCGGCCGTGAGCTGGACGGCGTTCGTGAGCTCGACGACCTCGACGGGACCCGTCGCGGCACCGCCGTCATCGCCGAGCGCCGGGGTGCTCTCGCCGCCACCGAGAGCGCCATTCGTATCGTCGCCCCAACATTGCACCGAGCCGTCCGAGAGACGCGCGCAGAAATGATTCGCCCCCGCGACGAGCTCGACAGCGCAGGGCGTGACCGCACAGACGACGGGCTCTGCGGAACCGTCGAACGGTTCACTCGGCGTCGCTGCGTCGGTTGGAGCCGCGGCATCGGGTAGATTGGCCGTGGGCACGGGCGCGCTCGCGTCGGGGGAAGGCTCGAATTCGCCGCGCGCAGGATCATCGCTGCACGCGGCCGCAAGGCCGAGCGCGAGCGGACCCCCGCAGGCGAAGAGGAGGAAGCTTCGAGCGTGGTTCATGCGTTTGCCAGGGCGGTCGATCCGAGGACGCGTCATGGAACGAGCTTCTTGTGCAGTGCGATGTCGTTGCCGACGACCCAGAGCTCGTTCTCCGGATTGATCGCCATCGCGCGAAAGTCGTTCGTGACGGGAAGTCCGTCGATCGAGATCCGGACGAGGCTCCACGCCGTCCCGTCGAAGTGGCGGAAGCGACCGAACGAGCCCGCGAGATAGATGTCGTTCGCCGCCCGGCCCCAGATCGCGAAGTGCGAGTAGACCGTCACGAGCGATGCGTCCTCCGTCCACGTCTCACCCGTGGGACCGGAGACCGAGCCGACGAGCATCGACGTGACGCGAGAGCGCACGCCTCGCCAACCTACGACGCGAAGGTCGTTGCCGACGAAGCCCGCCCCGTCGACGCGCGTGAAGAGGTCGTTGTTGTCGAACGGGATCGTCTGTTCCGTCCAGGTCATCCCCCCGCCTTCGACGCTCTCGCGGCGGAGCACGTATGCGGGCGGCGTCGGATATTGCCCATCCCGGTCGCCGCAGATCCAGGCGTCGCCGTTCGGGCGCACGAGGATCTTGCGGAAGAGGCCGGGGCGATACGAGATCGGATCGACCGGCCACGCATCCTCGGAGCTCGCATCCCCACCCGTGTAGTGGCGAACGACGCTCCTCTGCTGCGAGGGAGAGGTCGAGAAGTCGAAGGCGCTGCCGATCGCCCAGACGTCGTTCGGTCCGCTTCCAGCGATGTCGAGCACAGGAATCGAGGCGGCGATCGAGGCATCGAAGGTCGTGGGCGTCCACGTGATCGTGCCTGGTGTCGATCCCTGGCCGTGAAAGAGCCCTTTCTCGCCGCCGACCCAGAGATCGGTGCTGCTGCTCCCCCAGATCGTGAAGAGCGCGCCGGGCGCGGTCCACGCGATCGTCCAGCTGGTGCCGTCCCAGCGGAGGACGTTGCCTTGGGCCGAGACCGCCCAGGCGCTGCTCTCGGCGTCGCTCCAGACTCCGCGGAGCGTTTGGCCGGCGGGGAGCTTGGTCCAACAGAAGCCGTCATGAGAGCAGTTGGACGGCTCGTCGTTGGTCGCGTCGCCTCCCGTCTTTGCGTCCGCGAGCGCGGCATCGACGTCGGGGGGCGGCGCCCCGCCATCCGCCCCATCCGGCGCCGGCGCCGGCGTCGCGTCTTCGAGGAGCTCGTCGTGATCGCACGCCACCACGACCGCGAGCATGGCGGCGGCGAAGATGGTCGGACGAAGCGTGTTCAAGGTGCCCTCGTCGGCTTCCTGCCGGTGAAATGGAGCGTGATGCCCTTGCCGACAGCCCAGACGTCGTCGGCTCCGGACCCCCAAACTCCGTTGAGGTTCGGTTTCGCTCCGACGGCGAGCGCGCTCGTCGCGAGCTCCCAGCTCTTGCCGTCGTAGTGCAGGATCGTCGCGTATTCGCCGACGACCCAGATGTCGTTCGGTCCCGAGCCCCAGATCGCGCGGAGGTTCTCGGTCGTGGGCGATGGGACGATCTCCCAACGTTTGGCGCCCGTGACCCAGTGACGAATCGTTCCTTCGTTGCCGACCGCCCAGACATCGCCGGGCGCGGAGCCCCACACCGCGAAGAGGAGTGCAACCGACTGCGAGTCGACCTCGGTCCAGACCGGCAGCCCGCTCCCGTCAACCGACGTCGAGTGATACGTCTTACCGCGTGTGCTGACGTTGCTGTAGTAGAGGCCGTCGCCACCACCGACCGCCCAGACGTCGTTCTTGCTGCTGCCCCAGATCCCGCGAATGGGCGGTGTCGTCGCCTCCGTACCGCCCCCGATCTTCGTGGCGGTCCACGGTGAGCTGTCCTCTTCCGTCGGCAGGCGCGTTCGCCATTGGCTGGCGAAGGCGCCCCACTCGTCGATCTGGTACGGCTCGCCGCCGATCCAGACGTCGTCTTTCTCCGAGCCCCACAGCGCGAGCATCATCGATTCCTTGGGCGACCAAGGATTGCGAACCGGCGTCAGCTCCGGGAGCGTGGTCCACGTCGAGGCGGTCGAGCCGGCTTGGAACGCACCCCCCCGGAAGACCGCCGCCCGCGAGCTCGCGAGCCACACGTCGCTGGCGCTACTTCCCCAGAGCGCGAAGATCGGCTGCTTCGTCGGTGACTCGACGGCATCCCACTTCGTGCCGTCGAAGTGCACGATCGTTCCGCCTGTCCCTGCCGCCCAAACGTCGTTCTTCGTGCTGCCCCACACTGCGAGGAGCGAACGCCCGCCAATCGGCGCGCTGACCGAGCAGAAGTCGGACTCCTCACAGCTTCGCGACTGCGTCGTGCACCGCCAGTCGCCGCCATCGCCGACACAATCATCGACGTCGGCATCCGGTGTGCTCCCGGCATCGGGCGCGGGAACCGCGACCTGCGCGTCGGGGGCGGTCGCGTCGGCGCTGTCGGTGTCCGCGCAGCTCGCCACCAGAAGGATCAACCCGCCCGCGGGCAACGCACGGCGAATCAATTCTGCACCGAATTGCAGCCGACCATGAGGCAGGCGCCGTTGATGCAAGGCTGCCCCGCTGCGGTATCGCAGGAGTGGCCGCAGGCCCCGCAGTTGCCCCCATGCACCATGAGGTTCGTTTCACAGCCATCGGCGCTGTTGCCGTTGCAATCGCCCCAGCCTGGCTCGCAGATGAGTCCGCAGAGCCCGTCCTCGCACGTGGCGAACTGGTGGGGCTTGCCCAAGAGGAGAGCAAACGGGCAGGCGT
This sequence comes from Pseudomonadota bacterium, assembly GCA_023423895.1. GTDB lineage: Bacteria > Myxococcota_A > Polyangia > Polyangiales > Polyangiaceae > Labilithrix. The sequence continues at coordinate 73,469 of JAFAER010000253.1, forward strand.
GATTGCAGGCTCCGCAATGTTCGACGTTCGTCGCGATGTCGACGCAGGTCGGATTGCTCTCCGCCCCGCACATCGTCTCGTTCGACTTGCAGCCACAAGCGATATGGCCGTCGGAGAAGCGCCGGCAGGTCTCCTCCGGAGAACACTTCACCCCGCACGCGCCGCAGTTCTTCGGGTCGAGGGTGAAGAGATCGATCTCACAACCGTTGTCGAGCAGACCGTCGCAGTTCTCCCAGCGGACTCGGTTGTCCTGGATGCAACGAAGCTTCCCGCACTGGCCGTCACCGCAGCCGTATTGCATGTTGTCCGGCGGAGCGGCGCCGTCGGGCGGAGAGCAGACGTTGTTGCACTGCCCGCAGTTGGAGTCATCGGACTTGGGATTGACGCACTGGGAGCCACATTGAATCCTCCCGGGAGGACAGCCGCAGTTGCCGTCGATGCATTGCTCGCCGTCGGCGCACTTGTTTCCGCATTGCCCACAATTGTTCCGATCGCTGCCGACATGGGCTTCGCAGCCGTCCTCGATGATCGAGTTGCAGTCGCGGACGGACTTGCTCCAGCACAAGGGAACGCATTTGCCGCCGACGCACGTCGACAGCACGTTCAACTGCGGGATGCTCGGACAGGCGTGCCCGCACTCCCCACAATTGTCGTTGTCCGTCATCAGGTCGTTCTGACACTTGTAGACGGGAGCGGGGGCCTGGATGCCCCCCTGTCGCGGCGGGCACGTCGCGAACGGCGCTGGACACTCGGTGCCGATGCACATGAGCGTTGGCTCCACCGCAGCGGCCTCGCCGGCATCCGGGGGGAGCTCGAACGAGTTGTTCGTCGCCCCTGCTTCGACCGCAAACTCGCGGGCGATGAGCACGTCGGAGTCGGCGCAGCTCGCAGCGGCCAGCGCGGCGAGGACGCTGACCGTCGCGAGGACGACTACGGATATGCGATTCGACGTACGGCGAATCATGGATGGATGCCGACGCATGCCGCCCGCACCTGAGGAAGAAGTGGAGAGCTCTCGTTCGCTGCGATGAACTTCGTCGCTTCGCTGCACGCCTCGCTCTTTCGACCGAGCGCAGAGAGCGCGAGGATCCGCTGCGCGGTGAACTCTGGGCCAAGGACGCCGTTCGGGAACCGGACACCATGCTCGGCCACGAGCGCGAGCGCCTTGGATGGATCGCGCTTGCGGAGCGCCGCGCTGGTCTCGGCGAGCATCGCGAGCTCGGCGTCCAGGCTGCCGTTCGCCGGGGCAGAAGACGGCGGAGCCCCCCGCACGACCTTCGGTGCGGTCGGCAGTAGTGACGGGTCCGCGAGGACAAGGACCGGCGGCGCCGGTGGTTCGCTCGGCTTCGTCTCGATCACGGGATTCGGGTTCGCCGTCGTCGCCGGCAGCACGACGGCGGACGGCGCTGGCATACCCTGACCGTGATCGCTCGACGACATGCCTGTCTTGTAGGCCGCGACACCGATGATGACGGCGGAGGCAGCCCCGAGGGCGACCTTCCAGTTACGCCAGCCCGCGCTGGTTTTGCCAGCCGCGGGTCTCGCCGCCGCGTTTGCCAGGTCGGCATCGAGCGCGTCGTTCATCGCGCTCGGGAGCGGGCGGTCCCAATCGATCTGCGGACCGATTTCGCTCGCCACTCGCGCAGCATCTTCTGCGCTCGCCTTGCGATGGGCCTTCGTCGCGCGGAGGAAGGCGTCGAAGTCGCCTTGCTTGCTCATCGCAGCCTCCAGCGGTCGCGGGCGGCAGCGCGCTCCCACGCAGCTTGGACCGCCTGACGAGCCAGGCGAAGTCGCGATGTGACGGTGTTCGGGGACACCCCGACGATCTGAGAAATTTCGATCATGGTCAGCTCTTCGAGCTCGGAGAGAACGAAGACTTCGCGCTTCTCTTCGTCGAGCCCATCGAGGATGGTCTGCAAGAGGGCGAGCGCTTCGGTCTGCTGGGCGATCGCTTCGGGATGGGGGGCCCGTTCGAGAAGGGTGTCGAGCTCGGAGCTCGAGTCGCCGATCGGTCCGGACGTGTGACGCCTTCGGAAGTTTCGGGTGACGCCAATCGTGACGCCGAAGATCCATGTCTTCAGTGAGGAGCGCCCCTCGAACTCGTCGACGTGCTGGAAGATCGCGAGGAAGATCTCCTGAACGACGTCATCCAGCGCGCTGTGGGGGATGCCGAGGCGCGTTGCCCATCGCCAGACGAGCGGGAAGTAGTGCTCGTAGAGCGAGCGAAAGTCGTGGAGCGCGGTTTTGGTCGAAGGAGAGGCATCCGCGGTTCGCGCCTGGGCGCCGACAGCACGCACGAATCCGGCGCCGCTCCTGCTCCCGGCATGTGGGGAGGAATCTCCAGCAACGTCGAGCACATCTTCCTTCGTGTTACGGCCCGAGGACATTCGTCACGGAAAGGTAGAGGAGGGCCGTCCGCCAGGCATTCGACGCGAGCGTACGTTGGCCATCCCTCCTTCGCGGGAACGCTAATGACGCGATACCTCGATGAAAAGCTTTGCTCGGCCGCTGAGCTCAGCTCCTGGGCCGACCATCGTGGCAGAGGGCAGCTTCGTCACCCTCCAGACCGACGGCAAAGAGGTCTACTACTCCACCGCCGATTCCGTGATGCGGATGACGAAGGACGGCGGCCAGAAGGAGACGGTCGTGGCGGAGCCTGGTGGGCTGCAAGCGTTCACGGTCGACGCCTGCAACGTCTACTGGACACGCCGTTCTCCGTCCGAGGTTATGGCCCGGGCGAAGTGAGATCCCGGGCAGTCTTCATCCCGAGAACCCCGAGATTCACGGCGCCGAGAACGTCCCCACGTCGACGGTGGCCAGCGACGAGAAGGCGTCGTTCCCGCGACCGGCGACCGAGTAGATGAAGTTGCCGTAGCTCGGCGTCTGGTGGACGTGACCGCGCTCGATCGAGAGCTTCGTGCGCTCGACGACCACGTCGACGACCGATCCGTCCTCGGCGAGCGTGCCGCGCAGGACCGTGTCGGTGAAGGGCTTGGAGCTCTTGTTGTTGCTCAGACCGCCGAAGAAGTACACGGAGCATCCGCGGACCTCGGCGGAGCTCACGCTCAACGGGACGGGCAAGGTGCCCGCTCCGAGCCATTCCCCGAGCGAGCCGTCCGGGTGGATCTCGGCGCGAACGACGTCGGTCCGGCTCGGCGGATTGATCTGTGGACTCTCACTGACGCCGCCGGCCAGGTAGATGAAGCCACGGTGCACGAACGCTGCCTGATGGCTTCGAGCCGGTGAGAGCTTCGTCGTTGGTTCGAAGCTGGAGAGCGTACCGTCCGCTTCGAGCTTGGCGCGGACCGAGATCGTCGTTGCGGAATTGCCTGTCGTTCCCCCGAAAACGTAGACCCAGTCACCGCTCGCGACCGAAGAAGGATGCATGACACCGCGCGGAAGGTCTGGCCCTATCTTCCACTCTCCGATGGCGCCGTCTTGCCCGATGCGTGCGTAGATCGTCTCCTTGACGATCGGCGGGTTCACGTCGGGCGACACGCCGCCGGTCAGGACGACGACGTCACGCACGACGGCGACGCCCGTGCCTGCGCGACCTCGAGGCAGCTCTCCGACCTTGCTGAACGCACCGAGCGAGCCGTCGTTTCGGATCTCGGCGCGTTGGATGTCGGCGTGGACGGCACGAAATTCGTCGGTGCCTCCGCCCAGCACGTAGAGAAAGGCGCCGCTATCGGTCTTGCGAACGAGCGTCGCGTGATGGTCGCGGGGAGGCTCGATCGCCACGTCCGAGCGCGCGACCGCGAGCGACTCGGCCACGCAGGCGACTGGTGCCTCGTCTTTTGGTTCGCTCTCGGAACCGTCCGAAGTTGGCGTAGGCGGCACGCTCTCGACGGTGCACGCGACTGCGAGCACGCCAAAAATTGGAAAGCTTCGCATCATGTGCGCCGCGTGAGCATTCTTCGTGCCGGATGCTCGATGACGAATCGAGCGGACTCGACGACGCTTTTTCTCCGGTCGTCGTGGAAGGTGATCGCGTTCGTTGCAGCGGAGCGTGCAGATGCTGACGATCGTGAAGTGACGAACGATGATGGTCTGCGACGCTCGTGCACGCGATTTTTGCGACGTTCTGAACAGATCAACGCGACGTGATCCTTTTTTGAGCCGGTCGCCACCATGACGGGGCTCTGAAGGTTGTCGGCCAAGGCTCGGTAGAGAGGTTCGACGGAGCCGCTCTCTGCGCCACGCCGCCAGCCATCTTTGCGCTTCTCGTTCTTGGGCGTCGTCCGTCGCGTCGCCCCATGACGCTTCCTTGATCTGGCAGCAGCGGTCGGCGCCGGACGGCCTTCTGTTGCACGCAACTCGCCGGAGATACTCGGTTCGAAGCGCTCGGGCGCGAGTAGAATGGTGAGGGCAATCGGGTCGAGGGAGGAGAAGCCGGTGAGCGTCGTCGCGGTGGGCCAGGTGTCGGAGCGGCAGGATGCGAATCCAAGCGACGCGACGCTCGTGGTCAACGCGCTGACCGGCGACGAGCGCGCATTCACGATGCTTTACCGGCGTCATGCTCGTTACATCGCGGGTGTCGCCTATCGGCTTCTTGGTCGCGACCAAGAGCTCGATGACGTGGTGCAGGAGGCCTTCGTGGACGCATCTCGCGCGCTCTCGTCCTTGCAGGATCCCGCCGAGTTTCGACCGTGGCTGACCCGGATCGTCGTTCGCAGGGTCTACAAACGCATGGCACGTCGGCGTCGCTTCTCCTGGCTGGCGAACGCGGTGAACGATCTCGCGGCACGGGTCTCCGATCCGCGCGCGAGAGAGAAGGTCGACGCCCTCTACGAGGTGCTCGACGACGTCGGGCCGAAATTGCGAATTCCTTGGGTGCTCCACGTCATCGAGGGGCAGACGCTGCCGGACGTCGCGGTGCTGTGTGATGCGTCGCTCGCGACCGTCAAGCGGCGCATCGCGGAGGCCAACGCCCTCATCGAAAGGAGGCTGCATGGACAACGATGACCTCAGCCGACTGAAGCGACACCTCGACGCGCCCTGGGACGAGGTGCGGGAGCAGCGCGTCCTGACGCAGATCCAGCGCGCGCTCCGCGAGCCGCCTCCGCGGCGTAGGTCTGTGCTGCTTCCCGCAATGGCTGCGGTGGCGGTCGCCGCGGCGGTCGCAGGGATCTTCGTTGCGTCGAAGCGCTCACCGAGCGTGGACACGGCCTCGGTCGTACCTTCGGCTTCGCCCTCGTCGACCGCCTCCGGGGCGAGCGCGATGACGATGGAGCTGGCGGATGGCTCGCGCGCGCTCTTCGTTCAGGACGCCGACGTTCAGGTCGAGGAGCAGCGGCCGCAAGCCGTCCGACTTCATCAACGCCGCGGCACCGTCGCCTACGAGGTCCGGCACGATCCCGCGCGACAGTTCTCGGTCCGCGCCGGCGGAAGCTTGGTCCGCGTTCGCGGGACGAAGTTCATCCTCGCGCTCTCCATTAGCGCCGTGGAGGTCACCGTGACGGAGGGGCACGTCGAGCTCGACGACGGTGCCCGGACGCACGAGCTGACGAAGGGGCAGTCGCTGCGCGTCCCGGTTCGAGACGAAGCAGCGGCTACCCCCGCGCCGCCGACGTCCGATCAGGTGCCGCCGCCGGTCACGTCCGATCGTCCTTCGCCGTCGCGGTCGCCGTCGACGTCGCCGTCGGTCGCGGAGCTGCAAGCGCGTGCGGACGCAGCACGCCTTCAAGGACGTCCGGACGAAGCGGCGAGCGCGCTGGAGACGCTCGTGACGACTTATCCTCGGGACGCGAGCGTTCCATCGGCGCTCTTCTCGCTCGGTCGCGTGGAGCTTGCTCGTCATCGTGAGCTCGCGGCGGCTCGCGCGTTCGAGCGATGCCTGAAGGCGGCGCCTTCCGGACCACTCGCGGAAGATGCGCTGGCCGAGGCGGCCGCGGCGCGCTCGATCGGTGGCGACGTCACGGGCGCGCGGCGTCACGCCTCCGAATATCTCTCGCGCTATCCGGACGGCGCGCACCGCGCACGCATGCGGGGGCTGCTCGGCTCGTGACGCTGTTCGGTCTCGGGGCAACGTTCCTTCTCGCAACGACGCTGGCAGGGCGCGTGGCCGTCACGGCGGAGGGCTGCGCCGGTCTCGACGCCAGCGAGGTCGAGCGCATCCTCACGCTCGAGCTGATCACGGTCGCGGAGCGATGGGACGGTTCGGTCCCCCTCGAGCTCGAGCTGCGATGCGAAGGCAGTCGCATCCAGCTTCGAGCCGACGATCCGATCACCGGCAAGCAGCTCTCGCGCGACGTCGGCCTCGAGCTGCTCGTCAAGGAGCGAGAACGGACCGTCGCGCTGTTGGCCGCGCAGCTCTTTCTGACGTCGTGGGCGGAGTACCTGCTTCCGGATCGAACGCCCGGAGTCCTTCCGCCGCCACCGCCCGAGGTTCGTGTCGAGACCGAGCGCCGCGTGCGCGAAGCGATACGAGCGCCGGCAATCGAGCCCGACGTCGCACTCGTCGCGGGGCCCCGCGTGCGCGCCTGGTCGTCTCCCACCGCGAGCATCCACGCCGGCGTACGTCCCGCGTTGGTGTTCGGTCAGCACCTCGGCATCTTCCTCGAGCTCGGGTACGAGCGAGGCGCAGCGTCACGCGCCATCGGCTCGGTCGGTTACGTCCTCGCCAGCGGATCGGTGGGAGCCTTCTGGCGCTCCGGCCGCTGGGGCGCGCTTGGATTCGAGGCTGGCGTGGCGGGCGGAGCCGCGTACGTGGACTTCACCGGCGAGCCTTCGGCGATCTCGGCGCTGGGGTCGTCGATCTCCGGCGCAGTCGGCGAGGCCCGCGCGATGTTCGGACCGACCCTCGCTCTCGGCCGCGTCCGAGCGGGGCTCGAGCTCACGCTGGGCGCGACGTTCCCCCGCGCCGTCGCACGCGTACCCGGCGCGGATCCGGTCCGGATCGACGGACCCTTCGCGGGCGCAGCCCTCACCATTGCGCTCGGTGGGGAAGAGCCTTGAGCCGCCTGGTGCTCCTGCTGCTGCTCGCCTCCACGCTCGCGTGCGGCGTCGACGGCACGGTGTTCGTCCAGCGCGATCTCGAGCGCGCCGACGA